>NZ_JAMYPW010000001.1:0-616864 GCF_040320565.1 Mesorhizobium sp. M0664
TCGACCTCAACCTCGTCGAGAGATAGCATGGAGCACTGTTCGCGATGTCCTCGCACACCTGTTCGCGATGTCTCCGGTCCAAACAGGGGGGAGATTGGCAGTTGGGCCGCCGGCCCCAGGCATGCAACGGCAATAACTGGCGAAATCAGGAATGGCGGCCGATCTCCCCCCTTGAGGGGGAGATGTCCGATAGGACAGAGGGGGGCGCGAAGGAATGCAAACATTGCGCTGTTCAGCCCCCGAACGGGCGCAGCAGCGCCCGCGAGATGATGTGGCGCTGGATTTCCGAGGTGCCTTCCCAGATGCGCTCGACGCGGGCGTCGCGCCAGATGCGCTCGAGCGGCAAATCGTCCATCAGCCCCATGCCGCCATGGATCTGGATCGCCTCGTCGGCGACAAAGGCGAGCATCTCGGTGGCCTTCAGTTTGGCCATGGCCATGTCCTGGTCGGTGACGGTACCCTGATCGTACTTCCAGCCGGCTTCGAACACCATCAGGTCGGCGGCCTTCAGCTCGGTCGCCATGTCGGCGAGCTTGAACGACACGCCCTGGAACTTGCCGATCGGCTGGCCGAACTGCTGGCGCTGCGCGGCGTATTCGACGGCGTGGCCAAGCGCCCGCTCGGCGCGGCCGAGGCAGGTGGCGCCGACCTGCAGGCGCGTCGCGCCAAGCCATGAATTGGCGACGTCGAAGCCTTTGTGGACCTCGCCCAGAACCTGACTGGCCGGCAACCGGCAATCGTCGAATTCGAGGATGGCATTGGTGTAGCCGCGATGCGAGACGTTGCGGTAGCCGTCGCGCACGGTGAAACCCTTGGTGCCCTTGTCGACGAAAAAGGCGGTGATCTTCTTGCGTTTTCCACGCGAAGACTCTTCCTCCCCCGAGGCCATGAAGACGATGGCGAAATCGGCGAGGTCCGCATGGCTGATGAAATGCTTGGTGCCGTTCAGCACCCAGTCGTCGCCGTCTTGCACGGCGGTTGCCTTCATGCCGCGCAGATCGGAGCCGGCGCCCGGCTCGGTCATTGCCAGGCAATCCCATTTCTCGCCGCGAATGCAGGGAAACAGATATTTTTCGCGCTGCTCCGGCGTGCCGGCGAGAAGGATGTTCGAAGGCCGCGCCACGCAGGTCCAATGCAGCGCGTAATTGGCGCGGCCGAGTTCCTTTTCATAGAGCAGCCAGGTCACCGTATCGAGCCCGGCGCCGCCGACGTCGGCCGGCATGTTGGCGGCATAGAGGCCGGCTCCGATCGCCTTGGCCTTGATCTCCTCGATCAGCTCGCGGCGCAGCACGCCGGTGCGTTCAACCTCGCGCTCATGCGGGTAAAGCTCGTTCTCGACGAAGGCCCGCGTCGTCTCGACGATGAGCTTCTGCTCCTCCGAAAGACCAAAATCCATGGTCTCAGCCTTTCTTCCTTTTCTTCGGCTTTTCAGCCTTTGCCTTTTCGGCCGCCTTGGAGGCGGTGGGCTTCTTGGCCGCGAGCTTGGCTAGCTGCCTGGTGTAGTCCTTATGCAGGGCGCCGGCACCCCAGCCTTTGCCTTTGTTCTGCTTCGACAGTGCCTCCATGATGGCGACCAGATTGTCGTCGCGGATCTTTTCGAGCTCGCGGATCGACAGACCGTGCGCCTGATCGTCCGACTGGGTCGCGATCAGCTCGACCAGTTCATCGTTGAACTCCGGCACGTCCATCAGCTTGGTCCACGGCCATTTCAGGCACGGGCCAAACTGCGCCATGAAGTGGCGCATGCCGGCCTCGCCGCCGGCGACGCGATAGACCTGGAACATGCCCATCTGCGCCCAGCGCAGGCCGAAGCCGTAGCGCATGATGTCGTCGAGCTCCTCGACCGTGCAGATGCCGTCCTTGACCAGCCACAGCGCCTCGCGCCAGGCCGCTTCGAGCAGCCGGTCGCCGACGAAGGCTTCGATCTCCTTGCGGATCACCACCGGCTTCATGCCGATCGAGGCATACATCTCCTTGGCGACTTCGATCGCCTCGGGAAAGGTCTGTTCGCCGCCGACGATTTCGACCAGCGGCAGCAGATAGACGGGGTTGAACGGATGGCCGACGACCAGCCGCTCCGGGTGCTTCTTCATCGCCACCTGCATGTCGGTCGGCTTGATGCCGGAGGTGGAGGATCCGACAATGGCGTTGGCCGGCGCATAAAGGTCGATCTCGGCCAGCACGCGGTGCTTCAGGTCGAGCCGCTCCGGCACGCTTTCCTGGATGAAGTCGGCGTCTGCCACCGCCTCGGCGATCGTCTTGGCGAAGGTAAGCTTGCCCTCCTTCGGCAGGCCGCCGGGCAGCATCTGCTTGTAGGCGCGTCGCGCTCCCTTCATCACCTCGCCGACCTTGCGTGACGCCTCGGGGTCGGGATCGAAGATCGACGCGTCGATGCCGTTGAGCAGCAGCCGCGCCACCCAGCCGGCGCCGATGACGCCGCCGCCGATGGCGGCCGCCTTGTTGATGATGCTCATGCGGAGGCTCCGGTTCTTGTCCTGGCTGTTGCGGGGTCGGTGAGGGCGACGCGCTCGCCGGCACGGATCACGGACGCGTCATAGGCCTTGCGCGCGAACACTTCGAGCAGGAAGGGCCGGAAGAAATCGATCGGCAATGTCTCGTAATCCGGGTCGAAGCTCGACTGATCCCAGCGTTCGCAAAACTCATCGCAATCGTCGAAGTAGATGTGCCCGGCGAAACGGTCGCGGGCGTGTGGATTGCCGCCGAGGTGGTGGGCGTAATAGAGGCGCTGGAAATCGCCGTGCTTCTCCACCACCCAGGTGCATTGCTCGCGCACAAAAGGCTTCAGGATCGACGCCGCATACTCGTCGTGGTTATAGGGCGCGTAGATGTCGCCGATATCGTGCAGCAAGGCGCAGGCAATCCAGTCGGTGTCGGCGCCGTCGCGCCAGGCCCGCGTTGCCGCTTGCAGCGAATGGCCGAGCCGGGTGATCTTGTAGCCCGAGAGGCTCGCATCGAGCTGGACGAGCGCGTCGAGCAGCCGCTCGCCGGTCTTTGCCGCGTAGTCGATCTCGTGCTCGGTGAGGAAGGCGTAATCCTCGCGGTCGCCGTCCTTCATGGCGGTGAATTTCACGGTCTTCATCGGCGGCTCCTCCCAACCGGCTACCGGCTTTTCAAAGCGGTGCGCGCTTCGTCAGGTTCAGCTTCTTGCGGACTTCGTCCGGGCCGATGACCCTGGCGCCCATATTCGACACGATGCTGACCGCCCGCTCGACCAGCTGCGCATTGGTCGCCAGCACACCCTTGTCGAGCCAGAGATTATCCTCCAGTCCGACGCGGACATTGCCGCCGGCCAGCACCGCGGCCGCGACATAGGCCATCTGGTTGCGGCCAATGGCAAAGGCCGACCAGTTCCAGGTCGACGGTACATTGTTGACCATAGCCATGAAGGTGTTGAGGTCGTCCGGCGCGCCCCACGGCACGCCCATGCACAATTGCACCAAGGCGTCCGGCTTCAGCACTTCTTCCTCGACCAATTGCTTGGCGAACCACAGATGCCCGGTGTCGAAGGCCTCGATCTCCGGCTTGACGCCGAGCGCCGTCATCATGCCGCCCATGGCACGCAGCATGCCGGGCGTATTGGTCATGACATAGTCGGCCTCGGCGAAATTCATGGTGCCGCAATCGAGCGTGCAGATTTCCGGCAGGCACTGGCGCACATGTTCCATGCGGTTGCTCGCGCCGCCCATGTCCGTGCCTTTTTCGTTCAGCGGCAGCGGTTTCTCCGGCGGGCCGAATACCATGTCACCCCCCATGCCGGCGGTCAGGTTCAGCACCACGTCGACGTCTGCCGCGCGGATGCGCTCGGTTACTTCGCGATAGAGATGCACGTCGCGCCTAGGCTTGCCGGTCTCGGAATCGCGCACGTGGCAGTGCACGATCGCCGCACCCGCCTTTGCCGCCTCGATGGCCGAATCGGCGATCTCTCTGGGCGAGCGCGGCACATGCGGGCTGCGATCCTGCGAACTGCCGGACCCGGTCACGGCACAGGTAATGAAAACCTCACGGTTCATCGCTAACGGCATCGGATTCTCTCCCAATAGAACGTAGGGCAAGAATGCCTGACTTGCCGGAAACTGTTTTGCGTTTTACGAAGATCGTGTGACCAAAAACGAAAAACCGACGATCTTTCGGGCCGAGCGTTTGCCGCTCAAGGTAACGCTGCTGGTATTCTCCGGCTCGTCGATCATGTGCGTCGCCTCGGCCGTCGATCCGTTGCGCGCCGCCAACCGCATTGCCGGTGAGACGCTGTTCGATTTCAGGCTGGTCTCGGTGACAGGCGAGGCGCCGGTCACCACATGCGGCCTGCCGGTGGCGGTCAGCGGCCGCTTCGATGCGGCTGACACAACCGATATGCTGGTCGTCGTCGCCGGCTTCGGCTCGCAGAACCATGCCACATCGGCCTTGCTGTCCGGACTGCGCCGGGCGGCGCGCGCGGCACGCGCCTGGGGCGGCGTCGAGGCCGGCACCTGGCTGGTTGCCCGCGCCGGTCTGCTGGAGGGGCGCAGCGCCACCACCCACTGGGAGGACATGGAGGATTTCTCGTCGGCCTTTCCCGGCGTCGACGTGCGCCCCGACCGCTACGTCATCGATGGCCCGGTGTTCACCACCGGCGGCGCCTCGCCGACCTTCGACCTGATGCTGCATCTGATCCGCACGCGGCTCGGCATGGCCGTGGCGCTCGATGTCGCGAGCGTCTTCATCTACGACCAGGCGCGCGCCGCGACGGACGCGCAACCGCTGGTCTCGCTCGGCCGTCTTGACGGCTACGATCCCAGGCTGGCGCAAGCCATCCGGCTGATGGAAGCGCATGTCGACCAGCCGCTGACTATCGCGGCCGTGGCAAAGCGCGCCGGGGTGACGGCACGGACGCTGGAAAGCATCTTTCGCAAGTCGATCGGCGAAACGCCCGGCGCTTATTACCTCAGGCTGCGCCTCGGCGCCGCGCGCCGGCTGGTGGTCGACACGCGCATCGCCATGGCGGACATTGCCGGGCGAACGGGGTTTTCGTCCGCCGCGGCATTTTCCAGAGCGTTTTCAAGAGCGTTCGGCGAAGCGCCGGTCAGGCTGCGTCGGGGATAATGCATGTCGCCCAAAAGCCTGGCCACGGGCTTGACCCGAGCGTGCGTAGCGGTTTTGCGATAACGACATCCATAGGCAAAGGTAGATCAGGCAGCGTCCTGGCGGTCGCTGCTGCCGTCGATCTGCGAGCGCATCTGTCTCGCAAGATGGGTCTCGAAGCGGCTGGCGACCGCGCGATCCCATTCGTTTGCACTCAGCGCACCTTGTTTCGGGTGCGGCAGCGCCATCAGCCGGTCGATGATCGATCCAGCCTCGCCAGATGAGAGCAGGGCGTCGATTTCGCGTTCGTGCTGCATATCGTTTCGCCTCCTTCTTTCTGAATCCCGCCACGAACCACACTATAGGAGGTTCGTGACGGCTCTTTGAAGGCAAGAGCGAGGCGATTGATGGGCGATGCCGGGCAAAGTTTTGTCCGCCGCCGCCCATCTTGGGCACGATCGTTCCGGCAGGTCACGCAGTGCTTCAGCCAAGCCGCATCGACAGTTCAACATCCTCGCCGAACGGCGTGGACATGTAGCCACTCCCGGTCGAGCGCACCCGCTCGAGGTATTCGGGGCAAAGATCTGCGTTGTCGGCAACGACGAAGGCGCCCGGTCTGAGGCGGCTTTCAACCAGACTCAAGATCTCGGGATAGAGCGCTTTGGCGCCGTCGAGCAGAAGCAGGTCGACGCTTTCGGGAAGATCGACGCTTAATGTTTGCAGCGCGTCTCCTTCGCGGGTTTCCACCATGTCAATGAGACCGCCTGCTGTCAGATTACTCCTCGCGCGCGCGACCTTGGATGGCTCGAACTCGCTGGTGATCAGGCGGCCACCGCCATTGTCCCGCAAGGCTGCGGCAAGGTGCAGGGTCGAGATGCCGAACGAGGTTCCAAATTCGACGATCGTCCGTGCGCCGCTGCCTCGTGCCAGCATGTAGAGCAGCGTGCCGGTCTCTCGCGAAACGGGAAGCCAGAGATCCCTTAGCCGCCCATAGAAATCGAGGTATTCGGTCTTGCTTCGAACCAGCCGCATCCGCTCCTCGGCGGAGAGTTCCGCCACTGCAGGGCTTGTTGCCGCAGCGGCTTCCTCGAACAGGCGGTCCAGCAGGGGCGCGAGCGGCGTTGTCGTCAGTGTGGTCATATCGGTCTCCAGTCGGAATTGAACGCGTTCTTGTGCGACATTCAAAATACGACTAATCATTCGCATTCACTAATCGCATTGGCGCGGCTCTCAATGAGCGACAACCGAAGTCCGCGGATTTCCTCGCGAAAACAGCCGAAGCAGGCCCGCTCGGCGGAGCTCGTCGCTGCGATTTTGCAGGCTGCTGTTCAGGTTTTGGCGAGGGAAGGCGCGCAGCGCTTCACCACGGCGCGCGTGGCCGAGAAGGCCGGCGTCAGCGTCGGATCGCTGTATCAGTATTTTCCGAACAAGGCGGCGATCCTGTTCCGGCTCCAGAGCGACGAATGGCGGCAGACGACCAGTTTGCTGCGCGATATCCTCGAGGATATCAGGAAACCGCCGCTTGACCGGCTGCGCGACCTGGTCCACGCCTTCCTCCGCTCGGAGTGTGAGGAGGCTGCGGTGCGTGTGGCGCTCGACGACGCCGCCCCGCTTTACCGCGACGCGCCCGAGGCGCAGGCGGCGAGGGCGTCCGGAGACCGCACCATCCAGCTCTTCATGCAGGAGGCGTTGCCGAGCGCCGCGCAAGCGACTCGCGAATTGGCCGGCGACCTGGTCATGACGACGCTCAGCACGGTGGGGAAGCAGTTCTCGGAGACGCCTCGAACCCCCAAGGAGATTGAAGTCTACGCCAACGCCATGGCCGACATGTTTTGCGCCTACCTGAGAGGCCTCGATCACGGCTAAGGCGCGCCAGACCCGGTCAGCGAACAGGCCACGCGAGTTTCACACGGGGCAAAACCTTCGTCGGTTCAGCCCCGCAGAGAAGCCGTCTTAGCCGGCGGCCGCTGAACAATGCGGCCGCGAACTGGGTACGCCTCAGACGTACCGGTTGACGATGTTTTCGAGCAATTCCTGGCGGCCGGATCTGGGCTGCGGCTCGATCTTCTCTTTGACGACGCGCTCGGCGATTTCCTCCAGCGTGCGCTTGCCGGCAAGCATCGCCTTGGCCTCGGCCGAATCCCAGCCGGCATAGCGCTCGGCGAGCGGGGCGGACAGCGCCTTGTCCTCGACCATGCGCGCTGCCGCCTTCAGGCCGCGAGCGCAGCAGTCCATGCCCCCGATATGGCCGATCAGCAGGTCCTGCGGATCGAGCGACTGGCGCCTGAGCTTGGCGTCGAAATTGGTGCCGCCGGTCTTGAAGCCGCCGGCCTGCAGCACCTGGTAGTAGGCCAGAGCCATCTCCGGCACATTGTTGGGGAACTGGTCGGTGTCCCAGCCCGACTGGTAGTCGTTGCGGTTCATGTCGATCGAGCCAAAAATGCCGAGCGCATTGGCCAGCGCCAGTTCATGTTCGAACGAATGGCCGGCCAGGATGGCGTGGCCCTGCTCGATGTTGAGCTTGACCTCGTTCTCCAGTCCGAAACGCTTGAGGAAGCCATAGACGGTGGCGACGTCGTAATCATACTGGTGCTTGGTCGGCTCCTGAGGCTTCGGCTCGATCAGGATGGTTCCTTCGAAGCCGATCCTGTGCTTGTAATCGACGACCAGGTTGAGGAAACGGCCGGCCTGTTCCTGCTCGCGGGCAAGGTCGGTGTTGAGCAGCGTCTCATAGCCCTCGCGGCCGCCCCACAGCACGTAGTTCTCGCCGTTCAGCCGCTTGGTGACGTCGATGCAGTGTTTCACCGTCGCCGCCGAATAGGCAAAGACGTCCGGATCGGGATTGGTGGCGGCGCCTGACATGAAGCGGCGGTTGGAGAACAGGTTGGCCGTGCCCCACAGCAGCTTGACGCCGGTCTGCTTCATCTTTCCCGAGAAATAATCGGCGATCTCGTCGAGCCGCGCCGCACTTTCGGAAAAGTCCCGGCCCTCCGGCCGCACGTCGGCATCGTGGAAGCAGAAATAAGGCGCGCCCAGCAGCGAAAACATCTCGAAGGCGACGTCGGCCTTGAGTTTGGCCAGCTCCATCGTGTCGGTACCGCCGGCCTTGGGGAACCATGGCCGGTCGAACGTCTGACCGCCGAACGGATCGCCGCCCGGCCAGGCGAAGGAATGCCAATAGGCGACGGCAAAGCGCAGATGGTCTTCCAGCCGCTTGCCGGCGACGATCTCGTCGGGATTGTAGAACCGATAGGCCAGCGGATTGGTCGAATCCGGTCCCTCGTATTTGATCTGTTGGATGTCGCCGAAAAAACCGCTGCTCATGTTTTTTTCCTCTCGCATGGTTCGGCCTGATTACCTCAGGCGTAATTGGTTTCGCGCTGGCGCTGGTCGAAAAGGCTCATGTCAAAGCCACCCAACGAAGGAGACAGACCATGACCGACCTCAACACCATTGCCGAAAACTACATCGCCGCCTGGAACGAGAGCGACGCCGCACGCAGGAAAGCCTTGCTCGAGGCGACCTTCACCGAGGACGTCGGCTACCGCGATCCGATCATGCAGGGCGACGGCCATGACGCCATCGCCGCGCTGATCGAAGGCGTTCAGCAGCGCTTTGCCGGCTTCAGGTTCTCGCTGAAAGGCAAGCCGGACGGCTTCGCCGATACCATCCGCTTCTCCTGGAACCTCGGGCCGGAAGGCGTCGGCTCCGTCATCGAAGGCACCGATATCGGCGTCATCGAAAATGGCCGGCTGAAAAGCGTCACCGGCTTTCTCGACAAGGTGCCGGCACAGTGAGGCCTTCTCGGCGGGCCACGGCGAGGGCGGGAAACCGCTCACGCCGTGGCGCTCCTGATCGCCGGGTAAAGCTGGCGGTAGCGCTGATAGGCATCTGCATAGGCATCGCTTAGTGCGGCGACCGGCTCGACCGTGGCGTCCGTCGCCGGCGCCGTGCACACGGCGCGCGGATCGGCGCCTGTCGCCGCGATCAGGCCAAGCCGGGCCGCTCCGAAGGCGGCGCCGAAATCGCCGTCGGCTGGGATATCGACTGGCAGGCCAAGCGCTGTGGCGATGGCCTTCAGCCAGTAGCGCGAACGCGAGCCGCCGCCGATCGCCGTCACCCGGGTCAGCGTCGTACCGGCTTTGGCCAGGGCTTCGAGGCTGTCGCGGAAAGCGAAGGCGACGCCTTCGAGCACGGCCTGGGTCAGCGCCGCGCGGCCGGACTCGTGGGCAAGCCCGGTAAAGGCGCCCCGAATGACGGAATCATTGTGAGGCGTCCGCTCGCCTGACAGGTACGGCAGGAAAGAGACACCGCTCGGCGCCTGCAGCGAATCGCCGAGTTCGGCGGTCAACTCGCCGGCACTTTTTCCAGCGATCCCCGACAGCCAGTTGAGCGAATCGGTTGCCGACAGGATGACGCCCATCTGGTGCCAGGTGCCGGGCAGTGCGTGGCAGAATGTGTGCACTGCGCTTTCCGGATTGGGCAGATAGGACGCGTTGGCGGCAAAAAGCACGCCCGACGTGCCGAGCGAGACGAACGCCTGCCCGGCGCCGACCGTGCCCATGCCGCAGGCCGAGGCCGCGTTGTCGCCGGCCCCGCCGGCGATCGGGATGCCCGCCTGCATGCCCCATCTGGCGGCCAGTTCGGCGCGCAAGGCACCGGCCTTGGCCGTGCCTTCGACCAACGACGGCATCTGGCTTTCGTCGAGCGACGTGACAGCGAGCAGTTCGGAGGACCAGGCGCGTTTGCCGACATCGAGCCACGACGTGCCAGCCGAATCCGACATTTCCGAAATATGCTCGCCGGCGAGCCAGAGCCGCAAAAAGTCCTTCGGCAGCAGGACCTTTGCCACCTTGGCGAAAACAGCCGGTTCGTTGTTTTTCACCCAGGCCAGCTTCGGCGCGGTGAAACCGGGAAAGACGATGTTGCCGGTCAGCTTGCGAAAGCGCGGGTCGGCATCGAGCGCGGCCGCCTCGGCGTGGCTGCGTGTGTCGTTCCATAGAATGCAGGGGCGCAGCACCTGGTCGGCGGCATCGAGCAGGGTGGCGCCATGCATATGGCCGGAAAGGCCGATGCCTTTGACTGCCGCGAGTTCCTTCGCATGCATTGACCGCAACTCGCCGACCGCCGCTTCGCAGGCGCGGATCCAGTCGGCCGGGTTCTGCTCGGACCAGCCGGGATGCGGGCGCGACACGTCGAGCGGCGCATGGCCGGAACCGACGATGCTCTGCCTTGCATCGATCAGCAGCGCCTTGACGCCCGACGTGCCGAGATCGAGGCCGAGATACATGTTTCCTCCCATGTCCGTCATGCCTGGCGGCGACGGTCTTTCTTGCTTCGCTGCCCAGTCCTGTGACACGGGCGGCGAAGATATCCCGGCAATCGTGCCGCCGGAAACGCACCCCGGTCAACACGCGAAGATTTTTTCGACGCTCGAAAAAATCAGGCCGGGGCAGTTTTTAAGGCAAGATGTGGCCGTGGTCAATTCGCCGCGGGAGCGTTTGCACGCCGTGAAAACAGTGCCGACAACGGGCTGTCCGGCCGTGCCAGCGCGCGTTCCGCCGCAAGCGCCCTCGCCAGCGCGCCATCACCGGAACGCAATGCCGCTTCGATCAGTGTCAGGTCGATGACGTCGCGTTGTGCGTGGCTGCCGCCGAAGCGATGGGCGATTGCCCGCATCGGCCGGATCAGGCGTATCGTCCCGGCATAATTGCCCTCGCCGAATGCCTTGATGGCGAGCGTCAGGGGATGGCCGACATCCCTGGTGAAACCGGCGTTGTCGTCCTTGCCGCGCATCGCCTCGCGCTGCGCCTCGAGCAAGTTGCGGGCCGGCGCTTCGAGGCCGGCACCGACAAACGCCATCATCGCGTGGGCGTCGTTGAAGGCATAGTGGCCGGCGCTGGCCATGGGCAACCAGTTGGCGGCGAGTGTCGCCCAGCGCTCGCCGACATCGACGCCGCCGAGATGCAGCCGCCACAGGATCGCCGAGGCATCGACCATGTTGAGCGCCAGCATCGAGCGTTCGCCATAGATCGGCCCGTCATAGAGCGCCAGCACCTCGTCGATTTCGCCGAGATCATAGTGGAACAGTGCCAGATGCCACCAATTGTGCACCTGCAGGAAGCTCTCCCGCGTCCACGCTTCGGGATTGGCGCGCATCCACAGAATGCCGTCCTTCTGCCGGCTCTGCATCTCCATGACATGGGCCACCGCATGCTGGGCCCAGCCGTCGCGCGGCTCGATATCGACCGCCGTGCGGCCAAGTTTTTCGGCGCGCGCGTAATCGCCCATTTCCTCCAGGCCAAAGGCCTGCATGCCGAGTATGGCGTGATAGCCCGGCATGTCGCGCTGCCAGGACGGCAGCGCGCGGCCGATGCGGTCGCGCAGCATGCGCGCATTGCCGGTGAAGAAGTCGATCTGGTGGCCGGTCTGCAGCGCCAGCGCAT
Source organism: Mesorhizobium sp. M0664 (assembly GCF_040320565.1). Classification (NCBI taxonomy): domain Bacteria; kingdom Pseudomonadati; phylum Pseudomonadota; class Alphaproteobacteria; order Hyphomicrobiales; family Phyllobacteriaceae; genus Mesorhizobium; species Mesorhizobium sp. M0664. Next base: position 11,526 of record NZ_JAMYPW010000001.1, read on the forward strand.
CGAGCGGAAACTCGATGGCGATATCCTCCAGCACGCGGGCGGCCTCGTGCCAGCGTCCATCAGCAAGGTGGCCAAGGGCGGCGACATGCGCCTGCTCGCGCGTTGTCGCGGCAAGCGGCAGCGCCGCCTCGTGACATGCCTTGGCCACCGCCGTCGCCTCACGCTCTGTGGCAAGGCCAAAGAGATAACCCTTGAACACCTGCGCCATGACGAAGCCGGGATCTTCGGCGATTGCCTGGTCAATGGAACCGACCGGATCGCCGATGAAGCACTGCAATTCGCGAACGGCCCGGCTGTAGGTCGAGAGCCCGGCCTCCGTCGCGCCAGACAGTGTCAGGCCGAATGCATCGCTCACCGCCATGGTCTGTCCCTCAGTTGCCCGAGCGCATCGCCACTGTGGCGATGCCGGCGCCGACCAGCAGCGTGCCGCCAGTGCGGTTGAAGATGCGGATCGCCTTTGGATTGCGCACCACGTTGCGCGCCCTTGCCGCGATCAGCGCATAACCGAAGGCATTGGCGAAGGCGAGCGCCAGGAAGGTCGTCTCGAAGATCAGCATCTGTGTCCAGAAATCCGCATGCCGGTCGAGGAACTGCGGCAGGAAGGCGACAAAAAAGGTGATGCTTTTCGGATTGAGCGCGGTAACCAGCCAGGCGTGCGTCGTCATTTTCGCCGATGACACCGCATCGGTACGCGGTTCGGCCCGGAGCGCGCCGCCGGCGCGAAACAGCTTGATGCCGAGATAGATCAGATAGCCGGCGCCGATCACCTTCAGCACGGTGAATACGGTGGCGGACGCCGCCAGCAGCGCGCCGATACCCAGCATCGACAGTGTCATCGCGGTGAAGTCGCCGAGCGCCACGCCGACTGCCATCGGCAGCGCGGTGCGCCAGCCCTGGCCGAGCGCATATGAAACCACCAGCATGATGGTCGGGCCCGGAATGACAAGAAGGACTGCCGAGGCGGCGGCAAAGGCGGCCCAGTTTTCGAAGGACATTTTCTTCTCCTTGAGCTCAAAGAAGAGGATAAATCCTTGGCCTCGCGCAGATGTAAAGAGGCAAAGTCGAAAAAGCCTCTCGTTAATGCCAGGCGGCCGGCCTTCACGCTTTTTCAACCATGATTGGCGAAAATGCCTGCTATACGGCCGGAGCGTGTTTCCCGCCGACAGCGTAGGGTTTGGGTAAATGCGTGAGTTGCCGCACGGTCTGTCGCTGCCGCACAATGGCGACGCAATCGAAACCGAAATACAGCTTTCCCGTCGCACGGTGCTGTCCGGCGCCGGTGCGCTGGCGCTGCTCGGCGTCGCCGGCTGCAGCCAGACGCTGGATCTGCCGTCGCTCCAGCTCGACGACGTCACCACCGGCTCGATCCGGCCCATCCGTCCGAGTATCAGCGTCGACAAGAACATTACCAGCCCCGACGTGATGTACGCTTCGCTCACCGACGGTGGCTTCAATGTGCCGGAAGTGCCCTACCTCAAGGTCAAGCCGGAGTTCCGCCGCCAGATCGTCGTCGATCCGACCGGCGAGCAACCCGGCACCATCGTCGTTCACTCGCAGGAACGGCTGCTCTATCTGGTGCAGCCCGGCGGCGAGGCGATCCGTTACGGCGTCGGCATCGGCAAGGACGGATTCCGCTGGTCCGGCCGCGCCAACATCCAGTACGGCAAGGAATGGCCGGTCTGGACCCCGCCGCCCGAGATGATCGCCCGCAGGCCGGAACTGGTGAAATGGCAAAGCGGACAGCCGGGCGGCCTCGACAATCCGCTCGGCGCGCGTGCCCTCTACATCTATCAGAACGGCAGCGACACCGGCTATCGCATCCACGGCTCGCCCGAATGGTGGAGCATCGGCCAGGCGATGTCGTCGGGCTGCGTGCGCCTGATCAACCAGGACATCATCGACCTCTACAGCCGCGTCTCCAAGAAAAACCCGGTCGTCGTCGTCTGAACGGCGGCTTCGCCTTCAGCGATCACTCTGCCGTTGCGCGATGCCGCAAGACAGGCGAATGTGCCTGCGATTTCATCGCCCGGGAGACGTGAACAATGGCCGGAACTTTTGTCATCGCGCAAGGCGGCGGCCCTACCGCCGTCATCAACCAGACGGTGGTTGGCGCCGCGCTCGAAATCCGCAAGCGGCATCTCGGCGCCAAGGTGCTTGGTTCCATCCACGGCGTGCGCGGCATCCGCGACGGCAATTACGTCGATCTTTCGGCCATCCCCGAGGACCGCCTGCGATTGATCGCGGCGACACCGAGCGCCGCGCTTGGTTCGACGCGCGACAAGCCGGATGCCGCCTATTGCGACCTCATCCTCAACGGCTTGAAGAAAGCCGGCGCCGATGCCTTCATCTATATCGGCGGCAACGACACCTCGGGCACGCAGCAGATCCTCACCGACGCTGCCGGCGGCAAGATCGCCTTCGTGCATGCGCCGAAAACCATCGACAACGATCTCGAGGAGAACGACCACACGCCCGGCTTCATGTCGGCGGCCGAGTTCGTCGCGGGAGCATTCCTTTCGGTCGATCTCGATTTCCGGGCTCTGCCGGGCATCTATGTCGGCATTGTCATGGGGCGGCATGCCGGTTTCCTGACGGCCGCGTCCGCGGCCTGGCAGCTCGATCAGGACAGCGGCCCGCATCTCGTCTACGTGCCGGAGCGGCCGTTCTCCGCGGCGGGCTTCATCGACGACGTTCGTGCAACGCTCGATCGCCACAAGCGCTGCATCGTTGCCGTCTCCGAAGGCGTCAGCACCGCCGACGGCAAAGCGCTGGTCGAAAGCCTGGTGCCGCCGGAAAGGCTGGAGCGCGACCAGCACGGCAACGTCAAGCTGTCGGGCAGCGACCTGCCGGCAGCCTTGGAGCGCGCGCTCGCCGAAGGACTGCCGGGCAAGCGGGCGCGCGTCGATGCGCTCGGCTATATGCCGCGCGGCTATGTCGGCGCCATCAGCGCGGTGGACGCGCAGGAGGCCTTCGATGCCGGTGCCTTCGCGGTCACGGTGGCCGACGAGGGCGGCGGTTCGGTGGCGCTGCAATATGACGGCAAGAAAACCGTGCTGAAGAAGGTGCCGCTGAAGAACGTCGCCGGCAAGACGCGCCATATGCCGGATGATTTCATGCTGCCGGATGTCAACCGGCTGTCCGATGCGGGGATGGCCTATCTGAAGCGGCTGGTCCCGCAAAAGTACAAGGTCGGCAAGCCGTTCGTCTGATGCCGGCCTTGATCTGATGGACAGCTGGTTCAGCAAAACCATCGTCAACGCCAATACGACGGTGCTGACCGAGCCCTTCGTGCACGAATTCGTGCGCGCCAACATCTGGCATCTGCGCGGCCGCGATGTCGACCTGCTGGTCGACACCGGCATGGGGATCTGCCCGCTGGCGCCGCAGATCGACACGCCGTCCGGCAAGCCGCTGCTCGTCGTCGCCACGCATATCCATCTCGATCATGTCGGCTCGCTGCACGAGTTTCCGCTGCGGGCAGGGCCGCGCCACAGCGCCGCACAGTTCGACAGCATGGATGAAGCGGTGACCTACGCCTACATGTTCCATGATCTGGAAGGCGCCGTCTCCAGGCTGCCGGCAAAGGGCTGGAAGGCGGCCGATTACAGGATTCAGCCGGCGCCTCTGGCCCGGACCCTGGACGAGGGCGATAGGATCGACCTCGGCGACCGCCAATTCCGCGTCCTGCATCTGCCCGGCCACTCTCCGGATTCGATCGCGCTGTTCGACGAGGCTGACGGCCTGTTCTTCGCCGGCGACGCCATCTACGACGCCATGCTGATCGACGACCTGCCGGATTCGGATCGTGCCGCCTATCGCCGCACGATGCAGCGCCTGCTCGAGCTGCCGATCCGGATCGGCCATGGCGGCCATGGACCGAGCTTCGATGGCAGGCGGATGCGCGAGATCGCCACCACCTATCTCAGCCGGACCGACCGGAAAGGCGAATAGGAGGCCTCGGCTGAGGCGGCGCAAATCTGAGGCGATTTGTCTTGGGCAGCTATTTTGTTCTTGCTTTGTGCCGGCAGCTATGCTACTAATATCGGTATGGTGCTGATTCGCCCCAACCGACCCGCCCCTCCCGAGGCGGGTTTTGTATTTTCGGGTTTCGGCGGCAACGCCGCGAGGCGGTTGCCGGCTGGAAATTAAATCTTCGTAATATTATCTGGAAACCATAATCGGCGCCCTAGATGCGGGGCTGTCGATCCGGTCGGCTGCCGTGACAGGCGAGACAGGCAAGGCCGACGACCGACGCGCCGATGAATTGTTCCGGTGACGGAACGTCGCGGCGCAAGACCAATCTCTCGCCCGGACAACGGCCATGTCACCAATCCAGACCCTTCGCAGACATCGCGTCGCCGCTCTGCTGGGCGCCGCGCTGATCGTCAGCCCCTTCGCCCTGTCCTTCGCTCCCAGGCTGAATGATGTCCTGGCGGCAACAGTGACCCCACCTGTCACCGGCATGACGGCGCCCCGCGGCTCGTTCGCTCCGGTCGTGGCGGCCGACAAACCGGCAGTGGTGACGATCACCACCCTCATGAAATCGGCGCAGTCGGACACCACGAGCGAGGCCTCCCCATTCGGTGGCAACGAGTTCGGTGGCAACTCGCCTTTCGACGACTATTTCCGCCGTTTCTTCGGTGACCAGGGACTGCCCGCCCCCAAGACACCGCCGGAACAGGCGCCGCGCACCGAGGCCCTCGGCTCAGGCTTCATCGTCGGTGCCGACGGCATGATCGTCACCAACAATCACGTCGTCGACGGCGCCCAGTCGGTCAAGGTGATGCTCGACGACGGCACCGAGCTTCCCGCCAAATTGATCGGCCATGACACGAAGAACGACCTTGCCGTGCTCAAGGTCAACGCCGGCAAGGCCTTGCCGACCGTCAAATGGGGCGATTCGGACAAGCTCATGCCGGGCGACCAGGTGCTCGCCTTCGGCAATCCTTTCGGCCTTGGCACCACGGTCACCGCCGGCATTGTCTCGGCGCGCGGCCGCGATCTGCACAGCGGCCCGTTTGACGACTTCATTCAGATCGACGCACCGATCAACCGGGGCAATTCCGGCGGCCCGCTGACGGATGTGTACGGCGATGTCGTCGGCATCAACACCGCGATCTTTTCGCCGAATGGCGGCAGCGTCGGCGTCGGCTTCGCCATCCCCTCGGACCAGGCGCAAAAGGTCGTCGCCAAGCTGATGAAGGGCGGCTCCATCCAGTACGGCTATCTCGGCGTCCAGATTCAGCCGGTGACGCCTGATGTGGCGAGCGCCATCGGCCTCGATCACCCTACCGGCGTGCTGGTCGCGCAGGTCAGCGACGGATCGCCGGCCGCCAAGGCCGGCATCGAGACCGGCGATGTCATTACCAGCTTCGCCGGCCAGGACATAAAGGATCCGAGGGATCTGTCGCGCGCCGTCGCTGACGTTGCGCCTGGCACGAGGGAAGCCCTCAATGTCTGGCGCAAGGGGAAAAGCCTGCAGATCTCCGTCGAGATCGGGCGCAACGAAGACGACACGGCGACGGGATCGGTGACCGGCGATTCAGGTCAGCCGTCGACGGGGCAGGGCCTTCGCGCACCGGCGCTCGGTCTCGGCCTGATGGACGTCACTCCTGATGTGCGCCAGGCAATGAACCTGCCGGAAAACCAGCACGGCGCACTGGTCGAGCGCGTCGACCCGAACAAGGCGGCGTCGGCTTCCGGCATCCAGCCCGGCGACATCATCGTCGGCGTCGACCAGACTCCGGTGAGGAGCGCCAGGCAGGCAAATCAGGCGATTGTGCAGGCTGCCAAATCCGGCAAGAAATCGGTGCTGCTGCTTGTCGAGCGCGGCGACGCCCAGATGTTCGTCGCCGTCCCCTTCGCCAGCGGCTGAAGCGGGCGCCGCGCTGCCAAGATCAATGTAGAGCATTGCCGCCAGGCCGGAGCCAAGATTTCGGTTGCCCGCGCTCGCGTCTTCGAGAAAACTGACAAAGCTCGATTGGACCTTGCGCAAACGGATATTCTCGATGGTTACCCGAGGCTTCTCTTCCGGACGAAAGCCGCCGACGGATACGGATGCACGTATCCCGCCGGGGCAATATCTCGAGCAAGGTTTCCCGGTCCTGTCGGCCGGCCCGACGCCGCATGTCCGCACCGAGGATTGGTCGTTCACGCTTAAGCACGGGCCGCGGCCGATCAAGAAGTGGAACTGGGCCGAGTTCAACGCGCTGCCCTTGACCAAGATGACGCGCGACATCCATTGCGTCACCGCATGGACCAAGTTCGACACGGCGTGGCAGGGCGTGCTCGTCGACGACATCCTTGCCGACGCCGGCATCGAGCCGCCCACCGCCTTCACGCTGGCGTTGGGTTTCGACGGCTATTCCACCAACGTGCCGACGAAGGATCTCACCGGCGGCAAGGCGATGGTGGCACTGCTTTACGAGGGCAAGCCGATCACTCCCGACCATGGCGGCCCGGCCCGGCTGCTCGTTCCGCATCTCTATTTCTGGAAATCGGCCAAATGGCTGAACGGGCTGCAGTTCACAGAGCGTGACGAGCCGGGTTTCTGGGAGTTGCGAGGCTATCACATCTATGGCGATCCGTGGCGCGAGCAGCGCTACACGAACGATCCATGAGCGACGCACCGGCGGCGCAGTCGCCCTGGCAGACGGTCACCATCACCCGCATCCAAAAGCGCACGCCGCGCGTCACCAGCTTTTTCCTGCAGCCGTCGCGGCCCTTCGTCTATCGTGCCGGACAGCATGTCGATGTCAGGCTGACGGCGCCGGACGGCTATCAGGCGCGCCGCTCCTACTCCATCGCCTCGGCGCCGGAGACCGGCGAGACCATCGAGCTGGCGATTGAAAAACTCGAGGACGGCGAGGTCTCGCCGTTCTTTCACGAGATAGCGGCGGTGGGCGACGAGGTCGAATTGCGCGGGCCGCTCGGCGGCCATTTCGTCTGGTCCGACGGCGATGGCGGCCCGCTCCTGCTCGTCGGCGGCGGGTCGGGCGTGGTGCCGCTGATGTCGATGCTCCGTCACCGGGCGATGCGGGGATCGCTGGTCGCCGCCGCCCTGGTGTTTTCGGCGCGGGTCTGGGACGAGGTGATCTTTCGCGACGAACTGATCGACCTCGCCGAGCGCAGGGATGGCTTCGACCTGGTGCTGACGCTGACGCGCGAGCCGGCCCGCCGTCCGGCGGATTATGCGCGGCGGGTCGACGCCGCGATGATGGTGCAAGCCATGACCAGGCTGCCGGCGCCGCCGAAGCTCGCCTTTGTCTGCGGCTCGAACGCATTCGTGACGGCCGCCGCCGAGGCACTGATCGATGCCGGGGTGCCTGCGGCACTCATCCGCACCGAACGTTACGGGGTCTGACCCGGTTCTGCTTGCCCGGTTGCTGCCTTCGTTGGGCGGCATAAGGCAGGCCAAAAGCAGCCGCAACGCCGACGCCGCATTCGGCCGAAATGGTTAACGATTCGACAAAGAACCTCGGCTGCGACTTTTATCGGTTTAAAAAATCGAACCGAACGGTTCGTTTCTGTTGACAATGCGTGCAGGACGCTGTGAACGCTGCCTCCCAAGTCGCCTTGCAGTCAGACCGAGGCGATAGGCTATCTGCTTGACATTAAATGATAAAAATGTGGCGAAGGGAATCTCTGGCACAATTTCAAGGTGTAGATTCTTGGTCCACACCAAAAAACTTCGTGATTGGAAACTGGCCATTGGCTTTCCCACATCGGGGCTGTCCGAACGACGCGAATTCCTCCCAAGGCACGCCGCTAGACGGACGGAAAACTAAGATACTGGAGTACTAAAAAATGAAAAAGATCGCTCTTGCCGCCGTCGCCGTTTTGGCCATCACCGGCAGCGCCTTCGCTGGCAGCGACAACTTTGGTTCCAAGGGTGCGAACCAGCCTGCCGCTGCGGTCGACAGCTCGTATACGGCTTCCATTCAGAAGCCGGCTCATGCTGACCAGCAGGCTGTCCAGGGCGCCGACCGTAACCTCTTCGGCAACAACTAACAGCCGATCCCAGCATCAGGGCGGCGGGCATATCCGCCGTCCGGGGATCTGAAAAATTCAGGAGTATTAAGATGAAAAAGATCGTTCTTGCTGCCGCCGCCGTTTTGGCCATCACCGGCAGCGCCTTCGCCGGCAGCGACAACTTTGGTTCCAACGGAGCCAACCCGCCTGCTGTCTCGGTCGATAGCTCCTACACGGCTTCCGTCAAGACGTCGGACCAGGCTGAAAAGCAGCCGGTTGTCCAGGGCGCCGACCGTAACCTCTTCGGCAACAACTAACAGCCGATCCCACCATCAAGGCGGCGGCATGCCCGCCGCTTGATTTCGAAAATCCAGGAGACCCAAAATGAAAAAGATTGTTCTTACTGCCGCCGCGCTCTTGATTGCCGCCGGCAGCGCTTATGCCCGCAACGACAATGTTGGCGGGACCGACATCAACAAGCAGTCGACCGTCAACGTCGACAACACGCAGACGTATTCGGTACGTGACAGCAACTCGCCGATCTACAAGCTGCTGAATTCGTCTGGCGATGTGCCCAAGTCCGCGCCTCAGGGCGCCGACCGCAACCTCTTCGGCAACAACTAGAGCAATTCCAGGAAAAGTGTGAAACGGTTTTCCCGGGAAAAGCGTGTAGCGCTTTCCCTTGGGAATTGCGTCAAAACAAGGAGATAGAGCGGTTCGGCGTTCCGTGAAACGATGAACCGCTCTAACGGCCGAACTGGAATTCCAGACAAGAGCGGCGGGCCCATCCCGCCGCACTTGTCTCTTGCATGGCGGAAGAACGCCTGCTTCAAGCCGCCTTTGCTTCTGCTTCATGGAGCGCGAAAGAGCGCCCGTCCGCGTCGAAAATATGCAGGTCTCCGGCGTCCGCCGTCAGCCGCAGTGTCGCTCCGCGCTTGATCTCGACATTGCCCGGCAGCTTGGTCACCAGCGGCAGGTCGGCGCGGCCGATGTCGACATAGACGAGCTGGACCTCGCCGAGCTGCTCGACGTAATCGACCGTCCCTTCGAACAAATAGTCGGCGCCGGTGGCAATCATCAGATCCTCCGGCCTCACCCCGAAGCTCACCGCTGCGCCTTTCGCCGACGCAGGCGTTGCGATCGGCACCGTTGCCTTGCGGCCGCCGACATGGCTGACGACCGTCGGGTTGCCGGTCTTGTCGATCGTCGCCGGCAGGATGTTCATCGCCGGCGAGCCGATGAACTGGGCGACGAACAGATTGCCGGGCCGCTTGTAGAGCTCCATCGGCGTGCCGACCTGTTCGATATGGCCTTCCTTCAGCACGACGATGCGGTCGGCCAGCGTCATCGCCTCGACCTGGTCGTGGGTGACGTAGATCATCGTCGTGGCCGGCATCGACTCCTTGAGCTTGGCGATCTCGATGCGGGTGGCGACGCGCAGCGCCGCGTCGAGGTTGGATAGCGGTTCGTCGAACAGAAAAACCTTGGGATTGCGCACGATGGCGCGACCGATGGCGACGCGCTGGCGCTGGCCGCCCGACATCGCCTTGGGCAGGCGGTCGAGATATTTGGTCAGCTGCAGGATCTCGGCCGCCTGGCGCACCCGCTTGTCGATCTCGGCCTTGCTTTCCTTGCCGATCTTCATCGAGAAGGCCATGTTGTCGTAGACGGTCATGTGCGGATAAAGCGCATAGGACTGGAACACCATGGCGATGCCGCGCTTTGACGGCGGCACGTCGTTGACGATCTCGCCGTCGATCTTGAGCTCGCCCGAGGTGATCTCCTCCAGCCCGGCGATGCAGCGCAGCAAGGTCGACTTGCCGCAACCAGAGGGACCGACGAAGACGATGAATTCGCCCGACTTTATGTCGAGGTCGACGCCGTGCAGAATGTTGAGATTGCCATATGATTTCCTCACTTGCCTTAGCGTGACATCGGCCATGGTACCCTCCAGTTCTTCCTTGAATTCAGTCGATACGCCCGAACCAGGCGCCGTAGCCGCCGAGGCGGATCGTGCCGGCGCCAGTCTGTCCCGAAAACCCGTGTCCCGGCAAGGGCTGCAATGAGCGGCCGCCAAGATCGACTTCGGCCGGCTTTGCTCCGAGATTGAAGGCGCAGACGATCTGCTCGTTGCCTTCACGGCGCGTGAAGGCGACGGTGTCGCCCTCGCTTTCGATGAACTCGATATCACCCTTGGCCAGTGCCGGATGGGCGCGGCGGAAAGCCAGGAAGCGCCGGTAGTGCTCGAGCAGCGAGCCGTCGTCGCCTTGCTGCACATTGACGGCTTGCGCAAGGTGCTTGCTGGGCACCGGCAGCCAGGGCTTTGCCGTCGAGAAGCCGCCATTGCGGGCAGCGCCGTCCCAAACCATCGGCGTACGGCAGCCGTCGCGTCCCTTGAATTCAGGCCAGAAGCGGATGCCGTATGGGTCCTGCAGATCCTCGAAGCTGAGCTCGGCCTCGCTGAGCCCGAGCTCCTCGCCCTGATAGATGCAGACCGAGCCGCGCAACGACATCAGCAGCGCCGAGATGACCTTGAGGTAGGCGGTCGGGTCGGGCTCGCCGGCTGCCCAGCGCGAGGCAGGGCGCATCACGTCATGGTTGGAGAAGGCCCAGCACGACCAGCCGTCGCTGGCCACCTTGCCGAAGGTTTCCAGCACCGAGCGTACCTTTGCCGCGCTGATCTTCTCCGGCGCCAGGAAGTCGAAGGAGTAACACATATGCACGCGCTTGCCGCCGGCCGTATAGGCCGCCACCACTTCCAGCCCACGCTGCGAGTCGCCGACCTCGCCAACCGCGGCCGTCGCCGGGTATTCGTCGAGCAAGGCGCGGAAGCGTTCGAGGAAGCCGAGGTTTTCAGGCCGGCTCTTGTCGTAGAGATGGTCCTGGTAGTTGTAGGGGTTGACGGTCGGCGCCGTCTGGTCGTTGCGCTGCTCGGGCGGCAGCGGCGGATTGTCTTCCAGGCCCTGGCTGTGGAAGTAGAAATTGATGGTATCGAGGCGAAAACCGTCGACGCCGCGCTCCAGCCAGAAGCGGGTGACGTCGAGCAGCGCGTCCTGGACCGCGCGGCTGTGGAAGTTGAGGTCAGGCTGCTCGGCCAGGAAATTATGCAGATAATATTGCTGGCGGCTGGTGTCCCACTGCCAGGCCGAGCCGCCGAAGATCGACAGCCAGTTGTTGGGCGGCGTGCCGTCCGGCTTGGCATCCGCCCAGACATACCAGTCGGCTTTTGGATTGCTGCGGCTCGACCGGCTTTCCTTGAACCACGGATGGATGTCGGCGGTGTGCGAGAGCACCTCGTCGATCATCACCTTGAGGCCAAGCCGGTGCGCCTCTGCGGTCAGTGCGTCGAAGTCGGCCAGCGTGCCGAACATCGGATCGACGTCGCAATAATCCGACACGTCGTAGCCAAAATCCTTCATCGGCGATTTGAAGAACGGCGAGATCCAGATGGCGTCGACGCCGAGCAAGGCGATGTAGGCCAGCCGGCCGATCATGCCCCTGAGATCGCCGATGCCGTCGCCGTTCGAATCCTGATAGCTGCGCGGGTAGATCTGGTAGATCACGGCACCTCGCCACCAGTCGCGATCGATAGCGAGATCTGGCTTCGGGGTCGCCTTCAAAGCGGATTGCATGATCTCAACCTCCTTTCACCGAGCCGGCAAGCAGCCCGCGGACGAAATAGCGCTGCAGCGAGAAGAACACGATCAGCGGCACGATGATGGTGACGAAGGCCGATGTCGTCAGGATCTCCCAGTCGCCGCCGCGCGAGCCGAGCAATGCATTGAGCTTGGCGGTCAGTACGATCTGGTCGCCCTCGGTACCGAGGAAAACCATCGCCACCAGCAGATCGTTCCACACCCAGAGAAACTGGAAGATGGCGAACGAGGCCAGCACCGGGAACGACAATGGCAGCACGATCTTGACGAAGATTTCGAAATCGCTGGCCCCGTCGATGCGTGCCGACTCCATGATCTCGCGTGGCAGGCCGGCGATATAGCTCCTCAACAGATAGATGGCGAAAGGCAGGCCGAAGCCGGTATGCGCCAGCCAGATGCCGAGATAGGTCTTCGACGGCACGCCGAAGAAGCTGCCGACGCCGTTATAGAGCTTCAATAGCGGGATCAGCGACATCTGCAGCGGCACGACCAGGAGGCCGATGATGACGGCGATGAGCAGCGCCCGGCCGGGAAAGCGCATCCAGGCCAGCGCGTAAGCGGCGAACGCGGCGATCAGGATCGGGATGACGGTCGCCGGAATGGTGACGGTCAGCGAGTTCATGAAGGAGCGGCCGATGCCCTCCGAAAACAGCACCGTGTCGTAATTGTCGGTGGTGAATTTCGGCGGCGCCGACGAGGCGTAATAGACGCGCTGGCCGCGCTCGCCTTCGAAAGCCTTCGGCGAGGTCATGACGAAACTGCCGTCGGCATTGAGCTGCAGGGTCACGCCGTCGCCGAGATCGGCTGTCGTGCCGGCGGGATATTGCGTCGGCGCTGCCGACTTGACGCCGAAGGCGCTGATGTTGCGGGCCGGACCGTCGCCGAAAATATTGCCTTGCAGGATGAACTTGCCGTCCTTCTCGACTTGCGCCGAGGCGGGCGGCAGCCGTCCGGCCTCCGTCTGGCTGGAACTGGTGAACGAGTTCCACCAGCCCGAAGCGATGATCTGGTCCTTGTCGCGCAGCGACGAGACCAGAATGCCGAGCGTCGGGATCGTCCAGATCGCAACGAAGATGAAGACGGCGATATGGACGCCGAAACGGCTGACAAAGGACTTTCCGGTCGCCACGGCCATCTCAATGCCCTTCCGTCTCTTTGTTTGCCTGGCGGATGTTCCAGACCATGATCGGAATGACCGCTATCATGATGATGATGGCGATGGTGGCGCCGCGGCCAAAATCGCCGCCGCCGCGGAACATCCAGTCGAACATCAGATTGGCCAGCACCTGGCTGTTCCACTGGCCGTTGGTCATGGTCAGCACGATGTCGAAAACCTTCAGCACCAGGATGGTGATGGTGGTCCAGACGACGGCGATGGTGCCCCAGATCTGCGGCACCATGATCTTCCAGAAGATCTGGAAAGGGTTGGCGCCGTCGATGACGGCGGCTTCCAGCGTCTCTTCCGGAATGCCGCGCAAGGCCGACGACAGGATGACCATGGCAAAGCCGGTCTGGATCCAGATCAGGATGACCATCAGGAAGAAGTTGTTCCAGAACGGCAGCGAGATCCAGACCTGCGGCTGGCCGCCGAAATACTGGATGATGGCATTGAGCAGGCCGATCTGCGTCTGGCCCTCGCCGCGATATTCGTAGATGAATTTCCAGATGACGCTGGCGCCGACGAACGAGATGGCGAGCGGCAGGAAGATCAGGCTTTTTGCGATGGTGCCCCACCAGATCTTGTCGGTGAGCACGGCGATGATCAGCCCGAGGAAGGTGCAGGCGGCCGGCACCACCGCCAGCCAGATGATGTTGTTGAGGATCGAGTTGCGGAACTCGCGGTCGCCGAACGCCCATTGATAGTTGGCCAAGCCGACGAAATGGGCGCCGCCGCGATCGAGGAACGACAGCCTCAGCGTCTCCACTACCGGGTAGATCAGGTAGATCGTGAGGATGATCATCGCCGGGCCGACGAACAGCCAGGGTCGGATCACCCCCTGCCGGCGCAGATTGTTGATCGCCGCCTTGCCGGAAACGCCGCGTGCCGGAAAGATCGTGTCGAGTGCCTTGTTGGCGCCCCAGAAATAGGCGACGCAGCCGCCCACGCCGATGATGATGACGAATATCGCCGAGAAAATCTGAGCCGCCATGGGTCCCTCCCCCTGCGCACGGATCCGCCAGTCGAGAATGGCTTTGGCGACGGGATCATGCGCCGATTCAGTTGTCTGGAGCGCGACCAGCCGGAAAGCAGGTCACTGGGCGCGCGTCATGCCGGAATGCGTTGTGCTCACGACAATCGACGCGACGCCAAGCACCGGATAAGGTCCGGGCCGTTTGAGGCCCGGACCACATCACATTTGGAACTCAAGCCGGCCGCTTACTTGATCGCGTCCCAGCTTTTCTGGATGTCGGTGGCGACGTCCTGGGCGGACTTGCCGCCGACCAGGTCGATCATGCCGGTCCAGAACGCACCGGCGCCGATCTTGCCCGGCATCAGGTCGGACCCGTCGAAGCGGAAGGTCGAGGCGTTGGCCAGGATCTCGCCCTGCTTCTTCAGCGCGTCGCTGGCATAGGCGTCCTTGTTGACCGACTTGAACGGCGTCACGAAGCCGCCCTGTGCCATCCAGATCTCATGAGCGAGCGGCAGCTTCAGGAATTCGATGAACGCGCGGGCACTCTTGCTGTCTTTGGTGATCATGGCGAGCGTGCCGGCGCCGAGCACCGGAGTGCCGAGCTCGGGCTTGGAAGCGTAAGGCGGGAAGTAGAAGAAGTCGGCATCCTCGCCGATCTTGGTGCCTTGCGGGAAGAAGGTCGGGATGAACGATGCCTGATGGTGCAGATAACATTTTGGCGGCACCGAGAAGAGGCCCTTCGGGCTGTCACGGAAATCGGTCGCCGCAACCGCCTTGGCGCCGCCCTCGACCATCTTGTCGTCGGTGGCGATCTTGCCGAAAATGTCGATGGCGTTGACCACTGCCGGATCGTTGAACGGAATTTCGTTCTTCACCCATTTGTCGTAGGTCTCGGGCGTCTGGGTGCGCAGCATGATGTCTTCGACCCAGTCGGTCGCCGGCCAGCCGGTGGCGCCGCCCGAACCAAGCCCGATGCACCATGGCGTGCCGCCGTCGGCGATGATCTTCTTTTCGAGCTCGGCAAGCTCTTCCTGCGTCTTCGGCACCTTGTAGCCGGCTTCCTCGAAATTGTCCGGCGAGTACCAGACCAGCGACTTCACGTCGGCCTTGTATGGGAAGGCGAAGAAGCCGGGCTTGCCGTCCTTGTCCTTGAAGGTGCCGAGGTCGACCCAGGATTGGCCGGCGCCGTAATTGTCCTTGACCCAGTTGGCCGTATCGTCGCCGAGCGGCGTCAAAAGGCCCTTCGATGCCAGATCCTGGATCAGGCCCGGCTGCGGCAGCACGGCAATGTTGGGCGGGCTGCCGGCCTGCGTGTCGATGACGATCTGCTGCTCGTAATTCTCCGACGAGGAGTACTTGATCTCGGCGCCGGTGGCTTCGGAGAAGTAATCGAGGACGGTGCGGATAAGCCCTTCGTCCTCGCCGCGCCACGGCCCGAAGATCGTCAGCGTCTCGCCCTTGAGGTCGACTTTCTTGAGATCTTCGTAGTTCGCCCAGTTGAAACGGGGATCTTCGCCCGGCTTGAACTTCAGTTCGGCTTGCGCCGGCATGGCGAGCGCAAGCGTGGCAAACGCAGCGCCCAGCAGAAGCATTTTCTTCATCGGTATTCCCTCCCAGTGGTGACAAACACCGAACGAAACCTCCATTCCGTCCGCCGGCGCTGCAGGACTGTGACTCAGTCGGAAAGGAACTGCAACCTTTCGTAGAGTCTTCCAAAGCGCTTTGGTGATTTTGATCACGCCACTGAATTGGTCCGGAGTCAAGAGAAAGCCAGATTAATCGATTTAATTTCTGCGGCCGGGTGCCGGCGAAAGTGCGCTGCAGCACAGTTTTCTGGCGGTGCAGCAGCAAATTCGGCTTCAAACCGGTCCGAACCGTGCGTATGGTCAGTGCGCTCGGCAACGCGGTTCGTAGCGGCTAGCTCGATTCAGATTAAAAGCGCTTTGAGGTTGGAGGCCTCCGGTGAACCTCAAGCAGCTCTCCCACATGCTGGCGCTTTCGCAGACTACGGTGAGCCGCGCATTGAACGGCTACCCGGAAGTCAACGAGGAAACGCGCCGGCGGGTGGTCGATGCCGCCAAGCGTCACGGCTATCGCCCCAATCCGAGCGCCCGCCGGCTGGCGACCGGCAAGACCGGCATGATCGGCTATGTGCTGCCGACGGGAACGACCGTCGACATCGACCCGCATTTCGTCGAGTTCCTGTCCGGCCTCGGCGACTATGCGCGTTCGCACGAGCTCGACCTGGTGCTGTCACCGGCCGATGCCGACGACCAGGAGACGACCTACCGCCGCATTGTCGCCAACCGGCAGGTCGACGCGGTCTATATCTCGTCGCCGAGGCCGGCCGACCGGCGGGTGGCACTCGTCAACACGCTCGGCATTCCCTTCATCGTCCATGGCCGCAGCGAAGGCTTCGATTTCGACTATCCGTTCACCGACATCGACAATGAGGGCGCCTTCCACGAGGCGGCACGGCTACTCGTTCAGCTCGGTCACAGGCGTCTGGCGCTGATCAACGGCGACGATCGCGAGACCTTCGCCATTCATCGCGAGCGCGGCGTGCGCCGCGCGCTTGCGGCGAGCGGCCTGGTGCTTCGTGATCAGCATGTCTGTTCGCTGACCATGACCGAGGAGAACGGCTATCGCGCCGCCCGGCGCTTGCTGGAACAAAGCGACGCGCCGACGGCGATCGCCTGCTCCAGCCTGATCATGGCGCTCGGCGTGGTGCGCGCGGTGCGCGATCTCGGCCTGACCATTCCGGGCGACCTGTCGCTGATCGCCCATGACGACGTCTTTCCCTGGCTGAAGCCGGAAAATTTTTCGGTGCCATTGTCGACGACGCGTTCGTCGATCCGCCTCGCCGGCGCGCGCATCGCCGAACGGCTGGCGGCGCGGATTTCCGGCCTGGAGGAGGGCGCTCGCGGCGAAGTCTGGCCGGTCGACCTGGTGGTCAGGGGATCGGTCGCCGGCGCGCCGGCCTAGAGGCAATCACTCTGAACGGCCGAGGTCGACTCTTGGCGGCTGTTGGCCAGCACCAGCGGGTGCGTCCTGGTCTCAGGCCGCGGATTTGAGGTGATCGATGAAGGCGCGCAGCTTCGGCAGGACTTGGCGCTTGCCGGGATGATAAAGGAAGACACCCGGCGTCGTCGTGGCGACGCCGTCGAGCACCGACTGGAGTTTTCCTTCGGCTATCGGACCTTCGGCGAGTGGTCGCGGCGTCTGCGCCAACCCGACGCCCCGCATCGCGGCCCCGACCAATGTCGAATAGTCGTGCGCAATCAGCGGGCCTGAGACGATCGCTTCGATTGCACCGTTACCATCGATGAACGACCAGGGTGCGATGGCGCCATTCGAGCGGCGCAAGCGTAAGCAGGCGTGGTGGCGCAAGTCGTCGACACGCTCGGGACGGCCGTAGCGCTCAAAATAGTCAGGGCTGCCGACGACTACGAACGAGAACGGCGGGGTCAGCCGCACCGCGACCATGTCGGCGGCGATGAGTTGCCCGAGGCGGATGCCGGCGTCGAACCCGCCGGTCGCGAGATCGACCATCTGGTCGCTCACGGCGATCTCCAGTTCGATCTCAGGATAGGCTTGGCAGAACGACGCGAGCACCGGCTCCAACATCAGCGGCACGATAGCGCGAGGCACAGACAGGCGCAGCAGACCGGTCGGCCGCTGGCCGATATCGCGGGCAGCCTCGCCGGCCGCTACGAGCTCCTCGAATGCCGGGCCGGCACGGTCGAGGAACCGCTGGCCAGGTTCGGTTAAACCAACGCTCCGCGTCGTGCGGACGAACAACGCCGTGCCCAGGCGAGCTTCCAGCGCGCGCACCGCTTGGCTCACGGCCGATGGCGTCACGCCGAGATCGGCGGCGGCACGGCGGAAGTTACGCCGCCTGGCGACGGCCAGGAACGCCTCGACGCCCTCCAGCGCACCATGTCGGACTGTGTAGTTCTGCTTCATAGGTTGTTGTGATTACACCGGATAGTCGAATTGCGGTAGCGGGCTTAAAGCCGCGAGCATCAACTGTTGAGAGTAGGCCAAATGTCCACGGAAATGGTGTTCCAAACCCATCTTGTTCTCGGCTATGTCGCGTGGCTGCTTTGCTTCGGCGCGTACGGTTTGCCGTGGCTCAGGTCGATGGACCGGGTCGCGGCGCAACGCGCTATCGCTACGCTGCACAGCTTCCGATTCTTCGGGCTCGTCTTCATCGTTCCAGGCGTCGTAAGCCCCAATCTGCCCGCCGATTTCGCCGTATTCGCCGCCTACGGCGATTTCGCGACCGGCGTGCTGGCCATGCTGGCGCTGCTCACGGTGAGGATACGCCCGCTCTTCTGGCCGTTGGTCGTCGCCTTCAACGTCGCAGGGACGGTCGACCTCATCGTCGACTATTACCACGCCATTCAGATCGGCCTTCCTGCACGCGCAGGCGAACTGGGCGCCACCTACGCGATCCCGATCATCTACGTACCGCTGCTGATGATAACGCACGTCGCCGCATTCTATTTTCTCCTACGTCCTCAGCAAAACGCGTCCTGAGCGGGCTATTCATTCGCCGCCTCGGCCGCCTTAGTGTTCAGAAGCCCGTAGCCGAAGTCATTGTCCCGCCCCTTCGCGCCGAGATCCTTTGCCGTGGCGGCAAGTGCTTTCTCGACCCAGTCGGCGGAGCGGTCGGGCGCGGCATGCAACAGATTGGCGACGGCGCCGGTCACGATCGCCGCGGCGAAGGACGTCCCGGTCACCACGTCCGAGCCGGCGCCGCTCGGCGCCACCATCTCAACGCCGGGAGCGGAGATGAAGACATAGGCGCCGCGATTGGCCTGCGGCATCAGCCCGTCCTTGGCATCGGTGGCCGTCACCGCGATCACGCCGTCGAAGGCGGCCGGATAACCATAGGGCGCCTTCGGTCCGTTATTGCCGGCGGCCGCAACCAGCACGATGCCAAGCGCACGCGCATTGCGGCAGGCGATGCCGAGCAGGTCGTTCTTCGGGCCGACGAAGCTCATATTGATGATGCGGACATCCTGCTCCGCCGCCCAGTCAAGCGCCGAAAGGATGACGTCCATGGTCGACTTGCCGCCCTCGAAGGCGCGGGCATGATAGATCCTGGCGCCCGGCGCCATGCCTTTGAACGCGCCGGTGCCGGCGATCAGTCCATCGACCGAAGTGCCGTGGTCGCGCGCCTTGATCGGCACGTCGGGCATGGCATCGAACTGCCCGGCGATGACGCCGGAGAGCGCCGGATTGCCGTCGTCGATGCCGGTGTCGATGACGCCGACGCGCACATTCTCGCCGCTGGCTTTGTCGGCATCGAGCGCGATGCGCTCGAACGCATAATTGGCGATGCTGGCCGCCTGCTGCAGCGAGTAGACATGGTTGGCCTCACGCCGCAAAGTGCGGCCGTCGGCGGCGAGCTGCGCCAGCACGACGCCGACCGGGCGGCCATCGGGAATGCCGAAGCGCACCAGCGTGTTGCCGAGCAGCCGCGACTGCCGCTGCGAGCGTATCTCGAGGCCGAACGAGGCCGCGATCTGCTGGACCGCGCCGGCATCGCCATTGACGGTGACCAGCACCTCGTCGGGCACGAAATCGCCGGTCACGGCGCGCGGCGGCTCGGTTGCCACAAGATCGGTCGGCGCAACCACCGCACCGCCCGGCACCGCAGCCTGTATTGCCGGCGCGACGGCGGGTGGGGTTGCAGTATTGCCAGGAGGTAGCGGCGCCTCGGTGACTACGGCAGGATTGGGGAACAGGTCGACAATCAAGCCCGGAAGAAACACCGCGCCCGTCGTTCCATGAGCCGGCGCTTTGCCGCCATCCTTCACGCCGCCGCCATCCTTGGCGCAGTCGGCGTTGGCAGCACTTCCCCGGTTCAGGCAGTCGATCTCAGCCTGGGTGAGGTTCGGGTCATTGGTCTGCGCCATTGCGGACGCGGCGAAGATTGTCATCGCCGCCGTCAATCGAATGACCGCCTCAGCCGCCATCAGCCGGTTTCCTTCCCTCCAGGGCAGCTTCGGTGAAAGGCTGGGCGGCGATAAGGCCAAGCAGCTTCTGATAGTCGGCAGCGGTCTCGGCCGGGACGCCGACGCGGAAGACGCCGTCGGCGGTCGGCCCGCCGGCGATCTTCAACTGGTTCTGGTCGAGAAAAGCGATGATGTCGGACAGCTTCGCATCCGGCTTGAACTTCACAAGGGCAAACGGCATTTTGGCCAGATCGTCCTCCGATCCGGCAATCTCGAAATCGCCATCTCTGTTGCCGGTCTGCACAAAGGATTGCGCGACGACCAGGGCCAGCAGCACCGCGGCCGCGGCCCAGGCGACGCCGGCGGGCACCGCCATGAAGCGGCTCCAGGCCTGCGCCAGCCAGGACGATGCCGCCGGCGCGCGGGACGGGCCGGCCTCGGCGTCGAGCGCCTTGGCAAAGCGGCTGAGCGCATCGGCCGGCGGGCGGATTGCCTCGTTTGCGGCAGCGGTGCCGGAGAATTCGGCCTCGGCCTCGCCTAGTGCGGCCATCGCCGCCGGATCGCTCGCCAGCCATTCCTCGATGGCTTCGAGCTCGGTGCCCTCCAGCGAGCCGTTCAGATAAAACGGCAGCAGCATTTCCATTTCGTCGCGGCGTGACATCTTTTCAGCGGCGCTCATGGCCACCCCCTGTCGTAACCGGCGGCCTTGAGGGCTTCGCCGAGTTTCTTGCGGGCGTAGAACATCCTGGTCTTGACCGTTGCGACCGGGATGCCGAGTACCACGCCGATCTCGCTCACCGATTGCCCGTGATAATAGGCAAGGTCGATCACCGTGCGGTGCTCTTCCGGCATGGCATCGATAAAGCGTCGCAAGGCGGCGGCCTTGTCTTCCTTCATCGTCACGACTTCAGGCGTGTCGGCGCCGTCGGCGACCTGGGCCGCGTCATCGTCGTCGATCCAGTCTTCCTTCTTCTTGCGCAGCAGGGACAGCGCCTTGAAGCGGGCAATGCCGAGCAGCCATGTCGAGACCTCCGAGCGCCCCTCGAAGGCCGGTGCCTGCCGCCAGAGTTCGAGGAACACCTCGTTCGCGATATCGTCGGCCATCTGTTCCGATCCCGTCTGGCGTGCCACGAAGCGGTAGACCCGCGCGTGGTGGCGCATGAACAGGAGCCGCACGGCGGCACGGTCGCCTTTCGCGACCCGCTCGACAAGCGCGCGATCGGTCTCCGCGGCCGTCATCGCCGGTCGAGCCGCCTGGCTCCTGCCTGCTCTGTCGCTGATCGGCCCAAAAAGGTTCACCGCATCCGCCCGTATATATGCGGAGGCTAACTGAAGAGCGGGAGCGTTGCCAGAGGGAGAAGAGGGCGCGCGCTCAACTCAGGAACGGCTTTGCCTTCATCGTCGCCGGCACCGGCACGCCGAGGCGCGCAAGCACCGTCGGCGCGAGCTGCAACTGATCGAGCAGCGTACTGGCTTCCGGACCCTCGCCGGATCCGAAGTAGTAAAGTGCGAAATCCTGCATCTCCTCGTCGTGGCCGCCATGATGGCCGCGATCGGTCTGGCCATGATCGGCGGTGACGATCACCTCGTAGCCGGCTTCCCGCCAGCGCGGCAGGAAGCCGGCGAGCATGGCGTCCATTGCATAGACGGCATGATCCATCTCGTGGCAGTCATGGCCGAAGCGGTGGCCCATCGAGTCCAGAGTACAGCTGTGCAGGATGCCGTAGTCGATGCCGTAGCGCCCGGTCAGCATGGTCAACGTCGCGAACAGGTCGACGTCGCTCGGTGTCATCTGGTTCCTGGCATTGTAGCCGGTCATGGTGTGAAACCGGCCATGGCTGATCGGCCTGCCCGGCTGGTCGAACTCCATGTCCTCGACCAGATCGAACGGATAGGCCCGGAAGAATTCGGACCAGTAGGAGTGGGTGACCGCACCGGTCTTGCCGCCGGCCCTGCTGACTTCGGAAAAGATGTCCGGCTGTTCGACGCGAAACCGGTTCTCGTTCGACAGGATACCGTGCATTTGCGGCGGCACGCCGGTGTGGATCGAGGCATAGCAGGATGCCGAGGTCGACGGCAGCACGGAGCGCATTTTCCATACGCGGGCTTCGCCTGATTGCACCCAGCCTTCGAGATTGCCCATCAGCCGACGCCAGTTCCGGTAAGGCACGCCGTCGAGGATGATGAGCAATAGTTTTGTGTTGAGCGCCAAGGGCGCCTCCATGCGGCTTAATCGGACAAGTCAGGGCCGGCCTGCCGTTCAATCCACGCCCGGACAGGATCGTCGGGCGCAAAGTGCGGCCCGCTAGTTCCCCGCGCTGGCCATGCGCCGTCCCTTGATCGCCTTTTCCAGCCAGCCGATCTCCATTTCGGGCACCGACGATAGCAAAAGATCGGTGTAGGCATCGAAGGGCGGCGTCAGCACCTTGCTCTTGGCCCCGTAGCGCACCACTTCGCCGCGATACATCACGGCGATCGAATCGGCGATCGACTTCACTGTTGCGAGATCATGGGTGATGAACAGATAAGCGACGTTTTCCTCTTTCTGCAGCTCGAGCAGCAGCTCCAGTATGCCGTGGGCGACCAGCGGATCGAGCGCCGATGTCACCTCGTCGCAGATGATCAGCTTCGGCTTGGCGGCGAGCGAACGGGCGATGCAGACGCGCTGCTTCTGGCCGCCCGAAAGCTCGGCCGGATAGCGGTCGACATAGCCTTTACCCATTTCGATCTTGTCGAGCAGTTCGGCGACGCGTTTGTCGCGCTCGCGCCCGCGCATCCCAAAATAGAATTCCAGCGGCCGGCCGATGATGGTGCCGACCGTCTGGCGCGGGTTCATCGCCACGTCGGCCATCTGGTAGATCATCTGCAGTTGGCGAAGATCCTCTTTCGGCCGGTCGACAAGCCGGTTGGCGAGCGGCCGTCCGTCGAAGGTGACGGTGCCTTGTTCGGGCGGCAAGAGGCCGGTGATGGCGCGCGCCAGTGTCGATTTGCCGGAGCCGGACTCGCCGACCACCGCCAGCGTCTGGCCGGCGAAAATATCGACCGAGACGTTCTTCAGCACCTTGATGTGACTGCGGCCATAGGCGGCGGTGATGTTCTTGACCGACAGGAACGGGCTCGTGCCGGGCTTCTGCTCCTGGTGTTCGATCTCATGCACCGAAACCAGCGCGTTGGTGTATTCCTGGCGCGGCTCCTTGATGATCTGGCGGGTGCCGCCCCATTCGACCAGCCGGCCGTGGCGCAGCACCATGATCTCGTCCGAGACCTGGGCGACGACGGCAAGATCGTGAGTGATGTAGAGCGCCGCGACATGCGTGTCGCGGATGGCATCCTTGATCGCCGCCAGGACATCGATCTGCGTGGTCACGTCAAGCGCCGTGGTCGGCTCGTCGAAGACGATCAGGTCGGGTTCCGAGCATAGCGCCATTGCCGTCATGACGCGCTGCAGCTGACCGCCCGAGACTTGGTGGGGGAAGCGCTCGCCGATGCTTTCGGGGTTCGGCAGGCTGAGCTTCTTGAACAGCGCCACGGCGCGCTTTTCGGCTTCGGCCCGCGTCGCCGTGCCGTGCAGGAGTGCTGCCTCGACCACCTGGTCCATCAGCCTGTGCGCCGGATTGAAGGCGGCTGCCGCCGATTGCGCGACATAGCAGACCTCGCGGCCGCGCAATTTGCGAAACCCTTCGTTGCCGCCCTTCAGGATGTCGCGGCCATTGAGGATGACCTCGCCGCCGGTGATGCGCACGCCGCCGCGGCCGTAGCCCATCGACGACAGGCCGATGGTCGATTTGCCGGCGCCGGACTCGCCGATCAATCCGAGCACCTTGCCCTTTTCGAGCGTCAGCGAGACATCGTGCACCAGCACGATGTTCTTCGGCGCCTCACCAGGCGGATATACCGTGGCCTCGATGCGCAGATTGCGTATGTCGAGCAGCACGCCGGACTTTGGTTGCCCGGGCTTCGGTTGCCCGGGCTTCGGTTGCTTGTCAGCCATTACCCGCGTCCTCCCTTCAGGCTTGTCGTGCGGTTGAGCACCCAGTCGGCGACGAGATTGACGGAAATCGCCAGCGCTGCGATCGCCGCCGCCGGAATGAGGGCGGCGCCTATGCCGAAGACGATGCCATCCTTGTTTTCCTTGACCATGCCGCCCCAATCGGCGTCCGGCGGCTGCACGCCAAGCCCGAGGAAGGACAGCGTCGACAGGAACAGTACGGCATAGATGAAGCGCAGGCCGAGTTCCGAAACCAGCGGCGACAGCGCATTGGGCAGGATTTCCCGGAAGATGATCCAGCCGCTGCCTTCGCCGCGCAATTTGGCCGCCTCGACATAGTCCATGACGTTGATATCGACGGCGACCGCCCTCGACAGGCGGTAGACGCGGGTCGAGTCGAGAACGCCCATGACCAGGATCAGCGTCACCAGATTGGATGGCAGCACCGACAGCACCACAAGGGCCATGATCAGCGTCGGGATTGACATCAGGAGGTCGACGAGACGCGACAGAAGCGTGTCGAACCAGCCGCCGAAAACCGCAGCCGAAAAGCCGAGGATGGCGCCGAGCGAGAAGGACAGCGCGGTCGCCAGCACCGCGATGAACAGGGTGATGCGGGCGCCGTAGATCATGCGCGACAACAGATCGCGGCCGAGATTGTCGGTGCCCAGCCAATGCGCCGCCGACATCGGTTCCCAAGGGACGTCGCTGACGATCTCGGCATTGCCGTGCGGCGCGATCCACGGCGCAAAGATCGCCGCCAGCACGAACAGCGCTGTCAGCACGATGCCGACCAATGCCGGGATAGGGATGCGTTTGATGACGAGCATATCCGCCCCCCTCATTTCGGATGTCTGAGGCGCGGATTGGCGACGATCGCCGCTATGTCCGCGATGATGTTCAGGCTGATGTAGACGGCGGCGAAGATCAGCCCGACCGCCTGCACCACCGGCACGTCACGCTTGGTGACGTGGTCGACGAGGTATTGGCCCATGCCTGGATAGACAAAGATAACTTCGACCACGACGACGCCGACGATCAGGTAAGCGAGATTGAGCATCACGACGTTGATGATCGGCGCGATGGCATTGGGGAAGGCATGCCTGCGGATGACCGCGAAGGCCGAAAGCCCCTTGAGTTCGGCGGTCTCGACATAGGCGGACTGCATCACATTGAGGATCGCAGCGCGCGTCATGCGCATCATATGCGCGAGCACCACCAGGGTCAGCGCTGCCGCCGGCAGTGCTATGGCCTGAATGCGTTCGCCGAAAGGCATCCCGTCATAGACCGTGGAAATGGCGGGAAACCATTGATGTTGCACCGCGAAGAAAAAGACGAGCACATAGCCGATGAAGAATTCCGGAAACGAGGTCGAGGCGAGCGCTAACCCGGAGATCAGCTTGTCGACCCAGCCATTGCGGTAGCGCACCGCGATCAGGCCGAGGATGATCGCCAGCGGCACCGCGACGATCGCCGCCCAGAAGGCGAGGAACAGCGTGTTCCACAGCCTTCCCTTGATCGAGGTTGCGATATCCTGACCGCTCGACATAGCCGTGCCGAGATCACCGGTCAGGATGCCGCCGAGCCAACGAAAATAACGGATGTAAGCGGGATCATTGAGGCCGAGCTGCTCGCGCAGATTGGCGAGCGACTCCGGTGTCGCCGACTGCCCGAGAATGGCTTGCGCGACGTCGCCGGGCAGGATTTGGGTGCCGGCGAAGATCAGGACCGAAACGGCCAAGAGCAGCAGAATGCCCAGCGCGATGCGCTGGGCCACCAGTTTCACGATGGGTGAGGACATATCCGCAAGGCCGGGCTCAGGCTTCGAGCCAGCACTTCGCCAGAGCATATCCGTTCATCAACTCCTGATGCGGATCATCCACCCAGCCGGCGACCTTGGCGCCCGTCGCGTCGATGAACTGATTGAACATCGGCAGGATCAAGCCGCCCTCGTCGCGCACCATCACAGCCATGTCGTGGTACATTGCCTTGCGCTTGGCCTCGTCGAGCTCGGCGCGAGCCGCCAGCACCATCTTGTCGAAATCCGGACGCTTGAAACGTGTGTCGTTCCAGTCGGCCGTCGACAGATAGGCGGTAGAGTACATCTGGTCCTGCGTCGACCGGCCGCCCCAGTAGGAGGCGCAGAAGGGCTGCTTGTTCCAGACTTCCGACCAGTAGCCGTCGCCCGGTTCGCGTTTGATCTCCAGCTTGATGCCGGCCTTGGCCGCGCTTTGCTGGAACAGCTGTGCGGCATCGACGGCACTGGGGAAGGCGACGTCCGACGTCCGGAGCAGGACGGCACCGTCATGGCCCGATTTCTTGTAGTGGAACTTGGCCTTATCGGGATCGTATTTGCGCTGCTCGATCTCGGTGAATAGCGGGTACGATGCATTGATCGGGAAGTCGTTGCCGAGCGAGCCATAGCCACGCAGCACCTTGTTCAGCATCTCCTCGCGGTCGATCGCCAGCTTCAACGCCATCCGCAAGTCGTTGTTGTCGAACGGCGCGGTGTCGCAGTGCATGATGAAGACGTAGTGGCCGGGTCCCGAATGGTTGCGGATGGTGACGCCGGGCACGCGCTTGATCAGATCGACGATCTTCGGCTCGACCCGGTTGATCATGTTGACCTGGCCGCCCTGCAGCGCCGCCGTGCGGGCCGTGGCGTCGTTGATGACGATGATCTCTATCTGGTCGGCATGGCCCATCTTGTCGCCCTGCCAGTAATTGGCGAAGCGCTCGCCGCCATGGCGCACGCCGGGCTCGTTGGTGGTGACCTTGTAAGGACCCGCCGAGATACCGGCATCGGCCTTGTCCTTGCCGCCGTTCGGCTGGATGATTAGGTGATAGTCGCTAAGCAGATAGGGCAGGTCGGCATTCGGCTCCTTCAGCGTCAGCACCACTTCCTTGCCGCTGGCCTTTATGCTCTCGATGCCTTTCATGTAACCGAGCGCGCCGGACTTCGACTTCTCGTCCGAATGGCGTTCGAGGGTGGCGGCCACGTCCTCTGCGGTCACCTTCTTGCCGTTGTGAAACTCGACGCCATCGCGGATCTTCAGCGTCCAGGTCTTGGCGTCGTCCGACGAGCCGATCTCCTCGGCAATGCGGTTCTCGAGCTTGCCTTCGGGAGACAGTTCGACGATCAGTTCGCCCCACATCTTGCCGAAGGCGAACGGCACCTGCGTCATGAACAGCGCCGGATCGAGACTGTTGGTGGACTCGCCACCGACCAGGCCGGCCTTGAGCGTGCCGCCCTTGACCGGACCCGCCGCGCGGGAAGCGCTGGATAGCAGCGAATTGGCGAAGGTTGCGGTGACGCCGAGCGCTGCTGCCCGGCCGAGAAAATCGCGACGGCTCAGCTTGCCGGACGCAACGCGCCGGCTCAGATATTCCAGTTCGTTCGACATGTTGAGTTCCTCACTCTGTTGGTCCGACCTTATGGTCGTTTTTCTCATTTCAATCGGGAGAATAATGACCGTAAGGGAAAGCGGTAAGCAAGACCGAATGCGACATGCCGTGGCGTAAATCGTGCGTCGCAATTGGACCAATCGCTATAAGCGCTCAAAGCAGCACGCGCGGGATTTTCTCCTCGAAATTGCGCTCGAAGACCAGTTTCTCGCCTTCATAGGCTTCAATTCTGGCGCTAACCACGAAGCTTTGCGCGTCGGACCGCATTTCGGCGAAGGTTTCGGTGCGCACCGACCATCCATTTCGCGACAGCGTCTGGCTCCAATGCGTCTTGCCCGAGGCTGACAGCGGATTGTCAGGATGGATCGCCCATGTCTCCCTGGCGATGCTCCCGTGGGCGAGGCCATGCTCCAGGTCGCGCACCTCACCGAAATCGTCGACGATGGAAACCGTAATCATTCCGGTCTTTTCGTCGCGATCGACATGACGCTCGGAATTGGCGGGCCGAAGCGTCTCCGTTGCCCAGGGCGCAGCACCTTCGGGAGCGGGGAAGGTGACCTCGTCGCCTGTCGCTGGCGGGCGTACCGGCAGCATCAATGTCGCGGCCGACAATTCCAGCCGGACCGGCTCCGGCGACGGCCAGATCATCGGCCAGTAGGCGTTCGAAACGGCAACGCGCAGGCGATGGCCGACCGGCACGCGATAGGCGCATTGGTCGAGCACCACCCGGGCGCTGACGGTTTCGCCGGGCACCAGCGCTTCGGGAAATTCGTGCGAGTTGCGATGCGTCAGGTTGAGCACGCCGTACGAGATCAGCTCCGATGCCCCGTCCGGATGGACGTCGCACAGCCGAACCGCGATGTTCGCCTGGCGCCGGTCCGACGAGACCCTGACCACAACTTCGGGAGCACCGACAATGTCGACCGTTTCGGTCAGCACCGGCTGGTCGAAGCACACCGACAGCGCATCGTCGGGGCGCTGGTCACCCGGCAGTTCCGGGCCGAAGGTGAAGGGGAAATATTCGCCGCCGGCGAGGCCGCAGCTTTGCGGCGAAGCGACGATAGCGTGGTTGCCTTCAGCGATAAGCTCAACCTCTTGGGTCTTGATGTTGGGCGACGGCCATTCCGATTCAGCGACCCAGCGGCCCGGGCGCTCGGGATGCCAGCGCGCCGGACGCACGCTGTCCATGACATAGGCGCGGTAGGCGGGGTCGGCCTCGACGCCGGTGTCGATGTCCTTCAGCCAGCGGTCCCACCAGCGCAAGGCCTCCTGCAGGAAGCCGATGCGCGGTTCGGGCGCGGCGTAATGCGGGTATTTGTGGATCCACGGGCCGACGATGCCCTTGACCGGCGCCTCGATATTGACGGCGAGATGGGAAATCGTATTGCGATAGCCATCATGCCAGCCGCCGATCGACAGCACCGCGGCATGGATGGCGGAATAGTCCTCGCAGATCGAGCCGCGCTTCCAATAGGCATCGCGATGCTGGTGCTTCAGCCACAGCGGTGCCAGGAATGGCTGGTTCTCCAGCCTGGTCAGCCACAGGTCGCGCCATCTGTTGTCGCCGGCCAGCAACGGATCCGGCGGCCTTGACGAATAGGACAGCATGGTCGAGGCCCAGCCGAAATTCTCGATCAGCAGGCAGCCGCCCTTGTAGTGGATGTCGTCGGCATAGCGGTCGACCGTCGAACAGAGACTGATGACCGCCTTCAGCGCCGGCGGCTGCTTGGCTGCTACCTGCAGGCAGTTGAAGCCGCCCCACGAAATGCCCATCATGCCGACATTGCCGTTGCACCAGGGCTGGTCCGCCGCCCAGGCGATGACGTCGCAAGCGTCCTGCAATTCCTGCTCGGAATATTCGTCGTCCATCAGCCCTTCGGAATCGCCATTGCCGCGCATGTCGACGCGGATCGAGGCGTAGCCGTGGCCGGCAAAATAGGGATGCGTCAGCTGATCACGATAGATCGTGCCGTCGCGCTTGCGATAGGGCAGGTGTTCGAGGATTGCCGGCACTGGATCGTCGGCAGCATCGGCCGGCATCCACACCCGCGCCGACAGCCGGCAGCCGTCCGGCATGATGATCCCCATATCCGGAAATTCGACGATCTTTCGTGGGAATTCAGTGACGATTTTCATGCGGGCGAACTCCAGGAGCGCCAGATGATGGAGCCCGTGAGAGCGCGTCATGGGCCAGTCAACGAATTCGGCTGGTCAATCCGCGTCAATTCAGCGGTATGTCGTTTTCGGCCTTGCTTGCTTGATAGGCGGCGGACAATTCGTCATAGCGCGCTGATATTGCGCCGATACGCGCTTCCAGCCGCTCGCGCTCGGCATCGGGCAGCGAGCGCACCAATTTGCGGATCGAAAAGCTCTTCCAATAGGCATTCTCGGCATTGTAGCCGCCGGGATCGAGGGTGAAGACCTCTTTCAGGATCTTCAAATCGTGCGGGATGTCGAAGCTGTCGCGCGAGTCTTCGTGGCTGAACAGATAGAAGAAATTGTCGAAGCCGGTCCAGGTGATCGCCGACAGGCAGAGCGAGCAGGGTTCGTGCGTGGCAAGAAAGATCGCGTCCTTGGTGTCGACGCGTTCGGCTTTAGGCATTTCGTAGAAGCGCTTCAGGCAATGCACCTCGCCGTGCCAGAGCGGGTTTTCGGTCTCGTTGTTGGTTTCGGCAAGCACCAGCGAGCGGTCGTCCTTGCGCAGAATGGCCGCGCCGAACAGCTTATTGCCGTGCGCGACGCCTTCGACGGTCTTCGGCACGATGTCGTGCTCGATGACGTCGAGCAGTCGGTCGATCAGCGAAATGTCGGTCATCATCTAATCCCGTCGGGAAGATCGATCTCGTAGGCGTGCGAGAAATGGCACTCTTCGAGATTGGAGCCGTCGCCGCCGCGGTCGACGACCACAAAATCCTGGACATCGCCGATCGGCGTCAGCACTCCGTGCCACAGATTGCGCGGATAGTTGATGCCTTGCCCGGGCGCGGTGATGAAGGCATGCGGCTCGCCCGGGCCCTCTTCGCCGTCATGGCAGACGACGACCAGGAACGGCCGTGGTGACAGCGGGATGAAGGCCTGGCTGCCAAACGGATGGCGCTCCACCATGGTAAGCTTCAACGGCAGCTCATAGGGCGTGCCACGCACCATCGAGATCAGCACGCGCGCATTCGGCCCTCGTGCTTCCGCCGTGGCGAGGTCATGGTAGCGCTCAGCCTTGCCGCCATTGATCGGATAATGGTTGTCGCCGCCCATATCGATGACGTCGCCGAATTCGGCGAAATTCTCGCGGGTCAGCGGCCGCGCGACGATGCGGGTCATGGTGTGGGTCTCACGACGCCGGCGCTGCCAAGCTTGGCGTGGCGGTTGACGTCCTTATAGAGGAGATAGCGGAATTTGCCCGGCCCGCCGGCATAACAAGCCTGCGGGCAGAAGGCGCGCAGCCACATATAGTCGCCGGCTTCGACTTCGACCCAATCCTGGTTGAGACGGTAGACCGCCTTGCCCTCCAGCACATAGAGCCCGTGTTCCATGACGTGCGTCTCGGCGAAGGGAATGACCGCGCCAGGCTCGAGCGTGACGATGGTGACATGCATGTCGTGGCGCATGTCGGCCGGATCGACGAAGCGCGTCGTCGTCCATCGGCCTTCGGTACCCGGCATTGGCGTCGGCGCGATTTCCTGTTCGTTGGCGAAGAACGCTTGCGGCTGGTCGATGCCGTCGACTGCGTCATAAGTCTTGCGGATCCAGTGAAAGCGGACGGCGGCACCGCTTTCATTGCGCACCGTCCACCCGCTCGCCGGCGGCAGGTAGGCAAAGCCGCCCGGCCTTAAGCTATGTTTCTTGTCGGCAAGCGAAACGCATAGCTCGCCTTCGACTACGAACAGGGCACCTTCGGCGGCGGCGTCAAGCTCGGGGCGGTCGCTGCCGCCGCCGGGCGCGAGCTCGACGATATATTGCGAAAACGTCTCGGCAAAACCCGACAGCGGCCGCGACAGCACCCAGACGCGTGTCCCATCCCAGAACGGCAAAGCACTGGTGACAATGTCCTGCATCACGCCTTTGGGGATCACGGCATAGGCCTGTGTGAACACAGCGCGGCCGGTCAGCAATTCACTCTGGCCGGGATGTCCGCCCTGCGGCGCATAATAGGTTCGCTCGGCCATTTTCATCATATCCATAAATTCAAGCCTGTTGCGGAAGCCAGGGCATATGGCGGCAGCCAAAGCCTATTGCGGAAGCATGTCCTTGAGACGAAGCAGCGCGATGCACTCGACCTGTCTGCAGGCGGTTTCGAATTCGACGTCGTGGCTGTTGCCGATACGCGCCTCGAACTCGGCCAGGATCTCCGCCTTGGTCTTTGCTTTCACCGCAATAATGAAGGGGAAACCGAAACTGGTGACGTAGGCGGCATTGAGTTTTGCGAACAGCTCGCGCTCCTTCTCGGTCAGCGCGTCGAGCCCTGCCGAAGCCTGTTCCCTCGACGATTCCGCCGTCAGCCGCTTGGCCTGTGCCAGTTTTCCGGCAAGATCGGGGTGGGCATTGAGCACGGCAAACCGCTCGGCCTCGCTGGCCGCGCGAAACACGCGGCAGAGCGCGTTGTGCAGGCCGCCGGCACTGTCATGGGCCGGGCCGAGCTCCAGCTCATAAGCGCGCTCGGCAACCCACGGCGAATGCTCGAAGACGCCGCCGAATGTGTGGACGAAGGCCTCGAATTCCATTTTCGACGGGCGCAGCGCCGGCAACCGGAACGGATGCGTCTCCTGCCAGTGTTTTGCAATGTCGATGCGTCGTGCCAGCCAGACCTTGTCATGCGATTTGACGTAGTCGATGAAGCGCTTCAGTGCCGCGACCCGGCCCGGGCGGCCGACCAGGCGGCAGTGCAGGCCGATGTTCATCATACGCGGCCGCCCTGCCTTGCCCTCGGCATAGAGCGTATCGAAACTATCCCTGAGATAGGCAAAAAACTGGTCGCCCGAATTGAAGCCCTGCGGCGTGGCAAAGCGCATGTCGTTGGCGTCGAGCGTGTAGGGTATGATCAGCTGCGGTTTCGCCGTGCCATCCGGCACCACTTGCTCGAACCAGTAGGGCAGCTCGTCGTCATAGGTATCCGACACATAGTCGAAGCCGCCCTCTTCCGCCGCCAGCCGCACCGTGTTGATCGAGGTGCGGCCGGTGTACCAGCCGGTCGGCCGCGCTCCTGTCACCTCATAATGCAGCCGGATCGCCGCCTCCATGTCGCGGCGCTCGTCTTCCGGGGTATGGTCGCGGTAGTCGATCCATTTCAGCCCGTGCGAGGCGATCTCCCAGCCGGCCTCCTGCATCGCCGCAACCTGGTCGGGCGAACGCGCCAGGGCCGTGGCGACGCCATAGCAGGTGATCGGCACCTGTGCCTCGCTGAACAGGCGCAGCAATCGCCAGAAGCCGGCTCGGGCGCCGTATTCGTAGATCGATTCCATGTTCCAATGGCGCTGGCCGGGCCAGGGCGCGGCGCCGACGATCTCCGACAGGAAAGCCTCCGAAGCCTTGTCGCCGTGCAGGACGCAATTCTCGCCGCCCTCTTCGTAATTGACGACGAACTGCACCGCGACATGCGCCCCGCCGGGCCATTTCGGATCCGGCGGATTGGCTCCGTAGCCGCGCATGTCTCGTTCGTAACGCATTCTCGCTCCTGCCGGAAATTGTGATCAGGATAGTCGAAAGGAGTGCCGGCGCATTCCCCCGAAATTTTTGAAAGTGTTTTTGTCGCGCTCCGCTCGACCGGGACTTATGCATCGCCTTTAATTGGCGCACAATTCATGAATAGTGTTCGACCGTTCAGGGAATGGAGCAGCCAGTGGCGGAAACGTCGAAAGCCGAAGGCGGGCGCCTGACGACCCACGTCCTCGACACTGCGGCCGGCAAACCGGCGGCCGGTCTGTCGATCGAGCTCTATCATCTTGACGGTCAGGCCCGGACGCATCTGAAAACGGTCGTCACCAATCATGACGGCCGTTGCGATGCTCCGCTGCTTGCCGGCGCGGAATTCCGCACCGGCGAATACGAGCTGGTCTTTGCGGCCGGCGATTATCTGCGCGGGCAAGGGACAAAACTGGCGGAACCGGCCTTCCTCGACCATGTGCCGATCCGCTTCGGTATGGCCGAGCCGATGCACTATCATGTGCCGCTGCTTCTGTCGCCGTACGGCTATTCGACCTACCGGGGAAGCTGAGATGGCAGGGATCAAGACACGCAACGAAATCCGCTTCATCCTCAATGGCGAGGACGTCGCGCTCGGCACGATTGCACCCGACCAGACCCTGCTCGACTGGCTGCGGCTCGACCGCTCGCTGCGCGGCACCAAGGAAGGTTGCGCCGAGGGCGACTGTGGCGCCTGCACGGTGCTGGTCGGCAGGCTCTCCGGTGGAACACTGGTCTATGAAAGCGTCAATGCCTGCATCCGCTTCCTTGGCTCGCTAGACGGCACGCATATCGTGACCGTCGAGCATCTGCGCGGCGACGCAGGAAAACTGCATCCCGTGCAGCAGGCCATGGTCGATTTCCACGGCTCGCAATGCGGCTTCTGTACACCGGGTTTCGTCATGTCGCTTTATGCTCTGTGGATGCGGGCGCCGGAGCCGTCGGACGCCGCCATCGAAAAGGCGCTGCAAGGCAATCTCTGCCGCTGCACCGGCTACGAGGCGATCATGCGCGCCGCACGTGCCATCTCCAGCTACGGCACGGCGGCAAAGGATCCGTTGGCGGCGGAGCGCAAGGCAGTCACGGCCAAGCTCGAAGCGATGAAGGACGGTTCGCGCATTGAGATCGGCTCCGGCAACAAGCGGCTGATCGTGCCGGCCAATGCCGACGATCTGGCCAGCGTACTCGTCAAGGAGCCGGGCGCCACTATCGTCGCGGGTTCGACCGATGTCGGCCTTTGGGTGACCAAGCACATGCGCGATATTGCGCCGGCGGTTTTCATCGGCAATCTCGATGGTCTGTGCGGGATTTCCGAGGACAAGGGCGTCATCTCGATCGGCGCCGGTGTCACCTATAGCGAAGCCTTCTCGACGCTGGCGAAACGCATCCCGGCGCTCGGCCCGCTGTTCGACCGCATCGGCGGCGATCAGGTGCGCAACATGGGCACCATCGGCGGCAATATCGCCAACGGTTCGCCGATCGGCGACACGCCGCCGCCGCTGATCGCACTCGGTGCCCGCCTGACGCTGCGCCGCGGCGACAAGCGTCGAACGATCCCGCTCGAGGAGTTTTTCATCGCCTATGGCAAGCAGGACCGGCAGCCCGGCGAATTCGTCGAGGCCGTGCATGTTCCGGTGCCGGGCAGCGAGACGAAATTTGCCGTCTACAAGATCACCAAGCGCCGCGACGAAGATATCACAGCAGCGCTAGGCGCGTTTTTCCTGAAGCTCGCCGAGCATGGCACGGTGGCGGATGTGCGCATCGCCTATGGCGGCATGGCGGCAACGCCGAAGCGAGCCTTTGGCGTCGAAAAGGCATTGCTTGGCAAGCCCTGGACGGAAGCGACGGTCGAGGCGGCGATGGCCGCGTATGCCGGCGATTTCACGCCGCTAACCGACATGCGGGCAAGCGCCGAATACCGGGCGCTGGCGGCGCGCAACCTGCTGCTGCGCTTCTTTGCCGAAACCACCGGCACCCGGGCGCCGATCCAGGTATCACGGCACGAGGCGGCATGATGAACAAGCACGCCACGCCAAACCTGAAGGCGCAAAAAATCGCCGGCGGCGTCGCCACCGACCAGCGCCATGATTCCGCGCACAAGCATGTCAGTGGCACGGCCGTCTATATCGACGACATGCCGGAACCGGCCGGCACGCTGCACGGCTGCCTTGGGCTTTCGACGGCGACGCATGCCACCATCACCAGCATGGACCTGTCGGCGGTGCGCGCCGCACCCGGCGTCATCGACGTGCTGACGGCGAGCGACGTGCCAGGCGAGAACGACATTTCGCCGACCGGCCGTCACGACGAGCCGGTGCTGGCCGACGGCAAGGTGCAATTCTTTGGCCAACCGATCTTCTGCGTCATTGCCGAAACCCGCGAGCAGGCGCGCCGTGCAACGAGGCTGGCCAAGGTCGAATACAAGGAATTGCCGTTCGTCGCCGATGTCGGTGAGCTCGATCCCCGGAAAGATAAGCTGGTCACGCCGCCGCTGACGCTGAGGCGCGGTGATGCAGCGGCTGCGATCAATGCGGCGCCGCGCCGGCTGAAGGGAAAAATGCGCATAGGCGGCCAGGAGCATTTCTATCTCGAAGGTCATATCGCCTTGGCCATCCCCGGCGAGGACCACGACGTCACCATCTATTCCTCGACCCAGCACCCGAGCGAAATCCAGCACATGGTCAGCCATGCGCTGGGTGTGCCGAGCCATGCGGTGACGGTGGAAATCCGCCGGATGGGCGGCGCTTTCGGCGGTAAGGAAACGCAAGGCAATCAGTTTGCGGCATTGGCCGCTATCGCCGCGAAGAAACATCATCGGGCCGTGAAAATCCGGCCTGACCGCGACGACGACATGATCGCCACCGGCAAACGCCACGATTTCCTCGTCGACTACGAGGTCGGCTTCGACGACGAAGGCAATATTCTGGGCGTAGATTTCATGTTCGCGGCGCGCTGCGGCTTCTCGGCCGACCTCTCCGGCCCGGTCACTGACCGCGCGCTGTTCCATTGCGACAACACCTATTTCTGGCCGGCGGTGCACGCGCAATCGGCGCCGCTCTACACCAATACGGTATCGAACACCGCCTTTCGCGGGTTCGGCGGCCCGCAAGGCATGGTCGGCGCCGAGCGCGTCATCGACGAAGTCGCGTTTGCCGTCGGCAAGGACCCGCTCGAAATCCGCAAGAAGAATTTCTACGGCACCAGCGACCGCAACATCACTCCCTACCACCAGACGGTCGAGGACAACATCATCCACCGCATCGTCGCCGAGCTGGAGGCGAGTTCCGACTATGCGAGGCGCCGCCGCACCATCGATGCTTTCAATGCCAACAGCCGCTTCATCAAGCGCGGACTGGCGCTGACGCCGGTCAAGTTCGGCATCTCGTTCACCGCCACCCATTACAACCAGGCCGGCGCGCTGGTGCATGTCTATACCGATGGTTCGGTGCATCTGAACCACGGCGGCACCGAGATGGGGCAGGGCCTCTATGTCAAGGTGGCGCAGGTTGTGGCGGAAGAGTTCCAGATCGACCTCGATCAGGTCAAGATCACCGCGACGACGACCGGCAAGGTGCCGAATACCTCGGCCACCGCCGCGTCTTCCGGCTCCGACCTCAACGGCATGGCGGCGCAGAATGCCGCCCGCCAGATCAAGGACCGGTTGACCAATTTTGCCGTCGAGAGATACCAGGTGCCGCGCGACCAGGTGCTGTTCCTGCCCAACCGCGTGCGCATCGGCAACCAGGAGATCGCCTTCGCCGATCTCGTCAGGCAGGCTTATATGGCGCGCATCCAGCTTTCTGCGGCGGGTTTCTACAAGACGCCGAAAATCCATTGGGACCGCGACAAGGGCGAGGGCCATCCCTTCTACTATTTCGCTTACGGCGCCGCGTGCTCGGAAGTGTCTGTCGACACGCTGACCGGCGAATATATCGTCGAGCGCACCGACATCCTGCACGAAACCGGCCGCTCGCTGAACCGCGCCATCGACCTCGGCCAGATCGAGGGCGGCTTCATCCAGGGCATGGGCTGGCTGACAACGGAGGAACTGTGGTGGGACGACAAGGGGCGGCTGCGCACCCATGCGCCATCGACCTACAAGATCCCGCTCGCGTCGGACCGGCCGAAGATTTTTAATGTGACTTTGGCCGACTGGGCGCAAGCAGGCGAGCCGACGGTGTACCGCTCCAAGGCGGTCGGCGAGCCGCCCTTTCCGCTCGCAATGTCGGTGCTGCATGCGCTGTCGGACGCAGTGGCGAGCGTTGCCAGCCACAAGATCTGCCCGCGCCTCGACCCGCCGGCCACGCCGGAGCGTGTGCTGATGGCGATCGAACGGCTGAAGCGGGAAGCCAAAACCGGCACTTGAATCCCGGAAAACGTGCAATTCAGGCCGAAAAACTCTATATTTCCCGATAGGGAACGCAAATGATGAACGCGAAAGTGCAGAGCCTGAAAGCCTTTCTTGCCGGCGCCGGCCGGGTCGCCTTCGTTGAGGTGGCCCGGACAAAAGGTTCGACGCCGCGCGAGACGGGTGCCTTCATGCTCGTCTCAGGATCGGCCACTTTCGGTACGATCGGCGGCGGCCAGCTCGAATACATGGCGATCGACAAAGCGCGACAGATGCTTTTCTCCCCCCTTGAGGGGGAGATGGCCGCGGAGCGGCCAGAGGGGGTCGTTTCAGAAGGTACCGCCAGCGCGTCGAGCACTGCCGCGGCGACCCCACCCGGCGGCTTCGCCGCCACCCTCCCCTCAAGGGGGAGGGATATCCGCGCCACCCTCGACATCGCGCTCGGCCCAGACATCGGGCAGTGCTGCGGCGGCAGGGTCGAGCTGCTGATCCAGCTAGTCGACCCCGCGCGTGAAGCCAAGCTGGTTGCGGCGGCGGAAACCGAGGAAGCGCAGCGACCGCATGTCTACATCCTCGGCGGCGGCCATGTCGGCCAGGCGCTGGCCTCCGCGATGGCCTTGCTGCCGGTGCATGTCGTCGTTGTCGAGACGCGAGCCGAGGCGCTCAAAGGCATGCCGGAAGCGGTCGAAACCAAGCTGACGCCGATGCCTGAGGCGATGGTGCGCGAAGCCCCGGCTGGATCCGCCTTCGTCGTCCTGACACATGACCATGCGCTGGACTTCCTGATCGTCGCCGAGGCGCTGAAACGCCGCGATGCCGCCTATGTCGGCATGATCGGCTCCAGGACCAAGAAGGCGACCTTCCGGAACTGGTTCCTTAAGTCGGCGGACGGAAGCGAGGCGGAATTTGCCCGCCTCGTCTCGCCGATCGGCGGCGATGCGGTGAAAGACAAGCGCCCGCAAGTCATTGCAGCGCTCGCCGCGGCCGAGATTATGACGGCGTTGGCCGGCCATGCGGCGGCACCGTCCGCTCAGTCCAAAGCCCCTCACCGCAAGGCGATGGCTGGCTGACGTTTTGGCTATTCGTTCTCCTGCGTGTGCGCCTCAAGGAACCACAGCAATTTGTCGAGCGAGCGTGAATAGGCGGTGAAGATGTCGGCGGTGTCGGCATCGCCCGCGCCGGCCGCCTCGTCGATCGCCGCGCGTGCCCGCTTGGCGGTTGCGGCATAGCGGTCGATCAGCGCCGCCAGATGATCCCGGGTCTTGTGGATGTCGGTCGGATAGGCCTTGAGCATAGTCGCCTTCGACACCTCTTGCGATGTGCCGAGCGCCGTCCCGCCGAGCTGTACGGCGCGCTCGGCAATGGTGTCGACATGGCCGTCGAGCTCCTCGCGGAACGTGTCGAGCATCTCGTGGATGGCGATGAATTGCGGTCCCTTGACGTTCCAGTGCGCCTGCTTGGTGATCAAGGCCAGATCGATGGCGTCGGCGAGGCGGGCATTGAGAAGATCGATACACTCTTTCTTGGCATTGGATTGCAGGTCGTTGCGGGTGGCGATGGCATCCATGATCGGCTCCTGTGGCGGTTGCGTCCGCTTGGTTTGAAAAGAGGGCGAAGTTTGGGATGGTCAATCGAATATGCGCGCAGACGCCCTCATCGCCGCGGCACAGCATCCCAAAACGGCGATCTCCGACTTTCGTTCCGCGCGTCGTTTACGCCGGCGTTTTCAAGCCCAGATGGTCGCGCAGCGTGCTGCCTTCATAATCCTTCCGGAAAAGCCCGCGCCGCTGCAGCTCTGGCACGACAAGCGTGGCAAAGGCTTCGAGTTGGCCGGGAAAATAGGATGGCATGACGTTGAAACCGTCTGCGGCGCCGCCCTCGAAGCGTGCCTCGAGCTGGTCGGCGATCTGGGCCGGAGTTCCGACGACGCGCCAATGACCGCGCGCGCCGGCGAAATGACGGGCAAGCTGGCGAATGGACAGCTTGTCGCGGCGGGATTGCTCGATGACGAGCGCCTGCCGGCTCTGCATGCCTTCGCTGGCCGGCAGCTCGGGCAGCGGTCCGTCGATGGGATAGCGCGCGAGATCGGATATGCTGAGATAGCTGGAAAGCAGCGCGGCACCGATATCGTCCGGTATCAGCTCCTGCAGTTCGTCATGTTTTGCCCGGGCTTCCGCTTCGCTTGCCGCAACCACCGGCGCGACGCCAGGCATGATCTTGAGGTCGTCCGGCTCGCGCCCATAGGCCGCCAGCCGTCCCCTGAGGTCGTCGTAGAAAGCCTTCCCCTCCTCGAATGTCTGCGCCGCAGTGAACACCACATCGGCGGTCCGGGCGGCGAGATCGCGGCCTTCGTCCGACGCTCCCGCCTGAACCATGACCGGCGCACCTTGGGGCGAGCGCGGCAGATCGAGCGGGTCGCGCACCGAAAAGCTTCTGCCTTCGTGTCCGCCCTGGCCTTGCCAAAGGCCAGCAACCACGGCAGCGAATTCGCGCGCGCGTTCGTAGCGGTCGGCATGCGGGCGCAGACCGGTCGAGCCGAAATTGGCGGCCTCGATCTGGCTGGCGGAAGTGACAAGGTTCCAGCCGGCACGGCCGCCGCTCAGGTGGTCGAGCGACAGGAAGGTTCGCGCCAGCCCGTAAGGCTCGTTATAGCTCGTCGACGCCGTTGAGACGAGGCCGATGCGCTCCGTCTGCACCGCGAGCGCGGCAAGCAGGCTGATCGGCTCGAAGCCGATCGAGCGTGAGGTCTGGCTGGCGATATCGACATTGGCCTCACGCACGCCGGCGGCGTCCTCGCAGAAGATCATGTCGAACTTCGCCGCTTCCGCCGTCCGCGCCAGCTGGATGTAGTGATCGATGTCGATGCCGGCCGTGACATGCGCCTGCCGATGGCGCCAGGCGGCGATGTGGTGGCCTGTCGCCCACAGGAAGGCGCCGAGCTTCATCTGCCGTAGACCGGTACTCATTGCCGATCCTCCCCGGCAAGTCCGAGATGGGCGCGCAGTGTCGCCGCGCTGTAGCCGGACCGGACAAGGCCGCGGCGGCGAAGGCCCGGCAGCACGCAATCAACGAAATTGTCGAGCGCTACCATCCGCGGCATGAGAATGTTAAAACCGTCACAAGCTGTGGAGCGAAAGCACTCTTCGAGCCGATCCGCAAACAGGTCCGGGGCGGCGGCTATTTCGGCAACCACGACAACGTTCATCAGCACTTTCAGCGCCTCCGGCCTGCGCCCGAAGGCAAGCGCACGGCGCTTCAGATCGCCAGCCTTCGCCGGCTCGATCGATGGCTCATCCAGCAGGACGACATCGGCGGTGCGGGCGGCGATATACATGGCGGGCTCGGACAGGCCGGACATGACCAGCACCGGCGTGTCCTGCGGCGACCGCGCCACGTTGAGCGGCCCGCGCACGGAAAAGTATTCGCCCCTGTGGTCGAGAAGGTGCATCTTCTCGGGATCGAAGAAGCGGCCGCCAACTTTGTCGAACAGCAGCGCGTCTGCGTCCCAGCCTTTCCACAAGCCTTGCACGATGCCGATGAATTCATCGGCGCGCAGGCGGAAATCGTCGCAGGAAAACCCTTCCGGCCGGCTGAAATTGGCCGCCTCGCGCGGGTCGGGCATCATGCTCGCGTTCCAGCCGGTGCGGCCATGGCTGATGAT
This sequence comes from Mesorhizobium sp. M0664, assembly GCF_040320565.1. Lineage (NCBI taxonomy): Bacteria > Pseudomonadati > Pseudomonadota > Alphaproteobacteria > Hyphomicrobiales > Phyllobacteriaceae > Mesorhizobium > Mesorhizobium sp. M0664. The sequence goes on from NZ_JAMYPW010000001.1 coordinate 52,329, forward strand.
ATCGAGCGAGGCGAAACGGCGCGCGAGATTATAGGGCTGGTGGGCGACCGTCGACGCGGCGGCGACGAGGCCGATCCTGCTTGTCACCGTCGCCAGCGCCGCCAGCAAGGTGGTTGCTTCGAAGCGCATTTGCCGGTTCGGCCAGCCTGCAACCGGTGCGGAATCGCCCAGCAACACCATGTCCAGACCGGCCGCTTCGGCTTCTTGCACGAACCGCGTCAGCAGACTGAAGTCCGGGGCGGCGTCGGGCGGATGGGAAGGGGCGGCTTCCGGAGACAGTGAAACGGCGAGACACATTGTGGCGCCGTTGGCCATCGCTTTTCCCTGTTGAGCGAGATTCCTTGAGAATTATCTCGCCGGCTGGACGCAAAGCAACCGGCCAGCCGACGATCATTTGCCGGCCAGAATATCCCTGATCAGCCGCTGGCAGCGCTCGGCCATGAAATCGAGCAGCAGCCGCACCTTCGGATCCTGCAGCTTCTTGTGCGGGTAGACGGCGGCGAACTGCACCGGCGTCGGCGGCGTGTTGCTCAGGATCACCTTCAGCCGCTGGTCGCGGATAAACGGCTCGACCTCGAAGCGCGGCTTGTTGATGATGCCGCGGCCGGACAGCGCCCAGCCGGTCAGCACGTCGCCATCATCGGTATCGTAGGGGCCGTGCACCTCGAACTTTTGCGGCCCATTCGGCGTCTGCAGTGTCCAGACATATTCGCGCGCGCCGGAATAGCGCAGCATCAGGCAATCGTGTTTCTTGCCGATCAACTCCTGCGGCTCGGTCGGCTCGCCGCGCACGTCCAGATATTGCGGAGCCGCTACCAGCACGCGTTCGCAGTCCATGATGCCGCGCATCCTGAGGCTGGAATCCTCGATGATGCCCAGCCGGAACGCAACGTCGATGCCTTCCTTCATGATATCGACATTGTGATCGGAAAGCCGGAGCCGCACCTCGATATCTGGGTACCTGTCGTGGAAATCCGGGATTCCGGATGCTACCAGCCGCCGCCCGAGGCCGAGCGGCGCTGTCACCTTTATGGTGCCGCGCGGCTGGCCGGATAGCGCGCTGACCGCCGCTTCCGCCTCGGTGACCGCCTCCAGCACCTGCTTGGCGCCAGAGTAGAACACGGTGCCGTGCTCGGTCGGCATCAATTGTCGCGTCGTGCGGTTGAACAGCCTGACGCCCAGGTGCTTCTCGAGCTCCTTGATCCGGTTAGAGGCGACCGCGGGCGAAATGCGCATGTCGCGCCCAGCCGCCGACAAATTGCCGAGCTCGACGACGCGGACGAAAACGGCGATGTTGTCGAGATAGGCCATGCGGCTTCCGTGGCTCTCATGTGGCTGCGTATGATCAGCCTAGTATTTTCCAATTTTTTTTGAAAGTCATCGTGCAGCTCGGCCCTTTCCGTTTGCGCTCCAGTCCGTAAAGTCAGTGGATCGGCAGGGACGATTTTTTCATGATGGATTTCGCGATATTCTGGGATTGGCTGAGTTTCGCCGTGCGCTGGCTGCACGTCGTCACCGGTATCGCCTGGATTGGATCGTCCTTTTATTTCGTCGCGCTCGATCTCGGGCTGCGCCAGCGTCCGGGCATGCCTGCCGGAGCCTTCGGCGAGGAATGGCAGGTGCATGGCGGCGGCTTCTACCATGTGCAGAAATATCTGGTGGCGCCGGCTGAGATGCCCGAGCATCTGACCTGGTTCAAGTGGGAATCCTACGCCACCTGGCTGTCGGGCTTCGCCATGCTGTGCGTCGTCTACTATGCCGGGGCGGACCTGTTCCTGATCGATCCGAATGTCCTTGCTATGTCGGTGCCTACAGGCATCTTGCTGTCGCTGGCGACGATCGGCGTCGGCTGGGTGGTCTACGATCTCTTGTGCCGTTCGCCGCTCGGCAACAGCGACACCGGCCTGATGCTGGTGCTGTATGGGGTGCTGGTATTCATGGCCTGGGGACTGACCCACCTGTTCACCGGCCGCGCCGCCTTCCTGCATCTCGGCGCCATTACCGCGACGATCATGTCGGCCAACGTTTTCATGGTCATCATCCCCAACCAGAAGATCGTCGTCGCCGACCTGATCGCCGGCCGTAAGCCCGATCCGAAATACGGCAAGATCGCCAAGCAGCGCTCGCTGCACAACAATTACCTGACGCTGCCGGTTTTGTTCCTGATGCTGTCGAACCATTATCCGCTGGCGTTCGGGACAGAGTTCAACTGGGTCATCGCCTCGCTGGTGTTCATCATCGGCGTGCTGATCCGGCACTATTTCAACACCAGGCATGCGCGCAAAGGCAATCCTACCTGGACCTGGCTGGCCGCCGCCGTCCTGTTCGTCGTCATCATCTGGCTGTCGACGGCACCGAAGCTGCTGACCGGCGAGGTCAAAACGTCCTCGGCGGCACAGGTCTACGTCGCCTCGGCGCATTTTCCCGCCGTGCGTGATACAGTGCTTGGCCGCTGTTCGATGTGCCATGCGGCGGAGCCGTCCTACGAGGGCATTTACCACGCGCCTAAGGGCGTGATGCTCGATACCGATGCCGGCATCGCCGAGCACGCCGGCGAGATCTACCTGCAGGCCGGACGCAGCCACGCCATGCCGCCCGCCAACGTCACCCAGATCACCGACAAGGAACGGGCACTGCTGGTAGCCTGGTTCGAAGGCGCGGGGAAATAGCATGACCAGCACGCTGCTGCGCGGCCGCACGCTGTCGTTTTTGCGCTGGCCAGAAACCATCGACGACCATTCCGCCTGGCGCTACGAGCAAGATGGCGGCCTGCTGATGCGCGACGGAAGGATCGTTGCCGCGGGCGCCTATGCCGAGGTCGAGAAAAAGGCGGGCGAGGGAACAAAAAAAATCGACCACAGGCCGCATCTGCTGCTACCCGGGTTCATCGATGCGCACGCGCATTTTCCGCAGATGCAGGTCATCGCTTCCTTCGGCGCCGAGCTGCTCGACTGGCTGAACACCTACACTTTTCCGGAAGAGACAAAATTCCAGAACGCCCAGCATGGCCGCCGTATCGCCAGGCTGTTCCTGGATGAAGTATTGCGGCATGGCACCACGACAGTCGCGGCCTATTGCTCGGTACACAAGGAATCTGCCGAGGCGTTCTTTGCCGAGTCGCACGACCGCAACATGCTCAACATCGCCGGCAAGGTGATGATGGACCGCAACGCGCCGGACGGCGTGCTCGACACGCCGCAATCGGGCTATGACGACAGCAAGGCGTTGATCGATGAGTGGCACGGCAAGGGGCGCCAGCACTATGCCATCACGCCGCGCTTCGCCATCACCTCGTCGCCCGAGCAATTGGAGATGGCGGGCGCGCTCTGCCGCGAATATCCTGATCTGCACATGCAGACGCATCTGTCGGAAAACCACGCCGAGATCGCCTTCACGCAGCAATTGTACCCGCAGACGCGGGACTACACCGACATCTACGAACACTATGGGCTGCTCGGGCGCAGAAGCCTGTTCGGCCATTGCATCCACCTGTCGGAGCGCGAGGCGGATGCGCTTTCGGATAGCGGCTCGGTGGCGGTGTTCTGCCCGACCTCCAACCTGTTTCTCGGCTCGGGCCTGTTCGATTATCAGCGCTATAGCCGCCGCGAGAAGCCGCTTCGCATCGCCGCAGCCACCGATGTCGGCGGTGGCACCAACTATTCGATGCTGCGCACCATGGACGAGGGCTACAAGGTGATCGCGCTGAACGGCGAGAAGCTCAATCCGTTCCAGTCCTTCTGGCAGCTGACCCGCGGCAATGCCGAGGCGCTGTCGCTTGCGGAAAAGATCGGCACCCTGGAGGAAGGCAGCGACGCCGATATCATCGTGCTCGACGCCCGCGCCACGCCGGCGATGCGGCTGCGGGTGGAGACGGCGGACACGCTCGCCGAGGAGTTGTTTCTGCTGCAGACGCTAGGCGACGACCGCGCCGTGCGCGAGGTCTATGTCGCCGGCCGGGCGGCCAAGGCGGATATAGCGGTTTAGCCGTCGTATGCGGCCGGCTTGACCGGGCGGCAGCCATCCGCCAAAGCAACAGGCGAGATCGACAGGGGAACGACATGGCCGTTGCGGACGACATCGCTCTGATCAAGAAACAGGAAGCCACGCTTGTCTTTTCGGCCTTCGATGAAGCCGTCGCTTTCGAGATCGGCTCGGCGATCCGCGACCGGGCTCTCAAGGAAAACCTGCCGATCATCGTCGATATCAGAACTTTCGACCGGCCGCTGTTCTATGCGGCAATGCCCGGCTCGAACGCCTCCAATCCGGACTGGGCGCGGCGCAAGATCAACGTCGTGCGGCGGTTCCTGAAAAGCACCTACCGCATGGTGCTGGAGCAGCAGCGCCCCGACCGCAGCTTCAAGCCCGGCGAAGGGCTGGACATTGCCGACTATGTGCTGGCCGGTGGCGGCTTTCCCATCACTGTCAAGGGCGCTGGCGTCATCGGCGTGATCGCCGTCTCCGGTCTACCGGAGCGCGAGGACCACGGAGTTGTCGTCGATACGCTGTGTAGCTACTTGGGCGTCGATAGCCAGGAGTTGGTCCTGCCGCCGGAAGCAACATCGTGACGTTGGCGCTGCCCCTCATCCGCCTGCCGGCACCTTCCCCCCGCGTAGTGACGGGGAGAAGGGCAACGCTCCAACGCTGGCGATCCCCTCTCCCCGTCTCTATACGGGGAGAGGGTAAGGGTGAGGGGCAGCGCAAACGCCGCAGAAGCTCGCACAGCGTCCGTGGTCGCTCAGTATGACCGCGCTCGATCCCAAGTCCTTTCTCATTTCCATCTTCAACGCCGCCGTTGCCGCCGCCGATCCCCAGAGGACGATCAAGGATCATTTGCCCGCAAGGCCGAAGGGGCGGACGATCGTCATCGGTGCAGGAAAAGGCTCGGCGCAGATGGCGGCGGCTTTCGAGAAAGTGTGGGACGGGCCGATCGAAGGGCTGGTCGTCACCCGCTACGGCTATGGCGCGGCCTGCCGGCGCATCGAGATCATCGAGGCGGCGCATCCGGTGCCGGATGCCGCGGGGCTAGAAGCTTCCCGGCGGCTGCTCGAAAAGGTCCAGGGACTGACTGCGGACGACCTCGTCGTGGCGCTCATTTCGGGCGGCGGCTCGGCGCTGCTGCCGTCACCTGCCGAAGGTCTGACGCTGGCCAATGAGATCGCCGTCAACGAGGCGCTGCTCGCCTCCGGCGCGCCGATCGCCGCAATGAACACCATCCGTAAACATGTTTCCACGATCAAGGGCGGCAGGCTGGCAGCCGCTGCCTATCCAGCCAAGGTGGTGTCGCTGGTGGTCTCCGACATTCCGGCCGATAACCCGGCGCTGGTCGCTTCCGGCCCGACCGTTCCCGATTCCGGCAGCCGCGAAGATGCATTAGCGTCGATCGCCGCCTATGACATGAAACTACCGGCTTCAGTGATGGCGCACATCAATTCGCCGGCCGCCGATGCACCGCGCGTCGATGATCCGCGTTTTTCGCGCAACGAGGTACATCTGATCGCCTCGGCCGGCGTATCGCTGGAAGCGGCTGCGGCCGAAGCCAGGTACCAAGGTATCGAAGCGGTCATTCTCTCCGATTCCATCGAGGGCGAGGCGCGTGAGGTCGGCGGCGTCCACGCTGCAATCGCGCGCGAAGTGGCGACGCGCAACCGGCCATTCGCAAAACCGGTGCTGATCCTGTCGGGCGGCGAGACGACCGTGACCTTGCGCGCGAAAGGCAAAGGCGGCCGCAACTCGGAATTCCTGCTCGCCTTCGCCATTGGGATCAGCGGCCTGGCGGGCGTCCACGCACTGGCCGCCGACACCGACGGCATAGACGGTTCGGAAGACAATGCCGGCGCCTTCGCCGACGGCTCGACAGTGTCGCGGATGCATAAGGCGGGCATCGATGCCAAGGCCATGCTTGCCGGCAACAACGCCTGGACGGCATTCAATGCCGTAGATGACCTTTTCGTACCCGGTCCGACCGGCACAAACGTCAACGATCTCAGGGCGATATTGATCAAATAGCTCAGGCGGCCATCAGCTTTTTCACCGCTCTCATATCCTGCAGGAACCGGTCGCGTTCTGCCTGCCTGTCCGCCGGCTCGCGAATGCGCAGGATGAAAGACGGGTGGATGGTGACGAAGACACGCAAGCCATCGTCACGCTCCACGACGGCCCCGCGCATCTTCATGATCGGCACCACCTTGCCGAGCAGCGCCTGCGCCGCCGTTGCGCCGAGCGCCACCGCCAGATTGGGCTTGATCAGATCGATTTCCTTGTCGAGCCACCAGCGACAAGCCTGCACCTCGCCGGCGTTCGGCTTGGAGTGGATGCGCCGCTTGCCGCGCGGCTCGAACTTGAAATGCTTGACTGCGTTGGTGACGTAGACTTTCAGCCGATCGACGCCGGCATCGTCCAGGATGGCGTCGAACACCTTGCCCGCCGGACCGACGAAGGGCTTGCCCGCCAGGTCCTCCTGGTCGCCCGGCTGTTCGCCGACGAAGATCACCTTGGCTTTATCAGGGCCTTCACCGAACACGGTCTGCGTGGCGTCGTGCCATAGCGGACAGCGGCGGCAGATCTTGGCCGTTTCGCGCAGTTCAGGAATCGTCCTGGCGTCGATTTCTGTCGTTTCCGGAGACTTGCTTGCAGGCAAGCGTCTTGCCTGCACTTTGGCATGGTGCGGCGTCGGGGTTGTCTGCATCCTGGCGATCATGACTAAGGCGGCCTTGCTCGCTCCTGCAATCAGACACGCAATGAGCAAAGCCCGCCGAAGGTTCCGCTGAAATTATTCCGCATGGGCCTTCACCGGCGGATGGCCGACGATGTGATGCCCTACACCTCGTGCAGATAGAGGTGATAATCCAGTTCGCTGACCGTGCGCGCCACGCGCAGATATTCCGACTGCTTGATCGCCACGAACGTCCGGTGCAGGTCTTCGCCCAATGCGCCCTTGAGGAAGGTCGACGCCCTTGCCGCCTCGATCGCGGCACGCCAGTCGACCGGCATCGTCGTGCGCGTGACGGCTGATTCGTAGCCATTGCCGGTGGTTTCGGGACCGGGATCGAGGCCTTCGTCGAGGCCTTTGACGACACCGGCCAGCACCGTTGCCGCCACCAGGTAAGGATTCGCGTCGACGCCCGATGGCCGGTGCTCGATGCGGCGGTTCCTGGCATCGCCGGCCGGCACACGCAGTGCCACCGAACGGTTGTTGACGCCCCAGGTCGGCGCCACCGGCGCATAGGATTGCGAGACGAAGCGCCGCCATGAATTGGCGTGCGGCGCGAAGACCAGCATCGATTCCGCCATCGTCTGGATCAGTCCGCCGAGGCCGCGCAGCAGCGGCAGCGACCAGCTTTCGCCGCCGGTTTCGGCAAAGACATTCTTGCCGGCATCGTCTAGCAGCGAGACGTGAAAATGCATGCCCGAGCCGGCATATTTCTCGATCGGCTTGGCCATGAAGCAAGCGGTGACACCATGACGGCGCGCCTGCGCCCGCACCAGTCGCTTGAGCATGACGAGATCGTCGGCCGCCCGCATCACATCCTTGCGGTAGTTGAGCGTCAGCTCGTACTGGCCGGGCGCATATTCCGAGATGACCGTCTCGGCCGGGATGCCTTGCACCTTGGCTGCGGCGTAGATGTCGGAAAACAGCGGCTCCATGCCGTGCAGATGGTCGACGGAATAGACCTCAGTCTTGGCCGAGCGGCGTCCGTCAAGCACCGCGTGCGCCGGCTGCACCTTGCCTTCGGCGTCGCGCTCGTTGGCGAGCAGGAAGAATTCGAGCTCGAAGGCGCCGGCCGGATGCAGGCCCTGGGCCGCGAGGATGTCTACCTGGCGGGCGAGTGCCAGCCGCGGGTCGGACGACATCGGCTGGCCATCGAGATGGTACATCGCCATCAGCACCTGACCGCGCGGCGGCTGGGTGCCGAACAGCGGCACCAGTGTGCCGGGGATCGGCCACGCCCGCAGGTCGCCGTCGCCCGTCGTCCAGATCAGCCCGGTCTCGTGAACATCCTCGCCGGTGATGTCGAGGCCGAGGATCGAGATCGGCATGTGCCGGCCCCCCTCGAAGATGCTCATCAACTCATGCCGGCGCACGATCTTGCCGCGCCCGACGCCATTGGCGTCGGTCAGCACGATGTCGAACGCTTCGATCTCGGGATGAGCGTCGAGAAAGGCCAGCGCCTCGGCGGGCGTCGAGCCCGAAGGGGATGCCGTGACCAGGTTCAAACTTTGCTTGGGCGCTTGTTTCATGCCGCAAGCTTGTCTCACGCCGTAAGCTTTGCCGCAACCGCGTCGAAGGCAGTGATCAGCCGGTTCACCTGGGCGGCGCTGGTCGCAGGAGAGATCAGCATCATGTTGTGGAAGGGTGCGATCAGCACGCCGCGATTGACCAGCGCGACATGGATTGCCGCCTCGAGCTCCGGCACGTGCGCAGCCTCCGCTTCGCCGCCGTTCCTCAGCGGGCCCGGCGCGCAGATGAACTCGACACGGGCACCGACGCGAGCAACATGCCAGGGCAGACGATAGCGATCGATGACGGCGGTCAGCCCGGCGTCGAGCCGCCGCGCCAGATTGTCCATATGGCTGTAGTTCTCGTCGGTCATGACATATTCGAGCGTGGCGCGCATCGCTGCGAATTGCAGCGGATTGGCCGACAGCGTTGTCCCCATGCCGGAGTAGCCGGGCTCTTTCCGGCTGATATAAGCGGCATAGCGGGCCGCAACGTCTTCGCTCATGCCCCAGACGCTCGCCGGTACGCCGCCGGCAATCGGCTTGCCTAGCACGAACAGGTCCGGCTCCAGCCCGTATTTGCTTGTATAGCCGCCGGGACCGGTCGAGATTGTATGCGTCTCGTCGATTAGAAGCAGCGTGCCGGTCGCACGGGTGAGACGCCGCAAGCCATCATGAAAGCCGGCTTCGGGCAGCACCATGCAGGAATTGGTCAGCACCGGCTCGGCGATGACGCAGGCGACATCGTTGCCCCGGAGTGCCGCGTCGAGCGCCGGCAGATCGTTGAACTCGACGACATCAGTCGCCCGCGTCAGGTCGCGGAACTCGCCGGCCAGTCCCGGTCGATTCACCGCTTTCCCGGCGACCAGCCGCACCATCGTCTCGTCGACCGAGCCATGATAGCAGCCGTTGAAGACCAGTATCTTCTCCCGGCCGGTAACGGCGCGGGCAACCCGCAGCGCGAAGCGGTTGGCATCGGTCGCCGTCGTCGCGATCTGCCAGAATGGCAAGCCGAAACGCTGCTGCAGCAGCGGCCCGATGGCGAGGGCGTTCTCGGCAGGCAGCATGTAGGTCAGGCCGCGTCCGGCCTGCCTGCGGATGGCGCGTGCGACCGGCGGCGGCGAATGACCGAACATCGAGCCGGTGTCGCCAAGGCAGAAATCGTCGAGCCGGTTGCCGTCGATATCTCTGATGATGGCGCCCCTGGCACTATCGACAAGGATCGGGAACGGCGTCGGCCAGTCGTTCATCCAATGCATCGGCACGCCGCCGAAGAAGCCGGGCAGGCCATTGCCGATTTTCGCCATCGATTTCGGCCGCGCCCGGCAGAAGACTTCTGCCTCGGTCGCGCGTAACTCGGCGATCCGGGCCGGGCCGATGCCGCCGATGGAAGTCTTTGCATGGCTCATGACGTTCATGGCGGCCCTCTCAGTCGCACATTAGACAATCGGCGGCCGCTACCGCAATTGGCCGGGCGGCTGCCCTGTGTTGGGTCTGCGGTCATTTGAATGAAATCAGGCGCTTGACCGCGAGCCGCCTTCGGGCGCCAATGGTACTTCGGCTGGAGGGCATAAGATGGCGCGGGCGATCGTCTGCGCAGCAACGTTGCTGTCGTCGGTTGGTGCGGCTCTGGCGTCCGGCGGCATCTGGTGTTCCGCCGAGGATGCAGCCGTCAAATTTCAGATCGGTGCCGGGGTCACCAGAGGCATGGGCCGACCTTCAATTTTAGCGGCGAGCTCGAGATTCTGGGCAGGCCGGCTGCCGACAGTCTGCGCAAGACGGTGTTCGAGGATCAGAACCTCACGCAATATTGGCTCGACAACAAGGAATTGCGGCTGCTCGTCAACCACGAACGGCAGGTCGAAAACGCCTACGGCTACGTCGAACTGGCGATCCTGACCAAGGCCAGCGACGAAGGCGTCTATGACGGCCGCTATTTGCTCTCAATCTATGATGGAACGGCTGAGGCCGAAAAGGACGGCAAGCAGGCTGAATTGACCGGCAAAGTATCTTGCGGAGCCGAGTAAGTAACAGGCTACGCCGAAATATCGATGACGCCGCAGTCGCCAGCAGCGCTGCCAAAGGCGACGCGGCGCTCTTCCTTGTCCCACATCATCGAAGTGACGGCGCCCTTGCCGGGCCGGCGCAACAGCACTTCCTTGGCGTCGGCGAAGCGCACCGCCATCACCATCCCGTCATCATAGCCGATAGCAACGACGTCCTGGCTCGGGTGACAGGCGACGGAGGTGACCATCGCATTGCCGCGCGTGCCGAGTTCCAGCGGCGCCTTGCCCATCGGCCCGTCCTTGCCCGAAAACGGCCAGACGATCGCCGCCGGCGCGCCGGAACTCGCCAGCCATTTGCCCTTGGCGCTCCACGACAGGCTTTTGACCTTGCCGGGGTAGCCGGACATGCGCATGTGCTTGCCGTCGGCGAGCTTCCAGCCATGTAGCGCGTTTTCCTGCATGGTGGTGACGAGGAAGCCGCCGTCCGGCGAGAAGGTGATGCCGGTGTGGGCGCCGGCCCATTCGAGCTCGACCGGCCTGCCGTCGGCAGCCGGGAAGTGCAGCGTCGCGCCATTGTAGCGGGCAACGCCGAAGCGCATGCCCTTGGGCGAGAAGGCAAGCCCCTCGACTGAGCGCGGATGCGAGAATTCCCTGGTTTTACCGTCGGCAAAGCGCACATAGGCAATCTTGCCCGAAGCATAGGCAACAGCGCCTTGCGGCCCGGCGGCGACGCTGGTTATCCATTTTTTGCCTGCGGTCGCCAATTCCGTTGTATTGCCGCCTGGGGTCACGGCAAAGATCCTGCCGTCCTCACCACCGGTGATCAGTCGGTCGTTTGCCGCATCATGGAAGGCGGCGAGCATTCCGTCATTGGCCTGCACCGTCTTGTGGCCGTGGTCGAGCCGATGGATTGTGCCGTCGGCCAGCGCAAAATGCGGCACGTCGCCGAGAAACACGGCGGCGAGGCAGTGGCCTTCGAGATCGAGCGGGGCGACTGTCGGCATGAGAGATCATTCCGTTCGAGATTTCTGCTGCCTCACCCTTAAGGGGTTGAGCTGCGGGTCTCAACCCGTGCTTCGGATCGTGGTGAGGAGAGACCGCCAGCGTTTAGGCTGCACTTCTCCCAGAAGGAAGAAAGGGCAGCTAAATCAAGCGGCCTGGCAGGCCTCGAAGCTTGTCTTCAGTCGCTCGGCGTCGAGTTCGCGGCCGATGAACACCAGCCGGCTCTCGTGCTTCTCGTTGTCCTTCCAGGCGCGCTGGTGGTCGCCCTCGATGATCATGTGCACACCCTGGATGACATAGCGCTCGTCATCGCCTTTCAGCGCAATGATCCCTTTCAGCCGCAGGATGTTCGGGCCTTCCATTTGGGTGACCTTCTCGATCCACGGGAAGAACTTTTTCGGGTCCATCTCGCCGCCGCGCAGCGACACCGACTGCACAGTCACGTCATGGATGTCGGAAGGGTGCGCATGATGATGCCCGTCATGATCGTGGTGATCATGGCCGTCGTGATCATGGTGATGGTGGTCATGATCATGATCATGATCATGATGGTCGTGATCGTCATGCGCCTCGAGGAAGTGCGGATCGTTCTCCAGCGCCCGGGACAGGTCGAACGCACCGCGATCGAGCACCTCGGACAGCGCCACGCTGGCGCGCGTGGTGCGATGGATTCGTGCCGCCGGGTTGATGGCGCGGATCGTCGCCTCCACCTTGCTCAGCTCTTCGGGGGTGACCAGATCGGTCTTGTTGAGCACGACGACATCGGCAAAGGCGATCTGGTCCTCGGCCTCGCGGGAATCCTTGAGGCGCAGCGGCAAGTGCTTGGCGTCGACCAGCGCCACCACCGCATCGAGCCTGGTCTTCGAACGCACGTCGTCGTCCATGAAGAAGGTCTGCGCCACCGGCACGGGATCGGCGAGGCCTGTGGTCTCGACGAGGATGGCGTCGAAGCGGCCAGGCCTGCGCATCAGGCCTTCGACGACGCGGATCAGGTCGCCGCGCACGGTGCAGCAGACGCAGCCATTGTTCATCTCGTAGATTTCCTCGTCGGATTCCACGATCAGCTCGTTGTCGATGCCGATCTCGCCGAATTCATTGACGATGACGGCGTAGCGCTTGCCATGGTTTTCCGAAAGGATGCGGTTGAGCAGTGTCGTCTTGCCGGCGCCGAGATAGCCGGTGAGGACGGTTACGGGGATCTGCGTCTGTGCGTCGCTCATATTGTGCCTCGAATAGGGATTGTCGGCTCCATATAGGATGTGTGCTCGGCTTTTGCACGAGGCAAACCGGTGGGCCAAAGAGGGGCTGGTATTGCCGAACTTTCCTCACATTACCGAACTTTCATTGGCGCCGCCTGACAGCGGGCCCTAGATAGGCGGGGTCATTTACGGAGCTGTTCGCGTTGAAGAGGCGCCAGATGTCCGACAAGTCCTTGCCACTAAGCCGTCGGCAGGCGCTCGGTCTCGTTGCGGTTACCGCTGGCGGCATATTCCTGCCCGCCGGTGCAAGGGCCGGGCAGGTTTCGCCCTATGCCGGGCTTGCTTTGTTCGAGGCCGGTGCCGGCGTCTGCGCCATCACGCCCGAGGTCACCGAAGGGCCGTTCTATTTCGACCCGAAGCTCGAACGCGCCGACATCACCGAGGGCAAGAAGGGCATCGCCCTCAATGTGCGGCTGCAAATCGTCGACGCCGCCTGCCGCCCGCTTCCCGGCGCACGCGTCGATATCTGGCATTGCGATGCCCAGGGCGCCTATTCCGGATATCCCGGACAGGGCGACGGGCAGGATATCGACACGTCCGGCCAGAGCTTTCTCCGCGGCTGGCAGAGAACCGATGAAAGCGGCATCGCTTCTTTCGCCACCATCTATCCCGGCTGGTATCGTGGCCGCACCACCCACATCCATTTCAAGATCTTCCCCGACGACCGCTCGGTGATGACCGGCCAGATGTTCTTCCCCGACAGCCTCAGCGAGCAGATATTCGCCACCGTCGCGCCCTATAAAGATCGCCTCGGCAAACGCGATACATCGAACGCGCGGGACGGCATTGCGCGGCAGGCCGGGCCGCTGTCGCAGGCAGCGCTGCGGGAAATGGCGGACGCCTATCAGGCGTTGATGGTGGTCGCGGTGAAACCTGGTTGAGAACACCTCGTCACGTCCCCATCCAGCCATTGCGGAAAGTCGTTTGTCATCTAACTGAAATAAACATCTGGCATTAGCCACGGCGAACACCGCGAAGCTTGCCGGCAAAGCTATTTTCCGAGCCGGAATGTTTCGATCGTCATTGCCAATCGGCGGCCTGCTTCTATGCTGGCCGTTCCGGTTCGGCCGAGGAGGGATGAGCATGGCCAAGGCGGACAAGACTGGAACAATGAGCCGGCTGCATTCGGCGGCGCGGCTGGCGCGCACGGCGCTCGCCGCCCGGCTTCTGGCGCATGGTTTCTATGCCGGCCAGGACCAGATCATGCTGGCGCTCGACCGCGAGGATGGGCAGACGCCCGGCAACCTTGCCGGCCGCCTCGGCGTGCGGCCGCCAACCATCACCAAGACCATCAACCGGCTGCAGGCGCAGGGCTTTCTGGAGAAGCGGGCCTCGTCCGCCGATGCCCGCCAGGCGCATATTTTCCTCACCGACACCGGCCGCGAAATCATCCACGCCATCGAGAAGTCGGTGAAGAAGACCGAAAAGCAGGCATTGAAGGGTCTCGACAAGAAGGACCAGAAAGCGCTGTTCAAGCTGCTTGCCCGCGTCGAGGCGAACCTGTCGAACGGCGAAATGGTGCTCCCGGATGACGAACTGGATATCGAAGACAAGATGCTTGAATAGCTCACGCGTTCGCCGCTGACGGCCGCCGCGTCAGTGCCGACCAACGTCCCGGTGTGACACCGAACGCCTTCTTGAAATGCCGATTGAAATGGCTTTGATCACTGAAGCCGGCTGCGATGGCGATTTGCGCCAGCGGCTCGTCGGCTTCGATCATCCGACGGGCCCGCTGAAGCCGGCGCATCACCAGGAACCGGTGCGGGCTGGTGGAGAAGGTGGCGCGGAAATGCCGCGAAAGGGCATAACGGTCCAATCCGGTTATCGCCTCCAATTCATGCGAACGTACAATCCGCGCAACATTTTCCTCCAGATAGTCGCGCGCCAGGCTGGCGGCGCGCCACGCAGTTTTCGCTACCGGTTTCGCCCGCTGACCGGCGTGCCGCGCTAGGCTTTGCATAAGCTGCGTCATGAAATCGACGACAAACAGCTCGTCCAGTTCCTGATTCAACGGCCCGAGCGCGGAAAGCAGCGTCGCCCGGAGATCGCGGTCTGTCACCACGGCATTCCCGACGAATGGCAGTGATCCGCCGCCGAGACAATCGAGCATCAGGGACGGCTCCAAATAGAGCATTCTGTATCGCAAGCCGTCTTCGGTGCCGGCACCGCCATCGTGCAGTTCGTCGGGATGAAGGATAATGATCTGGCCAGGCAGGCTCTGATGCGTTTGGCCGCGATAGCGGAAGCGCTGCACGCCATAAAGCGTCACCCCGATCGCATAGGTGTCGTGGCGATGGAGATCGAAGGCATTGCCGTGGAACCGGGCCTCGATGCGTTCCATCCCGGCAGCACCGGGTGCCGGTACGATGCAGTTCTCGGCTGCATCCACGCACAAACGTCCAAGACCCTGAAAGGCTTCCCGGTCCAGATCGTGCGCCATCGCTTCACTCGCAGCCTCGGATTGGCCCCCTTTTCGGATGGAAACTGTCGCATGTTCGATACGAAATTTGCAATCGTGCTCAAGGATGATCTTCCCGTCTGGCAAAAGCTCAATGTCACCGCCTTTCTGACCAGCGGCATCGTCGCGCAATTTCCCGACATTATCGGCGACCCCTACCGTGATCGCGCCGGCAATATCTACAACCCGCTGTCGATCCAGCCGGTCATCGTGCTTTCGGCGGACGGCCAGACGCTCGGCGCGATCCAGCGGCGGGCGCTGGAGCGTGGTGTGACGGTTTCGCTCTATGTCGAGGAAATGTTTTCGACCGGGTATGATCTGGCCAACCGCGCCGTCTTTGCCGAATTTGCGCCGGAGCATGCCAAGGTGGTCGGCATCGCGCTTCGCGCCGAAAAGAAGCTCGTCGACAAGATCACCAAGGGCGCCCGCATGCACGCCTGAGTCGTCGGCCACTAGGTCGGCCACTGGGAAACAAACTGAGCCTGCCGGCGGCTGTCGTTGTGCCAGCCTGTTTTGGCTTGCCCGCAGGCGACAATTGCCGCATTGGTGAGGGACTGCCTTGCTTCCCGTCCGGCCTGAAATTGAATGCTCCCCCAAGACAAGACGAAAGCGCGACATCGCCGGCGGCGATCCTGTGCATGCTTTCCGTCTATGTGTTTTTCACCTTCCTCGACACCAGCAGCAAGTACCTTGTGCTGGCCGGCGTCTCGGCGCTGATCGTCGCCTGGACCCGCTTCGCGGTCCATGTGCTGATCGTCGGCGTCTTTCTGCGCGGATGGCGCGAGCCGCTGCGCTTTCGTCCCGCCAACCTGCCGGCGCACATCACGCGCGGTCTGCTCCTGTTCGGATCGACGATGTTCAACATTCTGGCGCTGCGGACGCTGCAACTGGTGGAAACCACCTCGATCTACTTCTTCGGCCCGATGGTGATCACCGCGCTTGCCGGTCCGTTGCTCGGCGAATGGGCTGGCTGGCGGCGCTGGCTGGCCATCATGAGCGGCTTTGTCGGCGTCCTCATCATCACCCGGCCGGGCGTCGGCGTTTTTGGCGTCGGCCATCTCTTTGCGCTCGGCTCGATGCTATCGAACAGTTTCTACGTCATCATGACGCGCCGCATGTCGGCGACGGAAACCTCGGAAAGCCTGATCCTGTTTTCGGCGCTGGCGCCGGCCGTGCTGCTGCTGCCGACACTGCCGTTTTCGCCTTCGCTGCCGCAGGATGGCTGGCACTGGTTCATATTGCTGATGCTTGGCGTCTTCGGCGCCATCGGTCATTGGCTTATTGTGCAGGCCTATCGCCTTGCCACCACCACGGCCCTGGCTCCCTATCCCTATTCGCAGATGATCTGGATGATCATCTCCGGCCTGATCGTCTTCAACCAGTTTCCCGATCGCTGGACGCTGGTCGGTGCCACAGTCATCGTCGCCAGCGGCCTCTACATCGTTCACCGCGAGCACCGGCTCCGCTTGCGCAACCGCGCAACGCTGGGCGCGGACGCGAAGCGCTGGCAAAAAAACTTTGATTTGCTCGGAATCGATGGCATAAGAGCCGGCCTTTAAACAGTTTAAATTGCTTCGGGAGCGCAGGGCGCTGGCACAGAAGATCAAGCTTTCGACCATCGCGGATGCGCTCGGCGTGTCCACGGCCACGGTCTCGCTGGCCTTGCGCGACAGCCCGCTGGTCGCCGGCGGCACCCGCGATCGCATCAAGGAACATGCACGCGCCATCGGCTATATCTACAACCGCCGCGCCGCCAGCCTGCGCACCTCGCGCTCGGGCATAGTCGGCGTCGTCGTCCACGACATCATGAACCCGTTCTTTGCCGAGATATTGCGTTCGATAGAGAGCGAGCTCGACCGCAGCCGGCAAACCTTCATCCTGTCGAACCACTACGACCAGCTCGAGAAACAACGCACTTTCATCGACACGCTTCTGCAGCTTGGCGCTGACGGGGTCATCATGTCGCCGGCCATCGGCACGCCGCCCGAAGACATAATCTTGGCCGAGGAGAACGGTCTCCCGGCAGTGCTGATTGCACGCACCGTCGAAGGTGCCGACGTGCCGGTGTTTCGCGGCGACGATGCCTATGGCACCGGGCTTGCCACCAACCATCTGATCTCGCTTGGCCACAAGCGCATCGCCATGATCGGCGGTACCGACCAGACGTCGACCGGCCGCGACCGCTATCAGGGATATGTCAACGCCATGGAGGCGGCAGGGCTTGAGGTCAGGCCGTCCTGGCGCATTGCCGGCCCGCGCACGAAGCAGGCCGGCTTCGAGGCTGCCGGGCAGTTCCTGGCGCTGAAGGACAGGCCGACCGCGGCCTGCTGCTGGAACGACCTCGTCGCCATCGGTCTGATGAATGGCATTGCCCGCGCCGGGCTGGTGCCGGGCATCGACATCTCGGTTACCGGCTATGACGACCTCGAGGAAGCGGCGATCGCCACGCCGGCGCTGACTACCGTGTGGAACGGCCAGCGCGAGGTTGGCCGCCGCGCCGCCAGCGCGCTGCTCGACAAACTCAACGGACAGACGGTGCGGCCGTCGCAGGAACTGATCAAGCCGGAACTGCATGTGCGCCAGTCGACCGGCAAACCGGTGGAACGTGCATGACAAAAACCGAACAGCAAGCTGTTACCATTCTGGTGCCGGGCCAGTTCAACGACCATGCGGTCGGCCGCATCGACGGGGCGTTCAGCCGCGTCCGGATCGAACGCGCCGATCCGTCGCTGGTCACCGACGAGATGCGTCATACGGTGCGCGGCATAGCCGCCTTTGGCGGCATAAGCGCCGCGTTGATGGACGCGCTGCCAAAGCTCGAGATTATCGCCAATTTCGGCGTCGGCTATGATTCGGTCGATATCCGCCACGCCGCACGGCGCGGCATCATGGTCACCAACACGCCGGATGTGCTGACCGAAGAGGTCGCCGATACGGCGCTCGGCCTGTTGATCAATGCCGTCCGCGAACTGCCGCGCGCCGAGGCCTGGCTGCGCGACGGAAGCTGGCTGCGCAACGGCAACTATCCGCTGAGCCGGCTGACTTTGCGCGGTCGCCATGTCGGCATCTTCGGCATGGGCCGCATCGGCCTCGCCATTGCCCGGCGGCTCGATGCTTTCGGACTGCCCATCGCCTATCACAACCGGCGCCGCGTCGAAGGCCTGTCCTATGACTATCACCCGACGCTGAAAGGTCTCGCCGAGGCGGTCGACACACTGATCTCGGTGGCGCCCGGCGGGGCCTCGACGGAAAAGGCCGTCAATGCCGAAATCCTCTCGGCTCTGGGGCCGAACGGCGTCTTCGTCAATATCGGCCGGGGCAGCACGGTCGACGAACCAGCCCTTGCCGCCGCACTTGCCAGCGGCAGCATCGCCGCTGCCGGGCTAGACGTCTTTGCCGACGAGCCGAATGTGCCAGCGGCGTTGCTTGCCGCGCCCAACACCTCGCTTTTGCCGCATGTCGGCTCGGCGTCCGAGCATACGCGCCGCGCCATGGCCAACCTTTGCGTCGACAATCTGGTCTCGTGGTTTTCGCAGCGCAAGGCGCTGACGCCGGTGCCGGAGACGGCAAATGTCAAGGCAAGGCCGTAAGCGGGCTGCCATATCTATTAACTTCAGCTTAACCCTTCGGAATCATTCTGGTCCCCTCGCAGTGTATGTCCGCCTGACAGGACATGACAGCAAGATGAAGCGCGCCTCCCTGATCTCTTCGAACCGGCGCGCTTGAAATGCGCGGAGAACCAGGATGAAGACGCTTCCTGCATTGATGGCAGTCGCTGTGCTGTTCGGCAGCGCCCAGCTGTTTTACGCCGGTAGCGGTGAAAGCCGTGCGGCCAGTGAGTCACCGCTTTCATCCGGCAACTACAGGCTGGTAGCCCATGGCAACGAGGGGTCTTGTGCGGTCAGCCGCGGCGCCGAGATTTCGCAAGGCCTGTCGCTGTTGACGGTCGCAGCAAATTGCCGCCGGGTGTTGCCCGGCGTCGAGCAGGCGAAGTTCTGGCGAGAGCAGGATGACGGCACGGTCACCTTCAGCGCCAACGGCACCGATCCGATCGTCATGTTCTCAGTCGCCGACGGCGATGGTTACGAATCCTACGCGCCGGCGCTGCCGCTGCTGACGCTGGCGTCAGCCGGCAACTAGCGAGCGCGGCAGGACTATTCCGCGGCTGCGCGCACACCCGATTTCGCCGCCTGATGCAGGCGCACCGCATCGCCGAATGCGCGAAATATCTTTACCGAGATACTGTCCGATTTGACCCAGTATTCGGGATGCCACTGGACGCCGACAGCGAAAGCCCGTGCATCGCGCACCGAAACCGCCTCGACAGTGCCGTCGGCGGCGACCGCTTCGACCTGCAGCTTTGGGCCAAGCCGGTCGATGGCCTGGCGATGCACCGAATTGACCATGATATCGCCGGCGCCGAAGACCCCGGCCAGGCAGCTGCCGGGTTTTATCGCCACGCTCTGGCGGATGGCGAAGCGTTCGTCCTGATTGTCGCTTGCCGGCGCACGATGATCGAGCGAACCGGCGCGTTCCTGGATTTCGGTGGCCAACGTGCCACCCAGCGCCACATTCATCTCCTGGATGCCGCGGCAGATGGCGAGCAATGGCACCCCGCGCTCCACCGCCCGGCGGATCAGCGGCAACGTCGTCGCGTCGCGGGCGGAGTCGTAAGGACCATTGGCTTCGCTGGCGTCGCCGCCATAGAGCGAGGGATGAACGTTCGATTTGGAGCCGGTGACCATGACGCCGTCGACGGCGGAAAGCAGTTCGTCGAAGTCGAGCCGGTCGCCGAAGGACGGTACCAGCAGCGGGAACACGCCTGCACCCGAAAGCGCCGCTTCGAGATATTGCTGTGGCGCGGCATGCCAGGTGTAATTGTCGAACTGGCGGACATCGGTCGATACGGCGACGAGCGGCTGGTGCATTTGGTCCGGATCCCATCGGGTGCAACGAATTATCTGCCTGCAAAATAGGCGATCCGAAGGCGCATTTCCATGGCAAGTTTCGGCGTGTCGCGTAGGCCAGTTAATCGACCTTAGACTATAGTTGCAAGATCTGCCCCAACGCCGTGAATTTCCCCGAAATGCGCCACTCAAACCGGGCTGCCGTGCTGGACTCGACTCCTTGCCTGTGTATTGTCGGCTCGAAGCCGATCCGGGCGCCGAAGTGTCCCGAATGTCGGTCAGTGGATCCAAAAGGGAGGAACTTCATGGATCGTCGTTCGTTCATCCGCAAGGCCGGCACCACCGGTTTCGGCGCTGCGGCCGCTGCCGCGACACTTGCTGCGCCGGCCATCGCCCAGTCCAATCCGAAAGTGACCTGGCGACTGGCGTCGTCCTTCCCGAAGTCGCTCGATACGATCTATGGCGGCGCCGAAGTGTTTTCCAAGATGCTGTCGGAGGCGACCGACGGCAACTTCCAGGTCCAGGTCTTCGCCTCCGGCGAACTCGTTCCCGGCCTGCAGGCCGCCGATGCCACCACAGCCGGCACGGTCGAGGCCTGCCATACCGTGGCATACTATTACTGGGGCAAGGACCCGACGTGGGCGCTGGGAGCGGCGGTTCCGTTTTCGCTCAACGCGCGCGGCATCAACGCCTGGCACTATCATGGCGGCGGCATCGATCTGTTCAACGAGTTCCTGGCGACGCAAGGTCTGTTCGGGCTGCCGGGCGGCAATACCGGCGTGCAGATGGGTGGCTGGTTCCGCAAGGAGATCAAAACGGTCGCCGACCTTTCCGGCCTCAAGATGCGTATCGGTGGTTTTGCCGGCAAAGTGGTGCAAAGGCTCGGGGTGGTTCCGCAGCAGATCGCCGGTGGCGACATTTATCCGGCGTTGGAAAAAGGCACGATCGACGCCGCCGAATGGGTCGGCCCTTACGACGACGAGAAGCTCGGCTTCTATAAGGTTGCGCCCTATTACTACTATCCCGGCTGGTGGGAAGGTGGACCGACCGTCCATCTGATGTTCAACAAGGCGAAATACGACGAACTTTCGCCGGCTTACAAGTCGCTGGTGCATACTGCCGCTCAAGCGGCCGACGCCAACATGCTGCAGAAATACGACTATCTCAATCCGGCGGCGGTTAAGCGGCTGGTTGCCGGCGGTGCCAAGTTGAGCCCGTTCAGCCAGGAGATCATGGCCGCCTGTTTCGAAAAGGCCAACGAAGTCTATGCCGAGATGGAAGCCTCGAATGCGCCGTTCAAGAAGATCTGGGATTCGATCAAGGCGTTCCGCAAGGAGCATTATCTCTGGGCGCAGGTGGCCGAGTACAACTATGACACCTTCATGATGGTCCAGCAGCGCAATGCCAAGCTCTGATCCTGTTGCTTCGCGGCGCCAGTGTTCCTTTCGGAACACTGGCGCCGTAGCGCATTCATTTGCGATCAGTCGGGCACCACCACGACCTTGACCTCGCCTGGCGCCGGCGGGTTGGCAATGATCGCCACCGCCTCGTCGAGGCTGACCTGTCGTGATATCAGCCGATCTACTTCGATCGTCCCCGAGGCGATAAGATTGGCGGCCCGGCGATGGGTAAAGGGGTTGAGGAAGGAACCCAGGACCTTCAACTCACGGAACAGCAGATCGAACGGTTCGAACGCCACTTTCATGCCTTGCGGCATCACGCCGACGACGACGACGGTGCCGCCCGCTTTGGCCAGCCGCATCGCCTGCTCAACAGTGTCTTTCACGCCGGCGCATTCGAACACCACGTCGACGCCGCCCGGCATCAAACCCGACCGGCCGACGATCGCATCGATGACATCGAAGGCGCTGGGATCGAGCGTCGCCGTTGCGCCAAATTGCTCGGCAAGAGCCCGCCGCGAGGCCTGACGGGTCGACAAGATAATGGTCGTCGCACCGGCGAGCTTTGCCAGTTGAACGGTGAGCAGGCCGATCACGCCGCCGCCGAGCACCGCGACCGACGAGCCTGGTTTGATCGCGGCAAGGTCCACGCCATGCAGGCAGCAGCCGAGCGGCTCGCAGAAAGCACCATGCGTAGGCTTCAGATCGCCTGGCAAGACGAAGGCCTGTTTCTGGGGCAGGACAAGATATTCGGCAAAGCCGCCATCGCGATGGATGCCGATGGCGCGTAGATTGCCGCAGAGATTGACCCGGCCGGCCTGACAATGCTCGCATCGGCCACAGGCAATGTTGGGATCGCCGGTGACGCGGTCGCCGACGGAAAAGCCGGATACGGCAGGTCCGACCGCCTCGACGATGCCGGAGAATTCATGCCCGAGCGTCACCGGCGGCGTGCACGGGAATTCACCATGGAAAAGATGCCTGTCGGTGCCGCAGACGCCGCACGCCTCGATGCGTACCAGCAGATCGTTCGGCCCGGCGGTCGGTTTCTCGACCTCGCACACGGCGAGGCTGCCCACTCGCTCCAACCGAACCGCCTTCATGGCTGCCGGGCCTTCCTCAGTTGAAACTCGGTGGTTGCGACAGATCGATTGCCGGCGCCGCCGGTTTCGCGGGCGGCTTTTCGTCGAAGCTCGGCGGCTGCGACAAATCCGGTGGGGAAGGTGAGGCCGGGGCAGTGCCGCCGTTGGCCGGCGGCGTGCCAAGCGGCGACAAGCCGATGCCAGGCGTTTCCGGCACCTGGTAGTTGATGGTGCCAGGATCGACGACAGTGCCTTTGTAGTGCATCACCATCTGCGGGAAGGCGATGGTCAGGCCGATCATGATCACCTGGATGCAGACGAAGGGCACTGCGCCCCAATAGATCTGCCCTGTGGTGACGGGCGCGATCTGCTTGCCGGTGAGTCGGTCGAGATAGGGCACGCGCGCGGCGACCGAGCGCAGATAAAACAGCGCGAAGCCGAAGGGCGGATGCATGAAGGAGGTCTGCATGTTGACGCCCAAAAGCACGCCAAACCAGATCAGGTCGATGCCGAGTTTGTCAGCCGCTGGCGCCAAAAGCGGCACGATGATGAAGGCAAGCTCGAAAAAGTCGAGGAAGAAGGCGAGCACGAAGACGAGGATGTTGACGCCAATCAGGAAACCGACTTCACCGCCCGGCAGCGACGTCAACAGGTGCTCGACCCAGATGTGGCCATTGACGCCGTAGAAGGTCAGCGAGAACACCCGCGCGCCGATCAGGATGAACAGAACGAAGGACGACAGCCTGGTCGTCGAGGCCAGCGCCTGCTTGACCACGTCGAGCGACAGCCGCCCCTTCACCGCCGCCATTGCAAGCGCGCCGACGGCGCCCATGGCGCCGCCTTCCGTCGGCGTGGCGATGCCAAGGAAGATGGTGCCCAGCACCAGGAAGATCAGCGCCAGCGGCGGGATCAGCACGATGATCACCTGCTGTGCCAGTCTGGACATCAGGTTGATCTTCAGGCGCTGGTCGACGATCGCCACGACATAGATGAAGATGACGCCGATGGTGGCGCCGAGAATATCGGCGTTGCCGCCATGGTTCGGCGCGAGGTAGCGATACGCCGCATAGGAAACCACCACCGCCGCCAGCAGCGCCGCCAGCAGCGACAGCACACCGTGGCCGAGCGTGCGGGCCTCAAGCGGCAGTGCCGGCATCGACTTCGGCCGAAAGATCGACATGAGCAGGATGTAGAGCATGTAGATGCCGGTCAAAATGAGCCCGGGGATCAGCGCTCCCTTATACATATCGCCGACTGAGCGGCCGAGCTGGTCGGCCAGGACGATCAGCACCAGCGACGGCGGGATGATCTGGGCGAGCGTCCCGGACGCGGCAATGACGCCGGATGCCAGCCGCCGGTCGTAGCCGTAGCGCAGCATGATCGGCAGCGAAATCAGACCCATGGCAATGACGGAAGCCGCCACCACGCCGGTCGTCGCGGCAAGCAGCGCGCCGACGAAAATCACGGCATAGGCAAGGCCACCACGGACCGGTCCGAACAGCTGGCCGATCGTGTCGAGCAGGTCTTCGGCCATGCCGGATCGTTCGAGCACGATGCCCATGAAGGTGAAGAACGGGATCGCCAGCAGCGTATCGTTCGACATCACCCGACTGCCATAGAAATTATCCGGCAACGCGTGCAGCAACGGCCAGGCGAGATTGATCGAGCCGCCCGAATAGGGCGACAGAAGCACGCCGATGAAGAAGAACATCAGGCCGTTGGCGGCGAGCGAGAAGGCGACGGGATAGCCGATCAGCAGGAAGACGACCAGCGAGGCGAACATGATCGGCGCCATGTTCTGGGCGATGAACTCGATCACGAGCGCACCTCTTCGGCGAGCGCCTTGGCTTCGAGTTCGGCCTGCTCATGCGCCGATATGAACGGAGTGGGATCGTCCATCTGACCGCGCATGATGGCGATTTTCTTGATGATTTCGGAAATGCCCTGCAGTGCGAGCAGAAAAAAGCCGACCAGCAGGATCGCCTTCGCCGGCCAGATGATCAGCCCGCCGGAATTGTTCGACATCTCCCCGCTGCGATACGACAGCGACACATAGGGAACGAAATAGACCACCATCAACGTCACGAACGGCATCAGGAAGAAGACGTGACCGAAAAGGTCGATCCAGTGCTGCACGCGGCGCGAGAACATGCCGTAGACGATATCGATGCGGATATGGTCGTTCTGCTTCAGCGTGTAGGCGGCGGCCAGCATGAAGGCGGCGCCGAACAGATACCATTGCAATTCCAGCCAGGCGTTCGAGGACATGTCGAACACCTTGCGGATGACGGCGTTGGCGGCGCTTACCAGGATCGCCAGCAGGATCAGCCACGAAACCCATTTGCCGATGAATTCGTTCAAACGGTCAATGGTTTTGGAAAGAGCGAGAAGCCCTGCCATGCATTCCTCCCTTGTGTCAGAGCGCGGCGGTTCCCTGTCCGTCGTGTCGCTGTGGACCAACGGTATGCAGTGCGTGGTCCGGCGGGTCAACACGGGACAGCCCGCATAAACACAGTTGTGAGATGACGGGCGGCAAAATGCTGCCGCGTCCTTTGCATGTCCAAGGACATGCGGCGCTTTCACCCAAGCAAAGTCGGGTGCGGCTCAGGCGATCTTCTGTTGGTCGCGGCCGGCGCCGATCAGCACAAGCATGGCGACGAGGAACAGGTACATCCAGCCGTCCCGCCATTCGAGCGGAAAATAGCCGGCCCATAGCGATTCGGCCATGCCGAAAGCGGCGGCGCCCAGTGCCGCCCGCAAAGGCGAAAGATAGCCGCCCACTGCGGTCACGAACAGGATTTTCAACCCGTAGACCAACCCTGTGCCGAAGCTGATGTTGCCGTAGTAGAAGGCGGCGAGCACGCCGGCCAGTGCCGCGCAAAGGCCGCCGAAAAGCACCGTACGCCGAAACACCGCACGGACATCGACGCCGCACATCGCAGCCGCCTTGGGATCGTCGGATACGGCGCGCCAGCTCCGGCCGAAGCTCGAATATGCGAAGCCCCAAGCAGCCAGCGCTATGGCCGCCAGTACGGCGGCGCAATCGAGCAATTGGATCAGCGTCAACGTCGCCTTGAAGCTGGCATTCTGCGCGAAGACGATGGTCTGGGCCAGCATTGGCGGCAACCATAGGTCATGGGTATCGGCGGCGATGCGGCTGGCTTCCGACAAGACCAGCAATATGCCGAGCGTCGTCACCACGATGGCGTTGGGCGAGCGGTCGGCCAGCGGTTCGAAGATACTTCGCGACAGGACATGGCTGAGCAGCGCCGCATAAAGGAATGCCGCAGCTACGCCGAGCGCGACCGATGCAAACAGCGTCAGCCACAGCGCCTGATAGCCGAACGCCGCGGTGAGGATCATCGTATGCCCGCAAAAGGCGAACAGCGCGCCATAGGCAAGATTGGTACGGTGCAGGATGCCGTTGGTCAGCACGTAGCCGAAGGCAAGCAATGCGTAGAGCGCGCCCGAATGCAGCCCGTTCAGAACCTGCTGGAAGAAATAGAGCATGCAAGACCCTCTATGCATGCCCCGCAATCGGGGCAGAGGTTTGGGACGAACGATATTCTCAGTACGGCGGTCGCCTCAGTGACAAGCGTTGCACCCGGAATCTAACTTGTCAAACGCGAGTTATCAGTTAGATTCGCCATATGACAGTATCCTGGACTCCGCACCGCTTTACCGGTGGCATGCTGGCGCTCGATACGGCGAACACCGTCGTTTTGCGGAACGATCCGGAGAAAACTTTCGACCGTTTCGACGATCCGGCCGAGATCGCCCGCTTTGCCGAAGCCGCGAGTGCCTTTCGCGTCGCCGAGCTCGGCGGCAGGCGGCTCGTAGCGCCGGCGCCTGAAAAGATCGCACCGGTGGTGCTGTCGATCCGGGAGACGACCGATCGGCTGTTTCGCGGCGCGGTATCGAAAGGTGCGATCGCGACCGGCGATATGCCGAAATTCTTGGAAGCCTGCGCCGATGGCCTCGCTCATAGCCGCACCGAAATCGGCACGCCTGGAAAACCGTTCGGTGATCCGGCGACGCCGATTGCCTTCGAGGCCGCGCTTGCGGTCTCGGCGCTGTCGCTGCTGCGTAGCGACACCATCGCCAGGCTGCGGATATGTCCGAACTGCAGCTGGCTGTTTGTCGACAAAAGCCGCAATTCCAGCCGCCTCTGGTGCGACATGGCGGTGTGCGGCAACCGCCAGAAGGCAAACCGACACTATCGCCGCCGGACCGCGGCCAGGGAGGTCACCAATGTCTAGAAGATTCTCACGCGCGATGATTGTCGTCGCGACGTTGTTCGCGGCGGCCGCGCTCGGCGCCTGCCGTGATTCCGGCAAGGACCAGCTGTTCGCCATTTCCGGGAAGCTGTTCGAGTTCAACTACCGGCTGGGTATCGCCACCTATGTCATCACCCTCAATCCGCTGCGGCCGGTGGGTGAGGGGCAGGTCGCTGTGGTCTCCTTCCAGAACCCGGCCGGTGGTGATCCGATCATCGTCACCCAGAAAATATGGCCGAAGTTGCCGCATGTGACGCTCACCAGCCCGCCGCTTACCTGCGTTGTCAAGGACAAGCCCTATGCGGTGTCGATCCGCATCGAGGATTCCAGCGGCAAGTTGCTACAGAGTTTCGCGACCACTCTGACGTCCTCGCTCGACCAGTCGGTCCTGCCCGACCGGCCTCTGGTGGTCGGGCCAGTCTACGAGCTCAACAAGGACTTGGCCGGCCATGTCGACGGCAAGCTGCCCGGTGAACCGAAGCCCAGTTGCCCAAAGGCTGCATGATGCATCACTAGCGGCACCGACCGCCGCCGGAATTTTTCATGCTCGGCCATCCTCCCCGACAGGCGTTTCGTGGCGCCACACGGCCAAGCACGGATCGTTTGTTGCGGACCGCCTGGCACCTTCGATTTTGTTTGACCTCCCCGGCAAGGGAAGAAAGACTGTGGGCACTCGACTCCGACGTTGGCCGCGCACCTCCAGGCGCGGCCTCCGCACAGGAAATGCCTGATGACGCTGCACAATGTCGCGCTCGACGACAAGTTCGACCTGGCAAAGGAGCGCATCTTCCTGTCGGGTGCCCAGGCAGTCATCCGCATGCTTCTGATGCAGCGCGAGCGCGACCGCCGGGCTGGCCTGAACACCGCCGGTTTCGTCTCCGGCTATCGCGGCTCGCCGCTCGGCGGCCTCGACATGCAGCTGTGGAAGGCCAGGAACCAGCTCGCGCAGTCGGACATCGTCTTCCAGCCCGGTCTCAACGAGGAGCTCGCCGCCACCGCCTGCTGGGGCTCGCAGCAGGCCGAATTGCTGGGCGAAGGTACCCATGACGGCGTTTTTTCGGTCTGGTACGGCAAGGGTCCGGGCGTCGACCGCTCCGGCGACGTGTTCCGCCACGCCAATCTCGCCGGGTCGTCGAAACATGGCGGCGTGCTGGCTCTGATGGGTGACGACCACATGGCCGAATCCTCGACCAACGCGCATGCTACCGAGTTCCTGTTCGTCGACACCATGGTGCCGATCCTTAATCCGGCCGGCGTTCAGGAGATCATCGACTACGGCCTTTACGGCTTTGCCATGTCGCGTTTTGCCGGCACCTGGGCGGCGATCAAATGCGTCAAGGACAACATCGAATCGACAGCCTCGGTCGATACCGCGCTTGACCGGCTAGATATCGTCATTCCGGACTTCGACATGCCGCCCGGCGGCCTCAACATCCGTAACGAGATCGACATGCTCGGCCAGGAGGAGCGGTTGCATGAATACAAGCGCGCCGCCGCTTCTGCGTTCATCCACGCCAATGGGCTGAATCGGATCGTCTATTCGGGCGGCACCAGCGCCAAGCTTGGCATCGTCACCATCGGCAAGAGTTATCTCGATGTTCGCCAGGCGCTGGAGGATATCGGCGTCGACGAAGCGGCCGCCAGTCGTATCGGTATCAGGCTGTTCAAGGTCGGCTGCCCGTGGCCGCTCGACCTGCAACACATCGCCGACTTTGCTCGCGGCCTCGATACCATCGTCGTCGTCGAGGAGAAACGCTCGCTGATCGAGGTGCAACTGCGCGAGAACCTTTACGGCACCGCGACGCAGCCGGTCATCGTCGGCAAGAAGGACGAGACCGGCGACTGGCTGTTCCCGGCCAAGGGCGCGCTCGACCCCAACGATATTGCCATCGCGCTCGGCGAGAGGATTTTGCGAACTATCGGCCCGTCGGAAGAAATCGCCGCGCGGGTTGCGAAATTGCGCCAGTTCCAGGCGATGCTGGCCGACACGTCAGACATCGCCTCGCGCACGCCCTTCTTCTGCTCCGGCTGCCCACACAATTCCTCGACCAAGGTGCCGGACGGCTCGCTCGCCGCCGCCGGAATCGGCTGTCATTTCATGGCGCTGTGGATGGACCGCAACACCGTCGGCTTCACCGCCATGGGCGGCGAGGGCGCGCAGTGGGTCGGCCAGGCGCCGTTCTCGAAGCGCGAGCACATCTTCCAGAATCTGGGCGATGGCACTTACAACCACTCGGGTGTGCTGGCGATCCGTTTCGCGCTGTCGACCGACGCCAACATCACCTACAAGATCCTCTACAACGACGCCGTCGCGATGACCGGCGGGCAACCGCACGAGGGCGGCCTGACGGTGGACATGATCGCAAGGCAGGTGCGCGCCGAGGGCGTGGAGCGCATCGTCATCGTCACTGACGAGCCGGACAAATATACCGGCAAGGTGGAATTTCCCGCCGGCGCCACCATCCATCACCGCGACGACCTCGATCTCGTCCAGCGCGAGTTGCGTTCGGTCAAAGGCGTCTCGGTGCTGCTCTACGACCAGACCTGCGCCGCCGAGAAGCGTCGCCGCCGCAAGCGCGGCACCTTCCCCGATCCGGACAAGCGTATCTTCATCAACGAGCTGGTCTGCGAAGGCTGCGGCGATTGCGGCGTGCAGTCGAATTGCGTCTCGATCCAGCCGGTCGAGACCGAATTCGGCCGCAAGCGCAAGATCGACCAGTCGAGCTGCAACAAGGACTTCTCTTGCGTCAACGGTTTCTGCCCCTCCTTCGTCACCGTTCACGGCGCCAAAATCAGGAAAGCCGAAGGCATAGCCGGCGCGGCCGACCCGCTCGCGGGGGTGCCGGCGCCGGCGCAATTTGCGCTCGGTGAACAAGGCTGGGCGGCGATCATCGACGGTGTCGGCGGCACCGGCGTCGTCACCATAGGCGCGGTGCTGGGCATGGCCGCGCACCTGGAAGGCAAGGGCTGCGGCATGATCGACATGGCCGGCCTCGCCCAGAAGGGCGGCTCGGTGTTCACCCATGTCCGCATCGCCCGCACGCCGGACGACATCCACGCCATTCGGGTATCGGCCGGCAAGGCCGATCTCGTGCTCGGCTGCGATCTCGTCGTTTCAGGTGCCAAGAAGGTGTTGGCCGCGGTGCGCGAAGGCCATACCATCTTCCTCGCCAACACTGCCGAGATCATGCCGGGCGAGTTCGCCCGTTCGGCCGATTTCTCGCTGCCCGTCGAGCGGCTGAAGAAGGCGATAAGAGCGGCCGCGGGCGACGACAGGACGCATTTCTTCGACGCTACCCGCACCGCCACTGCCCTGTTCGGCAGCTCGCTTGGTGCCAACATGTTCATGCTCGGATTCGCCTTCCAGCATGGCGGCTTGCCGCTGTCGACGGAGGCGGTCGAGAAGGCGATCGAGCTCAACGGCGAGGCGGTAGCGATGAATGTCGCGGCATTTCGCTGGGGCCGCCGCGCCGCCCACCAGCCGGATTTCGTCCGCAGCCTTCTCGCCCAGCCGGGCAAGGCCACGCAGCATGCCGCCATTGCCGAGACGCTGGACGATATCATTGCTCGCCGCGTCGGCTTCCTGACCGCCTACCAGAACGCCGCCTATGGCAAGCGCTATGCCGACAGACTGGCGGCGCTGCGCAAGGCCGAAACCAATGCTGTGCCCGGGTCGACCGTGGTGACCGAGGCTGCCGCAAAGAACCTGTTCAAGCTGATGGCGATCAAGGACGAATACGAGGTGGCGCGGCTTTATACTGACGGCTCCTTTGCCGCAGAGCTCGCAAAGCAGTTCCAGAGCTACGGCAAGCTTGAATTCCATCTCGCACCGCCGATCATGGGCAGGCGCGGCAGTGACGGGAAGCCGAAGAAATCGAGCTTTGGCCCGTGGATGATGAACGCGTTCCGCCTGCTGGCGGCAATGAAGGGCCTGCGCGGCACCGTTTTCGACCTGTTCGGCTACAGCGCCGAGAGGCGTATGGAGCGGCAGCTTCTTGCCCTCTATGAAGCCGACCTGGAACTTGTCGCCGGCGCGCTGGCGCCGGGCAAGATCGAGGTTGCTGCCGCGCTTGTTTCGGTACCGGCGCTCATCCGCGGCTTTGGCCACGTCAAGCAGGCCAGTGCCGAAAAAGCCGCCGGCGAACGCCAGCGTCTGCTCGACCGCCTCTCGACGGCGCCGCTGCGGCCGCAACTTCAAGCCGCCGAATAATTCAGCGCTGTGATACGCCTTGTTTACCTGAACGGTAGTTTCCCTGCTTCCGCCGCGTCACCAATGGATGTTGGCAGGGTTCGAAACGCCGCTCTAAACCTTTCTTAAGGCCAATGTGACACTGCTGGGTTCCCCAGGGTTGGGATCCAGGCGTGAATCTGAGACGAAAAAACGAGATTCCGGTCGACGTTTACATTCCGTTCGTGGAAACGCTGTTTCGCGACGGGTTCACGCTGTCGATCGGCCTTGTTGCGCAGACACTCCTCGTCATTCTGGTCTATTGGAAGACCATGGACTTGGCGTATCTTCTAGTTGCCGCTGGGCTCATCATTGTCGGTACTCTGCGCCTTCGCAACATCCGAAAATACGGGCGACTTCCTTCCCCGACGACGTGGGAAGAAGCCCATGATCGCGAAAACGATTACATAATTTTCGGTTCGATGCATGGTTTCATGCTTGGCGCGTTCTGTTTCGTCAGTATCTATCTGGCAAATGACAGCCACGACAACTATGCCGAAATAGCCTCTGTCTGCGTCACTCTGGCATCGGTCACGTCGATTGCCGGCCGCAATTATGGGTCGCCGCGGATGGTCATGATTTTTATCATAACCACCACATGGCCCATATCGCTTGGCTTTATCCTGCGCGGCGATATCTACCACATCATCCTCGGTCTGATGTCGGCCCCTTTTCTGTTTGCGATCAAACGGTTCGCCGACATCGTCCGCGAAGTCCTGTTTACCGCCCTGTCGGAGGAAAAGAAGGCGAACCGCATCGCGCAGCGTTTCAACCGCGCGCTCAACACCATGTCGCATGGCCTTGTCATGCTTGGTCCCGACGGCCGGGTGGCGGTGGCCAATGCCGAAGCCGCGCACCTGATGTCGCTCAAATCGGCCGATGCGCTGCTAGGCCGCTCGATCCACGGTCTGCTGATGCGCGGCGCTGCAGGCGGCATGCTGGCGCCGAAAGATTGCCGTTACATCGAAGCCCAGCTGACGCGTGCGTTGCGCGAGGGCCGCGACCGCAAGGTCCTGGTCTCGCTCACCAACGGCCAGCACTATGAATTTTCGGCGCGCGAAGGCAGCCAGGAACTGGGCGTCGTCACTTTCGAGGATGTGACCGCCCGGGTCGAGGCGGAAGACAAGATCCGCTTCATGGCGCGCTACGACAGTCTCACCGGCCTGCCCAACCGCGCCTACTTCCACGAGTTGGTGGTGGAAGCCATGGCCTCAGGGGATCCCGAGCGTCTCTGCGGGCTGGTGGTGCTCGATCTCGATGATTTCAAGAGCGTCAACGACACGCTCGGCCATCCGGTCGGCGACGGATTGATCTACGCCGTTGCCGAGCGGCTGGCGGCAGTCGCTGGGCCAGGCATCACCGTCAGCCGCTTCGGCGGCGACGAGTTCATGATCTTCTTCGAGCGCATTGAGGATGAAAGCCACCTGACCGGCCAGGTTGACGAGATCTTTGTCAATCTACAGGGCGAGGTCGATGTCGCCGGCCACGGATTACGCATCCAGGCCTCCGGCGGCGCGGTGCTGTCGCGGGTCAAGGATACCGACGTTGACGCCATGATCGTCAAAGCCGACCTTGCACTCTACAAGGCCAAGGAGCTTGGCAAGAACGGTTGGCGGCTGTTCGAGGCCTCCATGGATGCTGCCTTCCGCAGCCGTCAGCTGATGAAGGCGGACCTGCGCAGCGCCGTGGAAAACAACGAATTGCGGGTGGTCTATCAGCCGATCGTCGCGATGAGCACGATGCGTATCGCCAGTTGCGAAGCGCTGTGCCGCTGGGATCATCCCGATCTCGGGCCGATTTCCCCCGGTATCTTTATTCCGCTGGCGGAGGAAATGGGGATTATTTCCGACATCAGCACCTTCGTCCTGCATGCGGCCTGCACGGAATGCGCCAAATGGCCGGCCCAGACCAGCGTGTCGGTCAATCTCTCGGCCAAGGATTTCCGCAACCGTGATGTCATCCAGAAGGTTCGCGACGCGCTGGCTGAATCCGGTCTCTCCGCCGGACGTCTGGAGATTGAGGTCACCGAGACGGCGCTGCTCGACGACAAATCGCTGACACGCCAATATATCGAGGAGTTGAAGCGGCTCGGCGTGCGCATTGCGCTCGACGATTTCGGTACCGGGTATTCGAGCCTCAGCTATCTCCACAAACTGCCGCTCGACAAAATCAAGATCGACCGCTCGTTCCTGATGGATGTCACTCAGAACAGCCGGTCGCTCGAATTGCTCAAGGGCATCGTCAACCTGTCACGGCCGCTGGGACTTTCGGTTACCGTCGAAGGTGTCGAGACCTTCGAACAGCTCAAGATCCTGGCATTGCAGGTCAAGCCGGACCTGGTCCAGGGCTTTCTGTTCGGGTCGGCACTCAGCGCGTCCGGCATCGAGACGATGTCGAGCACCGTCTGGCCCTTTGCCAAGGACATCCAGACGGCAAGGAAGGCGCCGCGGCGCTGACTTCGCGCTGAAAACCCGCGTATTTTAGTATAATTTTATTAATTGTTAACCTTAACGAGCGGTAAACGAGCTCCTACTTATTTTCATCTTTACATCTCATGACCCGTCCGTAGTGTTGGCTGGTGGCGGTAATCGCGGGGAATAGAGTTCATGTGTGCCCAGTTGAGTTCGCTCGGCCATGCGGCGGGCGCTGGTGGGAAAGATGCGTCCGAGACCATGTCCAGCTTCGCGCAACATGTTTATGCGCTGCTTGACCGGACGGAGTACCGACGCTGTGAAAGCGGCGAGGACTTCGAAAACATTTACAGGCTGCGCTACAATTCCTATCGGATGAACGATCTGGTGCCCGAGAATGCGTCTCGTCAGGTCCATGACGAGTTTGACGAACTGCCCAATTGCCATACGTTCGGAATCTATATCGAGGGGCGGCTGGTCAGCACAATGCGCCTGCATAACGTGTCTGCTGATAACGCCACATCACCAGCGCTCAGCGTCTACAAGGACTTGTTGATGCCGCGTCTGGCGGCCGGCGAAGTCTTTATCGACCCGAGCCGTTTTGCCGTGGACGCCGAATGGTCACGGCTTTACCCGCAGATCCCGTATGTGACGCTGCGCCTTGCGGGCATGGCTTGCTTCCATTTCGGCGCGCCTTATTGCATATCCATGATCCGCGAGGACCATGCGGCTTTCTACAAGCGCATCTATCGGGCGCGACCGATTGGCGATGCGCGGCCCTATGCCGGCGTGATCAACTGTTTCGCGCTGCTTTATCAAGCCGATGTCCTGGCGATCAAGAATGAAACCTACGCTCGCTTTCCGTTCTTCCGTTCGACGCCAATGGAGCAGCGCATGTTGTTCGATACGCCCGGTGCCGGCGAACTCGCCCCGCTGACCATCCTGCCCACCGCCAAGTATTTTCGCGAAGCCGCCTGAACGAGCCCATGGAGCCTTCCGGTCGCTTCGGCGTTCTGGGCAAGGGTGCGCTGGTGGTAGGTCGGCATGGCCGGCATCCACCAAGCATCGCTTCGATAGCCATCCGATCAAAGGAACCGACATGACCATTTCCACGCTCGCCCTCACCCCGCTCATCGCCCTGATCGCAGGCGTGCTGATCCTGGTGATGCCGCGGCTGCTCAATTATATCGTCGCCCTTTATCTGATCGTTGTCGGCCTGCTCGGGCTGTTCCCGCATCTCGCCGGCTAACGGCATCGGCAATAGCGGACCTGCCATCCATTGTGATTGGTATCGCCGCGCTCCGCGCAGCGATTTCAAGTTTTACTTGAGATTGTTGGCTGCGGCGATGCGGCAATAGCGCCATTGCCCTTAACGCGGCTTTTCGCTATGTGCCTGAAAGATGTCTTCGAAGGGGTATTCCAATGGCTGAACACACGCCGACCGGTCCTGTCGAACTGGGCGCGAAGATGGACTATGCCGAGCACGACCGCACCTATGCCGGCTTTGTGATGCTGGCCAAATATGGGTCGCTATTTTGCGCCGCCGTGCTTCTTGCCATGGCGTTCGGCTTCTTTGTGGGCGGCTTCTTCTCGGCGACTATCCTCTTCGTGCTGATCCTGGCCATCGGCGCCTTTATTCTCCGATAACTCCTCCAACCTTTGTCGAAGGCGCCGCCGGGGTCGGTCGGTGTCTTGCGGTAACAGGGTTCCGGCCGAAAGGATCGTGCGGTGGGACAGACGGTTTTCATCCCTCGTGAGCTCGACGCAAACGAGCCTCGCGTCGCGGCCTCGCCCGATACGGTGAAGCGGCTGGCAGCACTGGGTTTCGACGTAATCGTGGAAACCGGCGCCGGCACGGCGTCGCGCGTTCCCGACGAGGAGTTTGCCAAGGCGGGCGCCGCGATCGGCAAGGCCGGCGATGCAGCCAGGGCCGATGTGGTGCTGAAGGTGCGCCGCCCCACGGACGCCGAGCTGAAGGGCTACAAGGCCGGCGCCGCTATCGTTGCGATCATGGATCCTTACGGCAACGACGCTGCCGTCGCAGCCCTTGCCAGGGCCGGTGTTACTGCCTTCTCCATGGAGTTCATGCCGCGCATCACCCGGGCGCAGTCGATGGACGTTCTATCCAGCCAGGCCAACCTCGCCGGCTACCAGGCGGTGATTGATGCGGCTGCCGAATATGACCGGGCGTTGCCGATGATGATGACGGCGGCGGGCACGGTGCCGGCTGCGAAGGCGTTCGTCATGGGCGTCGGGGTCGCCGGTCTGCAGGCCATCGCCACCGCGCGCCGCCTCGGCGCCGTGGTCACCGCCACCGACGTGCGCCCGGCCGCCAAGGAGCAGGTCGCCTCGCTCGGCGCAAAATTCCTGGCCATCGAGGACGAGGAGTTCAAGGCGGCCGAGACGGCCGGCGGCTACGCCAAGGAAATGTCGAAGGAATACCAGGCCAAGCAGGCGGCGCTGACTGCCGAGCACATCGCCAAGCAGGACATCGTCATCACCACGGCGCTGATCCCCGGCCGGCCGGCGCCGAAGCTGGTTTCGGCGGCGATGGTCGCCTCGATGAAACCCGGCTCGGTGATCGTCGACCTTGCGGTCGAGCGCGGCGGCAATGTCGAGGGCGCCGTGCCCGGGCAGGTGATGACCACCGCCAACGGGGTAAAGATCGTCGGCCATCTCAACGTTCCCGGTCGCGTCGCCGCCTCGGCCTCGCTTCTCTATGCCAGGAACCTCTATGCCTTCCTCGAGACGCTGGTCGACAAGGCGGCGAAGACGCTGGCCATCAACCGCGACGACGAGCTGGTCAAGGCAACCATGCTGACCGATGCCGGCAAGATCGTGCATCCGGCTTTCGCAAAGGCTGAGCAGGAGCCGCCAAAGGGCCAATATGTCGAGCCACCGGCCATTCCGGCCAGGACGATGGTTGCCGAGGCTTCGGCGAAGCCGGCTGCGAAGAAAACGGCCGCTGCGAGGAAGCCTAAGACCACCGGAGGGATCGCGTGATGGATCAGACGCTGCAGAAAGCCCTCGACCAGCTCGACCAGGCGACAGCTGCCGTGCGGCTCGCTGTGCAGAACCTGGCGGCCGCGCCCGGCACCGAGGCGGCGGGTGACGCCGCTCACGCGCTGTCCGGCGGTGCCATCGATCCCTTCGTCTTTCGCTTCGCCATCTTTGTCCTGGCGATCTTCGTCGGCTACTACGTCGTGTGGTCCGTCACACCGGCACTGCACACGCCGCTGATGGCGGTCACCAACGCCATTTCCTCGGTCATCGTCGTCGGCGCGCTGCTGGCCGTCGGCATCTCGGCCTCAGGGCTTGCCACCGGCTTCGGCTTCGTTGCTCTGATGCTGGTATCGGTCAACATCTTCGGCGGCTTCCTCGTCACCCAGCGCATGCTGGCCATGTACAAGAAGAAGGAAAAGTAGGCCGCTATGAACGCCAACTTCGCCTCCTTTCTCTATCTGGTCTCCGGCATCCTGTTCATCCTCGCATTGCGCGGCCTGTCGCATCCGACCACCAGCCGCCAGGGCAACATGTACGGTATGATCGGCATGGGCATCGCCATCGCCACGACGCTGGCGCTGGCGACCCCTTCGGCCGGGCGCTTCGGCCTCATAGTGCTCGGGCTGCTGATAGGCGGCTCGGCCGGTGCGGTCACGGCACGGCGCATTGCCATGACCTCGATGCCGCAGCTGGTCGCCGCCTTCCACTCGCTGGTCGGTCTTGCCGCGGTCATGGTGGCGGCCGCCGCCATCTATGCACCGGAAAGCTTCGGCATCGGCACGGTCGCCGATATTCATGCCCAGGCACTGATCGAGATGAGCCTCGGCGTTGCCATAGGTGCCATCACCTTCACCGGCTCGGTCATCGCCTTCTTGAAGCTTGACGGCCGCATGTCGGGCAAGCCGATCATGATCGGTGGCCGCCACTTCATCAACGCGGCCCTGGGCATTGCGCTGATCGTGCTGATCGTGCTGCTCGTCACCACCGAGTCCAAGGTGGTGTTCTGGCTGATCGTTGCCGCCTCGCTGGCGCTGGGTGTGCTTCTCATCATCCCGATCGGTGGCGCCGATATGCCGGTGGTCGTGTCGATGCTGAATTCCTATTCGGGCTGGGCCGCGGCCGCCCTGGGCTTCACGCTCGGCAATCTGGCGCTGATCATCACCGGCGCGCTGGTCGGCTCGTCGGGCGCCATCCTGTCTTACATCATGTGCAAAGGCATGAACCGGAGCTTCATCTCGGTCATCCTCGGCGGCTTCGGCGGCGAGACATCAGCCATTGCCAACGACGGCATCGAGCGCACGGTCAAGCAGGGCTCGGCCGAGGACGCCGCCTATCTGATGATGAATGCGCAAAAGGTCATCATCGTGCCGGGCTACGGCATGGCCGTCGCCCAGGCGCAGCACGCGCTGCGCGAGATGGCCGACAAGCTCAAGGCCAACGGCGTCGACGTCAAATACGCCATCCACCCGGTTGCCGGCCGCATGCCCGGCCACATGAACGTGCTCTTGGCCGAAGCCAACGTGCCTTATGACGAAGTGTTCGAGCTGGAGGACGTCAACTCTGAGTTCGCGCAGGCCGACGTCGCCTATGTCATCGGCGCCAACGACGTCACCAATCCCTCGGCCCGTGACGACAAGTCGTCACCGATCTACGGCATGCCGATCCTCGATGTCGACAAGGCCCGCACCTGCCTGTTCGTCAAGCGCTCGCTCGGCTCCGGCTATGCCGGCATCGACAACACGCTGTTCTACAAGGACGGCACCATGATGCTGCTCGGCGACGCCAAGAAGATGACCGAGGAGATCGTCAAAGCGATAGATCACTGAAACGGCGTCGCTGCCAACTCACTGCCGATCGTCGAATACAGCCCGGCTCCGCACCGGGCTTTTTCTTGGCTGCTACCGGTTCTGAAGCTACGATGCCGACCCGTCGTCTTGCTAACGGCGTCATCGTGGAGGTGCTGGTGCCCGACCCTGGTTCTGCTGCATTGCCGGC
Organism: Mesorhizobium sp. M0664; assembly: GCF_040320565.1. Taxonomy (NCBI): domain Bacteria; kingdom Pseudomonadati; phylum Pseudomonadota; class Alphaproteobacteria; order Hyphomicrobiales; family Phyllobacteriaceae; genus Mesorhizobium; species Mesorhizobium sp. M0664. The sequence continues at coordinate 90,574 of NZ_JAMYPW010000001.1, forward strand.
CGCCGATCTGACCGCAGCAGAGAAGGCGCCACGCAAGCGCAGCCAGGCGGTAGTGGTCGTGCACGGCATGGGCGAGCAGCGTCCCATGGACACGTTGAGGGAGTTTGTCCAGGCCGTATGGAGCCACGATCCGGCCCGTGCACCGTTCTATGCCCATATCCCCGATCCGGCCGACCCGATGGGTGCGAAGATCAACCAGAGCTGGATCACGCCCGACAGTCGGACCAATTCGCACGAACTCCGCCGGATCACCACGCCCTATGATGTCGATGGCCGCCGCACCGATTTCTACGAGCTTTACTGGGCCGACATCACCCAGGGCACGACCCGAAGCCGCCTTGCTGCCTGGGTGACGACCCTGCTCTGGCGCAAGCCGGCCGATATTCCGCGCGATGTGCTCAAACTCTATGTCGTCACGCTTTTGGCCACCATCGTCGTCCTCGGCGCGGCGCTGGCGCTCGCAACGTCGACCTGGCAAGGCTACATCTCCTGGACGACCGGTGTGCTTGTCACGGTTCTGGCGTCGTTCGTCATCTGGTCGGTGGACCAGTTTGGCTTGCCTTATTTCGGCGACGTCGCCGCCTATGTGCGCGCCGAAGCGGCAACGGTCGAGAAGCGGGCGCTGGTCCGCGAGCGTGGCCTCAAGCTGCTGAAGCGTCTCATGATGGACGATGCCTATGACCGCATCGTGCTGGTCTCGCACAGCCTCGGGTCGATCATCGCCTATGATCTCTTGCAGATATTGTGGGCCGATTTCAGGCCTAGAAAGTTGGAAGCCATTCGCGACAAAGCGAGGCTGAAGGCGATCCACGCCGTCGACAAGGCGACGCTCGCCGCCGATGCCTCCGCTTGGCCCGACAGCCTCGATGACCTCCCCGCATTCCGGCGCAGCCAATGGGAGCTCTACCGGCAGCTTCGCGTCGGCGACGCCGATCATCCGCTGCCGTGGAAGATCAGCGATTTCGTCACGCTCGGCAGTCCGCTGACCCACAGCGAGTTTCTGGTGACCTACAACCTCGCCGAATTCAGGCGCGGCATCGCCGAGCGCCTGTTTTCAGCATGCCCGCCGATCGCCGACAGAGCGGCGGGCGGGACCATGCTCTACCAGGAAGGGCGCAGCCATTCCGGCAAGCCGCAGCGGGCAGTGCATCATGGCGCGGTGTTTGCCGCGACACGCTGGACCAATATTTTCGACAGGGGCAATGGCTGGCTGACCGGCGACCCGATTTCAGGGCGGATGACGGAAAATTTTGGTCCCGGCGTGGAAAACATCCAGGTCGAGCTGCGCGGCTCGGGCGGCCGCGTCTTCACGCACAGGCTCTACTGGTCGCTGACGGCGAGCGGCGTCGAGGTCGACGCGCTGGCCGGCGTACAGCCGCGCTCGCACCTTGCCGTGCTGCGCGATGCGGTCGATCTCGGCCGCAAACTGGAAGCTGAGCTGTAGGCGGCAAGCAATGCGCGGCGGCAGTTCAAAGCAAGGTCCCCTTCGGGCGTAATCTTCCCGAAGCGGACCGAGTTCGCTTAGTCACCGATCAACGATTGGTCAGGAAAATCGCTTCCTCGTCGTCGCGCTGCCTGCCGCCAAGTGCTGCAGCCGCGCTGGCAATGAAGGCCCCGACGACCAGCGACAGCGCGCCAATCAGCGAGAAGGTGGCGCCTGCCTTTCTGGCGGTGTCGGCCGCCTGCTGGGCCTTGACCTTGGCGTCCTGCGCTCTGGCGATTACCGTATCGACGCGAGCGGTGGCATCCGCTTCGGACAGGCCTGTGCGGGCGGCCACCAGCCGCGACAGATAGGTCTTGTCGTCGGCCGATATTTCGCCTGCTGCGGCACTCGCGACTAGAATGCGCGATGCCTGCGCCGTTGCCGCGGCGTCGCTCTCCGGGTTGGCGGCAGCGAGCCTTGCCGGATCGGCCGGGCGGAACAGCGTATCGACGAAATACCATGTGGCGTTGTCGGTCGAGGCGCTACCCGCGTTTGCAGCAGCACCTGCCGAAGCGCCCATTGCCGCGCCCGATGCCACAGTCGAAGCAGCCTGGACACCGGTACCTATCGCGGCCGAAAGCGCCGTGCCGAGCACGCCGGCGACGAGCAGCGTCGCCAGCGCCCAGGCCAGGAAGCCGTGAGCGGTATCGCGGAAGAAGACTTCATCGGTGTGGATGCCGACCCATTTGGTGCGCAGGCGTCCGGCGAGGTAGCCGCCCAGGGCCGACGACAGCCACTGCACGACGATCAGCCAGACGGCGGTGGAAACGGCGAAAGTGGTGACTGACGCACCCGAGCCGGACCATGGCGACACCATGCTCAGCCCAAGCCCGGAGCCGAGCAGCATCAAGATGAAGGTAAGCGTTGACGCAGCAAAGGCGCCGGCGACGATTGGCCCCCAGCTGACAGCAGCGGAAGCGGATTCCGTCGGGGCGGAAACGTCGACAGCTGTTACGGTGGACTGCATCGAAGCCTCCCTACCGTGCGAACAGCATGATCAGAATAATGATCGGAATTGGGACTCCGAGAAGCCAGAGCAAAATGCCACGTCCCATGGATGCCTCCTGCGGCGATTGTGATCAACTACAATGCCTTGAAAGCCTTTCCGTTCCGGCGGTCCTGGTGATCTTTGTTGCGTTGCAGCAGTCGTATTGGTGCGCCAAGGCGCACCAATACACTTCATGCCTGCTGGCTGGGTATCTGGATGGCGGCTCAGATGTCCAGATTGGCAACCGACAGCGCGTTTTCCTGGATGAATTCGCGCCTTGGCTCGACCTCGTCGCCCATCAGCCGTGAAAACAAGCTGTCCGCATCAGTCGCGTCATTGACCTTGACCTGTAACAGCGACCGCACATTCGGGTCGAGCGTCGTTTCCCAGAGCTGCTCGGCGTTCATTTCGCCAAGGCCCTTGTAGCGCTGCATGGTCAGGCCCTTGCGGCCGGTGGCAAACACGGCATTGAGCAGTGCCAGCGGCCCCGAAATGGTTTCCGAGACATCCTTGCGGCGCAGCACCGGCGGCTCGCCGTAGATTTCCGCCAGGCGCGGCGCATAGCGGTCGAGCTGGCGTGCGTCGGCGGAATTGATCAATGCCAGGTCGAGATGCGCGAACTCCTTGACGCTGCGCACCGTTCGCTCGAAGACATAGCCGCCAATGCCCTCGTTCGAGGTCGACATGCGGCCGATCCAGCCGCGCTCGGTGTCCTCGGCGATAATGTCGAGACGACGGGCAACACGCTCGGCCGTTTCGTTGGCGCGGCGGAGGTCGGTGAAGATCTCCGGGTTGAGCGCGCCGGCAATCGCTGCCTGCTCGACCACGCCTCTGTTATAGCGCGTGTGCAATCCGTTGATGAGTTGGCGGACAGCCAAGGCGTCGTCGATGGCGCTGCGCAGGTCCTGTCCAGCCCGCACCTCGCCTGTGCTGAGCGCAAGCGACGCTTCTTCCAGCCCGGAGCCGATCAGGAATTCCTCGAAGGCGGCTTCGTCCTTGATGTATTGCGAGCTCTTCCCGCGCGTCACCTTGTAGAGCGGCGGCTGCGCGATGTAGAGATGCCCGCGTTCGATCAGTTCCGGCATCTGCCGGAAGAAGAAGGTCAGCAGCAAGGTGCGGATGTGGGCGCCGTCGACATCGGCGTCGGTCATCAGGATGATCTTGTGGTAGCGCAGCTTGTCGGCGTTGAACTCGTCCTTGCCGATCGAGGTGCCGAGCGCGGTGATCAGCGTGCCGATCATGTCGGAGCCGAGCATGCGGTCGAAGCGGGCGCGCTCGACATTGAGGATCTTGCCGCGCAGCGGAAGAATGGCCTGGTTCTGGCGCGAACGGCCGCCCTTGGCCGAGCCGCCGGCGCTGTCGCCCTCGACGATAAAGATCTCGGATTTCGCCGGATCGCGCTCCTGGCAATCGGCCAGCTTGCCGGGCAGCGAGGTGACGCCGAGCGAACTCTTGCGGGTGATGTCGCGTGCCTTGCGCGCGGCTTCGCGCGCGGCAGCGGCCTGGATGACCTTCTCGATGACCGCCTTGCCCTCGGTCGGGTGCTCCTCGAGCCAGGTGCCGAGCGCTTCGTTGACAAGCCCTTCGACCACCGGGCGGACCTCGGACGACACCAGCTTGTCCTTGGTCTGCGAGGAGAATTTCGGGTCGGGAACCTTGACCGACAGCACCGCGGTCAGCCCTTCGCGGCAATCATCGCCGATCAGCGCCACTTTTTCCTTCTTGGTCAGGCCCGAGGAGTCGCCATAGCCGGTTATCTGGCGCGTCAGCGCACCGCGGAAGCCTGCCAGATGCGTGCCGCCGTCGCGTTGCGGGATGTTGTTGGTGAAGGCCAGCACGTTCTCGTGGTAGCTGTCATTCCACCACATGGCGACTTCAACCGTGATGCCGTCGCGCTCGGCGCGGATCGAGATCGGCTTGTCGAGCAACGGCTTCTTCGTCCGGTCGAGATATCGGACGAACTCTTCCAGCCCGCCATCGTAGTGCAGTTCATGGCGCACGATGTCGGCATGGCGGGCATCGGTCAAAACGATGCGCACGCCGGAGTTCAGGAAGGCGAGCTCGCGCAGCCGATGCTCCAGCGTACCGTAGTCGAATTCGACCATGGTGAAAGTCTCGGACGACGGCAAAAACGTGATTTCGCTGCCGCTGCGCCCTTCATAGGTGCCGGGGACCTTGTCTTGTTCATAACTGCCGGTGATGCGCAGCGGCGCGTCGGCATTGCCATGCGTGAAACTCATCTCGTAGATCTGGCCGTTGCGGCGGATCTTCAGTTTCAGCCAGGCCGACAGGGCGTTGACGACCGACACGCCGACGCCGTGCAGGCCGCCTGAGACCTTGTAGGAGTTCTGGTCGAACTTGCCGCCGGCATGCAGCTGCGTCATGATCACTTCGGCCGCTGAAATGCCTTCGCCGGTGTGGATATCGGTCGGAATGCCGCGGCCATTGTCGATGACCGTCACCGATCCGTCCGGATTGAGCGTCACTGTCACCAGGTCGGCATGGCCGGCCAGTGCTTCGTCGATGGCGTTGTCGACCACCTCATAGACCATGTGGTGCAGGCCCGAGCCGTCGTCGGTATCGCCGATATACATGCCCGGCCGCTTGCGAACGGCATCCAAGCCCTTCAAAACCTTGATGGAATCGGCGCCGTATTCGGCTTCAACGCCGTTGGCGATGTCGGTCTGGTCGCTCATGAAAACCTGTCTGATTGATGCCGTGTGCAGAGCGCGAAAAATCGGCTTCGAATCGCGCATTCCTAATGTCGTAGATATAGGCGCAAAAGGCGGTTTTTCCAAGGTTTGCAGGCATTTCGGAACGGAATGACCATCGCGTGAGCAGGCTATCGGCGCCTGGCTTCGATCCTGGCCAGCCGCTCACGTAAAAACTTGATCATGAACTTGTGGCGCGGTGCCAACCGCCCGCTCCGGTCGAGCTCGAGCGTCATGTCGAGCGCCTTGGAAAGCACAGCCTTCGGGTCCTTTGCGACTTGGGCGTAGTCGATATAGGCGACCACCAGGTCGCGCTGCCAGGTGGCGTTGTCCGGATCGGACCGGGCAAGTTTCTCGCGAATGGCCAGGCTGTCCTGAAGGGCTTGCCGGGCGCCCCTGACGTCGCGCTGCCTGAGGCGCAGCGTGGCGACTTCGGACAGCGTTATCGACAAGTCCCGCTGCCAGTCGGAATTGGCGGGATCGAGCTTGGCCAGCCTCTGCGCAATCGCGTAGCTGTCCAGATAGGCTTTCAGCGCGCCTTTGTGGTCGCCCTGTATCGCCAGGATGCCGGCGACTTTCTCGATGCACACGGACAGGTCGCGCTGCCATTCGGTGTTGTTCGGGTCGCCGGCGGCGAGCACGCTGGCCTGCGAAAGTGCCTCACGATAAGCCGAAAGTGCCGCCGGCCAATTCTGCTGGTCGCTCAGCGCATTGCCGATCTTGGCGTTGCCGACCGACAGGTCGCGCTTCAACTCGGTGTCGTCCGGATCGCGTTTCGCCAGTTGCTTGACGATCGCCAGACCTTCCTTGTAGGCCGCCAGCGCCCCGGCGGCGTCGCCGCGTTCGCGCAGCAGGTCGCCTATCGTATCGTGGCTGACCGAGACGTCACGCTGCCGGTCGGCGTCTCCCGGTTTGTCCGCCGCCAGCGCCAGCCGCACCTTCAGGCTCTCTTCATAGGCCGCCTGTGCGTTGTCCAGTTGGCCTGCGATATGGGCAAGGTGACCGATCTCATCGTAGGTGATGGTCAGGTCGCGCTGCAGTTCGGCACGGTCCGGCTCTCCGGCGGCGAGCTGTTTCTTGATCGACAGGCTTTCCTGGTAGACCTCTGCGGCGCCGGCCAGATCGCCTTGCGTCGCCAATACGTTGCCGATCTTGTCGTCGGCCATGGCGAAGTCGCCGAACCACTCCAGATTGTCCGGTTCTGCCTCGGTCAGGCCCTGCAGAATGGTCTTGGCGGTCTCATTATTCTGCAGCGCTGACGGCAGATTGCCTTGCGCCATCCGCACGTTGCCGAGCTTGACGTGGCTGACGGCGAAGTCGCGCTTCACGTTGAGATCGGTTTCATGATGCGACCGCCGCTCGAGATCGGCTTGCAGCGCCTCGAAGGCACGGCCAGCCGCATCGATATTGCCGACCGTGGTATACAGCTTGCCGAGCTCGTCCAGCGTGCGGATCAAGCGGTCGGCGTCGTCGAGCGACAGCACCACCTGTCCGGCTTCGTCATAAAGCGCGAGCACGGACTCATAGTCCTTGATGGCTGTGGCGTAGTCGAGGTCGGCGCGCGCCGCCCCGCCGGACAAATAGCGCGTTGCGGCCTCGGAGAGCGTGCGGCTGACGAAATTGGCCTTCAAAGCGTTGCGAGAGACACTGTCGATCTCGGCTGCCTCGGCGAGCTTTTTCCGCGCCGCATCGAACGCTCCCAGCGAAAGCTGCTCTTCGGCCTGCCGGCGCAACGCCGACACTCTGAGATCGTCGGATCCAAGCGTCTGCATTTCGCTCCGCACCTTGACGAAGGCGTCGGCTGCCTCACGCAGCCTGGCGTTCAGACTGTCCGCGGAGAGGTGGCCGGCATCGGAACTGATCAACGCGCCATAGAGCGGTGCCAGCGGCATGTCGGCGTCGCTGGCGATCTTCTCCACTTCGCCGCGCATCTGAGGCGTCACCTCGGCCATGGCCAGCAACAGGCGTTCGCGTTCCGGCAATTTCTCCTTGGCCGAGGCGGCAAAGAACAGCTGCGGCAGGCCGCTCTCGACATAGGGCAATTGCTTGCCGCGCGAGAGGTCGTAAACCTCCTGCTGCACGAGCGTCAGCACGGAGCGGATCTCGAGACCTTCGGTGCCGAGGTATTTCGTCAGCGCCGCGGTAAACGGCGAATTCTGGTCCGTCCCATCCGCGGCGGTCTCGCCGGGCGCCGCCGAGAAGGCAAACAGGATGTTTTCTGCCCGCCCGATGCGGCCAAGACCCGGCCGGACCTTGTCGCTGACCTCTTTTACCAGCGCCGCTGCGCCGCGGCCTTCGCCGCCCGTAGCCGCAAACGGATCGCTGCGGCAGGCATCGAGCACGATCAGTCCGACCTTGCTGGTGGCGGCGACGGTCGCGCGGATCTCCTCCAACGGCAGGCTGGTCCGTTCCAGCGTAGCGAGCGACGACGCGTCTGCATCGACCGGCAGGAGCCGATTCTCGCCGGCTATCTCGACGCCGTGGCCGGAGAAGAACACCAGTGCCACGTCGGCGCCTTTGGCATCCTCGCGGAAATCGTCAAGCGCCCGGCGCATGCGCCGCAGGTCGCGGTTGGTTTCGAGGAAGACCTCGAAACCGAGCTTCCTCAGCACAGTTTCCATGATCTCGCCGTCATTGACGGGATTGGCGAGCGGCCGGATCAGCCGGTAGTCGTTCTCGGCGATGACCAGCGCAGCGCGCCGCTCCGCCATTGCAGCGGAGGCCGTCGAGAGGATCAGCAGCAAGGCAAACAGAAAACGCAAATCGAACCGCCCTGGCCCGGTCATTTGCCGGAGCATTCCATCTCTTTATGGCATGAGCAAGTTATGGCATCGGCCAGTTCGGCCGTTCGCGTTGTTAGCTGGCGCGCATCGGCCTCAGCGCTTCGCTCCAGCGGAACAGCTCGTCCAGCATGGTCCTGGCCCCGCCGAGCACCTGCTCGCTGGGCAGGAAGGCGCCGGTCTCGTCGAGCAGCTTCTGGTACATCGGCAGCGCCACGCCTTCCGGAATCGGCATGACACCGACGGCGGTCAGCAACGGTTTGACCGCCTGCGCCGCTCGCAAACCGCCGGAGACACCGCCGTAGCTGAGGATGGCGGCCGGCTTGTATCGCCATTCCCTGAGCAGGTAGTCGACCGCGTTGACGATCGCGGGAGCGGTGAAATAATTGTACTCCGGCGCCACGAAGACGAATGCGTCGGCTGCGTCGATTGCTTTCGACCAGGCTTTCGTGTGGCTGTTTTCGTATTTGCCGAGTCTCGGATGATGCGGCTCGTCCAGCACCGGCAGGTTGAATGCGGCGATGTCAGTGAGCACCGGCTCGAATTTGCCATGCTCGCGCGCAAAGCTCTCCAGCCACTTTGCGAAAGCGGGTCCGGCGCGGCCCGGCCGCGTGCTGCCGATGATGACGTTCAACTGGTGCTTCAAGGCAGGCTCCCGCCGGTTCTGACATCTGTGGTGCTGCCACCTAAGACACGCAGCCGGACACAGCAAGCAGGCACTTTCCGGTGCCCGGGTCACATTCCAGAGAGCGGATGCATCACCTTGTCGTCCGGTCACATGGACGCCTGCCTTGCCCGCCACTACATTGAGGTGTCAGCGGAGCAAGCCATGGACAGTCAGCCCGTCCCCTTCGTCCCGCCGGCGCCGAAGCCGCGCACCGCGCCGCCTTCAACGCTGGAGATGATCCGCATCGTCTACCGCAATCCGCTCGAACTGTGGGGTGAGGCGACCTACAACGAGCCCTGGATTTCGGTGAACGGCGTCGGGGGACCGCTGGTCATCGCCAACGATCCCGGCCTCATCCGCCATGTGCTTGTCGACAACGCCAAGAACTACAAGATGGCCACGGTGCGCCAGTTGATCCTGCGGCCGATCTTGCGCGACGGGCTGCTGACCGCCGAGGGCGAAGTGTGGCGGCGTTCGCGCAAGGCGATGGCGCCGGTGTTCACGCCGCGCCACATCTTCGGCTTCGCCGAGCCGATGCTGAAACGCACGCTCGAATTCGTCACCCGTTACGAGCAAGGTGGCACGTCGGATATCGCCCACGACATGACGCTGCTCACCTTCGATATCCTGGCCGAGACGCTGTTTTCGGGCGAGATATCGGGCGAGCCCGGTAGCTTCGCCAAGGAGATCGATCGCCTGTTCGAGACGATGGGCCGGGTCGATCCGCTCGACCTTTTGCGTGCGCCCGACTGGCTGCCGCGCCTGACCCGCATCCGCGGACGCAAGACCATGGCCTACTTCCGCAAGATCGTCACCGACACGGTGCAGATGCGCGAGGCGCGGCTGAGGCGCGCTCCGGACACCGTGCCGCAGGATTTTCTCACGCTGCTGTTGAAGGCTGAGGGACCGGGTGGGCTGACCCGGGCCGAGGTCGAGGACAACATCATCACCTTCATCGGTGCCGGCCACGAGACTACGGCCAGGGCGCTCGGCTGGACGCTCTACTGCCTTGCCGAAGCGCCGTGGGAGCGCGAAAAGATCGAGCACGAGATCGATGCGGTGTTGGCGCGTGAGCCCGACCCGACGAAATGGCTCGACGCCATGCCGCTCACCCGCGCCGCCTTCGACGAGGCGCTCAGGCTCTATCCGCCGGCGCCGTCGATCAACCGCGAACCGATCGAGCCCGAAACCTGGAACGGCCTCTACATACCGCGACGTGCCGCGGTGCTGGTGATGCCGTGGGTCGTCCACCGCCATCGGAAATTGTGGGACCGGCCGGACGCTTTCATGCCGGAACGCTTCCATCCGGGAAACCGCGAAAAGATCGATCGTTTCCAGTATTTGCCGTTCGGCGCCGGCCCCCGCGTCTGCATCGGCGCCAGCTTCGCCATGCAGGAGGCAATCATCGCGTTGGCGATCATGCTGTCGCGCTACCGTTTCGACGCCACCGCGGAAACCCGCCCCTGGCCGGTGCAGAAGCTGACGACGCAGCCGCAAGGCGGCCTGCCGATGCAGGTCACCCGGCGCGCCTCGTAGGCAACCGGACGTCCGTTCGTATTATGCGGCGGACTTGCGTTGGAACTGGCCGGCGGCGCGGTAGCGCCAGAGATAGCTGGGCAGGATGGTTCCGATCGACCGTGGCTGGATCCCGAGGCCGGCGAGCGTCCGGTTGTCCTTGACGGCGGCTTCCGACACGACATTGTGCTGGCGCAACAGCAGGACTTGGTCCTTGGTCAACAACGGATTGGGCAACAGCCCGAGAATTGATGCCTGGAGGTTCGCCAGCCACCATGGCACGGGCAGCAAAAACCGCTTGCGTTCGATGATGATAAGCAGCTGTTGCATGCATTCCTTGAAGGTAAGCACTTGCGGCCCGCCGAGTTCATATATCCGGCCGCCCTGGACCTTGCCGTCGACCGAATGCGCCACCGCTTCGGCGACGTCGCCGACATAGACCGGCTGGAATTTCGTCTGCCCGCCGCCGATCAGCGGCAGCACCGGGGAAAAGCGGGCCATGTTGGCAAAGCGGTTGAAGAAACCGTCCTCTGGCCCGAAATTGATCGATGGCCGCAAGATCACGGCGTCTTGGACCGTCTCCAGAACGGCCTTTTCGCCGAGCGCCTTGGTACGCGCGTAGTCCGATTGCGCGTGGAGATCCGCTCCCAGAGCCGAGATGTGGGTGAGGCCGGCGCCGACGGCGCGCGCCGCTTCAGCGACAGCGCGCGCGCCGAATTCGTGGACGGCAGTGAATTTCTGCCGGCCGGCCTCATGCGCGATCGCAACCAGATTGACGACATGGTCCGCGCCTTGCACGGCGCGGTCGACCGACCAGCGCACCCGGACATTGGCCTGCACCGGCTGGATCTGCCCGACATTGCCGAGCGGCTGCAGGTGGCCGGCGAGATCGGGCCGACGGCAGGCAACCCGGATGCGGTAGCCGCGCTTGGCCAGCGCCCGCACGACATGACGACCGACAAACCCGGAGCCGCCGAACACGACCACGAGCTTTGGGGTCTGCAGGATTTCGGTCATGGCTGGCTCCGGCGGCTATCCAGATGGCTTGGTTGAAGCCGTTTCATAGTCGGTTTCGCGCCAAAGGCAAAGGGTGACCATCGGTCGCCCGGCATTGTTGAAGCATGATTTCCAGTATCCGTTGGAAACGGCAGAAAACCCGCCGACGCCGGGCTTTAGGTAACTCCATTCGGGACAGGAACCTTTGTTCCGGCCGGCGATTTTAGGATGTATGGTTTGATTCCGAATGGAGGATATTGCCGATGACGACAAAACGCGTTGCGATCTTCGCTCTGGCTTTCGCAACAGGCTGCAGCATTGGTGCCTCGGCATTCGGGGCAAACCGGCATCACCACCAAGCTCAACCCGAACGCTACGTTCCGGCCAACGGCAACATCATCGACATTCTGTTCGGTGGCCCGCGCTACTATGACAACCACCTGTTCACGACGGCCGCCGAACCCTGCTCCTACAACAGGGTAGGGCCGGACGCGAATGCGGCGAACGTCATCAACGATCATTATTGCGGGAAGTAGGCTCGCGCTGCCGGATCGGCCGGCGTTCTCAGCCGCTCATCGGACAAACGAATTTCTTCAGGACGAATAGCGGGCGGCGAATTCGGAAATGCGCTGCACCACGGCTTTCGGCGCGCTTATGCCGCGCGCCGCCGCCTTCTCCGCGGCCTCGGCCCGGGCACGCCCCGGCACATGCACGCCATAGCGCCGCCGCAGCCGGTCGAGTTGATCCTTCATCCGCTTTTCGAAGTTCGGATCGAGCAGCTTGGGCTCGACGGCAAGCACGAACAGGCCGGTCCCCGGACTGTCCGGCCCGCCGCTGAACCATGGCGCATCGAGCGACCAGTTGGCGCCCGACAGGCCCGCAGCCAGCACCTCGACCATCAGCGCGATGTTGGCGCCGCGCTGGCCGCCGAAGGCAAGCATGGCGCCCTTCATTGCAGCTGCCGGGTCCGTGGTCGGATTGCCGCTCGCATCCAGTGCCCAGCCTTCGGGTATCTTCTTGCCGTCCTCGGCCGCCTTGCGGATGTTGACGAAGGCGGTGGCGCTCGACGATTGGTCGATGACCAGCGCCGCCCCGTCCGCGGCGGGTGCCGCAAAGGACATCGGGTTGGTGCAGTAGACCGGCTTGACCGAGCCCGAGCCGGCAAGCACGGCCGGGCCGTTGGTGGCGGCGAACGACACCAATCCCTGCGCGGCCAGCCTTCCGGTGAAATAGCCGAGCGCGCCGCACGTATAGGCATTCTTCTGCGAAAAAATCGCGACGCCGAACAGCCGCGCCGCCTTGGCGAGTTCATCGATCGTGCGGTCGAAACCGGTATGCGCCAGTCCGCCGCGCGCATCGGAGAGATAGACCGCGAGCGCCGGCCTGGTGATCACCGGATCGGCGTTGCCGTCGATGCGGCCGGCTTCCAGCGCTTCGAGATAATCGATGAAGTGCGACAGCCCAACGGTCGACAGTCCTTCCGCCTCGGCCGCGACGATCGAGGCAGCCAGCGACTGCGCCGCCTCTTCGTTGGCGCCAGCGCCAAGTGCGGCCATCCGGCACAGCCCTGTCGCCTGGTCGAGACTGAGTTGCATCGTAGCTGCCCTGAAATTTCAGCGAGTAGCGAATAGGGAGTAGCGAGTAGGGAAATCAGCAAAACTATTCGCTATTCACTACTCCCTATTCGCTAACCGATCTTGTTCGGAATCCGCGCCTCGATCTTGCCCAGGGTGAAGACGAGGATGCCGGTGATCGCCATATAGATCAACGCCAGGAGCAGCAAGGGTTCATAGGTGAGGTAGGTATCCTGACGCACCTTTGAAGAGACGGCGAATATGTCGATCACGCTGATGGTCGCCACCAGCGGCGTCGATTTCAGCTGCAGCACGATTTCGCCCGTCAGTGTCGGCAGCGCGCGGTAGAAGGCCTGCGGCAGCCAGATTCGCCGGAAAATCCTCCACCGGCTCATGCCGAAGGCGCGGGCGGCTTCCAATTGGCCTTTCGGTACGCCGGCAAAAGCGCCTCGCATCACCTCGCCCTCATAGCCGGCGAAGGACAGCGTCAGCCCGAGCACGCCATAGGGCCATGCCTGCCTCAGATAGGGCCACATCCAGGACTCGCGAATCCATGGATATTGTGGAAACAGCGAGCCCAGTCCGTAATAGAGCAACCAGAGCTGCAGCAGCAGCGGCGTTCCCCTGATGACCGTGCAGAAGGCCTTGGCGGGCGCCGCGAACCAGAAAGAGCCTGCGGCTTGTGCCAGTCCGAGCGGCACTGCGAGCAGGAAGCCCAGCGTGCAGGTGACGGCAAGAATCCACAGCGCGCGCCAGATGCCGAGCAATCCCATCCCGTAATATTTCGGCAGCCAGTCCCAGCGCATGAAGACGGCCGCCGCCAAAACCAGCCCCAGCGCGATCAGGATCAGCGCGATACGATGCGGCTTCAGCCACAGCGAAGCGCGTGCGGCTATCTCGACGGCCGCTTCGCCAGTCATCGCCGGGCCAGCCATCACCGGGCCTCCTTGAGCGACGGCATGCCGCGGCGGGCCCATGTCTCGATGCGGCCGACGATCAGGTTCGAAACCAGCGTCAACAGAAGGTAGATCGCGCCGGCGGCGATAAAGAATGTCAGATAGGCTTTGGTCACGCCGGCCGCCTGCCGTGTCGCCAATGTCAGCTCGAAAAAGCCGACGACCGCCAGCAGGGCTGTGTCCTTGGTGGCGATCAGCCAGAGATTGGCAAGGCCGGGTATGGCGAACGGCAGCATCGCCGGCAGCGTGATGCGCCGCAGCAGCAGGCCGGGAGACATGCCATAGGCGCGCGCGGCTTCGATCTGGCCCTGCGGAATGGCGAGGATCGCGCCGCGGATCACCTCGGTCGAATAGGCGCCCTGGACGAAGCCGAGCACGGCAATGCCGGCCGCCAGCCCGCTAATGTCCATACGCTGATAGCCCGTTGCCGTCAGCATCTGATTGATCAGGTCGGTGCCGGCGTAATAGAGCAGAAGGATCAGCACCAGCTCCGGCACGGCGCGCACGACGGTCGTATAGACTGCCAGGAGATCGCGCACCACCGGACCACCATACAGCTTGCCGGAGGCGCCGCCGATGCCGATCAAAAGGCCGAGACAGGTGGCGCCGACCGCAATCTCGATCGTATGGAGCAGCCCGACGATGAGCGTTCCACCCCAGCCCGGCGGCACGGGCGAGAGAAGCGCGATGGCAGAGGCGGCCCAAGCCGGAACAAATGCGTCGATCAGCGTCGCCCTCGAATTGCTGGCGCTAAAACCGCCGGCGATTTCCGCCCGCGGAAGCTCGCGTCGATGGATTTCGACCAACCACGCGGCTCTATCGGGGCCGCGTGGTTAATCGCTCATGGATGAGGCCGTCAGTTCGACTGCGTGTCGGAGCCGTAAATATCAAAGTCGAAGTACTTCTTCGAAATCTCGTCATATTTGCCGTTGGCGCGGATGGCCTTGATACCGGCGTTGATCTTTTCCTTCAACTCGGTGTCTTCCTTGCGGACGCCGGCGCCGACGCCGGGCCCGAGAATGGCCAGATCCGGCGCGACCATGCCTTTCAGATCGCAGCATTGCTTGCCCTGGTCCGATTTCAGGAAGGCGTCGAGGGCGATGGAATCGGCCTGCACCGCGTCGACCCGGCCGGCGGCAAGATCCTGGTTGGCCTCGTCCTGGGTCTGGTATTCCTTGATTTCCGCCGCGTCGGCGAAGTGCTTCTTGGCGTAGTCGGCGTGTACGGTCGAGACCTGGACGCCGATGATCTTGCCCTTGAGGTCCTCCGGTGTCGAGCCGAACTTCTGGTCCTTCGGCCCGATGATCGCAGTCGGGGTGTTGTAATATTTGTCGGAGAAGTCGATCGTCTTCTTGCGTTCGTCGGTGATCGACATCGAGCTGGCGATGACGTCGATCTTCTTGGTCGTCAACGCCGGGATGATGCCGTCCCAGGCGACCGGCGTGATGACGCAGTCGAGCTTCTCTTCGGCGCAGACAGCGTCGATGAATTCGATTTCCCAACCGACCCATTTGCCGGAAGCATCCGGCGAGGTGAACGGCGGATAGGGCTCGGCAGCGACACCGATCTTGACCGGATCGGCCTTGGCCACGCCCATGGCGGCAACGCCAACCAGCAGCGCTGCGGCAAAGGTCTTGAGAATAATCTTCATCGTCATGACTCCCAGTTTTGTTGTTGTTCCCGGTTTTCGTCCGCCCACAGTTTAACTGATGTTGCGGATGAACTGCTTCAGCCTTTCGGATTTAGGTGCGCCGAAGATCTGTTCCGGCGGCCCTTCTTCCTCGACCAGCCCGTTATGGAGGTAAACGACGTGCGTCGCGACCTCGCGGGCAAACTTCATCTCATGGGTGACCAGCACCATGGTGCGGCCTTCGCGCGCCAGGTCGCCGATCACCTTCAGCACCTCGCCGACGAGTTCCGGGTCGAGCGCCGAAGTCGGCTCATCGAACAGCATGACGCGCGGATTGATGGCCAGCGCCCTGGCGATCGCGGCGCGCTGCTGTTGGCCGCCCGACAGATAGGCAGGATAGACGTCGCGTTTTTCGGCCAAGCCAACGCGGGCGAGCAATTTTTCCGCCTCGCCGATCGCCACATCGCGCTTGACGCCGAGCACATGCACGGGAACCTCGATGACGTTCTCGATCAACGTCATGTGGCTCCACAGATTGAAGTTCTGGAAGACCATGCCAAGCTTGGAGCGGATGCGTTCGATCTGCTTGCGGTCTGCGGGCACGGTGTGGCCGTAGCTGTCGGCCTTCAGCTTTATCTCTTCGCCATTGACCCGGATAATGCCGCTGGTCGGGTTCTCCAGGCAGTTGATGCAGCGCAGCAGCGTCGATTTGCCCGAGCCGCTGCCGCCAATGATGGCGATCACCTCGCCATCGCGCGCCGACAGCGAAACGCCCTTCAATACATGCAGCTTGCCGAAATTCTTGTGCAGGTTCTCGACGTGGATGGCTTCGGCAGCGCCGTTCTGCGCCGTATGCTTCAGGGCAGTGGCCGGCGCTGTCATCGTCGCGGTGCCCCGCGGAGCAGCCGAGGCAGTCCTTGCTGGAATTTTTTACCCATTACCCGTCACTGGACAGCGTTCCGATTCTCAAGATGGACCGTTCCGCTTGTCTCCGTCAACCGCAGTTTTTTGGACCATTGATCACCGCCTGCCGAGTGGCTATTGGCAGGAGAGGCGCGTTTCAGGAGAATTTAGTGGGCAAAGCATACGGGTCGCAGTCGATGGCCGGGACGCTGCAGCGCGTGCTGATGCGCTCCGCTGCCGGCGCCATGCGTCGGGCCGAAGCGCTGGAGTGGCACTATGGCCCCGGCTTCAATCCGCAAAAAGCGGCGGTCCAGCATGATGCGCTGGCCAGGCTGATTTCGGCCTCAGGCGCCGAAATCGAATGGCTGAGTGACGCCGACGACGGGCTTGCCGATTCGGTTTTTACCCACGATCCCTCGCTGATGACCGATCATGGCGCGGTCATCCTTGCCATGGGCAAGGCGCTGCGCCGGCCCGAGCCCAGCCTCCACGAGGCAGCCTATGGGCGCATGGGCATCCCCGTCCTCGGCCGAATCGAGGCTCCCGGCCAGGTCGAGGGCGGCGACTGCGTGTGGGTGGATGCAAACACGCTGGCCATCGGCCGCGGCGTGCGCACCAATCAGCACGGCATCCAGCAGCTCTCCAACCTGCTTTCACCCAAAGGCATCCAGGTCTATGGCTTCGACCTGCCGCTCTGGCAGGGCGAGGAGGCCTGCCTGCATCTGATGTCGGTGATCAGCCCGCTCGCAGACGATCTGGCGCTGGTCTATGCGCCCCTCCTGCCGGTCGCCTTCCACCAGATGCTGCGCGAACGCGGCATTCGGCTGGTCGAGGGCGACGCCGACGAATTCTTCGCCTCGAATGGGCTCAGCCTCAACGTGCTGCCGACCGCGCCGCGCCAGGTTATCGCCGTTGCCGGTTTTCCGAAGACGGCGGCTGCCATGCAAGCCGCCGGCTGTACGGTCTCGACATTCGAGGCCGATGCCCTGTGCATTGCCTGCGAGGGCGGCCCTACCTGCCTCACGCGCCCGGTGCTAAGACAATGACGACCATCGGCGAAGCGCTCATCACCTTGCTCGAAGCGCACGGCGTCGACACCGTCTTCGGCATTCCCGGCGTACACACGGTCGAGCTCTATCGCGGGCTTGCGCGATCGAAGATCCGTCACGTCACGCCGCGCCACGAGCAGGGCGCCGGCTTCATGGCTGACGGCTATGCGCGCGCCAGCGGCAGGCCGGGTATCGTCTTCGTCATCACCGGGCCGGGGCTGACCAACACCATCACCGCCATGGGCCAGGCGCGCGCCGATTCGGTGCCGATGCTGGTAATCTCGGGCGTCAACGCCACACCGACGCTGGGCAAAGGCCTTGGCCATCTGCATGAACTGCCGGACCAGCGCGGCATGATGGAGAAGGTGGCGCTGTTTTCGCACCGTGTCACCGAGCCCGGCGAACTGCCCAGCGTGCTCGCCCGCGCCTTTGCACTGTTCTCATCCTCGCGTCCGGGTCCGGTGCATATTGAGATCCCGACCGATGTAATGACCGTGCCGGCCAACGGCATCGTGCCGCTGCTGCGGAATTCAGCGCCGCCCGAGCCGGATGTAGCGGCGATTGCCGAGGCGGCAAGGCTATGCGCGTCTGCCCGCCGGCCGCTTATCCTGGCCGGCGGCGGCGCCAAAGCTGCCGAAGCGCCGTTGCAGCGCCTGGCCGAGAGGTTGGGAGCGCCGGTCGTCCAGACCGCCAATGCGCGCGGCCTGCTCTATCGCCATCCGCTTGGCGTGCCGGCCAGCCCCAGCCTGAAGGCGGTGCGTGCGCTGATGGCCGGCGCCGACCTGGTCATTGCCGCCGGCACCGAATTCGGTCCGACCGACTATGACGGCTATGGCGACGGCGGTTTTGTCCTGCCAGCCAATCTGATCCGCATCGACATCGGCGCCGACCAGCTTGCCCGCCGGTCGGCCCGGATTTCGATCCAGGCCGATTGCGGTGCAGCGCTCGAGGCGCTACGTGCCGAACTCGGCACGGGCCAGGCGCAATCGGTCGACGGCGCCGCTCGCGCCGCCGCGACGCGACAAGCGGCCTTTGCCGAGATCGGCCCGGCTATGCAGGCGCAACTGCGCGCCGTCGAGACGATCCGCGATGCGCTGCCTGGCGCGATCATCGTCGGCGATTCGACCCAGCCGGTCTATGCCGCCAACCTCTATTACGATCATGACCGGCCGGGCGGCTGGTTCAACGCCGCCACCGGCTTCGGCGCACTCGGCTATGGCCCGCCGGCGGCGATCGGAGCCGTCCTTGCCAGGCCTGAGGCGCCGGTCGTTTGCCTCACCGGCGACGGCGGCTTCCAGTTCACCCTGCCGGAACTGGGCGCCGCGCTCGACGCGGCGGCGCCGGTGATCTTCGCCGTCTGGAACAATCGTGGCTACCGCGAGATCGAAACCTCGATGCTTGACGTCGGCGTCGAGCCGGTCGGCGTCTCCCCGGCACCGCCGGATTTCTGCAAATTGGCCGAAGCCTACGGCATTGCCGCCGAGCGGATTTCCGGCACCGGCGGCTTGGCGGACGCGCTTGGGCGCGCGCGGGTGACTGGACGACCTTACGTCATCGAGATTTCGGTTGAGTGATCGCGCGAAAGGCGCGACCTTCCGCATCGGCGGCGCGCAATGACGGAGCGGTCGAATATGACGGAAACACTGGACGGCAGACATATCGTGGTGACCGGCGGCACCGGTGCCCTTGGCGGCGCGGTCGTAGGGAAACTGCTGGAGCAGGGCGCGATCTGCCATGTGCCCAACGCTCACGCTGCCGCGCCTGCGCATTTCCCTTTCCCGGCGCATGACCGCGTCAGGCTGGCGCATAATGTCGACCTTGCCGATCCTGCCAAGGTCGACGCCTTCTATGCCAGCGTTCCAGATCTATGGGCATCGGTGCATCTGGCCGGCGGCTTCACCGCGGCGCCGGTCGAGAAGATCGAACCCGCCTCCTTCGCCGAGATGATGGACACCAATGCCCGCACCACCTTCCTGTGCTGCCGCGCGGCGATACGCTCGATGCTGGAATCTTCCGTGCCGGGCCGCATCGTGAATGTCACCGCGCGAGCCGGGCTCGATCCGCGGCGCGGCTCCGGCAAGGTGGCGTACGCCGCCGCCAAGGCGGCAGTCGCCGCGATGACCGTGGCGATGGCCGAAGAGCTGAAGGGCAACGGCATTCTGGTCAATGCCGTGGCGCCCTCGACGCTCGACACGCCGGCCAACCGGGCTGACATGCCGAACGCAGATTTCAGCAGATGGGTCAGCCTTGAAGCGGCGGCCGAGGCCATTGCCTACCTTGCCTCGCCGGCCAACATGGCGATCAGCGGCACGCTGGTGCCACTCTACGGCCGGGCCTGAGCCTGCGGTCCGTCGCAAGCAAAGCTCACAAGCAAAAGCCCCGCCGGATCGTTCCGGCGGGGCTTTTTGTTTCGTTTATAACCCGCGCAAGGCGCGGTGTTGGCTTAGCTGCCCTGCTTCTTCAGCGCGGCACCCAAAATATCGCCCAGCGAAGCGCCGGAATCGGTTGAGCCGTACTGAGCGACCGCTTCCTTCTCTTCGGCGATTTCCAGCGCCTTGATCGAGACCTGCAGCTTGCGGGTCTTCTTGTCGAAGGCGATGACGCGGGCGTCGACTTTCTGGCCGACGGTGAAGCGCTCGGGGCGCTGCTCGTCGCGGTCACGGCTGAGGTCGGAGCGCTTGATGAAGGTCTCGATGCCGCTGTCGACCAGCCGCACTTCCAGACCGCCATCCTTCACGCCGATAACCTCGCAGGTGACGACTGCGTTCTTGCGCAGTTCGCCTGACGTCGCTGCTTCGCCGACCGTATCCTTGGCCAGCTGCTTGATGCCGAGCGAGATGCGTTCCTTGTCTATGTCGACGTCGAGCACCTGCGCCTTGACCATGTCACCGCGATTGTACTCCTCGATCACCTGCTCGCCCGGACGGGTCCAGTCGAGGTCGGAAAGGTGGACCATGCCGTCGACGTCGCCTTCGAGGCCGATGAACAGGCCGAACTCGGTCTTGTTCTTGACCTCACCCTCCACCTGGCTTCCGACCGGATGGCTGCGCGCGAAGGCCTCCCACGGGTTCTCCAGCGTCTGCTTGAGGCCGAGCGAGATGCGGCGCTTGGCCGGATCGACCTCGAGCACCACCACGTCGACTTCCTGCGTCGTCGACAGGATCTTGCCGGGATGCACGTTCTTCTTGGTCCACGACATTTCCGAAACGTGGATGAGGCCTTCGATGCCCGGCTCCAGCTCGACGAACGCGCCGTAGTCGGTGATGTTGGTGACGGTACCCTTGATCTTCTTGCCGATCGGGAACTTGGTGCCGATCTCGGACCACGGATCGCTCTCGAGCTGCTTCATGCCGAGCGAGATGCGGTGGGTTTCCTGGTTAATGCGGATGATCTGCACCTTGACCGTCTGGCCGATATTGAGGATTTCGGTCGGATGGTTGACGCGGCGCCATGCCATGTCGGTGACGTGCAGCAGGCCGTCGATGCCGCCGAGGTCGACGAACGCACCATAGTCGGTGATGTTCTTGACGACGCCTTCGACCACCTGGCCTTCTTCGAGATTCTGCACGATTTCCGAACGCTGTTCGGCGCGGCTTTCCTCAAGCACGGTGCGGCGCGACACCACGATGTTGCCGCGGCGGCGATCCATCTTGAGGATCTCGAAGGGCTGCGGGTTGTGCATCAGCGGCGAGACGTCGCGGATCGGACGAATATCGACCTGGCTGCGCGGCAGGAAGGCCACGGCACCGTCGAGGTCGACGGTGAAGCCGCCCTTGACCTGGTTGAAGATGACGCCTTCGACGCGTTCGCCCTTGGTAAATTTCTCCTCGAGACGGACCCAGCTCTCTTCGCGGCGGGCCTTTTCACGCGACAGCATGGCTTCGCCAAGCGCGTTCTCGATACGCTCGACATAGACCTCGACCGTGTCGCCGACCTTGAGCGTCGTGTCCTTGCCCTTGACGCCGAATTCCTTCAGCGGCACGCGGCCTTCGACCTTGAGGCCAACGTCGATGATGGCCATGTCCTTTTCAATGGCAGTGATGATGCCCTTGACGACCTGGCCTTCGCCGGAATGGCCGGCGGAAAATGATTCTTCGAGCAGGCTCGCGAAATCATCGCGAGTGGGATTTGCAACTGACATAGTTTCTCCTGGAATGCCCCGCAATCTGTCGCGGGGCGGGCGCCGTGGGTTAGCGTTGCGTTGGCCTGCCGGCGTTCCGGGCAAAAAGCCCTTGGCCGCCCTTGAGCGGCAATTCCGGCGCATGAAGAATGCTGACAGGCTGGTTCATGCCCGATATGGGAATTCTTTTTGTCGCCGGCAATCGGCGGCGGCAGGAAAACCCGGCTCAGGCTTCGTTTCTCTTGGCCAGGACATCGTCGATGATCGCCCGAGCTGCCAGAAACGCGGCTTCTATAGCCATTTCCGACGTGTCGAGCAAGTGCGCATCGGCGGCCGGCTTCAAGGGTGAGTCCATGCGGCCCATATCGCGCTCGTCGCGGCGCACGATATCGGCAAGGATTTCGTCGAAATTGGCAGTGCCGCCGATGCTCTCGATTTCATCCAGCCGCCGCTTTGCCCGCACCTCGGCACTTGCCGTGACATAGAGTTTTACGTCGGCATCGGGACAGACGACGGTGCCGATGTCGCGGCCGTCGAGCACCGCGCCAGGCGGTGTTCTTGCGAAGTCGCGCTGTTTCTCGACCAGGATGCGCCGCACCGACGGGATCACTGCCACTTTCGAAGCCGCCTCGCCAACGGCGTGTGCCGAAAGCACTGCGCGGTCGAGCTTTGCCAGATCGACCTGCCCGGCCGCGGTTTCAGCGGCCGAAACATTGTCGAGCGGCAGGCCGAGCCGGAGCAGCGCATGCGCCACCGCGCGATAGGTAAGGCCGGTATCGAGCAGGTTCAGCCGGTAATGGTCGGCGAGCCGTCGGGCGAGGGTGCCTTTGCCGGCGCCGGCAGGGCCGTCGATGGCGATGGTGAAGGTTGGGGTCATTGGCCGCCCACCGGAATCGAAAAGCGCAATGATCCAGCTAGGCGTGGCGATCCTTCGCGCCCCCCTCTGTCCTGCCGGACATCTCCCCCACTCGGGGGGAGATCGGCGGCCATCGCGGCTTTCGCCAATTGTCTACGTCGCAGGATTGAGCGGAGCGCCGAAGCTGCCAATCTCCCTCCTTGTGGGGGAGATGTCCGGCAGGACAGAGGGGGGCGCTGTCCCGCCGACGTTCCAGTTTGGCCCCAACCCCCAAGGCTATTGATTGCCATCAAGCTACTCGATCTCCGCCCCAAGCCCCTTCATCAGCCCCATAAACTCCGGAAAACTCGTTGCGATCATCGCCTGATCGTCGATGGTCACCGGTTTTTCCGTCGCCAGCCCCATCACCAGAAAGCTCATGGCGATGCGGTGGTCGAGATGGGTCTGGACGATGGTGCCCTGTCCGTTGGGATGCTGGCCGAGGCCCTTGCCGCCGGGTTTTCCGCGCACGACAAGCGAGGCCTCGCCCTCGGTGCAGTCGACGCCGTTGAGCTTCAGCCCGTTGGCGACCGCCGACAGCCGGTCGGATTCCTTCACGCGCAGCTCTTCCAGCCCGAGCATCAGCGTTTCGCCCTCGGCGAAGCTCGCCGCCACGGCAAGCACCGGATACTCGTCGATCATGGTCGGCGCCCGTTCGGGCGGCACGGTGACGCCCTTCAGCTCGGAATAGCGCACGCGCAGATCGGCGACATCCTCGCCGCCTTCGTTGCGCGGATCGATTATGTCGATGCGCGCGCCCATTTCCTGCAGCGTCAACAGAAGTCCGGTGCGGGTCGGGTTCATCAGCACGTTTTCGATTGTAATGTCCGAGCCGGGCACGATCAGCGCCGCCACCAGCGGGAAGCCGGCCGAGGAGGGGTCGCCAGGCACTGCGATCGTCTGCCCCGTGAGCTTGGCCTGGCCTTCGATGAAAATGTGGCGCACGCCGCGCTCGTCGGTCTCGACCGACAGATTGGCGCCGAACCCCTTGAGCATCTTTTCGGTGTGGTCGCGCGTCATAACCGGCTCGATGACGGTGGTGATGCCCGGCGTGTTCAGCCCAGCCAGCAGCACCGCCGACTTGACCTGTGCCGATGCCATCGGCACGCGGTAGGTGATCGGAGCGGCGTGCTTGGGCCCGTGCAGCGTGATCGGCATGCGGTCGCCGGGCGTCGCCTTCAGCACCTGCACGCCCATCTGGCGGAGCGGCTCGAGCACCCGGCCCATCGGCCGGCCGGACAGCGAGGCGTCGCCGATGAAGGTGGTTTCCATGTCATAGGTGCCGACCAGGCCCATGGTGAGGCGTGAGCCGGTGCCGGCATTGCCGAAATCGAGCGGGCCTTCCGGCTGCAGCAGCGCGCCGTTGCCGGTACCGCGGATCACCCACTCAGCGCCATGCTTCTCGATATGGGCGCCCATGGCCTTCATGGCAGCGCCCGTACGCATCACATCCTCGCCTTCCAGCAGCCCGGTGATGCGGGTTTCGCCGGAGGCCAGGCCACCGAACATGAACGAGCGGTGCGAGATCGACTTGTCGCCCGGCACCCGTGCCGCGCCTGAAAGGCCAGATGATTTGCGGGCGGTGGCCTGCTTCGGGGCGGCAGTGTGCGACATGGTTCTTTCCTGGAAACGCCGGCGGCCGGCCATTTTCTGCTGGTTTGCGGGGTCTCCTATCATGGCGTGCCGAAATGGTCATCCCCTTGGTATGAAGGCCTTCGAATTCAAGCTTTTTGGGACGCCGGCTTTTCGCTTTGACAGCGCCGTAAACTCTGGTTAAGGGGACCAAACTTTCATCGACGAGGCTTGCTGTGGCAAAACCCGAACTTGGCACCAAACGCATCGACCCGGAGACAGGTCGAAAATTCTATGACTTGAACAAGGACCCGATCGTCTCGCCTTACACGGGCAAGAGCTATCCGCGCTCCTATTTCGAAGAAGGCAAGATCGCCGCCCTCGAGGAGGAAGAGGAAGTTGCCGAGAAGGAAGTGGACGCCGAGGAGGAAGAGGGCGTCGAGGTCGTCTCGCTCGAAGAGGCGGACGAGGACGCGAAGGCCGACGAGCTTCCCGATCTCGGCGATGACGAAGACGACGTTGACCTTGGCGATGACGAGGATGACACGTTCCTCGCCGACGAGGAGGAAGAAGACGACGACGTTGCCGACATGATCGGCGTCGGCGAAGACGACGACGAAGTCTGAGCGAACCGCATTCGCCGGCTTTCGCGGCGCTGCTTAGAAAAAGCGGTTCTTGAAGGCTTGATATTGACTGAAGGCGGGGTTAGAAGCCGCCTTCACTAAGGGCGCGGTCTAGAACCCGCGCCGGATCTCTTCGCCGGAAACGGCGCCGGTGAACTGCCGGAGTGGGGCCATAGCTCAGTTGGGAGAGCGCTTGAATGGCATTCAAGAGGTCGTCGGTTCGATTCCGATTGGCTCCACCAGTTCTCTCCGCGAAAATCAGCAGAACGGCCGCCCCGCCCGCCGGGCTGGCCGCCGCCTATCGCAGAACCTAGCTGAGACTAGTTAATCGGCCGCCCGGCTTGGGCTCGCCGATCCATTCAGAAGTAATGAGCCCGTGCCCGGTCTCTGCATATTTCTGGCTGTGGTTTGAACCGCGAGCACCGGTCTGGACCAGGCCGCGGGCTGAATGACCGCTGCGCAAAACTCCGTTACTTGTTGCAGTTCTGCATATCCGACGTCATAGCGCCGCTGGGTGTGTTGTTGTCGGTATCGCTGCCCGCCGTATCCTTGCAGCGATCCTCCATACCGTTTGTCTGCGGCGTGGTAGCGTTCGTTGCGTTCGGATCGATTGTGTTCGGGGTAGTTGCGCTGCCGGTCCCGGTGTTGCCGCCGGAAGTGCCTGTGTTGACGCCGGTATTGCCATCGGCGCTACCGGTCCCGGAGCCCATGGATTGTGCCATGGCAGATGTGGCCAGGCCGATAGCAAGTAGGGATGCAGAGAGAATTTTCATCATCTTAGTGTCTCCATCGAGTTGCATCGCTGGATCGCGATCTATACCAACGAGAGTTTTTTCGAGATGTTCCGTTGGGCAGAAATATTGATCGATACAATCATTATGGATCTTTGTTGCTCGTCGTTTCGTGAATGCGGCTGCGAAATTCCTGCCGCATAGCGGCAATTTCGTCTGGAACCAAATCGAGCATGCCGCGTTCTTGCGCTTGCGGGGAGTTGTGTCGGCCGCAGGGGACAGTTTCACCAGGACATTCAAGAAATCCGTGAGCTGGGAGGGGCGCTGTGAGCGTGCTTGCATCCACAAGGCAATTGGACCGTCGTCAAATACTGAACGCGCTGAAGGCTTTTCGGAGCGGTGATTTCTCCGTTCGTATCGACAATGTCTACGCCGGCCTTGATTCCGAGATCGCCGACACCTTCAACGAAATCGTAGAACTCAACGATCAGGTCACGCGCGAGTTCGAACGCCTCAGCAAGGTCGTCGGCAAGGATGGCCGGATCGGCGAACGCGGCCGTGTCCGCAACGCCACCGGCAGTTGGGAATCGAGCGTCCGTTCCGTCAACGATCTGATCGAGGACATGGTTCAGCCGACGGCCGAAGTGGCGCGCGTCATCGGCGCGGTGGCCAAGGGTGACCTGTCGCAGACGATGATGGTCGAAATCGACGGCCGGCAGCTGCGCGGCGAGTTTCTGCGCATCGGCAAGATCGTCAACACCATGGTCGGGCAACTGGCCTCCTTCGCCTCGGAAGTGACGCGCGTGGCGCGCGAGGTCGGCACCGAAGGCAAGCTGGGCGGCCAGGCTCGCGTGAAAGGTGTGGCCGGAACCTGGAAGGACCTGACCGACAACGTCAACGCCATGGCGACGAACCTGACCGGGCAGGTGCGCAACATCGCCGAGGTGACGACCGCCGTCGCTTCCGGCGACCTGTCGAAGAAGATTACCGTCGACGTGAAAGGCGAAATCCTCGAACTCAAGAACACCATCAACACGATGGTCGACCAGCTCAATTCCTTCGCCTCGGAAGTGACGCGCGTCGCGCGCGAAGTCGGTACAGAAGGCAAGCTCGGCGGTCAGGCGCGCGTCGAAGGTGTCGGCGGCACCTGGAAGGACCTGACCGACAACGTGAACCTGATGGCCGAAAATCTGACAGGCCAGGTGCGCAATATCGCCGAGGTGACCACGGCCGTGGCGCTTGGCGACCTGTCGAAGAAAATCACGGTCGACGTCAAGGGCGAGATCCTCGAACTGAAATCGACCATCAACACCATGGTCGACCAGCTGAACTCATTTGCCGGCGAAGTGACGCGTGTCGCCCGCGAGGTCGGCACCGAGGGCAAGCTCGGCGGCCAGGCTCAGGTGCGCGGCGTCGCCGGCACCTGGAAGGACTTGACCGACAACGTCAATTCGATGGCCGAGAACCTGACCGGCCAGGTCCGCAACATCGCCGAGGTGACGACTGCGGTCGCTTCGGGCGACTTGTCGAAGAAGATCACCGTCGCCGTGCAGGGCGAAATCCTCGAGCTCAAGGACACCATCAACACGATGGTCGACCAGCTCAATTCCTTCGCCTCGGAAGTGACGCGTGTGGCGCGCGAGGTCGGAACCGAAGGCAAGCTCGGCGGCCAGGCCGAGGTGAAGGGCGTCGGCGGCACCTGGAAGGACCTGACCGATAACGTCAACCTGATGGCCGCCAACCTGACCGGCCAGGTCCGCAACATCGCCGAGGTGACGACCGCCGTTGCCCGCGGCGACCTGTCGAAGAAGATCACCGTCGACGTCAAGGGCGAAATCCTCGAGCTCAAGGACACCGTCAACACGATGGTCGATCAGCTCAATTCCTTCGCCTCGGAAGTGACGCGTGTGGCGCGCGAAGTGGGGTCGGAGGGCAAGCTCGGCGGTCAGGCGCATGTCGAGGGCGTCGGCGGCACCTGGAAAGATTTGACCGACAACGTCAATGCCATGGCCGGCAATCTGACCGTGCAATTACGCGACGTCTCCAAGGTAGCAACCGCGATTGCGACCGGCGACCTGACCCAGAAGATCACCGTCGATGCATTGGGCGAGATCCTGCAGATCAAGGACGTCATCAATACGATGGTCGACCAGCTGAATTCCTTCGCCTCCGAGGTGACGCGCGTGGCGCGCGAAGTCGGTTCGGACGGCAAGCTCGGCGGCCAGGCGCAGGTGCGCGGCGTCGCCGGCACCTGGAAAGACCTGACCGACAACGTCAATGCGATGGCCGCCAATCTGACCGGCCAGGTGCGCAACATCGCCGAGGTGACGACGGCAGTGGCGCTGGGCGACCTGTCGAAGAAGATCACCGTCGATGTGCGCGGCGAGATCCTCGAGCTGAAGGACACCATCAATACGATGGTCGACCAGCTGAATTCCTTTGCCTCGGAGGTGACGCGCGTGGCGCGCGAGGTCGGCACCGAAGGCAAGCTCGGCGGCCAGGCGCAGGTGCGCGGCGTTGCCGGCACCTGGAAGGATCTGACCGACAATGTGAATTCGATGGCCGAGAACCTGACCGGCCAGGTCCGCAACATCGCCGAGGTGACCACCGCTGTGGCGCGCGGCGACCTGTCGAAGAAGATCACCGTCGACGTCAAGGGCGAGATCCTGGAGCTGAAATCGACGATCAACACCATGGTCGACCAGCTGAACTCCTTTGCCGGCGAAGTGACGCGTGTCGCCCGCGAGGTCGGCACCGAGGGCAAGCTCGGCGGCCAGGCGCGGGTCGAGGGCGTCGCCGGCACCTGGAAGGACCTGACCGACAACGTCAATCTGATGGCGACGAACCTGACCAACCAGGTGCGCGGCATCGCCGATGTCGTGACCGCGGTCGCGCAAGGCAATCTCAAGCGCAAGCTGACGGTCGATGCCAAGGGCGAGATCGCCTCGCTCGCCGACACCATCAACGGCATGATCGAGACGCTGGCGACCTTCGCCGACCAGGTGACCAACGTCGCCCGCGAAGTGGGCATCGAAGGCAAGCTCGGCGGCCAGGCCCGGGTGCCCGGCGCTGCCGGCCTTTGGCGCGACCTGACCGACAACGTCAATCAGCTCGCGGCCAACCTGACCACCCAGGTGCGCGCCATCGCGGAGGTGTCGACGGCGGTGACCAAGGGCGATCTGACCCGCTCGATCAGCGTCCAGGCCTCCGGCGAGGTGGCGGCGCTGAAAGACAACATCAACGAGATGATCCGCAATCTGAAGGACCAGACGCTGAAGAATGCCGAGCAGGACTGGCTGAAGACCAATCTCGCCCGCTTCTCGCGCATGCTGCAGGGCGAGCGTGACCTGGCCACGGTCTCGCGCCTCATCATGTCCGAACTCGCCCCGCTGGTGAATGCGCAATATGGCGTGTTCTATGTGACCAACCGCGACGAGGATGAATTCTATCTGGAGCTCGCCGCCTCCTATGGCGCCGAAAGCAAGGCGGAAATCAAGCAACGCCTCGATCTGCGTGAAGGGCTTGTCGGGCAGAGTGCCGCCGACAAGCGCGCCATCATGCTGGACAATGTGCCGCCGAATTTCCTGCGCGTTACCTCCGGCCTTGGCAATGCCGCGCCGGCGAACGTGATCATTCTTCCGGCTCTGTTCGAGGACGAGGTGAAGGCCGTCATCGAACTCGCCTCGTTCAGCGAATTCCGCGACACGCACCAGTCCTTCCTCAACCAGCTGATGGAATCCGTCGGCATCGTTCTCAACACCATCGCCGCCACCATGCGTACCGAAGGCCTGCTCAAGCAGTCGCAGCTGCTGACCTCGGAATTGCAGGCGCGTCAGACCGAACTGACCAAGAAGCAGGAGGAGCTGCACGCCACCAACGAGGAGCTGCAGGAAAAGGCGCAGCTGCTCGAGAACGAAAAGAAGCAGGTGGAGAACAAGAACCTGGAAATCGAGATGGCGCGGCGGGCGCTGGAGGAGAAGGCCGAGCAGCTGGCGCTTACCTCGAAATACAAGTCGGAATTCCTCGCCAATATGAGCCACGAACTGCGCACGCCGCTGAACTCGCTGCTCATCCTTTCAAACCTGCTCGCAACCAACCAGCAGGGCAATCTCAACGACAAGCAGGTCGAGTTCGCGCGCACCATCAATTCGGCCGGCACCGACCTTTTGAGCCTGATCAACGACATCCTCGACCTGTCGAAGATCGAATCGGGCACCGTCTCGATCGACATCAACGACATGCCGGTGGTGCATCTTCGCCAGCACATGGAGCGAACCTTCCGGCAACTGGCGACCGACAAGGGACTTGGCTTCACCATCAACGTCGATCCCGAGCTTCCGGAGACCGTCCGCACCGACGAGAAGCGATTGCAGCAAATCGTGCTCAACCTTTTGTCGAACGCGTTCAAGTTCACCTCGCAAGGCGAGGTCCGCTTGAATTTCCGGGCCGAAAAGGCGGGCCGTCACAACGGTTCGGCGCAACCCATGGAGGCGCTCGCGATCGTCGTCAGCGATACCGGCATCGGTATTCCGCAGGACAAGCAGAAGCTGATCTTCGAAGCCTTCCAGCAGGCCGACGGCACCACAAGCCGCAAATATGGCGGCACTGGGCTTGGGCTTTCGATCAGCCGGGAGATTGCCCGGCTGCTTGGCGGCGAATTGAGGGTCGAGAGCACGCCGGGCAAGGGTTCGACGTTCACTCTGGTCATTCCATTCGACGGACCCCGGATGGCCTTGGCCCCGCAAGCGGCGTTGCTGCCGGCGATGGAGGTGGCCGCGACGACGGCGCAGCCGAGCCCGCCGTCCTCCGAATTGCTCGATGACCGCGACACGATCTCGTCGGAAGATCGGGTCGTGCTGATCGTGGAGGACGACCCGACCTTCGGCGGTTTGCTGCTCGGCCTTGCACGTTCGGCCGGGCTGAAAGGCGTCCTGTCGACCGCGGGCTCCGGCACGCTGGCTTTGGCACGCAAGCTGGTTCCCGACGCGATTACGCTCGATCTCGGACTGTCGGATATCGACGGCTGGGTGCTGTTCGATCTGCTTCGCCATGACCCGAAAACCAAGGACATTCCCGTTCATGTCATCTCGGGCGCCGAAGACATCGAGGTGCTTGCCCGCAAGGGTGCATCCAGCATTTCAACCAAGCCCGTATCGTCGGACGAACTGATGAAGGTCTTCCAGGATATTCATTCCAGAAAGCTCCGCGTCCAGAGCCGCGTCCTGATTGCCGATCCCGATCCCGAGCGCCGCCTTTCGCTGATCGAGGCGATCCGCGACGGCGTCACCTCGGTCACCGCGATCGGCCGCGTCGCCGCGAATGCGGACGATATCGGCATCGCCAACTATGATGCCGTTGTGCTCGGCTTTGGCCGCTCGGCCAAGGACAACGCCCAGATGCTGGATGAGATTGCCGTCCTGTTCGGACAGTCGGTGTCGCGGCTGCTGTTCTTTGCGCCTCATCCGGAAGCGCTGCAACAGTCGCTCGCCTTGCATCCGGCATTGGCGGACGTTCCGCGGGCGGAGAATTTCGCGCAGCTGGCTCTCCTGATATCCGCGACGCTCCCGGGGCGAGGCCACGACAACAATAGTGCGGCAGCCGAACAGCCGGACAAGTTCGACCTCGCCGGCGCAAAGGTCCTCATCGTCGACGACGACATCCGCAACATCTATTCACTCACCAGCGTTCTCGAGACCTATGACATCCAGGTGCTGCATGCGGAGCGTGGCCGGGAAGGTATCGCGCTTCTGGAGCAGAGCCCGGACATCGATGCGGCACTGATCGATATCATGATGCCGGAAATGGATGGCTACGAGACGATGCGGCAGATCCGCAGCATGCCGGCGATCGCCCATATCCCGTTGATCTCGGTCACAGCCAAGGCAATGAAGGGCGACCGGCAGAAGTGCCTCGACGCCGGCGCCTCCGACTACATCGCCAAGCCTGTCGACCTTGATCTGCTGCTGGCATTGCTGCGTGTCTGGATCGGCCGTTCGCGATCCCGTGTTCATGGTCCGGAAAAGACGCTCATGGCAGTGAACTGACGGCCGCTCGATGCAGAAACTGTCGAGAAACGGAGCAAGGAAGCTGGAGGTTATGGCGCCGGCAGCAGGGCCGGCAAAGGCGCGCATCCTGGCCGTGGATGACGACGAGCGCAATCTGCTGGCGATCGGCGAGGTTCTGGCCCCTATCGGTGAAGTCGTCTGCGTGCAGTCGGGCGAAGAGGCGTTGCGCGCACTGCTGAAGGAGGATTTCGCAGTCATCCTGCTGGATGTGCTGATGCCCCGGCTGGATGGCTACGAGACCGCGGGATTGATCCGCCAGCGCGAGCAATCCAGGCGAACGCCGATAATTTTTCTCACCGCCATCAACAAGGAAGACGCGCACATGCTGCGCGGCTACGACGCCGGCGCGGTCGATTACGTGTTCAAGCCTTTCGACCCGGCCATGCTACGTTCCAAGGTCGCCGTGTTCGTCGAACTTCATGAGAAGACGCTGGAAATCCAGCAAAAGGCGGCTGCCGAGCAACGGCTGCTGGCCCAGGCACTGCAGGCGCAGAAGGAAAAGCTCGAGGCCGAGCGAGCCCTGCGCAGCGCCCAGGAGCGGCAGCATGCCATTTTGAGCTCTCTTCCGGTCTGCTTCCACGCAAGGGCGGCGGAGCCGCCGTTCGGCGCCAGCTTTGTCACCGAAGGGGTCGAACGCCTGACCGGCTTTCCTCCCGAACGCCTGACATCCGATCCAGGCTTCGGCCTGAGCCGGGTTCATCCCGACGATCTGCCGAGAGTGAGGGAGGTCCTGCTCGCAGCCAAGGCCGCCGGCTCCTACACCTGCGAATTCCGCTGGCAATGCGCCGACGGCAATTACCGGATTTTTCTCGACCAGGGCGTCCTGTCGAATGGCTCCGACGGCAAAGAGCCTGAGATCCTCGGCACGTTGCTGGACGTTACCGAGCGGCGCGAGCTTGAGAACCAGCTGCTGCAATCGCAGCGCCTCGACGCGATCGGCAAGCTTACCGGCGGGCTGGCGCATGATTTCAACAATCTGCTTGCCGCAATTCTCAGCGGATTGGGATTGCTCGAGCGCCACGCCGAGTTCGATGGACAGACCAGGCAGGTTCTGGAACTGACACGCCGGTCGGCAAAACAAGGCGCCGAGCTCGTCAACCGCATGCTTGCGTTCTCGCGCAGCCAGACGCTGAGGCCGCAGGCCGTGCGCCTCGCCGCGCTCGGCGATACAATGAACGGGTTGGTGGCCCCGGTCCTGGGCGGCCTGATCCGTTTCGATTGGCTTGTCGACGACACTGTGTGGCCGGCGCATGTCGATGCCAGCCAGCTGGAGCTCGCGCTGATGAACCTGGTCTTCAACGCGCGCGATGCCATGCCGTCCGGCGGCACGATAATCGTGGAGGCGCAAAATCGAACGCTAGGCCGTGCAGCCGAGGATATTTCGGCGGGCGACTATGTCGTGGTCACCGTCAAGGACACCGGGTCGGGCATACCGGCTGACATTCTCGCCAAGGTCGTCGAACCGTTCTTCACCACAAAACCGGTCGGCAAGGGCACTGGCCTCGGTCTGAGCACGGTGCATGGTTTCGTCAAGCAATCGGGCGGCACGCTTCGCATTGAAAGCACCGTCGGCAGTGGAACATCCGTCCAGCTCTGGCTGCCGCGTTCAATCGAGCGTCCGGTCGAAATCCCCGAGAAATCCGATGCCGACGACAGCGTCGTGAATGCCGGCGAGGACTATCCATCGGTCCTGCTGATCGACGACAGCAACGTACTGCGGGAACTGACGGCGCAATCGCTTCGCCAACACGGCTTTGCGGTTACCTGTGCCGCGGGCGGTGCCGAAGCGCTGGCGATGATCGAGCGCGCGCCGTACGATTTCGATGTCATCGTCACCGATTTTGCCATGCCGCTCGTCTCGGGCCTGGAGGTCATTCGGTTCGCCCGCAATCTGCGGGCCGATTGGCCGGCGGTGATGATAACCGGATATGCCGATGCCGACGCGATCGCCGGCCGGCCCCCCGACGTGCCGCTGCTCGGCAAACCGCTGCGCGACAAGGATCTTGTGGAGAGCATTCTTGCAGCGGCCGCGCGCGCCGGCTCGCAGAAAGCCAGGCAGGCCCAGCCGGTGAAAGGCGGGTACCGGTTTTCGACCTGAGGAGACAAGCCTCATCGAATCGAAACGGTACGTTCCGTATCCTCGATCGTCCGCGACATCCAGCCTGTGCGCAACACGGAGCGCCGGCCATGCCGCGCTCGACGGGCTGTGATGCGATTGATAAGCCCTCTCCGCAAGGAGAGTCGAGACATGACCGTTGCGATCGAGATGGGCCAGACGAGCGCAGGCGCCCCGGCGGCGCTGGATCTCGAGGAGCTGCTGGCGACCCGCCTTTTGGTGCAGGGCAATTCGGGCTCCGGCAAGTCCCACCTGCTGCGCCGGCTCTTGGAGCAGAGCGCGCCCCGGGTGCAGCAGACCATCATCGACCCCGAAGGCGACTTCGTGACGCTGGGCGACCGTTTCGGCCACCTGGTGATCGACGCCGAGGAGCATACCGAGCGCGGCCTGCAGAGCGCCGGCGAGCGGGCGCGCATCCACCGCGTCTCCACGGTGCTCAATCTCGAGGGGCTCGACGCCGAGAACCAGATGCGGCGCGCCGCCGCCTTTCTCGGCGGGCTTTTCGAGGTCGCCCGCGACCACTGGTACCCGATGCTGGTGGTGGTTGACGAAGCGCAGCTGTTCGCGCCGGCTGTCGCCGGCGAGGTTTCCGACGAGGCGCGCAAGCTCTCGCTCGGCGCCATGACCAATTTGATGTGCCGCGGCCGCAAACGCGGGCTGGCCGGCATCATCGCCACCCAGCGGCTGGCCAAGCTTGCCAAGAACGTCGCGGCCGAGGCTTCCAATTTCCTCATGGGCCGGACCTTTCTCGATATCGACATGGCGCGCGCCGCCGACCTGCTCGGCATGGAGCGGCGCCAGGCGGAGGCTTTTCGCGACCTCGAGCGCGGGCAATTCATGGCGCTCGGCCCGGCGCTGTCGCGCCGTCCGCTGGGCTTGCGGATCGGCGCGACCGATACAAGTCCGCGCAACGCGACCCCGCGCCTGATGCCGCTGCCGGAATCGGCGTTGGAGGACGCGCGCGCGATCATCCTGGCGGCCCCGCCGCCCGAAACCGTCCGGCCGCAGCGCCGGTCGTCGCCGGACCTGCTCGACCAGCTGATGGCGGCGAAATCGGCGGCGCTGGAAATCCGCCCCGAAGCGGTGGAGCCGCCGATCAGCGCCGAGGATTTGGCGGAGCGCCGCGAGCGCGTCGACCGGGTGCTGCGCGCCGTGCTGGCGCAACCCGATGCCGGCTTCCGGGTCATCGGCGTGCTTTATCAGGAGTTCGTGGTCCGCTGCCGCATCGAGGGCCTCGCCTCGGTCGTGCCGGACCTGCCGGAGTTCCGCCGCATGCTGACCCGCGCCCGCGCCGGCCTCGGCTCCGACATGGCAGGCGATGACGCTTGGCAGGACGTCTCGGCGCGCGCCTCGCTGCTCCCCGAGGACATGCAAGGCGTGTTCATGATGATCGCCCGCGCCGCCAAGGAGGGCTGGCCCTGCCCGAGCGACGCGGCGATCGCCCGCGCCTACGGCTCGCACTCGCTACGCCGCGCCCGGCGCCTGCTGATATATATCGAGGAGCAGGGGCTGATCGTCTGCCAGCTCGACGGGGTTGGAAGGCGGACGGTGACGCTGGTGGAGCTCGC
The DNA here is from genome assembly GCF_040320565.1 of Mesorhizobium sp. M0664. Taxonomy (NCBI): domain Bacteria; kingdom Pseudomonadati; phylum Pseudomonadota; class Alphaproteobacteria; order Hyphomicrobiales; family Phyllobacteriaceae; genus Mesorhizobium; species Mesorhizobium sp. M0664. The sequence goes on from NZ_JAMYPW010000001.1 coordinate 125,516, forward strand.
CTGGGCGACCGCGCCGGGCGATCCCAATGCAGAGGACGCGGAGCAGGGGAGGTTGGTGGTGTAAGGGCTGACGCGGTTTGGGCGAAAGCTGACGTCGCTCAACATCAGCAAGCGCCAGAGTGTTCATCGCCGAACCAGTACTCAGACGTCGCGTTTGGGGCCGATAGCGAAATGGCGGCTTTAACGTTTGAAGAAGGGTTGCGGACGTTCAGCCCGACGGGACCAAGGTCTGTTCCCAGGTCTAGCCGCCCCCTCTCAATGGCATCCCCGGACCGCCCGGTGGATCTGCATCGCAAGTGGCGGGTGGCGGGGCAGCCACAGGGTGGACATTTCAGCCCACATCGAAAATGATCATGTTGCCATGCACACACTGTAGTGCTCTGATTTCGACGAAAAGCCTGAGCGTAGAAGCGGATCAACCGACCTCCGGGTCCAGCGAGCGAGGACGCAAATGGACACCCAAGAGAATGGGCAATTGCATCGCGACGCGGGCGGGCGACCCTGTCGATCGGCCGGCTGGCTTACCCGCGCCGCCGTGTTGGCGGCATTCCTGCTCGGCATGGCTTTCAGCAGCACTGCGTTTGCGCAGGACCAACAGTTACCCGTGGTGACGGCGGCCAAGCCGGTTGTCCGTGAAATCGTCGAAGACGACGAGTTCGTCGGGCGCTTCGAAGCCCTCGACCAGGTCGCCATCCGTTCGCGCGTCAGCGGCTATCTGGACAAGGTCAGCTTCCAGGACGGCGCACTGGTCAACAAGGGCGACCTGCTCTTCACCATCGATCAGCGTCCGTACCAGGCGGCTTATGATGCCGCCAAGTCGCAAGTGGACGTCGCCAAGAGTCTGCTCGAATTCTCCAAGATGCAGCTGGATCGCGCCGACGAACTCGCCAAGACCGGCAATATCTCAACCGCGACGGTCGACGACCGCCGGCGGGAATACCTTTCGGCGCAGGCGCAGATGCAGGGCGCGACGGCTGCGCTGACGACGGCCAGACTGAACATGGAATTCACCGAGATCAAGGCGCCCTTGTCCGGCCGCATCGACCGCCGGCTGGTGTCGGTCGGCAACCTCGTGCAGCCGGATTCCACCTTGCTGACGACCATCGTTACGCGCGATCCGATCGACTTCTATTTCGACGTCGATGAGCGCCTGTATTTCAGCTACGCCCGCGACGCGAAGGAGCGCGGCGGCAGCATGCAGGAAGGCGCCGGCGGGCTCGAGGTGGTGGTTCGCGTCGCCGACCGCGCGGAGGCGGTATTCAAAGGCAAGCTCGATTTTGCCGAGAACCGGATCGACAACGCGACCGGCACCATGCGGGTGCGTGCAAGGTTTCCCAACGCCGACGGCATTCTCCAGCCAGGCATGTTCGGGCGCATCAACGTGCCGGGGTCACTGCCGCATAGCGGCGTGCTGGTGCCCGACGAGGCGATCGGCGCCGATCAGGATCGCCGCATCGTGTTCCTGGTGGATGAGGCCGGGATGGTGTCGGCGAAGCCCGTGCGCACCGGCCCGCTTCTCGACGGCTACCGGGTGATCCGCCAGGGCCTGACCGGCGATGAGACGATCATCGTCAACGGGCTGATGCACGCCAGGCCCGGCACCAAGGTGAAGGTCGAGATGGTGACGTTGCCGCCCAGGGCCGAGACCGCCGAGTTGCAGCAATGAGGTTCGCACATTTCTTCGTCGACCGTCCGATCTTCGCATCGGTCGTTTCGATCGTCCTGCTGATCCTTGGCGGGATTGCTTATACCCAGCTGCCGGTCGCGCAATATCCCGAGATCGCGCCGCCGACCATCGTCGTTCGCGCCCAGTATCCGGGCGCAGACGCCGACACGGTCGCAGCGACGGTGGCAACGCCGATCGAGCAGGAGATCAACGGCGTCGAGGGCATGCTCTACATGTCGTCCTATTCGTCGGGCGACGGGGCGATGGCGCTGACCATCACCTTCAAGCTGGGCACCGACCTCGACCAGGCGCAGGTGCTGGTGCAGAACCGCGTGTCGGTCGCCGAGCCGCGCCTGCCCGAAGAAGTCCGCCGCCTCGGCATCACCACCACCAAGACCTCGCCCGACCTGATGATGGTCGTGCACATGCTGTCGCCCGACAATACCTACGACCAACTCTACGTCTCGAACTACGCCCGCTCGCGGGTGCGCGACATACTGCTCAGACTAGACGGCGTCGGCGACCTCATCATCTTCGGCGAACGCGAATATTCGCTGCGCATCTGGCTCGATCCGGAAAAACTGTCCGCCCTGGGGATGACCTCGGGCGATGTGGTGCAGGCGCTGCGCGACCAGAATGTCCAGGTGTCGGGCGGCTCGATCGGCGCGCCGCCGACCAGCACCGGCACGGCGTTCCAGTACACGGTCACAACGCAAGGCCGCTTCAACGACGCACGCGACTTCCGATACGTGATCGTCAAATCGACCGACGACGGCCGCCTGATCTCGCTCCAGGACGTGGCGCGCATCGAGCTCGGCGCCAAGGATTACGTCACCAACTCCTATCTCAACGGCAAACCGGCGGTGGCGCTCGCCATCTTCCAGCGGCCGGGCACCAATGCGCTCGCCGCAGCCGCGGAGATCCAGGACAAGATGAAGGAGCTTTCCCGCGACTTCCCGAAGGGGTTGAGCTACGACATCGTCTACAATCCGACCGAGTTCGTCGCCGAGTCGATCCAGGAGGTCTACAAGACGATCCTCGAGGCGATGCTGCTGGTCATCATCGTCATCATCGTCTTCCTGCAATCGTGGCGCATGGCGATCGTGCCGATCGTGGCGATTCCCGTGTCGCTGATCGGCACGCTGGCGGTACTTTACGCCGCCGGCTTCTCGCTCAACATGCTGACGCTGTTCGGCCTCGTTCTGGCGATCGGCATCGTCGTCGACGATGCGATCGTCGTGGTCGAAAACGTCGAGCGCAATATCGCCAGAGGGCTGGCGCCCAGTCCGGCGTCGCACCTGACCATGGACGAAGTCGGAACGGCCGTCATCGCGATCTCGCTGGTGCTGATAGCCGTGTTCGTGCCGACAGCCTTCATCCCCGGCATTTCTGGGCAGTTCTATCTGCAGTTTGCTATCACCATCGCGGTGTCGACGGCGATCTCGGCATTCAATTCGCTGACGCTTTCGCCGGCGCTGGCCGCACTGCTGTTCAAGCCGCATCACGCCGCGGCGGCGCCGCCGCGCTTTTTCCTGGCGCGGTTCGGACGGGCGCTCGCCGACGGCTTCAATCGCGGCTTCGACAGGGTCGCCCATTGGTATTCGAGCATTATCCGCGTGCTGGTCGGCTCGTGGATAACGATGGCCGCCATGCTGGCCGTTTTCGCGGCCCTCATCTACGCCACGGTCTACATGGTGCAGGCGGTGCCGCGCGGTTTCATTCCGTCGCTTGACCAGGGCTATGCGATCGTCGTCGTCCAGTTGCCGGACGGCGCTTCGCTGTCGAGGACCGATTCGGTCATCCAGCAGGCGTCGCAGATCATCCAGAAAACGCCAGGCGTCGATTACGCTGTCGCCTTCGCCGGCTTCTCCGGCGCGACCTTCACCAACGCCAGTAACGCGGGCGTGATCTTCGCCAGGTTCAAGCCGTTTGACGAGCGACTGAAAGCCGGCCAGTCGGCGACCCAGGTCATCGGCAATCTGTTCGGCAGCCTGCAAAGCATCAAGGAAGCCTTCATTATCGCACTGCCACCGCCGCCGATCCGCGGCGTCGGCAATGCCGGCGGCTTCAAGCTGCAGATCCAGGAGCGCAACAGCGCCGACATGCGGCAGATCCTGGCGCTTGCCTACGAAATCGCCGGCAAGGCCAACAAGACGCCGGGGCTGACGGGCGTGTTCACCACCTTCTCCGCGTCGAGCCCGCAATTCTTCCTGGCGATCGATCGCGACAAGGCGCGCATCCTGAACGTGCCGATCCCCAACATCTTCGAGACGCTGTCGATCAATTTGGGCACCGCCTACGTCAACGACTTCAACGCGTTCGGGCGCGTCTACCAGGTGCGGGCGCAGGCCGACCAGGCGTTCCGCCTCGATCGCGCCGACATCTTGAAACTGAAGGTGCGCTCGGCGACCGGCGCGCTGGTTCCGCTCGGCACGTTGATCGAGATCCGCGACGTCACCGGCCCGGCGCTGGTCCAGCGCTACAACATGTACGTCTCAGTGCCGCTGCAGGGCAACGCCGCGCCCGGCGTTTCCACGGGCGACGCGCTGGCATTGATGGAAGGGATCACGGCAAAGACGCTGCCGGCCGGTACCTCCTATGAATGGACCGAGCTCGCCTATCAGGAGCGCAACACCGGCAATGCCGCTGTCTATATCTTCGGACTGTCGGTGCTGTTCGTGTTCCTGGCGCTGGCGGCGCAATATGAAAGCTGGGTGCTGCCGTTCGCCATTGTGCTGGTGGTGCCGCTCGGCGTGCTCGCGGCGTTGCTCGGCGTGTCTTTCCGAGGGCTGGACAACAACATCCTCGTGCAGATCGGCCTCATCGTGCTGATCGGGCTTGCCGCGAAGAACGCGATCCTGATCGTCGAATTCGCGCGGCAGGCGCAGGAACGCGGGCTGTCGGCCGCCGAGGCTGCCGTCGAAGCCTGCCGGCTCAGGCTGCGGCCGATCCTGATGACCGCCTTCTCGTTCATCCTCGGCGTCGTGCCGCTGATGATCGCAACGGGACCGGGCGCAGAAATGCGCCAGTCGCTCGGCACCGCGGTATTCTCCGGCATGCTCGGCGTCACCTTCGTCGGCCTGTTCCTGACGCCGGTGTTCTACGTCACGCTCAGGTCGCTGTTTTCACGGCGCAAGCCCCGTGCCGAGGCCGAACCTTCGGGGCCGGCAGAGGCGCCATCGGAGACGGCCGCCGAGTAGGGTTACGAATTCGCCGCGTCGAGCGCGGCTATCACTCCAGAAAATCGGCGCGGCGCGGCAACGGCTACGATCTGCGCAACCTCGGCGTCGAGGTGCCGCGGAGACCCTGCTCGGTCTGATCCAGCCTGACAGCCGCATCCAGTTCAGCGAGACGATGCCGGGCGGCCAGGCCAATGCGATCTTCTATCTGGTCGACCAGGCGGGGCTTGAGGGCGCAACCGCGACCTCCGGAGTCCTCGCTTGCGATGTCCGCTTCCGCCCGACGCGATCACCGTGCGCCGACAGACCTGCAGGCAACTGATCAGGCGGGTGCCGGCGCCCGCGGCGTCAAGTTCGTCGCGCCGGCCGTCGTCCAATTCCTCAGGCGGCGCCTGGACGCCGGCTTTGTTTCCGTGAATCTCGCCATGCCGCATTGCACAATCGTCTCGCCTGCGCAAAATGCGGCATGATCCGCAAATCCCTCACTGTTCTGGTGATCGATGAAAACCACATCCGCGCTTCGATAATCGAAGCGGGATTGCGGGAGGCCGGGCATCAGCAGGTCACGGTCATCCACGACGTCGCCGGCATCGCGCGGCGGATCGCCGAGATCGAACCCGACGTGATCGTCATCGATCTCGAAAATCCCAACCGCGACATGCTCGAAAACATGTTCCAGCTTTCGCGCGTGGTGAAGCGGCCGATCGCCATGTTCGTCGACCGCTCGGATCAGGCTTCGATCGAAGCTGCGGTGGAAGCGGGGGTATCGGCCTATGTCGTCGACGGCCTGCGCCAGGAGCGGGTCAAGCCGATCCTCGACATGGCGATCAGCCGCTTCAACGCCTTCTCGCGCATGGCGCGCGAACTGGAAGAAGCCCGCAGCGAGTTGGAGAGCCGCAAGGTGATCGATCGCGCCAAGGGCATCCTGATGAAATCGCGCGGCCTGTCGGAGGACGCGGCCTACACGCTGCTGCGCAAGACAGCCATGAACCAGAACCGCAAGATCGCCGAAATCGCGCAGAGCCTGGTGACGGCGGCAGGGCTTCTGGATCCCGAGGAGAGTTGAGAATGGCGGCCGAGCACCGGATCAATGCTGGCTTCATGCCGCTCTTCGACAGCGCCATCCTTGTCGCGGCGAAGGAAATCGGCTTTGCTTTGCGCGAAGGCATCGACCTCACCCTCAACCGGGAAACGTCCTGGGCCAACATCCGCGACCGCATCGCCATCGGCCACTTCGATCTGGCGCACATGCTGGGGCCGATGCCGATCGCCTGCAATCTGGGGCTGACGCCGCTCGCCTCCGATACCGTCGTGCCGTTCTCGCTCGGCCTCGGCGGCAATTGCGTGACAGTTTCGAACGCGGTCTGGGCCGGCATGGCCGCGCACGGCGCCCAACCCGATCTCGATCCGGCGCGGGCCGGCAAGGCATTGCGAGCGCTGATTCGCGAACGGGCGAATGGCGGCGGCGATCCGCCGCGCTTCGCCGTCGTCCATCCGCATTCCGGGCACAATTACGAATTGCGCTACTGGCTCGCCGCCTGTGGCATCGACCCGTCGCGTGAAATCGAGATCGTCATCGTGCCGCCCCCCTTCATGGCCGACGCGCTCGCCGCCGGCAGGATCGACGGCTACTGCGTCGGCGAACCCTGGAACAGTGCCGCGGTCGTCGCCGGCACCGGCCGCATCGCCACGGTCAAGGCGGCCATCTGGAAGACCAGCCCGGAGAAAGTCGTTGGCGTGCGCAAGGCATGGGCGGAAAGAGAGCCGGACGCGCTTTCAGCCCTGCTGCGTGCGATTCATCACGCGGCGCGCTGGTGCCAGGATCCGGCAAACCGTGACGAACTCGCGGCCCTGATGGCGCAGCCGGCCTTCCTCGGGCTTGCGCCGGCGCTGCAGATGCCGATTCTCAGCGGGCATCTGGCGCTCGGCGGCGGCGCCGAACTCACCGTCGGTGACTTCTTTCTGCCCTTCAACAAGGCGGCGAACTTCCCGTGGAAGAGCCATGCGCTGTGGTTCTACACGCAGATGGTGCGCTGGGGGCATGTCCCGCACACGCCGGAAAACCTCGCTATTGCCCGCGACTGCTACCGCCCCGATCTCTACCGCTCGGCGTTGAAGCCGCTTGGCGTGGCGCTTCCCGGTGCCAATGCCAAGGTCGAGGGCGCGCTGAAGGCCGCGACTCCGGTCGGTTCGGCGGGGGCAAGCCTGGTGCTCGGTCCCGATGGCTTCTTCGATGGCCAGATATTCGATCCCGACGAGATCGACGCCTACATTGCCGGCCAGAAATTGGCGCGCGCTGATGCCTGATCATTTCTCCGGCATTCTTGTGCGCTGCACAAAAAATGTGCGTGCAACTGCGCTAATGAACAATCCTTGGCTTGCTCGCCCAGCGGGCCGGCGCGCCGAAGATTGTGGCATGCCGTTGATCTCATTGATGTTTGTCACCCATTCCGAAACTGGCACGGTTCCTGCTTTGTAATAGGCAGACTCTTCTCGGGTCACGGAATAGGCGTCCAATGGCGGGCGCTACAGGCAAAGCTGCCGCTCAGGTCAACACGCGATCCCGGATGGACGGACGCGCGCGGCCTGGCCGGCGGCTTTTTTTGTTTTGGTCGAACACGCAATCGACGGCGCCGATCCCAAGCCGCGCCCAACCGGAGATGACGATGACGAAAAGCACCAATAGCCATTCCGCCCAAACGGCGATCAGCCGCCGGGATTTCCTGAGGATCAGCGCGGCCACCGCGGCAACGCTGGCCGCGGCGCGTGCGCTGCTGCCCTCCGGCGCCTATGCGGCGCCCGCCGCGCCGGAAGTCACCGGCGCCAAGCTCGGCTTCATCGCATTGACTGATGCAGCACCGTTGATGATCGCCAAGGAGAAAGGCCTGTTCGAGAAATTCGGCATCCCCGATGTCGAGGTGCTCAAGCAGGCCTCCTGGGGGGCGACGCGCGATAATCTGGTGCTCGGCGGCGAAGCCAACGGCATTGACGGCGCCCATATCCTGACGCCGATGCCTTATCTGATGCACACCGGCAAGGTGACGCAAAACAAGCAGCCACTGCCGATGGCGATCGTGGCGCGGCTCAACTACGACTGCCAGGGCATTTCCGTCGCCCAGGAATATGCCAGCACCGGCGTCGGCCTCGACGCCTCCAAGCTGAAGGACGCCTTCGCTGCGAAAAAGGCCGCAGGCAAGGAGGTGAAGGCCGCCATGACCTTCCCGGGCGGCACGCACGATCTTTGGCTGCGCTACTGGCTGGCTGCCGGCGGCATCGATCCCGACAAGGACGTCTCGACCATCGTCGTGCCGCCGCCGCAGATGGTCGCCAACATGAAGGTCGGCAACATGGACGTGTTCTGTGTCGGCGAGCCGTGGAACGAGCAACTCGTCCACCAGAGCGTCGGCTTCACCGCCGCCACCACCGGCGAACTGTGGAAGGGCCATCCGGAAAAGGCGCTCGGCCTGCGCGCCGCCTTTATCGACAAGTACCCGAACGCCACCAAGGCGATCCTGATGGCCGTCATGGAAGCCCAGCAATGGTGCGAGGCAAAAGAAAACAAGGACGAGATGGCCGCCATCATCGGCAAGCGGCAGTGGATGAACGTGCCGACTGCCGACATCATCGGCCGCCTCAAGGGCGACATCAACTACGGCAATGGCCGCGTCGCCAACGGCACCGACCTCTATATGAAGTTCTGGAAGGGCGGCGTGTCCTATCCCTTCAAGAGCCACGACAGCTGGTTCCTCGCTGAAAATATCCGCTGGGGCAAGTTCGCGCCGACCACCGACATCAAAGCACTGGTCGGCCAAGTAAACCGTGAGGATCTGTGGCGCGAGGCGGCCAAGGATCTTGGTGTCGCCGCGGCCGATATTCCGGCGTCTACGTCGCGAGGCACTGAAACCTTCTTCGACGGCAAGATATTCGATCCGGAGAACCCGTCGGCCTATCTCGACAGCCTGAAAATCAAGGTGTCGGCCTGAGCCTGACAGGGATGCGCGGCAGGCGGTGGCAGCGCCGCCTGCCTTGCACCTGCCGCCAAGGAGTTTTTTCGAGAAATGTCTATCCAAGCCATCGAGGACCGCAAGGTGAAGCCGTTCCCCGCACCGGCCAAGCCCCCCGAGGTCATCGCCTTGACCGCCAGGGCGCGGCGCCGCTTCGACCCGGCCGCGGTCGCCGCCAAGCTGGCCAGCACGCTGGTGCCGCCGGTCATCGTCATCACCATTATGCTCGTCGTCTGGCAGGTCGCCTGTTCGTCGCCCACGGCCAGCCTGCCACCGCCGAGCCAGGTGTGGAACGAGGCCTATGACCTGATCGCCCACCCGTTCTTCGACAATGGCCCGCAGGACATCGGACTCGCCTGGCGGGTGCTGATGTCGCTGCAGCGCGTCGCCATGGGCTTCGGCCTGGCAGCAATCGTCGGCGTCGCGCTCGGCGCGCTCGTCGGCCAGTCGATCTGGGCGATGCGCGGTCTCGATCCGGTCTTCCAGATCCTGCGCACGGTGCCGCCGCTCGCGTGGCTGCCGCTGTCGCTGGCGGCGTTCCGAGATTCCAGCCCGTCGGCGATCTTCGTCATCTTCATCACCTCGATCTGGCCCATCATCATCAACACCGCGGTCGGTGTCCGCAACATCCCCGAGGACTACCGCAACGTCGCCCGTATCCTCCGGCTCAACCAGTTCGAGTTCTTTGTGAAGATCATGGTGCCGGCGGCCGCGCCCTACATCTTCACCGGCTTGCGGATCGGCATCGGCCTGTCCTGGCTCGCCATCGTCGCCGCCGAAATGCTGACCGGCGGCGTCGGCATCGGCTTCTTCATCTGGGACGCGTGGAACTCGTCGCGCCTGCCCGACATCATTGTCGCGCTCGCCTATATCGGCATCACCGGCTTTTGCCTCGACCGCCTGGTCGCGGCGGTCGGCGTCTTCGTCACCCGCGGCACAACGGCAAAGTGAGGAGAGGGACGATGACGGCCTATCTGAAACTCGACCACATCAACAAATCCTTCGCCCGCGGCAGCCAGGTCAGCGACGTGCTGAAGGACATCCGGCTGACTATCGACAAGGGCGAATTCGTCTCGATCATCGGCCATTCCGGCTGCGGCAAGTCGACCTTGCTCAACCTGATCGCCGGCCTGACCAAGGTCTCGGCCGGCGCCGTCCTGCTCGAAGACAAGGAGGTCGACAGCCCCGGCCCGGAACGCGCCGTGGTGTTCCAGAACCACAGCCTGCTGCCTTGGCTCACCGTCTACGAAAACATCAACCTCGCGGTATCCAAGGTCTTCGGCGGCAAAAAGAGCCGGGCCGAGCGGCATGAATGGATCATGCGCAATCTCGATCTCGTGCAGATGGCGCATGCCAAGGACAAACGTCCGGCCGAGATTTCGGGCGGCATGAAGCAGCGCGTCGGCATCGCCCGGGCGCTGGCCATGGAGCCGAAGATCCTGCTGCTCGACGAGCCCTTCGGCGCGCTCGACGCGCTGACCCGCGCGCATCTTCAGGACGCGGTGATGGATATCCATTCGAGGCTCGGCTCGACGACGATCATGATCACTCACGATGTCGACGAGGCGGTGCTGCTGTCCGACCGCATCGTCATGATGACCAACGGGCCGGCGGCCACCATCGGCGAGGTTCTTCCCGTGCCGCTGGCCCGGCCGCGTCGGCGCATTGAGCTTTCCTCCGACCGCACCTTCCTGCGCTGCCGCGAGGCGGTGCTGAAATTCCTCTACGAACGCCACCGCTTCGTCGAAGCCGCGGAGTAAGGCCATAATTGGAAACTCGTCATCATCATTGGCAAATCTGCATCGGCAATGGGCAATCTACCGCATTGCACAAATATTATGCTGCTGTGCAAGGCATTTTGGCTAATCTTTGATCCGCTGCCGAGCTTGGTCAAAAGTCGCGCGGCTGCGGTTCATATTGATTTCATTCTATAATTAAGAGCGCTGTCGAATTGGCACGCTTCCTGCTTTCCAAAATGTAGGGTCCGCAAGGGCCAAGTGACACGGCGTCCAATGGCGGGCGCCACAGGCAAAGCTGCCGCTCAGGTCCACACGCGCTCCCGAAATCCCGGACGCGAAGACCTGGCCGGCGGCTTTTTTGTTTTGACGCAATCGACACGCTGGTCCCAAGCGGCGCCAACAGGAGACGACGATGACGAAACGGATCGGAACTGGCGCGTCCCTCGCGGACTTCACGCGCCGCGATTTTCTGGCCGCCAGCGCGCTGACGGCGGCGCTGTTCACCGCCGCGCTCCTCCTCTTTCCCGCCGGCGCCAAGACTGACGGCAAGGGTCTTGAAGTGACCGCGCAAAGGTCGGTTTCAACCAGTTCGCCGATGCTGCGCCGCTGACAGTCGCGAACGAACAGACAAGGGCGGTGCCTCCCACGCCGCAAACCGGAGCCAGAAAATGACCGCAAATCTCCCACCCGCGCCCAGCCAGGACAGCGCTCCCCGGCAGGCGCTTGCCATGTCCACCATCGCCTTCACCGTCTGCTTCGCGGTGTGGACGATCTTTTCAATCATCGGCGTGCGCATAAAGCAAGAGCTGGGGCTGAACGAGACGGAGTTCGGCCTGCTCGTCGGCACGCCGATCCTCACCGGCTCGCTCGTGCGTATGGTGCTCGGTGTCTGGACCGACCGTTTTGGCGGACGGCTGGTATACACCGCGACCATGCTTGCGGCGGCGGTCGCGACCTTTCTGCTCGCTTTTGCGCACACCTACGGGCAGATGCTGGTCGCCGCACTAGGCGTTGGGCTCGCCGGCGGTTCCTTCGCCGTCGGTGTCGCCTATGTCTCGCGCTTCTTCCCGGCCGGCAAGCAGGGTACGGCGCTTGGCATTTTCGGTGTCGGTAATGTCGGCGCCGCCGTCACCAAGTTCCTGGCACCGTTCGTGCTTCTCTCCTGGGGCTGGCAGTCGGTCGCGCTGATCTGGGCGGCAGCACTCGTCGTCATGGCCGCCGTCTTCTGGTTCACGACTGGCGACGATCCGGTCATCCGCGAGCGCCGCGCCGGCAAGGCAGCGCCCAAGAGAAGCTTCTTGCAGGAATTCGCGCCGCTCAAGAACCTGCAGGTCTGGCGCTTCGCCTTCTATTATTTCTTCGCCTTCGGTGCGTTCGTGGCGCTCTCGCTGTGGCTGCCCCGCTACCTGATCGGCGTCTATGGCTTCGGGCTTGCGACCGCCGGCATGATCGGCGCGGCCTATTCAATACCGGCAAGTATTTTCCGCGCCTATGGCGGCGTGCTTTCCGACCGGATCGGCGCCCGCACCGTGCTCTACTGCACCTTCGCTGTCAGTGCCGTCGCGACTCTCGTTCTGTCTCTCCCCTCGGCAGACTACGTCGTGCGCGGTATCAGCGGGCCGATCGCCTTCCATTTCGAGATCGGCCCGCTCGCCTTCATAGCCGTTGCCTGTGTGCTCGGCTTCTTCATGAGCCTCGGCAAGGCCGCCGTCTACAAGCACATCCCGGCCTACTATCCGCAGAGTGTCGGCGCGGTCGGCGGCGTTGTCGGCATGATTGGCGGGCTCGGCGGCTTTGTCCTGCCAATCGCCTTCGGCGTGCTCAACGACCTCACCGGCGTCTGGTCGAGCTGCTTCATGCTGCTCTTCGTCATCGTCGCCACCTGCTTTGCCTGGATGCATCTTTCCATCCGGCGGATGGAGCGCACGGCGCCTGCCGAAGCTTCAGGCCTTTCCTACGCGGCTGAGTGAGAGCGGAGTGGATCAGGACATGACCGAGAAACTCGTCATCATCGGCAACGGCATGGCCCCCGGGCGCATGCTGGAGCATCTCCTGGAAAAGGCGCCTGGGCGCTACCAGGTCACCATCTTCAACGCCGAGCCGCGCGTGAACTACGACCGCATCATGCTGTCGCCGGTTCTGTCGGGCGAAAAGGCCTATGAGGAGATCATCATCCATGGCGACGGCTGGTACATCAAGCACGGCATCACCCTCTACAAGGGCCACAAGATCGTCGCCATCGACCGGCAGGCAAAGACCGTCACCTCCGATCATGGCGTGACCGAGCCCTACGACAAGCTCGTCATCGCCACCGGCTCGGTGCCGTTTATCATTCCGGTGCCAGGCCATGACCTGCCGGGCGTGCTCACCTATCGCGATCTCGACGACGTCCGGGCGATGATGCTTGCCGCCCAGTCGCGGGCCAAGGCTGTCGTCATCGGCGGCGGCCTGCTCGGCCTGGAAGCGGCTGCGGGTCTGAACGCGCAGGGCATGGACGTCACCGTGCTGCACGTCATGCCGACGCTGATGGAGCGTCAGCTCGATCCGGCCGCCGGATATCTCCTGCAGCGCGCCGTCGAGCAGCGCGGCATCAAGGTCATCACCAAAGCCAACACCCAGGCGATCACCGGCAACGGCAAGGTCGAGCGGGTGGAGCTTGCCGACGGCACAGTCATTCCCGCAACGCTCGTCGTCATGGCGGTGGGCATCAGGCCGAATGCGGCGCTGGCGAAGGAAACCGGCATTGCGGTCAATCGCGGCATCGTCGTCGACGCCGGCATGCGCAGCAACGATCCCGATATCTACGCAATCGGCGAATGCGCCGAGGTCAACGGCCAGGTCTACGGGCTGGTCGCGCCGCTCTACGAGATGGCGCGCGTCGCCGCCAGCCATCTGGCCGGCAATGAGGCGGCGGCTTTCGTCCACATGGACACGCCGACTAAGCTCAAGGTCACCGGCATCGAGCTGTTCTCTCTCGGCGACTTCGCCGAGGGCGATGACCGTCAGGAGATCGTGCTGCGCGATGCCGCGGCCGGCGTCTACAAGCGCCTCGTACTCAAGGACGACCGCATCATCGGCACTGTGCTCTATGGCGAGACGGCGGACGGCGCCTGGTTCAACGACCTCAAGAAGAAGCAGACCGACATATCCGAGATGCGCGATACGCTCATCTTCGGCCAGTCCTACCAGGGAGGTGCCCCCCTGGACCCTATGGCGGCCGTTGCAGCCTTGCCGGATGATGCGGAAATCTGCGGTTGCAACGGCGTATGCAAGGGAAAGATCACCGGCGCGATCACGGCCAGGGGCTTGACCTCGCTCGACGATGTGCGCGCCCACACCAAGGCGTCGGCCTCCTGCGGCTCCTGCACCGGGCTGGTCGAAAAGCTGATGGTGCTGACCATCGGCGACAAATACAACCCCGCGGCGGTCCAGCCGATGTGCAGCTGCACCGCGCTTGGCCATGACGAGGTCCGCCGGCTGATCAAGGCCAAGGGCCTGAAGACCATTCCCGCCGTCATGCAGGAACTGGAGTGGAAGACCTCCTGCGGCTGCGCCAAATGCCGGCCGGCGCTCAACTATTATCTCGTCTGCGACTGGCCCGACGAATACGCCGACGATTACCAGTCGCGCTTCATCAACGAGCGCGTCCACGCCAACATCCAAAAGGACGGCACCTATTCGGTAGTGCCGCGCATGTGGGGCGGCGTCACCAACGCGGCCGAATTGCGCGCCATCGCCGACGTCGTCGACAAGTTCGAGATCCCGATGGTCAAGGTCACCGGCGGCCAGCGCATTGACATGCTCGGCATCCGCAAGGAAGACCTGCCGGCGGTATGGGCCGATCTCGGCCAGGCCGGCTTCGTCTCCGGCCACGCCTATGCCAAAGGACTGCGCACGGTGAAGACCTGTGTCGGCTCGGACTGGTGCCGCTTCGGCACGCAGGATTCGACCGGCTTGGGCATCCGTATCGAAAAATTCATGTGGGGCTCGTGGACCCCGGCCAAGGTCAAGATGGCGGTGTCGGGCTGTCCGCGAAACTGTGCCGAGGCGACCTGCAAGGATGTCGGCGTGATCTGCGTCGATAGCGGCTACGAGATCCATTTCGCCGGCGCCGCCGGTCTCGACATCAAGGGCACCGAAGTGCTCGGCCAGGTCAAGACCGAGGACGAGGCGCTGGAGCATATCGTGGCGTTGACGCAGATGTATCGCGAGCAGGGTCGCTATCTCGAGCGTATCTACAAATGGGCCAAGCGCGTCGGCATAGCTGAGATCAAGCGTCAGATCATGGACGATGGCGAGAAGCGCAAAGCCTATTTCGACCGCTTCGTCTTTTCGCAGAAATTCGCCCAGGTCGACCCATGGTCGGAACGTGCTTCCGGCAAGGACAAGCATGAATTCCGGCCGATGGCTTCGGTCGGCTTTGCCCAGGCGGCGGAGTAGGCGCGTGTTCCCGAAAAGTGGAATGCGGTTTTCGGACAAGAACACGCGCAAAAGAGGAATGGCCACATGAACTGGGTATCGATCGGCACGCTCTCGGACATTCCGCGTCGCGGCGCGCGCTGCGTCGCCACGCCGGAAGGAAAGATCGCCGTCTTTCGCACGGCCGACGATCAGGTCTTTGCCATCGACGACCATTGCCCGCACAAAGGTGGGCCGCTCAGCCAGGGCATCGTCCATGGCACGGCGGTGACCTGTCCCTTGCACAATTGGGTGATCTCGCTGGAGACAGGCAAGGCGCTCGGCGCGGACGAGGGCGCGGTGCGCACCATTGCCGTGCGGGTCGACGGCGAGCGGCTGTTCATTGCGCTGGAAGCGCTGGCCAGCCGCGCGGCGTGAACCATGCAGATTGATGAAGCGCGCGAGGTGAGGACCACCTGCCCCTATTGCGGGGTGGGTTGCGGCGTGCTGGCGAAGGTCGCCGCGGACGGTGAAATAACCGTTCGCGGCGACCCGGACCACCCGGCGAATTTCGGCCGGCTCTGCTCCAAAGGCTCGGCGCTGGCTGAGACCATCGACCTCGACGGCAGGTTGCTATACCCGGAGATCCACGGTCGCCGCACCGACTGGGACGAAGCGCTCGACCTTGTCGCTTCGACCTTCTCGCAAACCATTGCCGAACACGGCCCCGGTTCGGTCGCCTTTTATGTTTCCGGCCAGTTGCTGACCGAGGACTATTACGTCGCCAACAAGCTGATGAAAGGCTTTATCGGCTCGGCCAATATCGACACCAATTCGCGCCTGTGCATGGCCTCGTCGGTCGCCGGCCACCGCCGCGCCTTTGGCTCGGACACCGTTCCGGGAAATTACGAGGACCTGGAACTTGCCGACCTGATCGTGCTGGTCGGCTCCAATCTCGCCTGGTGCCATCCGGTACTCTACCAGCGCATTGCCGCCGCCCGGGAAAAGCGGCCCGAGATGAAGGTGGTGCTGATCGACCCTCGCCGCACCATGACCTCAGACATCGCGGACATGCATCTGGCGATCGCGCCCGATGGCGACGTCGCTTTGTTCACCGGGCTGCTCGCCTATCTCGGCCAGCACAACGCGCTGGACCGCACCTATATCACGGCGCACACGACCGGCTTCGGGCAAGCGCTTTTCGCCGCCTCGGCGCTCGATCTTGCCGGCATCGCGGCTGCCACGGGTCTCAGTGAGGACGAACTGGCCCGCTTCTACAGCCTGTTTGCCGCGACGGCGAAGACGGTGACCGTCTACAGCCAAGGCGTGAACCAGTCGTCTTCGGGCACCGACAAGGTCAACGCCATCATCAACTGCCATCTGGCCACCGGCCGCATAGGCAAGCCCGGCGCCGGGCCGTTCTCGGTGACCGGCCAGCCCAACGCCATGGGCGGCCGTGAGGTCGGCGGCATGGCCAACATGCTGGCCGCCCACATGGAGATCGAAAACCCCGAGCACCGCGAACGCGTGCAGCGCTTCTGGAATGCCCCAACCGTCGCCGAAAAACCCGGCCTGAAAGCGGTCGAGATGTTCCGAGCGGTGGCCGACGGACGCATCAAGGCGCTGTGGATCATGGCCACCAACCCGGTCGATTCGATGCCGGATGCCGATGCCGTCGAAGCGGCGATCAGGGCCTGCCCGTTTGTTGTGGTCTCGGACGTGCTGGGCGAGACCGACACGGTCCGCCACGCCCATGTCCGGCTGCCGGCCACCGCATGGGGCGAAAAGGATGGCACCGTCACCAATTCGGAGCGCCGCATCTCGCGCCAGCGGGCTTTTTTGGCCAGGCCCGGCGAGGCAAGGCCAGATTGGTGGATCATCACTGAAGTCGCCAAGCGGATGGGCTTCGGCGAGGCTTTTTCGCATGTGTCGCCGGCCGACATCTTCGCCGAGCACGCGGCGCTGTCGGGCTTCGAGAATGACGGCGCGCGCGATTTTGATATAGGCGCGTATGGCGATATCGGTGCAGAGGCCTATGAGGATCTTCTGCCGTTCCAATGGCCAGCGCCGGCCCCACCCTCCCCCTTGAGGGGAGGGTCGGCACGCGCGTTGAGCAAAGCGAAACAAGCGGGACGGGGTGGGGTCGGTGGTGAAGTCTCGACCTCTCCGGGTCGCCCCACCGAGGTGGAGGCCGTCGCAGATGACCCCCTCTGGCCTGCCGGCCATCTCCCCCTCAAGGGGGGAGATCAGCCTGCTGCTCGGCTATCGCCAGTCTCCCAGGTTGATGAGTGGGCGCAGCCGGCAAAACTGCCAATCTCCCCCCTTGAGGGGGAGGTGGCCGGCAGGCCAGAGCGGCGCGCGCGGCGCCAGCCGGAGGACAAAAGCACCCGCTTCTTCGCCAACGGCAATTTCTACACACCCGACGGCAAGGCACGCTTCATTGCCATCCGCCCAGCCGCACAAACCCGCACCAGCCTGGACTACCCGCTCGTCCTCAACACCGGGCGCGTCCGCGACCATTGGCACACCATGACGCGGACCGGCAAGAGCCCGCGCCTGTCGCAGCACATGGCCGAACCGTTCGTCGAAATCCACCCGGCGGATGCGCAGCACTTCGGTATCGGCGATGCCGACATCGTGCGCGTCTCGACTGGCCATGGCGAGGTGCTGGTCCGCGCCCTGGTGACGGTGCGCCAACGCCAAGGCTCTGTATTCGTTCCGATGCACTGGACCGATCAGATCTCCGCCCGCGCGCGTGTCGATGCACTGGTCCCGCCGACGACCGATGCGATTTCAGGTCAGCCGGCCTCGAAGAACGTTGCCGCCCGCCTCGAACGCTTCGCTGCCGCAGCCTTCGGTTTCGCGGTGCTTGCCGAACGGCCCGCCTCGATCGACGCCGATTACTGGAGCCTCGCCCGCTGCCCCGCCGGCTGGCGGCTTGAAATTGCGCTGCAGGACAGCCGTGACTGGACCGGGTTTGCCGCCTCCCTGTTAGGCATGGAAGGCGAGACGCTCGCCTATCACGACATCGCCGGCGGGCACCATCGCTTCGCCCGTTTCGCAGGCAATCGGCTGGTCGGCGCGCTCTATCTTGCGCCTACCCCGGTAGCGGTGTCGCGCGGGTGGGCAGTCGAACAACTTGGTGCTGACCATGCCGATCGGCAGGCGCGGTTGGCGATTGTCGCCGGGCGGCCGGGCGGCAACAGCGTCGACCGCGGTGCCACCGTCTGCGCCTGTTTCGGGGTCGGTGCCAACCAGATCGCGGAAGCGGTACGCGGCGGCTGTACCAGCGTCGCGGCAATCGGCGCCGCCCTTCACGCCGGCACCAATTGCGGCTCTTGCCGCGCCGAGATCAAGACCATTATCGACGGGCGGCGTCTGCAAGCTGCGGAGTGAATGCACCGAGAAACTCTGCCGTGCCGCTGCATGATGCTTACTAGCAATTTACAAACCATGGGCTACCAACGTCCTGACTTCGATTCGCTCGGAACGGGAGCCCCATGAGCAAAGCCCTGACCTCATTCGCGCTTGCCACCATGCTGACGGCCTTGCTGATGGCGCTCAGCCTGGCGGTGGCCAGGCATGGCTATCCCTATGGCGCGATCGGCGCCAAGCGCTTGAGCGACGTCGCCGATGCGGGGACGTTCATTCCGCTCGCGGCGATCTATTTTTTCAGCGCACTGCTGATGATGGTTCTGCCGATCAGGCTCGCTGGCATCGTCCTGACACATGCCGCCGATGCGATCTTCTGGACGGTCATCGTGTTGTTTGCGGTCATCGTTGGATGTCTCGCCGCGAGATTTGCTTTCGGTCAGCGCGATGTGCTCTCCGCACTGCTGAACTGGCGCTTCCTGTTTGTCGCAGCCGTCGTCGGGTGTCATCTGTTCATCAACGAGCTGCGCCGCAACATCTTGTTGAGAAGCCTGTTCTTCGTCGTCTTCGCCGCAGCGACACTGGCCTGCCTGTTTTGGTCCTTCACCGTCTGAGCATGTGCGACCGTCGGCAGGCGGCTTAATTCTTGTCGACCGGCTTCGAACGCATTCGCGAAACGGTCTCACGCTCGGCCCGCTTCGAACGCATCGGCGGCAGGCCGCGGTCGATCAGGTCCATGTCTTCCAGCACCATGTCGCCCATCCGCTTGAAGGCGATGTCAAGCGCGCCGGCCCGGTGGGCGGAGCGCAGGAACCCCGGCAATGTACGGACCGGGTGATCCTGGGCCAGAGGCTCCTCAGGAAAAACATCGCTGGCGGCGACGATATGGCCGCTGCGGACGGCGTCCATCAGTGCCGGGAAATCGACCACGCCGGCTCGGCTGAGCAGGATGAAAGCGGCTCCCTTGCGCATCCTGGCAAACGCCTCGGCACCAAGGAAACCCTGGTTTTCGCTGGTCACCGAAGCGACGACGAAGATGAAATCGCTGTTCGACAGAACGTCGTCGAGAGAGGCCGGCTCGACGCCGTTTTCGATCAGGATCGACGGCGGCAGCCACGGGTCCAAGACTTTTGTCCGCGTGCGAAAGCCTGACAGCAGCCGGTTGAGCGCACGGCCAAGATCGCCGAAGCCGATAATGCCGACATCCGCGCCGGAAAGAAGCCGTGCCGTCCGGTTGCCGTCGCCGCCCCACAGCTCCTTGCCATGACGAAATGCGAGATCGGCGTCGACGATGCCGCGGGCGAGGTTGAGCGCCATGGCAAGGCCGAGCTCGGCCACCGGTTCGGCAAACACCAGCCCGGTGGTGACGACATGGATGCCGCGCGAAAACAGCGTCTCGTAGGGCATGTTGTTGATGAGGTTGCTCTCGACATTGAAGATGCAGCGCAGCGCCTTCATTCTTTCCAGCGTCTCCGGCGCGATAGGTGGCTGGCCGACGATGTAGCGCGCCTCGGCAAGGATATCGGCCGGCAGCGCCGCCACCGCTTCGGGCGATATTTCGACGATGCGGTATTTCGATCGAAATTTCGCCAGCGCAGCCGGCGTGAAGATCAGGTCGAGCGTGCGCGGTTCGGGTGCGCTGATCACCAGCGGCAAGGCGCTGTCGGACATGATGATTTCCTCCCGTGCGATCCGCGTCGCACCACACTAGAATCGTCTTCCCCGCCCCGACACCTATCACATGCCTGTCGAGGAGGAGAAGTTTGCCTGCCTTCGGCCTTGCGGTGCGGCGGTCGGTGGTCCAGATAGACGGCGATCGAAGGACGACAAGGAAGACAGCGACATGATCCCGTTTCGAAAGAACCTCATCGATGGAGAGTGGGTAGGCGATGCCGGCTCCCGTAACATCAACCCGTCCAATCTCGACGACGTGGTCGGCGAATATGCATCGGGAGGCGCCGAGCACGCCCGGCAGGCCATCGCGGCGGCGAAAGCGGCATTTCCGGCATGGTCTCGATCGGGCCTGCTGGCACGCCATGCGGTGCTGAGGAAGGCGTCGGACGAGATCACCGCGCGGAAAGATGAAATAGGCCGGGCGTTGGCGCGCGAAGAAGGCAAGACGCTGGTCGAGGGCATCGGCGAGACTGTGCGGGCCGCCCAGATATTCGATTTTTTCGCCGGCGAGGCGTTGCGCCTGTCGGGCGAGCTGGTGCCGAGCGTGCGGCCCGGCGTCGGCGTCGAGATCACCCGCGAAGCGGTCGGCGTCGTCGGCATCATCACGCCGTGGAATTTCCCGATCGCCATTCCGGCTTGGAAAATCGCTCCGGCGCTGGCCTACGGCAACACCATCGTCTTCAAGCCGGCGGAACTCGTTCCGGAGAGCGCCTGGACCATTGTCGACATCCTGCACCGCGCCGGGCTGCCCAAGGGTGTGCTCAACCTGGTGATGGGCAAAGGTTCGGTGGTCGGCCAGGCGATGCTCGACAGTCCTGACCTCAACGCCATCACCTTCACCGGCTCGGTCGGCACCGGCAAGCGCGTCGCCGCCGCCAGCGTCGAGCACATGCGCAAGTTCCAGCTCGAAATGGGCGGCAAGAACCCGCTTGTGGTGCTCGACGATGCCGACCTTGCCGTCGCCGTCGACTGCGCCATCAACGGTGCCTACTTCTCGACCGGCCAGCGCTGCACGGCGTCGTCCCGCCTGGTGGTGACGGACGGCATCCACGACCGCTTCGTCGAGGCGCTCAAGGACCGCATGGCCAAGTTGGTCGTCGGCGACGCTCTCGATGCCAAGACGCAGATCGGGCCGGTTGTCGACCAGAGCCAGCTCAAACAGGACGAGGACTATATCGCCATCGGACGTCAGGAAGGTGCCGATCTCGCCTTCGGCGGCGAGCGGCTCGATCGCGAAACCCGCGGCTTCTATTTGCAGCCTGCGCTGTTCACCGAAACCACCAACGCCATGCGCATCTCGCGCGAGGAGATTTTCGGCCCGGTCGCCAACGTCATCCGCGTCAAGGATTATGACGAGGCGCTGGCGGTGGCCAACGACACGCCGTTCGGGCTGACGTCCGGCATCTGCACCTCGAGCCTCAAGCATGCCACGCACTTCAAGCGCAATTCGGAAGCCGGCATGGTCATGGTCAATCTGCCGACGGCCGGCGTCGACTTCCACGTGCCTTTCGGCGGGCGCAAGGGATCGAGCTACGGCCCGCGCGAGCAGGGCCGCTATGCCGCAGAGTTCTACACCACGGTGAAGACCGCTTACACGTTTGCCGGCTAAGAAAAGGCGGCAGACCAGCCAGGCAGCGAGCAAGTCGATGGCATCTGAGAATACGGACCTGACCTGGCTCAATCCGCCGCCGCACCACGCCTTCGGCAACAATACGGTGCATGTACGGACCGGTGAGGAGACCGACTTCTGGCGCGAGACGTTCTACGGCTTCTGGCGCGACAATGGCCATTTCCTCTATCGTGAGGTCGAGGGCGATTTCAGCGCCGAAGTCACCGTCAAGGGGCACTATGAGGTGCTTTACGATCAGGCCGGGCTTATGGTCCGCCTGAGCGAGACGCACTGGATCAAGGCCGGCATCGAATACACCGACGGGCTGATGTATTTTTCCGTCGTCGTCACCAACGATGCCTCCGACTGGTCGCTGGCCAGCATTCCGGCCGATCCGGACGGGGTCAGGATCCGCATGACCCGCCATGCCGAGACGATCCGCGTCCAGTATCGCGACCCATCTGACAAGCACTGGAAACCGGTGCGGCTTGCCTATTTCCCCCCGTCGAAAACGGTCGATGTCGGCATGATGTGCTGTTCGCCGCAGCGCGAGGGCTTCGAAGTGACATTCAGCGACTTTTCGATCGGCCCGCCGATCTCGCGGGAGCTTCACGACTGAGGCGCCGCGATCCGGTCGGGCGGTTTGCGTCCGGCCCCGCCTCAGTAGGTCGCCCGGCCGCCGGAGACGTCGAAGACGGCCGCCGTTGTGAACGAGCATTCCTCGGACGCGATCCAGCAGATCAGCGCCGCCACCTCCTCGACCTCGCCGAACCGCGCCATCGGTATTTTGGACAGCATGAAGTCGATGTGTTGCTGGCTCATCTGCTGGAAGATCGCGGTGCGCACGGCCGCCGGCGTGACGCAGTTCACCGTTACTTTGGTCTTGGCCAGTTCCTTGCCGAGCGATTTGGTCATGCCGATCACCGCCGCCTTGGAGGTGCTGTAGGCCGAGGCGTTCGGGTTACCTTCCTTGCCGGCAATCGAGGCGATGTTGATGATCCTGCCGTAATTGCGTTCGAGCATATGCGGGACCAGCGCCTTGTTGCAGAAGAAGACGCCGTTGATGTTGATGTCGGTGACCCGGCGCCAATCCTCCACCGAATACTCCCAGGTCGTCATGTTCGGCCCGGTGATGGCAGCACTGGTGACAAGGACATCGACCGCGCCAAGCGCTTCGATCGTCTCTCCGGCGGCGGCTTCGACCGCTATGGGGTCGGCGACGTCTAAGGTGACGCTGTGCAGGCCTGGAACAATGGCCTTGGCCTGCTCGATCTGGGCGGCATCGCGATCCCAGACCGAAACACGCCCGCCTTCGCCAGTGATCCTTTGCGCGACGGCCAGGCCGATGCCTGAGGCGCCGCCGGTGATAACAGCAGATCGTCCGGCAAATCGTCCCGCGAAACTCATCGGCATGTGGTCTTCCTCCCAATTGGCGGCGAATGTGAAGTCAACGGCGGACAAGTTCAAGCGCGGACTTGCAACCTCAGAACAGCTTATGATGGGCCAGCACCGGTCAATTGTACGGCACTGCCTTCTGGCCAAATCGTCTCGCCCGGTATGGAGAGAACGGCTGGAACGACGCGCCCGGTTGGCATCCGGGTGACAGGCGGCGCCGGATGGGTTATATTGCACTGCACAATGCGAGCGCCTGCAGGCGAGGCTCCCATCGATCCGACGAATCGGCCCACGAGCGGCCCATGAAATCGGCATTGAGCTGCAAGGACGGAAAACCGCTATCGAGATGAAGATTCCAAAATCTCTGTTGATCGATCCGGACAAGAACACGGTCTATGGCAGCTTTGCCGTTGCCGTCTCGATCTGGGCGTTTTCCTACTCGACCATTTTCGGCCAGGCCATGATCCTGGCCTACTATGCAGTCTGGCTACCGCTCATCCTGGTCGACTACCGCAAGATATTAAGGCACGCTTCCAGCGCCTGGCTTCCGCTGGCCTTTGCAACCTATGTCTGCTTCTCGGTGTTCTGGTCGGCGGCTCCCGGCACCACGGCAAGAACGGCCGTCCAATATTGCTCCCATATCGCCTGCGCCTACATTGCCGCGCGCACCGTCAGCGTCCGGACCTTGACCATAGGCGCCCTGATCGGGATTTTCGTCGTCCTGCTCTACTCGCTCAAGGTCGCGAGCTATTCCTACGACGTTCTCGATGGGACGTATAATTTCGTCGGCGCGTTCAGCTCCAAGAACCAGATCGGCTTTGTCGCATCGCTTGGCATCTATTTCTGCGTTGTCTACCTGGCCTTTCTCAGGCGCGGCCGGATAAGCTGTTTGTTGATCGTACCGATTGTCCTTCTATCGGGCTATCTGCTGGTGGTGTCGCATTCCGCCACTTCGATGGCATCTACCCCCGCGGTTCTCGCTCTGGTCGCCCTGCTTTCCATCGGCAAGCTGCTTTCGCTCCGCCATCGCCGGGTAATTTTCATAATCGGTGCGGGCGGGCTGGTCGCCTGCACCGTGATTGCGCTGAATCTCGGGCTGATGGACTTTGTCCTTGGCCTTTTCGGCAAGGATTCGACGCTCACCGGACGAACCTACCTCTGGCAACAGGGCTGGAATGCCGCGCAGCAATCGCCCATCCTCGGCGTCGGCTACGCGGCTTATTGGGTGCAGGGCTTCTCCGAGGCCGAGCGGCTGTGGAACGAATTCTATATCGCCGCGCGAAGCGGCTTCCACTTCCACAACACCTACATCGAGACCTTGGTGGAACTCGGCTTCGTCGGCGCGACACTGCTTTCGCTGATCATCCTGCGCACGCTCTGGGGTCACGTCTCGGCGCTGATATTCAGGACATGGCAAGCCGACTCCGTGATTCTTGCCGGCGTCATGGTGCTTCTGTTCATCCGATCCTTCGTCGAGGTCGAGACCCTCAATCCCTACATCATGGGATCGTTCCTGCTGTACTACAGCTACTTCAAGCTGGTGAGGGTGCCGGCCGTCGCTCCTTCCCGGTGGAGCGCCGTGAACCATCTCGAGGAACCGGACGCCGTGCGAGGCTAGAGCGGGCGGATCCAGGCGGTTCGTTGCCCGAAGGCCGCCTTGTTTTCTGATCCATAAGATCCCAAACGCAAAAACCCCGCAGACCGCTGCCTGCGGGGTTGGTGCTTTGCTCCGGTGGAAAGAAGCTACTGGATGGCCATGGGCGCCGGTTTGACCTTGATCACGTCCCCTGGCAGCACCGGCGTGTCTTCATCGGCGGTGATTTCGCTGGTCTTGCCGTCGACCACCCGCACCAGGGAAAATGACAAGGCCGCTGGTTCGTTGTTGCCGTAGAATTGCGGCATGGGGCTGCCCGACAAGGCTTCGGACATCAAGGCCTTTTCCATATTCAGCTTCAGCGTCGCCTCGTTGAGATCGGCTTCCGTCTGTTGCCGGTCGGTCGCGAGGCTGGAGTTCTGGGTGTTCTCGAGATCGATGGCGTCCTGGGTGGCCTTGCTGATCGACTGCTTGGCCGTGAGAATCGCCGTTTCGTAATCCAGGATCTGGCCCTCGAGGTCGGCGATGGTTTGCTGCGAGTTCAAAACCCGCGTGTTGACGACCAGGCCCTTTTGCGCCAGCGAGCCGATGCCGTTGAGCTGCTCCTTCGCCAGATCAACCTGCTTCTGCTGGTTGACGATCTTTTTCTGCAGCGAATCGATCTCGCTCTGCAGCAGCGCCTTCAAATCGTCGAGCGCCTGCAAGCGCAGCTTGAGTTTCTTCTGGTCGGCCGCCAGGATCGCCGTCTCATCGGCAACGATGCTGGGCAGCTTCGGATCGTCGGCCACCTCTTTCGGCACCGCGAATGTCGGCTTGTCCGCCAGTTCCGCTTCGATGCGGGCGCGCTTGACGGTCAGCCTGACCAATTGGTCTTGTAGTACGTCGAAATTGCCCTTGGCATTGATCAGGTCGCGGTCGTAGCGCTGTCCGCTCTCCGGGTTCCGCCGGGCTCCGCCGGCAATGCTCATCGCTTTCAGCACGGACAACCCAGGCACACAAGGATACTGGCCGGGCGATTGCACCTCGCCAGAGATGTAGAATGGCCGGTACTGCGCCATTTCGACGGAAGCCTCCGGCTTGTCGGCCAGAGCGAGCTTGCGCTGCAGCGCCTCGCCGAGCGATGCGGCGATCTCCGAAGTCGTCTTGCCGGATGCGGGCATCTCGCCGACGAAGGGAACCGACAAGGTTCCAGCGGGGCCGACCGTGTATTCTCCATTGATGGCCGACCAGTCACGAAACGTGCCTTCGACGGTCTGCCATTCCGCCACGCGGATGGTCAGCTTGTCCTGTGCTCCAAGCCGATAGTCGTCGGCGAAGGCAAACTGTGGCAAGGCTAGCGACAGGGTCAGGCCGGTCGCCATTGTAAGGCAAGTCGTCAAAAGCCGTACTCGCCGCATGCGTCTGGAGAGAATGCCGGTGCAAAAGATATCGATTATATCTGCTTTCAACTGAGCGTTTCCGATCTGGTTTGCCCCGCCCGATGAGCTGCCGATGCCTGAGTTAGGGGCCTGAGTTCCGGGCCCGAATTCTGGACAGCCGCTCCTCGATGCACGGCCAGCAAGCGGCCGTCAGTAGCAGCCTCGCGACATCCAGACCGCAGGTACGGTCTTGATGATGATGCGAATGTCTTCGAACATCGACCAGTTCTCGACATAGTGCCTGTCGAATGCGACGCGGCTGTCATACGAAACATCGTTGCGTCCGCTGACCTGCCAGAGCCCGGTGAGGCCGGGGCGCGATTTCAGGTAATAGACGGCCGAATTGCCATATATCTCCAGCTCATCGCGCACCACGGGACGAGGCCCGACCAGGCTCATATCCCCCTGCAGGATGTTGATGATCTGCGGCAACTCATCGAGGCTGAGCTTCCTCAGCACCGCTCCGACGCGCGTGATCCGCGGGTCGTTCTTCAACTTGCGGGTCGCTATCCATTCGGCGTTGGCCTCCGGATTCGCGGCGAGATAGGCAGCAAGCACCCGCTCGCCGTCTGCAACCATGGTGCGGAACTTGAGGCACGGAAAAATCCGTCCTCCGCGGCCGATTCGGCTGTGACCATAGAAAATCGGCCCGCCATCGGAAAACCTGACAAGCAGCGCTATCATTACGAACAGCGGGCTGAGAGCGACCAGGCCGATCAGCGAACCGACAATATCGAAGCTGCGTTTGAGCAGGCCGCCAATCGGTGGCGGAAAATCGACGCCGGCCTGCGAAAAATCCGCATCGGCCGGCTTGGCTACGTCCCTCATGCGTAAACTCCATACGTTGAACGGATGGTTTACCGCACGATACCAAAAAAATGTTGCAGCGCAACACACAATTTCTCAGACGGCTGTAATAGTCGCGTCATGAACTGACTAAATAATAAACTCGTCCTGCACAAAATTTCCCATTTATGTCGCAAAAGAGACAGATTATGGGCAATTTTGGAAAAGCTAGTCCAATTTTTGGGCTGATTTTAGGCGAATCGCTCTTTATACCCTCCTGTGGAGCTTTGCCGTCATTTAGAATTTCAAGATAATGACTGATGTTATGATAAAATACTATTCAATATTATGAATCATACTGGAGCGAGTCGATATCCGGCAATCAGTGGTGATGCCGACGTGTGCGTTGCACCATGGCGGAGTCGATCCCGAGGATTCGTTTAAAATTTATTCCGCAGCTGCCCTTGCCGCCTATTGCGCGGCTCAATAGAGTTGCAAATTGTTTCTGTCGGACTATGGACAGATTGGGCTAGGCCGGAAGCAACCGGCCAGAAGCGGGCAACCTAAATAAGCTCGCAGAGTTTAAGGGAGGTGCTCGGGGTGGGCTTGTCGACATTTTTTCCCGAGCCGGTTGATGGGCTATCGGGTATGTCACTGCCAAAGTTCATTATCGGAATGTGTTTTGCGCTGGCGATCGTGATCGTCTGGTCCTATTTAGGCGGCGCCTCGCTCGGTACGACGCTGTTTCGTGTCATCGGCTGCGCTATAGTCATCCAACTGGGTTATTTTCTGCTGGTCTTTGCCATGGTTGCCAGAAATGCCCCGACCCCGGCCGACAAAATCCGCGACGCTGAACGAAAGCTGAGTTCGAACGAAGCGGCCGAAGCCGAGAAACTCAGCGCCAGGAGAGGCCTTCACTGATTTCGGGCCTGGCCGCGGTCTGCGATGTCCATGTGACCTGTGGTTAAGCTCGCCGGTCCCCTGACGAATTGCTCGCCTCAACGACACCGGCAGTCGGCATTCCTGCTCTTTCAATTCCTTGACACTGCGGGCCTCGACGCGCTCGCTCCGCCCCGCCGCCGTCCGGTCGGCGAGGATCAGCAACTGGTTTCTGCCAGTTGAGCGCTCTGATGGAGCGTGTAGGAACGGCTCTGCCAAGCGGCGCATTTCTGGAGCCATCCCGATTGAGGCTCGCCGCCTGCCCAACCGGGCCATGACACCCAGCAAAATGAAAAACTGGACGGCGCCGATGATTTTGGCGATGCTTGCTTCGCACTTGCAGCATAGGCGTTTGGGCCGATGCATTTCAGAATGGGCGGTGGGGCATTGAGCGGACGGGGCGAGGAAATCCGCAACGACTTCTGCAATCGAGAGGCATGTTCATGACATCATTCCAGGTCTGCGTGATCATCGCCGCCCGCAATGCGGCGCGGACAATCCCGGCTGCCATTGCATCGGCATTACGCGAGCCTGAGGTTGCGGAAGTTGTCGTCGTCGACGACGCGTCTACCGACGATACCGCGAAAGTCGCCCACGCGGCCGGCGACGGCACGGGCCGCCTTTCCGTCATCCGCTTCGACGTCAATCGCGGCCCATCGTTTGCACGCAACGCCGCGATAGCCGGTTCCAGGTCGCCGTTCATCAGCATTCTGGACGCTGATGATTTCTTTTTCGAAGGCAGGTTTCACAGACTGTTCGCCAGCACCGATTGGGATTTCGCCGCAGACAACATCATGCTTGTCAGGGATGACGCGGCAACCGACGTTTCGAAAATCGTGGCTCCACCGTTCTCGCCCGAGCCGGAATTCCTCGATTTCGAGGGTTTCATCGACGCCAACATCTCCAGGCGCCGTGTGCAACGAGGGGAACTGGGGTTCCTCAAACCCGTGATCAGCCGCGCCTTCCTCGATCGGCATGGGCTGCGCTACGACGAGAAGCTGCGCCTGGGTGAAGACTATGAACTCTATGCGCGCGCGGTTGCCCTTGGCGCGCGCTTCAAGGTCATCAAATCCTGTGGCTACGGCGCGATCGTGCGCGCCGATTCGCTGAGCGGACGGCACAAGACCCAGGACCTGAAGCATCTGGCCGATGCCGACCTGGCACTGCTTGCGATCGACAGTTTGCCGGAGGCATCGAAGGCTGCGCTGAGAAGGCACGAGCGGCACATCCGCGACAAATACCGGTTGCGGAAGTTTTTAGACGTGAAGGCTGAGCGCGGGTTGGCACCGGCCGCGGCCTACGCCTTGGCCGGCTCGTCCAACCTCACAGCCGTCGTCCGCGGCGTCGCCTCCGATAAGCTGGATGCGCTGTTTCGCCGCGCCGGCCTCGCCGCGAAGCGTCAGCATGTGCCGCCGCTGCGCTTCCTCATGGCCGGAACCAGCACGGCCAACGAAAGCTAGGCACGTCAACGTGCGATGGCGGTAGCCACTCCCTTACCCTTCGGTCGGCTCGCACCATTTCAACGAGATTCATGAGTTTACGATCTAGGTGGTTGCCTATGCGCGCAGGGAATGGCAATCTACGTTGCGGTGCAGCAATTTTGGACGGCCAACCGAACTGGCCCGAGACATACCCTGTCGGAGGAGCTGGACGATGCAAGAAATGTCTTTTGAATGTGGACGGGCACTAAGGCCGTTCACCAGCTCGACGATGATGGGGCGCTGACTGCATGGCCTCGATCTTTCGCTTCCGGTCGAGAGATCCGGCGCGCGACACGCAGACCGACACCTCGCGCCTTGATCGGTTGGCAAAGCTGCTGGACCAGATCTCGGCCGAAGTCGAGGCGGAGAAGAGCGGCCTTGAGAACCGCTACAGGACAACGGCTACCAATGCCGCCTTTCTGGTTGAGGCGATGGAGAACGGAACGGTCTCCTCTCGCAGGTCTTCCGAAGTCGGCGAACTGACCAGGTCGATCCTGAATTGCGAGCGGCGCATCGCAGCGCTGTCGCGCCAGATGCAGAAGATGAAGGATCTCCGTCATTCGCTGGATGAAATCTTCGAAGAGAAGCGGCAGAACGGTCCCGACATAAGGACCGATTTTGTGAAGCCCGCCGATTCCGGCACAGGCTGAGCGAACACCCGGGTCGGCGCAATGGTTTTAGGCACAACACGGAGCTTGGGAGCGACAGAGGTCAAGATCAGGTTGTTTCGTCACGGTTCGAACGATCGCTTTGGGGGCGCACAGCACAAGGTGAGTTTGATATGAACGCAGGTCTTAAAAGCACGCCCGCCCCGGCAACCGGAGGCACCCCGTTCACGCGCCCGATCCCAGGCAAGCTGCGGCGGCTCCGTTCAGACGGTGCGTTTCTGCTGGTCGTTCTCGGCAGTCTGGTTGCGGGCCTGGTGCCCGCCGGCGCGCAGGATCTCCCAACCGCGCCGTCCTTTGTCGATGATTTCACCAGCCTCAGTCGCGCGCGCTGGTACATTTCCGACGGCTGGACGAACGGCAAGCATCAGAACTGCACCTGGTCCAAAAGCCTGATCGGGCTTTCCGACGGCATGCTGACGCTCGGTTTCGAGAAGCGCAAGCTGAAGGATCGCGAATTCGCCTGCGCCGAGATCCAGACCAAGCAGCGCTTCGGCTACGGCACCTACGAGGCGCGGATGAAGACCGACACGGGCTCTGGCGTCAACGCGGCATTCTTCAGCTTCGTCGGCGATGCCGACAAGCAGCCGCATGATGAAATCGACTTCGAGGTGCTGACCAAGGACACGTCCAAGGTCCAGGTCAATGCCTACATAGCCGGCAAAGGCAAGAACGAGAAACTGGTCGACGTCGCCGGCGGCACCGACAAGGCCTTCAACGACTACGCCTTCGTCTGGGAAAAGGACCGGCTGCGCTGGTACGTCAACGGCAAGCTTGTCCACGAGATCACCGATCCGGCGAAGCTGCCCACCCATTCGCAAAGGATCTATTTCAGCCTGTGGGGCAGCGATACGATGAAGGGGTGGATGGGGCCGTTCTCGGATCCGGGCCGCAAGCTCACCATGCAGGTGGATCGTGTTGCATTCACCGCACTTGGCCAGCCCTGCCAATTCCCCGAATCGCTGGCATGCAACACAAACTAGAAGCGCATCTGAACCGGCCGGGCCGAAGGTGGTCGGAAAACCGAAGCTCGAACAGGCCCGAAGCCTTGAACAGGGATGAAACCGAATGAATTTGACTGTCTTTGGAATCGGCTATGTCGGTCTTGTACAGGCGGCGGTGCTTGCCGAAGTCGGCCATCAGGTGGTCTGCGTCGACATCGATGCAAAAAAGGTCGAGCGGCTCAACCAGGGTCATGTCCCGATCTTCGAGCCTGGGCTCGAAAACATCGTCAAGGAGAACCATGCCGCCGGCCGCATCAAGTTCACCACCGACGCCGCCGCGGCGATCAAGCATGGCCAGATCCAGATGATCGCCGTCGGCACGCCGCCGGGCGAGGATGGTTCGGCCGACCTCAAATATGTGCTGGCCGTCGCCGAGGCCATCGGTCGTGAGATGGACGAGCCCAAGATCGTCGTCGGCAAGTCGACCGTGCCCGTCGGCACCTGCGAAAGGATAAAGGCCAGGATCGCCGCAACGCTGAAGGCGCGCGGGCGCGAGGATCTGGCTTTCGACGTCGCCTCCAATCCGGAATTCCTCAAGGAAGGGTCCGCTGTGAGCGACTGTATGAAGCCCGACCGCATCATCGTCGGCACCAGCAACGAGGACACCGAGGCGGTGATGCGCGAGCTCTACGCGCCGTTCAACCGCAACCACGAAAAGATGATCGTCATGGATGTGCGCAGTGCCGAGTTCACCAAATACGCGGCCAATTGCATGCTGGCGACCAAGATCAGCTTCATGAATGAAATGGCCAACCTGGCCGAGCAACTGGGCGCCGACATCGAGGAAGTCCGCAAGGGCATCGGCAGCGACCCGCGGATCGGCTACCACTTCATCTATCCGGGCCTCGGCTATGGCGGCTCGTGTTTCCCGAAGGATGTGCGTGCCCTGATCAAGACCGCCGAGGCCGTCAAGTTCGACGCCAAGCTGCTGCGTGCCGTCGAGGAGCGCAACAACCAGCAGAAGTCGGTCCTGTTCGAGAAGGTGGACCGCTATTTCAAGGGCAATCTCAAAGGCAAGACATTTGCGCTGTGGGGCTTGGCCTTCAAACCCAATACCGACGACATGCGCGAGGCCCCGGCCCGCACGCTGATGGAAGCGCTCTGGGCCGCCGGTGCCAATGTCCAGGCCTACGATCCCGAGGCGATGCAGGAATGCCAGGCGATCTACGGGCTGCGCGACGACCTGCAACTATGCGGCACCAAGGAGGCCGCGCTGCGAGGCGCCGATGCGCTCTTGATCGTGACCGAGTGGAAAAGCTTCAGCGCGCCGTCTTTCGATGCGCTGAAGAACGCGCTGACCACGCCCGTTATCTTCGACGGACGCAATCTCTACGACCCCAAGGTCATCGCCCGCCACGGCATCGAATACCACAGCATCGGCAGAATGGCGGCGTGACGCAAGGGCGGTCCAGCAAGGAGCCAGGTCCATGAAAGTTCTGTTTGCGGGCGGCAACGGCTACACGCCGCAGTTCAGCGGTGGCGTTCAGTCGAGCACGCATCATCTGGTCGAGCAGCTGCGCGAGCACGGTCATGACGCCTCGGTTCTGGCGGCGCTGTTCGGTGACGGCATGTTCGGCTTGAAGGCGCGCGCCAAGATGAAGCTGCTTCGCCAGCGAGCGGTCATCGACAGCTATCCCGGCTATCCGGTCGTGCGGGCATGGTTTCCCTGGGAGGCGGCGCGCTTCGCGGTCGAACGGCTCGATCCCGATGTCGCCGTCGTGCAGTGCCACAAATCGGTGCCGATCGGAAAGGCGCTGCAGGCGCTCGGAATACCGCTGGTGGTCTATCTGCGGAACGTCGAATTCCACGAATTGGCCGGCGACCTGCGCGAATTGCATTCGGCGCTTTATATCGCCAATTCCGAATTCACTGCGCGCACCTATAAGGAAAGGTTCGGCATCGACTCGACCGTGATCCCGCCGACCATCAATCCCGGGCTCTACAGCACGCCGACCACCGGTGAATTCGTCACGCTGATCAATCCTTACAACGAAAAAGGGTTCGAACTCGCCGTGCGCATCGCCGGCCAATGCCCCGAAATTCCGTTCCTGTTCGTCGAAAGCTGGAAGCTCGACGACGACCATCGGGCGCAGATCGAACGGATCATCGCGCCGCTGCGCAACGTCAGGCTGGAAAGCCGCACCAGCGACATGAAGACCGTCTATGGCCGCACCAAGATCCTGCTGGCGCCCAGCAAATGGGAAGAAGCTTGGGGGCGGGTGGCATCCGAGGCCCATTGCAGCGGCATTCCAGTCGTCGGGTCCCGTCGCGGCGGCCTGCCGGAAGCGATTGGCGCCGGCGGCGTGGTGCTCGACTATGATGCACCGCTCGACGACTGGGTCGCCGCGGTCAGGCGACTATGGAGCGACAAGGCCGAGTACGACCGTCTGTCGGCGGCGGCGCAGCTGTTTTCGGAGCGGCCACAAATGAACCCCGACAGCCAGTTCGCGACCTTCCTCCGCGTTCTCGACAACGCCAGGCAAGGCGCGCTGGAGCGTGCCGCCTGATGCATTTCGTCCAAAACCATGCACGTTGCCCAAAAGCCGGCTCTCGCGCCTGACCGGGGTGGGAGCTGCCTTGGGACAAAGACACGCACAACACCAGACGCTTGAGGCGCCTCGCACGGTGGCGACGGGCGTCAGCCCTCATCCGCGCGAGCAGATCGCCGACCGGCCTCGAAAGATCGTCCATCCAATGAAGATTTGCTTCGTAGTTGATAAGTTCCCCTCTTTGTCGGAGACCTTCGTCCTCGACCAGATAGAAGGGTGCCTCGAGCGCGGCATGCAAGTCGGCGTCGTCTGCAACGAGACGTCCTTCGGCAAGGACAGCAACATCGACGATCGCCGCTGGCAGGCTCTCCCTGGCAAGGTCGTCTGCTGGTGGGGCGGGCTGGGGCGCTTTCGCCCGACGCTCAGGAAATGGTCGGGCAGGTTCTGGGATAAGCTCTCGACCGCTGTCGACATCGCTTTTGCGCGCAAATTGCAGAACGCCGATGTGATCGTCGCGCATTTCGGCAATAACGGCATGCGCGTCGCCCGCGCCATGAAACGAGGCCGGATTTCCGCTCCTTTGGTGACCATATTCCACGGCCGCGATGTCGGCGAACCGCTGCATGACAACACGCTCACGCGCTACAAGGTTGTCTTCGACAAGGGCGTTCTCCAGCTCCCGGTGAACGCGTTTTTCCGCGATGCCCTGATCGGCGTCGGCGCACCCCCGGCGCAAGTCATGGTTCACCATATGGGCGTGCGGCCCGGTGAGATCGGCTACCATTGGCGTTCCTGGGACCGGGACACGCTGTCCTTCATCTCGGTCTGCCGGCTGACCGAAAAGAAGGGCATCGAATTCGCCCTTCGGGCGCTCGCCAGCCTGCCGCGGCGCGACTGGGTCTATTCGGTGATTGGCGGCG
Source organism: Mesorhizobium sp. M0664 (assembly GCF_040320565.1). Classification (NCBI taxonomy): domain Bacteria; kingdom Pseudomonadati; phylum Pseudomonadota; class Alphaproteobacteria; order Hyphomicrobiales; family Phyllobacteriaceae; genus Mesorhizobium; species Mesorhizobium sp. M0664. The sequence goes on from NZ_JAMYPW010000001.1 coordinate 159,848, forward strand.
GCGAATTGCTGGAAGAGTTGAAGAAGCTCGCCGCAAATCTCGGCATTGCCGACCGGGTGACTTTCCTCGGGCCGCGTCCGCACGCCGAGGTCAAGCAGCGCCTGCGCAATGCCCACGTATTCCTGCTGCCTAGCGTTGCCGCGCGAGACGGCGATCTCGAGGGTATTCCGGTGGCGCTGATGGAGGCTATGGCCGCCGGGCTGATCGTCGTCAGCACCTATCACTCGGGCATTCCCGAACTGATCGAGGATCAGGAGACAGGCTTCCTCGCACCGGAGCGAGACGTTGCGGCGTTGGCCCGCAAGCTTGTCTGGGTGGCCGAGAACCCGGACAAATGCGAGCGCATCGCACGTGCGGCGCGCCGCAAGATCGAGCAGGATTTCAACGCGGACGTACTCAACGAACGTTTTGCGCAGATCGTTGCCCAGCTGGCCGAAGCCAGGCAGCCGGCATGAACGCCAACCCGCCCCCCCAGTTCGGTCGCGTCGCCCTGCGCGGCGGCATGGTAACGATCGGCGCGCAAGGCTTCAAGATGGCGATCCAGTTTCTCTCGGTGATCGTGCTTGCGCGTCTGCTCGTCCCCGAGGATTTTGGCCTGGTGGCTTCCGTCGGGCCGATTGTGGCCTTTGTCGGACTGCTTCAAAACCTTGGCCTCCAGCAGGCCGTGGTCCAGCGCAAGGACATAAGCACCGAGCAGCTCAACCAGGTATTCTGGATCAGTGCGCTGGTGGGGTTGGGCAGTGCCGTGGTGGTTGCATGCCTGGCGCCCGCCATCGCTGCCTTCTATGGCGATCAACGCATGGTCGGGATTACCATCGGCTCTGCCTTGCCGCTGCTGCTTGGCAGCCTCGCCGCGGTGCCGCTGGCGCTGATGAACCGTCACTTGCGCTTTGGCCAACTCGCGCTGAACGACGTGATAACCGCTGCTGCCGGACTTGCGACTACCGCAATCGCCGCCTATGCGGGGTTGGGCTACTGGTCGCTGGTCATCGGCCCTGCGGTATCGGCTGTTGTCGCGCTGGCCGCGGCATGGCAGGTGGCGCGCTGGACGCCGTCGCGGCCGGACCTGAAGGTCGATACCGACATATTGTCTTTCGGCGCCAATCTGACCGGCTTCAATCTGGCCAACTTCTTCTCGCGCAATCTCGACAACATCCTGATCGGAAAATATTCGGGCGCGATCGAGCTCGGCTATTATGACCGCGCCTACAAGCTCCTGCTGTTTCCGCTGCAGAACATCAACCAGCCGCTGACACGCGTGATGGTGCCGCTGCTGAGCCGCATCCATGAGGACAAGGCGCGGTTTCGCGACATCTATGTGCGAACCAATTGGATGCTGGCGGCCATCACTATGCCCGGCATCGCGGCGCTGACGCTGACGTCGGACCAGGTCGTCGGGCTTCTCTTCGGCGAGCGCTGGACAGCGGTGGCGCCGATCTTCGCCTGGCTGGGCATCGCCAGCCTGATCCAGTCCGTCTCGAGCACCACCGGCTGGATCTTCATCTGCCAGGGCAAGACCAAGACCATGTTCCACTGGGGCATCTACTCGTCGCTGACGACGGTCGCCGCCTTCATCATCGGCCTGCACTGGGGCGCCGTCGGTGTCGCGGCGGCCTACGCGATCAGCGGCTATGTGCTGCGCGTCCCGGTGCTTGCCGTTCTTGTCCACCGGGTCGGCCCGGTGACCGCAGCCGACTTCCTGGTCATGCAGGGGCTTTTCATCGCGTCATCGCTGCTTGCCTGGTCCGTGTACCGGGAGTTGCCGGCATCGCTGACCAGCCAGTCAGACCTGCTCGCGGTGGTCCTGGCGGGTGCCCTCAATTATTCGATCGGCCTGGTCCTCATGCTCGCCCTTCGCCAGTCGCGCAGCGCCCTGTTCACCACGCTTTCCAGCGCCATGCGCAACGCCCGCTAGGCCGGCAATCACCGGCCTCAAAAGCTCACCTGCCGACATCGCCGACGCATGCTCCTCAAGCACTGCCTGAAGGCTCGTCCTGCGATAGAGGTCGAGATTGGCGGTAAGTCTGCCGAGCTTCTCGCTCGCTTCCTCCGGCGTCACCGTGTCGATGTCGAGCAGCAGGTCGGCGACGCCGATCCGCTTGGCAAGTTCCTTGGTCTTGAATTCATACGCGATCGGCAGCACCGGCGTGCCGACGCAGAGCGACATGATCATCATGTGCATGCGCGTTGCGACAACGAAGTCGAAGCCTTTCACCAGTGCCATCAGTTGCTCCGGCGTGTGGAACGAAGCGTCCACGCTGACATGCTTGGCGATCTCCGGATCGAGTTCGGCAACGATAGCCCGCGCCGTCTTGGAATCGTCATGGGCGTATTCCGGCACGCCCTGGCAGGTGGAGACGAAGGTGACCTCCTTGGCGTGGTCCCTGACCAGGATGGTCGCGATCGCGCGGATCGAGTCGATGTAGCGGCGCATGCCGCCCTCGCCGTCGCTGACATAGTTCCAGTGACGGACGGAAATGGCGACGCGGCCGGTGACGGTCGCCGACTGGCCGGAGGCCAGAATTTTTCCGATCCTGTCGGTGTCGGCCAAGGCAAAGACGGCGTCGGCCACGACGTGGCATTTGCCGGGGTCTTTCACCATGTCCACAATGTGACCTCGCGAACGTTCGTCGCGCAGCAGGATGAGCGGGCTCCGATCGAAGATTGGGCTCAACTCCTGGCGATTGTAACTTTTGTTGAACGGGCCGAGCGATTGCGTGAAGAAGACGGGGTCCTTCCCCAGAATCGCGTCGATCCGGAATTGATTGAGTCGCCGTTCCAGATTGTAAGTCTCGACAAGATAGGTTCCGCCTGTCGTGACCACGAGGTCGGCGTCTTTGTAGATCTCGAGACCACGGCGATTGCTTGAGTTGAACAAACGCCCGAGAACGCCGCGGATGCCGAACCGCCGCAGGGCATTGAGGATGAGCCGATTGTAGATCGGCTTGAACAGGTTCTTCAGCCCGCTGCCGTATTTGTAGCGGAACAGCGATTCCGACAGCAGCTTGTGGAATTCGAGATCAGGATACTCTTTCTTCGTGTAGAGCCTCGCCGCCACCTCCGGCTGGCTGTCGAAGACATAGAACTGGATATCGTCTTGCACGATCGTCTTGAAAACATGGCGGATCGCCAGGAGAATCGCTGCATCCCCGGTATTCAGGCAGACGGTGTTTTCAACCGCGATCTTCATGGAATGACCTCATTTCGTGAGTAGTCCCGTGCTTCCATCGACGGGTGCGAAGGGGCGGATTGCAGGCGGGTTGGCCGAAAATGCTGCACGCCAAGGATGGTCCTCGCGTCGTGATTATTGGCGCGCAGCCCGATGGCAGGCCAACGCGCGGTCCATGTGGCCCAAGCAGAGCGAGATTAACCCATCGATTTTGCAGTGCAACAAAAAACGGGGATCTTTGCTACGCTGCAACCAAAAATGTTGCGATGCAGCAAGAGCTGTACTAGCATTGTCGCGGGCGGGCCAACAGCGGTCGAGTTTTCATGCTGCATGTCTTGTACTTGGTACACGACGTCTCCGACCCGGCAGTGCGCCGGCGGATCATAATGCTCAAGGCAGGCGGCGCCCAGGTTACGCTGGCGGGCTTTCGTCGTACGGCAAGCGCAGTTGCTGATGTCGAGGGCTTGCAGCCGATCGATCTCGGCCCGACTCGTGATGGCCGATTCGCCCAACGTCTGGCCGCGATCATGAAGGCAGTTGTCTCGACCGGCCCGAAGCTGGGCTCAATGCCACGGCCCGACCTCATTGTCGCGCGCAATCTGGAAATGCTGGCGCTTGCCCGCCGCGCCAGATCGGCTTTCCAGGCAACGGTGCCGATCGTCTACGAGTGCCTGGATATCCATCGCCTGCTGCTTCGCGACGATCCGCTGGGATGGGCGATGCGCGGCGCAGAACGCTTCCTGGCTAGGGATGTGAAGCTTCTGGTGACCAGCTCTCCGGCCTTCATCGCCAACTATTTCAAGCCGTTCGGGCAGATTGCCGCCCCAGTCGAACTGCTCGAAAACAAGTATTTCGAGCCAGCCGCGGCCTCGCTGGATGACCGCGCGGCGCCGGAGAACCCCGTAGCGCCGCCTTGGCGGATCGGCTGGTTCGGGGCGCTCCGCTGCCGCCGTTCCCTGGAGCTTCTGGCCGAATTTTCGCGCCGCCTCGACGGCCGCTTTGAAATCGTCCTCAGGGGCCGCCCGGCGCTGTCCGAATTTCCCGATTTCCACGGTTTCGTCGAATCGGAACCCTGGCTCTCGTTTGGCGGGCCCTACCGCAATCCCGAGGATATGGCGGCGATCTACCGCGAGGTCCACTTTTCCTGGGCCATCGACTTTTTTGAGCAGGGCCTGAACTCCGAATGGCTGCTGCCCAACCGGCTCTATGAGGGCTGCCGCTTCGGAGCCGTGCCGATTTCGATGGGAGCCACCGAAACCGGCCGGTTCCTCGACCGGCAAGGCATAGGGGTTCTTTTGCCAGAAGCCACGCCCGAGGCGCTCGAAGTCGCCGTCGGCACGATGGAGCAGCATCGGTTCGGGACATTGAGGGCGCGTGTTCTCGCCCGCAATCCGCGCACCTGGAGCTACGACCGCGCCGATTGTCGGGCGCTCGTCGAAAAGCTCCGCGGGCTGACTGCGGCTCCCGGTCCATATCCTGCCGAAGCATTGGCATAGAAGGACTGCCGATGACGCAAACCGAAATTCCATCCTGCACGATCGTGGTTCCGTGCCTGAACGAGGCGGCCCATATCGGCGCGTTGCTTCGAGAGCTCCGCCCTGCGGCCGAGAGGCTGGGCGCCGTGATCATCGTTGCCGATGGCGGCAGCACGGACGGCACCAGGACGATCGTCGCGGACATCGCCGCAAAAGATCAGCGGGTGATCCTGCTGCACAATGAAAAGCGCTTGCAGAGCGCGGCAATCAATCTCGCCGTCGCCAGGTTCGGGGAAGGCGTCGACTATCTCATTCGCATCGACGCGCATGGCGGCTATCCCGCGGATTATTGCGACCGGCTGGTCGAAGAAGCGCAGGTCACCGGTGCGGATTCGGTCGTCGTCTCGATGCTGACCAGTGGCAGCGGCATGGTTCAGAAAGCAGCGGCAGCGGCGCAGAACTCCAGGCTCGGCACCGGCGGTTCCAAGCACCGGCATCTTTCGGCGGGGGAATGGGTCGATCATGGCCACCACGCACTGATACGGATATCGGCGTTCACCGCGGTCGGCGGCTATGACGAAACCTTCAGCCACAATGAGGATGCCGAACTCGACTATCGGCTCCGCCAGGCCGGCTACCGCATCTGGATGACCGGCAAGACGCAAATGGTCTACTACCCGCGCTCCTCGCTGAAGGGCCTCTATTTTCAATATCTCGGCTATGGCCGTGGCCGGGCGAAGAACGTTCTCAAGCACCGCATGATCCCGAAGATCCGGCAGATGGTGCCGCTTCTGGTGTTCCCCGTGGTTCTTCTCGCCGCCTTTTCCTTCGTCCACTGGCTGGCGGCCGTACCGCTTTTGCTATGGGCGTCGGTCTGCCTCGGCTACGGCTTTTGGACCGCCGTCAGCCAGCGCAAAGCCGACATTGCGCTGGCCGGGGTCTCGGCAATGGTCATGCATTTCGGCTGGTCGGTCGGTTTCTGGCTGCAACTGCTCGCACCGCGACCGCAGCGCGGGGTAGCGTGATGGACTCGGTCAGGAAAAATCGAAGCATCGATATCTGCGTCTGCACATTTCGCCGGCCGGAGCTTGCCGACACGCTTCGCTCCATAGCGGCCATGGATATGCCCGCGGGATTCGACGTCGGTGTTATCATCGCGGACAACGACGATACGCCGACGGCCGAACAGATGGTGACGACGCTGGCTGCGGAGTTGAAGCTGCCGGTGACCTACCGGCACGCCCCGGCCCGAAACATCTCGATCGCGCGCAACGCTTGCCTCGATACCAGTGCGGCGGATTTCGTCGCCTTTATCGACGATGACGAGACGGCCACCGCTGGCTGGCTTGCCGAACTGGTGGCGACGGCGGAAGCAACAGGTGCTGCGACGGTGCTTGGGCCGGTGCAAGCCCGTTACCTGCCGGATGCGCCCGCCTGGATGCGCAAAGGCGATTTCCACTCGACCTTGCCGGTCTGGGTGAGCGGCGAAATCCGCACCGGCTACACCTGCAACGTCCTGCTCAGGATTGGCGCTGAGAGCCTGCGCGGCCGGCGCTTCAGCCTGGCGCGTGGCCAGACCGGCGGCGAAGATACGGAATTCTTCGACCAGATGGTCAAGGCCGGCGGCCGCATCGCCTTTTCGCCGGAGGCTTGGGTCGACGAAGCGGTGCCACCTGCCAGGGCGGCATTCGACTGGCTCGGCCGCCGCCGGTTCCGCGTTGGGCAGACGCATGGTCATCTTCTGGGGCGCAACGCACACGGCCTTGCCCGGCTCAAGCAGGTCGGCATTGCCGCGGCAAAGGCCGCCTACAGTTTCCTGTCGGCAATTCCGGTCGCCATCGACCCCGTACGTCGGAACCGCAGCGTGCTTCGCGGCATTATGCATGTCGGCGTCGTCAGCGGCCTCGTCGGGGTTCGTGAAATCCGCCAATACGGCCTGTCTTCGCCGCAGCAAGGGGGCAAGCGTGCAGCCTGACGTGAGCTTCGTGATTGCCGCCTACAATGCCGAGGCGACCATCGATCGGGCGATTGCCAGCGCCGTCGCCCAGCGCAATATCAGCGTCGAGGTCATCGTCGTCGACGACAAGTCGGGCGACCGGACGCTCGACCTGGCAAGATCCTACCCCGAAGACATCGTACGCGTTGTCGCGCTTGAGCAAAACCGTGGCCCCGGCGGCGCCAGGAATGCCGGCCTTGAGCTTGCACGCGGCAGGTGGGTCGCGGTCCTCGATTCCGACGACGCGGTCTATCCCGGGCGACTCTGCACCATGATCGAGCGCGCGGAGAAAGCGGGCGCCGAGATCGCGGTCGATAATCTGCAGGTCGTTCGCGAGGATGGCGTTGCCGAAGAGACGATGTTCCCGGCTGACTATCTGGAAGGCCTCGGTGAAATCTCGCTGGTAGATTTCATCAGCGGTAATGTCCTCTTCGAATCGAGGTTCAATCTCGGCTACCTCAAGCCGATCTTCCAGCGCCGGTTCCTGAACGAGAACGGGCTTCGTTACGATGAAAGCCTGATCATTGGCGAAGACTATATCCTCCTGGCCAGTGCTCTGGCTAAAGGCGGCAAATGCATGGTCGAGCCGACGACGGGCTATATCTACCACATTCGCACCGGTTCCATCTCCCGGGTGCTCGAACTTCATCACGTCGAGGCGATGCGCAGGGCCGATGCCACCTTCGCCGCGACCCATTCCATGGATGCTGCGGCCGAGGCGGCGTTCGCCAGGCGCGCTCGCAGCCTGCGGCGGGCGGCATCATTCCTGTCGCTGGTTCAGCACATCAAGGCGCGGTCGCCGCTCAAGGCGATATGGACGGCGCTCAGCGATCCGGCGGCGGTTCGGCATATGAGCATGCCGATCGCCGTCCGGCTGCGAAGGGTAGCGGCACAGTTTGCCGTAGTGGCGGGGAGGTGAAGGGCTGCAGGTGAATGAAGACAGTTTCGCCGCCTGCGACAGGGTTGAAATCGATCTCCTCAGAAGGAACATGCAATGAAAAAAGTCAGGAAGGCAGTCATACCGGTGGCGGGGCTCGGAACGCGGTTCCTGCCGGCGACCAAGTCCATGCCGAAGGAAATGCTGCCGGTGGTCGACAGGCCTGTCGTGCAATATGCGGTTGACGAGGCGTTCGAGGCCGGCATCGAGCACATCGTCTTCGTCACCGGCCGCAACAAGGCGGTGATCGAGGACTATTTCGACCTGCATCCTGAACTGATCGGAACCCTGGAGCAGAGCGGCAAGAAGGCGCAACTCGAATCGCTTGAAAGCCTGCTTCCCGTCGCCGGCGCGACGAGCTTCATCCGCCAGCAGTCGCCGCAAGGCCTCGGCCATGCCGTCTGGTGCGCGCGCGAAGTCATCGGTGACGAGCCCTTCGCATTGCTTTTGCCGGACATGGTGTCCTTCGGCGGGCGTGGCTGTCTCGCCGAAGTCGCTGATCTTTACGCACGGACTGGCGCAAACGTCATCGCCGTCGAGCGTTGCGATCCGACCGAGACCAGCAAATACGGCATTGTCGGGCGCGGCGCTGATGTCGGCACGGGCTTCGAGGTAACGGCCATGGTCGAAAAGCCGGCTCCTGCCAACGCGCCGTCGAACTTCTACATCAACGGCCGCTACATCCTGCAGCCCGAGATATTCTCGTTGCTTGCCAGCCAGCAACGCGGCGCCGGAAACGAGATCCAGCTGACCGACGCAATGGTGCGTCTCGCACAGACCCAGGCCTTCTTCGCCCAGCCTTTCGACGGCCGCATGTTCGACTGCGGTTCGAAGGAGGGGTTCATCCAGGCCAATATCGCTTTCGCGCTGGCGCGGGAGGACATGAAGGGCCCGATCTTCGAGATGCTGCAGGAATTCGTCCGGTCGCATCAGCGTCGGGAAGAAGCCGCATAATGTCCATTTTTTCGAGGCATTGTGGGTGCGGCTGATGACGCAGGACAGGCCGTTGCGCCGCGCGTAACGCGCACTGTCCGGCGCAAGGTTTGCACCCTATGTCCCGACCTTCGAGGCGGTAGCGCCTGCAAACTAGAATTGGACCGAAGATGAACTATGCCAATTTTCCTGTCGACAAGAGGACGCCATTGCCGGCTTCTAATGCGGCAAACGCCGAAGACTTCATCGACATCGAGCGCCTGCTTGGCATGGCCGCGCGGCAGGCGAAAGTGGTTGCCGCCTGCGCCGTCATCGGTCTCTTTCTCGGCGTGCTCTATTTGCAGACGACGCCTCCTACCTATGTGGCGACGAGCAGCGTGCTGATCGACGAAGGATTGAACAAGGTCGTCGACGACATTTCGGCGGCGTCGGTCAGCATGCAGACCGACTCCGCCGTTCTGAGCCAGATCGAAATACTACAGTCGGCCAGGCTGGCTGGGGTGGTCGTCGACAAGCTGAAGCTCGATCAGAACGACGCTTTCATGAACCCTCCGACGTCGGCCCTGTCGAAGGTTGCTGGCTTTGTGCGCGGTATCGTCCAGTCTGTCCGCCCCAAGCGCGCCGCTAGCACAACCGATGTCACTCAGCTTGATGCTGCGACGCGTGACGCGATCACCGCATCCTCATCGCCCCGTGACTACGCAATCTTCAAACTGCAGACCCAACTCGATGCCGAGCGGATCGGCCGGAGCTTTGTCATCAGCATCTCCTTCCAGGCGACGGATCCGGCGCTTGCGACCGCCATCACCAAGGCCTATGCCGATGCCTATCTAGCCGATCAACTCGATGCCAGCTTCGACGCGACCGAGCGGGCGGCGGTCTGGCTGCAAGGCCGGCTGACCGAGCTTCGTGAGAGCTCCCAGGCGGCTGCACTGGCGGTCGAAAAGTTCAGGGCCGAACACGGATTGGCCGTCAATGACGGCCAGCTGATCAGCGACAAGCAATTGTCCGATCTCAACACCCAGCTGATCGTCGCGCAGGCCGATACAGCACGTGCCGGCGCCCGCTATCAGCAGTACAAGTCGATCGTCGAAAGCGGCTCGGACAACGCGTTCAAGGACGCTGCGATATCGAACGACCAGCCGAGCAGCTCGGTCATCACGACGCTGAAGAACCGCTATCTCACCGTATCCAAGCGACAGCAGGATGTCGAAGCCAATTTCGGCCCGCAACATCCGCAGGCCGTCGCGCTCGCCAAGGAGAAGGCCGACATATCGGCGCAGATTTTCGGCGAGCTGAAGCAACTGACCGAAAGCTACCGCAACGAATACGAGGTCGCTCTGGCGCGCGAAACCGCGCTCCGCGCAAATGTCGCCTTGGCGGCTGGCAAGAGCTCCATCGACAACCAGTCGCAGGTCAAGCTGCGTGAGCTGGACCAAAAGGCGACGGCGCTGTCGACGCTCTACCAGACGTTCCTGAACCGCTATGAGGAGGCCGCCCAGCAGCAATCCTTCCCGGTCGGCAAGATCCGGGTCATCTCGGACGCGACGATGCCGCAGTCGGCCGCAACCCCCCGCACAGCCATCGTGCTGGGGCTTTCGCTGGCGCTTGGCATGATGCTGGGGGCAGGGGTTGGTGGCCTGAATGAATTCAGGGAACGCTTCTTCAGGACCGGCGAGGATGTGCGCGACCGGGTCGGCCTCAAATTCCTCGGCTACCTGCCGGTCATCGGCAAGGCTGGCAAGGATGACCAGCGCAATGGCGGTCAGCCTGACGTCAAAGTCGTTGAATCCAAGACCGCCAAGTCCTCCAAGTCCCAGCCCTCCAAAACATTGTCGGCAGCCGAAAAACGTGCGCGGATGCGGGTAACCGTCGATGCCCCGGCATCGATGTTCTCCGAGACGCTGCGCAACGCCAAGATCGCCTTCGATGTCGTCATGGAAGGCCAGGGCAGCCGGGTCATCGGCGTGGTCTCGGTGCTTCCCGGCGAGGGCAAGTCGACGGTGGCGGCCAATCTTGCCGGGCTGCTTGCCGTCAACGGATCGAAAACGCTGCTGATCGACGGCGACCTGCGCAATCCCGGCCTCAGCCGCAGCCTCGGTATGGAGGCCGAGCAGGGCCTGATGGAAGCTGTGGTGAGCGGGCAGACATGGCAGTCGGTCGGCAAGATCGACCGGCAGACCAAGCTGGCTATCATCCCGGCCGTCCTGCGTGGCCAGTTTTCGCATACCAGCGAGCTTCTGTCTTCAGCCGGCATGCGGCGTTTCATCGATAACGCCAAGGAAACCTTCGAATACATCATCGTCGATCTGCCGCCGCTCGGGCCTGTCGTCGACGCCAAGGCCTTCGCTCCGCTTGTCGACGGCTTCGTGCTGGTCACCGAATGGGGACGCACGCCGCGTGCGATGGTGCAATCCATGCTCAGCTCGGAGCCCTACATCGCCAAGAAGATCATTGGCGCGGTGCTGAACAAGGTCGAACTGAAGAAGCTGGCCAAATATGGCGCGATCGGCGGCTCGGAAAAATTCTTCGACAAATATTCGAGCTACTATCTGGAAAAATCGGAAGCGCGCACCAAGGCAGCCGCCTGAGCGACGACATCGCGCTCAGGAAAATATCAACCTGGCGCGGTTGTCGACGATCCTGAGGGCGGTCAGCTGGCCGGTTTGGAAGGCGCCGGTGTCTATGCCAAGCCGGCGTCCCTCGAGCTTCGGAGTGTCGACCGGCGTATGTCCGTGCACGACATAGCGGTCGAGAAGATGCGCAGCGTCGAAGAAGTCCGAACGGATATTCAGCAGGTCGTCCTCGTCCTGCGCGGCGAGGTCGATGCCGGGCCTGATGCCGGCATGGACGAACACGAATTTCGCCGAACAGACCATGACCGGCAGCGCGCGCATGAAGCTAATGTGGTCGGCTGGAATGACTTCCCGAATGCGCTTGTCGACCTCCTCGCTTGACCCATAGAGATCGGCCATGCGCGACGGGTCGACGCCGTAGGAAAACAGCGTTTGCAGGCCGCCTATCGCCAGCCACGACTCTCTCGAAATGACCCCGTCGACGTAGTTCAGCATCACGACTTCGTGGTTGCCGGCAAGGCAGATGCGCTGGAAATCACGGAGCGGTGGCGCCAGCAGATGATCGAGCACACGCGCCGACTGGGGTCCACGATCGACATAGTCGCCAAGCATGATTATGAGCTTGCGCCCTTCGAAGGGCGCCGAATCGAGCACGATCTTCTGCTCCAGGGCGCGGAGTTCCTTGTAGCAGCCATGCACGTCGCCGATCGCATAGACGACTGCGCCCCGCATATCGATCTCCAGCCGCTGGCGTGCCGCGGCCTGGGGCTTTCTCGATCGCTGGAACAGGGTCACGTATGGCGTCTCGCATGGCTGTGGGTGCGTCTCGATTCCGAAACAACATGACGACACCGCGCGTGGATACCACGTCCGGCGCCGGTCGTTCCATACCGGAGCTTCGGACGCAACTCGGCTTCGGCGCCCATTACAGGCCGATGCCGCGGCGGTTCAGCGCGGCGGTGATCTCGTCGAGGATGGCCGGGTCGTCGATCGTTGCCGGCATGGCCCATTCCTCCTTGTCGGCGATCTTCTGCATGGTGCCGCGCAGGATCTTGCCGGAGCGCGTCTTCGGCAGGCGCTTGATCGTCACCACCGTCTTGAAGGCAGCGACCGGGCCGATCCGTTCGCGCACTAGGGTGACAACCTCGTTTTCGATGATGCCGGCGTCGCGGTCGACGCCGGCATTCAGCACGACGAAGCCGAGTGGAACCTGGCCTTTCATAGCATCGGCAATACCGACGACGGCGCATTCGGCGACGTCGGGATGCGCGGCCAGAATCTCCTCCATGGCGCCGGTCGATAGCCGGTGGCCGGCGACATTGATGATGTCGTCGGTGCGAGCCATGACATAGAGATAGCCGTCCTCGTCCATCATGCCGGCATCCGCGGTTTTGTAGAAGCCGGGGAACTCGTCGAGATAGGCTTGGCGAAACCGCTCGTCGGCATTCCACAGCGTCGGCAGGCAGCCGGGGGGCAACGGCAATCTCACCACGACATTGCCAAGCGTACCACGCTTGACCTCATGCCCGGCATCGTCGAGCACGCGGATGTCATAACCGGGCATCGGCACGCCGGGCGAGCCGTATTTGACCGGCAACAGGCCCAGTCCGGCGGGGTTGATGGTCATCGGCGAGCCGGTCTCGGTCTGCCACCAATGGTCGATCACCGGCAAGGTCAATTTCTGCTCCGCCCATTTGATGGTTTCGGGATCGGCGCGCTCGCCGGCGAGGAACAGCGTCCGGAATTTGGACAGGTCGTATTTCGGGACGAATTCGCCCTTCGGGTCCTGTCCTTTGATGGCGCGAAAGGCGGTTGGCGCGGTGAACAGCGCGACGACGCCATGCTCGGCGATCACACGCCAATAGGTGCCGGCATCGGGCGTGCCGACCGGCTTGCCCTCGAACAGGATCGTTGTGCAGCCATGCAGCAGCGGGCCGTAGACGATATAGGAATGGCCGACCACCCAGCCGACATCGGAAGCCGCCCAGAACACTTCGCCCGGTTTGACGCCGAACTCGTTTTCCATCGACCATTTCAGCGCGACCATATGGCCGCCATTGTCACGCACGATTCCCTTCGGCTGGCCGGTCGTGCCCGACGTGTAGATGATGTAGAGCGGATCGGTGGCAAGCACCGGAACACAGTCGACATTGGCACCCGCGGCCCGCTCCCGCGCCACGGCGTCGGCATAGTCGATATCGTGGTTTTCCCTGAGTTCGCAGCGCAGTTGGTCGCGCTGCAGGATAAGGCAGCTTTCCGGCTTGTGCCGCGACATCTCGATCGCCTTGTCGAGCAGCGGCTTATAGGCAACGACGCGCCCTGGCTCCAGGCCGCAGGAAGCGGAGATGATCAGCTTCGGCTTGGCGTCGTCGATACGGGTGGCGAGCTCATGCGAGGCAAAGCCGCCGAAGACCACCGAATGCACGGCGCCGATCCGCGCACAGGCAAGCATGGCGAAGGCTGCTTCCGGCACCATCGGCATGTAGATGATGACGCGATCGCCTTTTTGGATGCCACGATTCTTGAGCACCGAGGTCAGCGCGACCACCTCGCGCTTCAACTCGGCATACGTGAATCTCCTGATTGTGCCGGAAATCGCGCTGTCATGGATCAACGCGATCTGGTCGGCACGGCCGCCCGCCACATGACGATCGACGGCATTGAAGCAGGTGTTGCACGAGGCGCCAATGAACCACCTGCCATAGACGCCGGCATTGGCGTCGAACACCGTCTCGAAGGGCGAGAACCAGTCGATTGCGCCCGCGGCATCGGCCCAGAATTTTTCCGGGTCGCGTTTCCAGCCGTCGTAGACCTCGTGGTAGCGTGACGCCATCCAGCTTCCTCCCCAGGAATGTTTGCTGTCCTTGAAATAGCGTATGCTGGTTTGTGTAACCATGTATTTGTGCGTTTCGTTTGCTGTCGTTCTAACTTGGCCGCAAGTGCGGGTCATGAATGGTCTGGGGGCCGGTGTCGTTCGAATTTTCGGCATTAGGGGGCAGGGCGCGATGAAATTGCGATATGAGCTTGGGTTTGCCGCGGTTGCGACGCTGGCGGTGGTGCTCGCTTCAGCTGCTCAGGCAGGCGACGCGGCGGCTCGGCGCGTCATCGGCTTTTCGCCAGACGGCAACTACTTCGCCTTCGAACAGTACGGCACGCTCGATGCCGGTGCTTCGGATTCGGGCTGGTCGGAGATCGACATCATCGACACGCGGACCGATGAGTTCGTCGGCGGCAAGCCGATCGTCATCGCCGACGAGACGGAGGATTCGACATTGACGCTTGCGCAGGCGAGGGCACAGGCCGCCGAACTGGCGGCGCCCTTGCTGGCCAAATATGCCATCGCGCCGCGCGGCGAGCGGACTGCCTTGGACAGGTTCACCTTTCCCGACGACATGGTCGCCTACAATGACATTGCGCGCCTCGAGCAGGTTTCGCAAAAATGGCTTTCGCCGGCCTATGACGAGCTTGGCACCATCCAGCTCGAGCAGATCCGTGCCGACAGCACGGCGGATTGTTCAGCGAGTTTCGACGCGACGCTGCAAGGCGAAACGACCGGCAAGGCGCTCGGCTTTCGCCTGACGCTGCAGGGTCAGGACGGCAAGCCGATCAAGCTGCTGCATGAGGACAAGGCGGTGCCCGGTTCGAGGAATTGCCCGACTTCCTACAGCCTGTCGGAATCTTACGCATTCACCCCGGATGGAAAACCGGGCGTGCTTGCGGTGCTCGTGCAGCGCTTCAGCCAGGGATTTGAAGGGCGCGACCGCCGTTTCATCGCCGTGACTGGCCAGGCGCACTGAGGCAACGCGCTGAGACGTAGTCCGCTACCCGAGTTTGTTGTCCCTAAAGCGGGAGGGCAGCGAGCATAAGTCCGACCCCGCCGACGATCAGCAAGGCGGCTGCCAGCACCTTTCCATGGCGCTCGAAACCCGTCGGCGCCCGATCCCAATTGTAACGCATGCTCGAACTCCCCAAACCCGCAGATTCTTTATCTTACGCAGGGTGAGGAGGGCAACTGTCTGGCGATGCGCGGCGTTGCCGATACCGGTCTTGTCACCGACTATTTCTGGGGCATTCTCCGCCGCTACATGCCCCAGCGCAGCGCGGCCGTATGTACCGGTGCATCCCACCAAACAGCCGCCTCGTCGTCGAGCATGCTCAGCGTGATCGAACAGCCGGCCATATCGATCGAGGTCACATAGGACCCGACCAGCGACCGGATCACCGTCACGCCGTGCTTCTCGAAGATTTTGCGGGCGCTGTTGTACATCAGATAAAGCTCCATCAACGGTGTGCCGCCAAAGCCGTTGACGAAGAGTAGCGCCTGGCCTCTGGCACCGTCGCCCAGGTCACCCAGGATTGCGGTACAGATCTCCT
This sequence comes from Mesorhizobium sp. M0664, assembly GCF_040320565.1. Classification (NCBI taxonomy): domain Bacteria; kingdom Pseudomonadati; phylum Pseudomonadota; class Alphaproteobacteria; order Hyphomicrobiales; family Phyllobacteriaceae; genus Mesorhizobium; species Mesorhizobium sp. M0664. The sequence goes on from NZ_JAMYPW010000001.1 coordinate 175,308, forward strand.
CGGCGATAGCATCGGCGCTTTTCAATGTGTCGCGCCGCCTCCCAGGCTCGCCGTGGATGCCGACCCCGAACTCCATCTCGCCGTCGCCGATATCGAAGGTCGGCTTGCCCGCCGCCGGCACGGTGCAACTGGTCAGCGCCACGCCCATCGAGCGCGTCGCGCCGTTGACGCGCTCGCCGAGCGCCTTCAACGGCTCCAGTGCCATGCCTTGTTCGGCCGCCGCGCCGACGATTTTCTCGACCACCAGCGTGCCGGCGACGCCGCGCCGGCCGGTGGTGTAGGACGAGTTTTCGACCGCAACGTCGTCATTGGTCACGATTTGCATCACGCCTTCCGACATTTCAGCGGCCATGTCGAAATTCATCACGTCGCCCTCGTAGTTCTTGACGATGAACAGGCAGCCGGCGCCCGTATTGACGACTTCGGCCGCCGCCATCATCTGGTCAGGCGTTGGCGAGGTGAATACCTGGCCGGGGCAGGCCGCATCCAGCATGCCGTGCCCGACGAACCCGCCATGTAGCGGCTCGTGACCCGAGCCACCGCCGGAGATCAGCGCCACCTTGCCCGGTGTGAGCAGCTTGCGGCGGACAAATTTGTGTTCCTCGCCAAGCGCCAGGATATCGGCATGCGCGGCAACGAAGCCGTCGAGGCTCTCGGTCAGCACCGTATCGACCGAATTCAAAAATTTCTTCATGGCCGTCCTCCCGAAATAGCCCAGCGTCAGCTGCCCTTGCCGGCGATGCTGGTGATCTTCTGGATGAAATCGTTGACCGCCCGGTCGAGCGCCGCGTTCTGCTTGTCGTCGCCGAAATCGGGAACGATCAGCGAGACATGGCGTGTCTTGCGCAAGCCTGCGGCCAGCGACATCTTTCCCGGATGCGCCCGATGGTAGGCCTCAAGGAAATGATCGCGTTCGGCCGGGCTGAAATGGCAGACGGAGAAGATAGCCGGCAAATGCTTCGACGGGATCGGCGTCGAATAGGCCGGGCTGGAAATCTGCGTGACGAAGCTGCGATGCTTGCCCAGCGCATCGGCGAGGCGCTGGCGCATGCCGGACGGGCGCTGGTCGATCACCTGCGACAGGATCGTCTTGTAGGCGCGGATCGCCTCTTCGGGGCCGGATTGCGACGCCTTGTCTGCCATACCGGGGCCTAGATCGAAACGTCCGCGATGGCCGCCTTGGCCATCGCGAGTTGGGCGGGAGCGACGGAGAGGTCACGCAGGCCGGTTTCGAGCAGCGCCGGGATCGAGGCGGGGTCGCCGCCGGCATCGCCACACAGGCTGACCGGGATATTATGCTCGCGGCCGAAGGCGGCAACCGAGGCGATCAGCCGGAGCACGGCCGGATGCCTGACGGAATTCAAATGTGCGACCGACGCATTGTCGCGCGCGGCGGCCATCACGTATTGGGTCAAATCATTCGAACCGATCGAGAAGAAAGCGGCCTTGGCGAATGCCTCCGGTGCGATGGCCACCGACGGCACCTCGACCATGATGCCAAGCGGCGGCATTTTGTGCGCGATGCCGCGCGCCAAAAGGTCAGCCTGCTCCTCAGCGAACAGCGCGGTGGCGTGTTCATACTCTTCCGGAACGGCGATCATCGGGAACATCACCTTCAGATTGCCGTGCATGGCGGCACGTAGCAAGGCGCGGATCTGCACACGAAAGACCTCCGGACGCATCAGCGACAGCCTGATCCCGCGCAGGCCAAGGAATGGATTACCTTCCTCGACGGTCAGGCCCGGCACAGGTTTATCGCCGCCCGCATCGACAGTACGGATCGTCACCGGCCTGTCGCCTGCCCATTCCAGCACTCTACGGTAGGCGCGATATTGCGTCTCCTCGTCCGGCAGCGTCTTGCCGAACAGGAATTCGGTCCGCATCAGCCCGACACCGTCGCACGCCGCAGCATCGATGCGGTCGACATCGGACGGATCGGCAATATTCACCTGCACGTGGACCGCTATGCCGGTCTTCGTTGCTGCCGGCCTTGTCAAATAGGCTGCCGCTTTGTCGCGATGCGCCGCGAAAGACGATGACGATCGCCGGAATGCATCGATCTCCGCTTTCGAAGGCGCCAACACGATGCCGCCATGTTCGGCATCGAGCAATGCGATTCCGGCAAGGTGAGCCGGCGAAGCACCGGGCCCGGCTGGCCCACGCGCTAGGAGCCCCAACCCCACCACCATTGGCACGCCGCGTGAGCGTGCCAGCATTGCGACATGACTTGCGGCACTTCCGGCCGTAAGTGCTATGCCGCCGCCGGCACTCCAGTCGGTTTCGAGGAAGCGCGTCGGTGCGATATCCTCGCCGTAGAAGATCGCACCTGCCGGCGCGGCAATGTCGCCGCCCCCGGCAAGTGCGTGTAGCACCTGGTCGCGTATGTCGCGCATGTCGGCCGCGCGCGCCCGGAAATAGTCCTGCTCGGATGTTTCATAGCCGGCTATCTCGGCGTCGAGCGCTTTTCGCCAGGCCACATCAGCAGCCATGCCCTCGGCAATTCGCGCAAAGGCCGGGCCGGTCAGCGCGTCGTCCTCCAGCATGGCGAGCTGGAATTCGAGGATCCCGGCCGCCTCGCTGTCGCTGGTTTCGATCAATGTCGCGAGCCGGCCTGCGGCAATGGAGATGGCGGCCTCAAGCGCCGCCTTCTCGTCCGCGGCAGTCGCCTTGCGGACATAACGCACAGCAGCCTGGTCCAGATTGAACAGCGGCCCCTCGGCATAGCCGGCCGATGCCGAAATGCCCTGCAGCCTAAGCGGTTCGGGCATGGTCCTTGCCTTCGTCGAAATCGCGCCGCACCAGCTCGACCAGTGCGCCGACCGCCTCGCCGGCGCCGTCCCCTTTGGCTCTGATATGCAGGACAGTGCCTTTCGGCGCTTTCGCCGCCATCACCTTGACGATGCTCTTGGCGTCGAACCATGGCCCGTTGGCGGCGAGCGCAATCTCGACGTCGGCCGAAAACGTCTTGGCAAGCTTGGTGAACTTCACCGAAGGACGCGCATGCAGTCCCACCTCATGGGTGATCAGGACGCTGGCTTCGGCTGCTGCGGACATGCTTGTCAAAATTCCCGTTCGTTCACGACGGCGACAATTCGTGCGCCGTCGCCACCACTTCCCTGAGCGAGGCGCCGCCGGAAGCCTCGGTCGCCGCCATCACCGCGCCTTCGACGATCGGCGCATTGCAGACAATGATCTTCTGGGCGCGTGGTTCGCCGATCATCTCGACCGCCATCTCGCTATTGGTCTCGGCACCGCCGAGATCGACGAGGATCGCGACCCCCGCCTCCGACCAGGCCTTGTCGATGGCGTCCATGATCGCCTCGACATTGGTTCCCAGCCCGCCATGGCCGTTTCCCCCGCACCATGCAAGCGGCACTTCGTTGCCGACCATCTGCCGCACCATGTCGGCGGTGCCTTCGGCGACCAGCGGCGAATGCGATACGATGACGATGCCGACATTGCTCATGCGCGCCTCTCGATTGCCTCGGCTACGGCTCGCACCAGAAGCGCAGTCGAGCGTGCGCCGGCATCCATATGACCGATCGAACGGTCGCCAAGGAACGAGGCGCGCCCACGCAGCGCCTTCATCGGCACGGTCGCGTCGGCCGCGTTGTCGGCGATCTCGACGATGTCCGCTGCCGTCTTTCCCTGCAGCAGGGCCTCATGCACCGGCTGCAGCACGTCGAGCATGGTTTTTTGCCCGGCCTGCGACTTGCCTCTGGCTGCAACCGCTTCGATCGCCTTGCCGAAGGCCGCCGCCAGGTCGGCGCGACCCGGCGCGGCGGAAATCTCCTTGCCGAGCGCCATGAACAGCGTGCCGAACAAGGGACCGGAGGCTCCGCCGACGGTCATCACCAGTTTGGTGCCGATCGCCTTCAGCGCCTCGGGCAACGGCTTTGTCGCAAACGCGCCGGCCTCGGCCCGCACTGCCTCGAAGCCGCGTTTCATGTTGAGCCCATGGTCGCCGTCGCCGATGGCCTGGTCGAGACTGGTCAGCTCGTCGGCATGTGCGGCGATCGTGTTTGCCGCCGCCTCGATCAGCCTGGAAATATCCGCTGCCGCCATGTCACCCATGCTCCTGGCCCCTGCGCTGCCGGCAGTACGAGAAAATTGCATATCCGGCAATTGAAGCATTCTTTTCCCCAGTCAAGCGGGTTCGAGCAACGCAGCGAGGGCAGTGAAGACCTCGGCGACGGCAAAGGCGCCGGGGTCGACCACGCCGTCGAGCTGGCTGCCAATATAGGCGGACCGCCCGGCCTTGGCCTTGCGCATGGCAGCGGTGGCCTCGGCTCCGCGTTGCGCCGCGACCGCCGCATCTTCCAGACTCCCCCTATCCAGCGCCCTCAAGGCGGGTTCCAGGGCATCGATCATCGTGCGATCGCCGACCCTCGCTCCACCATAGAAGGACATCCGATCGAGGCCGGCGAGAAGCGCCTTGGGAAGCGTTTCGCCAGACTCCAGCGCCTGCGCGGCGGCGGTGAAGAAGATCGACAACAGCACGCCGCTAGAGCCGCCCATGCTGGCGCTCAGGATGTCGCCGACGACGGCGAGCGCTGCGGCAGGCTCAGCGAGCGGCAGTGTCGCAATGCGGCCAAGCACGCTGCGCGCACCGGCCGCCACAGTCGATCCGGTGTCACCGTCTCCCGCCTTGGCATCCAGTCCGTTCAACGCGCCTTCAAGCGAGATCAGCCGTTCGCAGACCGCGACAACCAACCGGTCGGTGCGTGCGTCCTGGCTGGCTTTCGACGCGTTGTTCGGGCCGGCGGCTTTGGCCATCGGCACGACGCTGGCTTGGCGAACGGCTCTTGCCGGCAGCCAGGCGTGAGGGCCTACCGGCGCCCGCAACGCCGCTTCGCGCGACGCATCGAGCCGGATCAGCGACAGGGAAAAGCCGTTCATGTTGAGCGCGGTCACAAGCTGCCCGGGCCCGATTGTCAGCGTCACCTTTTGTGCCAGCGGTGAAGCCAATACCGCATTGGCGACAAGCAACATTTCCAGCGGTGGCACCGAACCGAGATTATTGATCAGCAAGGCGTAGTCGCTGACCGGATCGAGCCGCGCGGCAAGGCGCTCCGACATGATCGCAACCAGCCTTTCGGCACTTTGCACCGCAATCCGCTCAACGCCCGGTTCGCCATGGATGCCGAGGCCGAGTTCAGCGTCGTCGGCGCCAAATCTTTCGTCATGGCTCTGACCGGGGATCGAGCAGGATGACAGCGATATGCCGAGCGAAACGATATCCGCCGCCGCGGCCCGCGCCGCAGCGGCAACCGTCGCCAGGTCAATGCCGGCTTCCGACAGGTGGCCGGCGATCTTGTGCACGAACAAGGTGCCGGCCACGCCACGCGGCTGGGCAATGTCCGGCAGGGCGATATCGTCGGCGACAATCACCATCTCGACCCGAAAACCTTCGGCGCGCGCCTTCTCGGCTGCCAGGCCGAAGTTGAGGCGATCGCCGGTATAGTTCTTGACGATCAGCAGGCACCCGGCGGGACCGGTCACCGCGCGGATGGCGGCCAATACCGCTTCCACGCTCGGCGAAGCAAAGATCTCGCCCGAAACCGCCGCCGTCAGCATGCCAATGCCGACAAAGCCGGCATGGGCAGGTTCGTGCCCGGCCCCGCCGCCGGAAATGACCGCGACCTTCGTCTTATCCCAGTCCGCGCGGAGAATGACCTTGATCTCGGGATAGCCGTCGAGGCGAGCGAGATCGCCGGCGCCGGTCGTACCGAGGAAGCCGTCCAGGGCCTCAGTTACGATCGTATCCCTGCGATTGAAAAAATGCTTCATCGAATTGGTCCAGTCCGGTGCCCGAAATTGCCGGTTGAAAGGTGCCAGGAAAACACTCGCGCAGCGCTCACATCAGCCGTCGCCCATCGGGGCCGAAATACAGCGGCGAGCGATAGCGGATCATGATCTTGTCGCCCTGCGCCAGGTCGGTGTCGGGGTCGGTTAGCGTCACCAGCTTCCTGGTCCCCACCGTCACATGCAGATGGTTCTGGTCGCCGAGATGCTCGACCCAATCGACGACGCCGTCGGCATGGCCGTTCGCCGCCTTCTCGATCGAAAGATGTTCGGTACGGGCACCGATCGTCTTTGTTCCCGCCGGCACGCCGCCATCCGGCAGCAGTCCGACCGGCAACAAATTGATTGCCGGTTGGCCGAGCCTTGCGGCGACGTGAAGGTTTGCCGGCTCAGAATAGATCGTGCGCGGGGAACCGATCTGCACCAGCACGCCGTCGGCGAGAATGCCGATGCGGTCGGCCATGGTCATCGCTTCGATCTGGTCGTGCGTGACGTAGAGCATTGTGGCGCCGAGTTCCGCCTGGATGCGCTTCAGCTCGAGCCTGAGATCGGCGCGCAGCTTGGCGTCGAGCGACGACAGCGGCTCGTCCATCAGGTAGATCGACGGCTTGCGCACCAAAGCGCGGCCGATGGCGACGCGCTGCATCTCGCCGCCAGAGAGTTTGGTCGAGCGATTATTCAGCTTGTGGTGGATGCGCACCATCTTGGCCACGTCCTCGACGCGGCGGCGGATCTGATCCTCCGGCATTTTCCGTGCTGGCGAGCGCAGCGGAAAGGCGAGGTTGTCGTAAACCGACAGATGCGGATAGAGCGAATATTGCTGGAACACGAAAGCGGTGTCGCGCTCGGCCGGCGACAGCGTCGTCGTGTCGTGGCCGGCAATATGGATCGAGCCCGCTTCCGGACGCTCCAACCCGGCGATCAGCCTGAGCGTCGTCGTCTTGCCGGCGCCGGTCGGCCCGAGCAGCACGACGAATTCCCCGTCGGCGATATGCAGGTCGAGATTGTCGACGGCGACATGCTCGCCAAAAGCCTTGGTCACGCTTTTGATGTGAACGTCAGCCATGATGTGCTCTCCCCTGGGAGGCCGAGTCATGGATTTCGGTGCGCACCGCACGCCCGGATCCTTTTGCGAACAGCGACAGCCGCGCGCTGCTCAGCGTCAGGCCCACATGATCGCCCGGATTGAGCCGGATTTCGGCCGGCACCCTGGCCTTGATGATGCCGTCCGCTGTCTCCACCGCGACGATCTGAGTGGTGCCGAGATATTCCGTGCCGTAAATAGCACCGCGCAGCTTCGAAGCGTCATCGAAGCGGATGTGCTCCGGTCGGATGCCAAGCGCCATCTCGGCCGGCGCGACGTCCTCGCGGATCTCCGGCACGGCCACCTTCGCGCCTTGCACAACAATTTCCCTGGCGCCCTTTGAAAGCCCGCCGCCGAAGCCGAGGAAATTCATCGGCGGCGAGCCGATGAAGTCGGCGACGAACATCGTCGCCGGCCGGTCGTAGATCTCGCGCGGCGTGCCGAACTGCTCGATGACGCCGTGGTTCATCACCGCGATCTTGTCGGCCATCGACATCGCTTCCATCTGGTCATGCGTGACATAGACGGTGGTGGCGTGAATGCGGTTGTGCAGTTCTCGCAATTCATGGACCATCAGGTCGCGGAATTCGGTGTCGAGCGTGCCGAGCGGCTCATCCATCAGGAAGCATTTTGGCCGCCGTACGATGGCGCGGCCGAGCGCCACGCGCTGGCGATCGCCGCCGGCAAGCCCGGAGACCGATTTGTTGAGCAGATGGTCGATCCGCAAAAGCTTCGCCGTCTCCTCCACTCGGCTCCGGATTTCAGCGCCTGGCACGCCTTGCGCCAGCAGTGGAAAGCCGATGTTCTTCCGCACATTCATGTGCGGATAGAGCGCGAACAGCTGGAAGACGAAGGCGATGTCGCGCTCGCGGGCACGCCGCATGGTGACGTCCTCGCCGCCAAGCAGGATCTTGCCGCCGGTTGGCAGTTCGAGCCCGGCGATCATGCGCAACGTCGTCGTCTTGCCGCAGCCGGACGGCCCCAGCATGACGAAGAATTCGCCGTCCTCGACGACGAAGTTGGAATCTTGCACGGCGACGAAATCGCCGAATGCCTTCCTCAGATGTTCGACCCTGATCTCGGCCATCGTCTACTCCGGAAATTTCGAGACGATGATGAACATCGCCGTGCCCGCAAGCATGGTGATGAAGGAATAGGTGTAGAGCACCAGTGCGAAGGGCTGGAACAGCATCAGGAAGCCGATGGCGATGATCGCGGTGGCGACGTTTTCCATCAGCCCGCGCCTGGCCCAGACGGGCCAGCGCGATTTGCGTTTTGCGGTCATGCTCATTTACGCACCGCGCCAAAGGTGATGCCGCGCAGCAATTGCTTGCGAAGCAGGATGGTGAAGACCAGGATCGGCACCAGAAAGATCGTCGTGCCGGCCGCGACCGCCGGCCAGTCCTGACCGCCTTCGCCGATGATGGTCGGAATGAAGGGCGGCGCGGTCTGCGCCGTGCCCGAGGTCAGCAGCGCAGCGAAGGCATATTCGTTCCAGGCAAAGATCAGGCAGAAGATGGCGGTTGCGGCAATACCGGTGGTCGCCTGCGGCAGCACCGTGCGCCAGAACGCCTGCAGCCTGGTGTAGCCGTCGATCATCGCCGCTTCTTCATATTCGCGCGGGATCTCGTCGATGAAGCCTTTCAGCAGCCACACCGCCAAGGACACGTTGACCGCCGTATAAAGCAGGATCATGCCGAGAGCCGTGTCCGACAGGCCAAGCTCCCGGTACATCAGGTAGATCGGGATGGCGACCGCGATCGGCGGCATCATCCGCGTCGACAGGATGAAGAACAGAAGGTCGTCGGCGAGCGGCACCTTGAAGCGCGAAAAACCATAGGCCGACAGCGTGCCGAGGAAAACCGCGCAAAACGTCGAGCCGAACGCGATAATCAGCGAATTGACGAAGCGCGGCATGAAGTTGGACGGGCCGGCGATCACCATATTGCGCTTGCGCACCGTCTCGTCGCACAGGCCCGTCGCCGGTCCCAGCGAGTTGATGTATTCCGGTGTTTGCCGAGTCCGGGTCGAGAACAAATTGCAGTAGCCCTCGAGGCTGGGCTGGAACAGGATCTTCGGCGGATAGGCGATCGAATCCGGCGGCGTCTTGAAGCTGGTGGCGAAGATCCACAGCAGCGGCACGATCGAGATCAGCGCGTAGGCGACGATGATGGCGCCGGCGACGCGCTTCGACGTGGCCGACGGCGCGACAACGGAATGGGCTGACGTCAGGCTCATCTCTGCTTCACCTTGTTGAGCGCCTTGACGTAGATGTTTGCGAGGCCAAACACTGCGACGAACAGGATGATGGCGAAAGCCGAGGAATAGCCCGTCCGCCAGCTTTCGAAGGCCTGCCGCTTCAGCGTGATCGAGGCCACTTCGGTGGTCGATCCCGGCCCGCCGCCGGTGAGCAAATTGACCATGTCGAACATCTTGAAGTTCTCGATGCCGCGAAACAGCACCGCCAGCATGATGAAGGGCAGCGCCATCGGCAGCGTGATCGACCAGAACTGCCGCCAGTTGGAGGCGCGGTCGACCTCGGCCGCTTCGTAGATGTATTCGGGGATCGAGCGCAGGCCGGCGAGGCAGATCAGCATTACGTAAGGCGTCCACATCCAGGTGTCGACGATGATGATCGACCATGGCGCCAGTGACACGTTGGAGAGCATGCTGATCTCGGTTGCCGGAATGCCGGTGACGAACGAAACGGCGTAGGCGAACAGCCCGATCTGCGGCTCGTAGAGAAAGCGCCAGAAATTGCCGACCACCGCCGGCGATAGCATCATCGGCACCAGGATGATGGTCGTCCAGAAGGCGTGGCCGCGGAACTTGCGGTCGATCAGCCAGGCCAGAGTGAAGCCGATCAGCGTCTGCAGCAGGATGGTCCAGAACACGAAATGCGCCGTCGTCTGCATGGCGATCCAGATGTCCTGGTCGGCGAGGATGCGCTTGTAGTTGGCCAGCCCGAGGTTCTTCACAACCTCGTTGGGCCGATTGGCGCGAAAATTGGTGAAGGACAGATAGATTGCCCAGAACAGCGGAAAGATGTTGATAGCTAACAGCAACAGGATCGTCGGCGAGATGAACAGCCAGGCGAGGCCCTTGTCGCTGATGCCCCGGACCTTGCGGGCCAACGGCTCGGGCGTAGCCCGGGCAACGCTGTCCGCCGTCCGATTGAGCATGGTCAGTCCTGCTTCGGTCACTTGGCTCGTCTCGACAATGGAATTTATCTGAACTGTGTCCCGTGCCAAGTGGCACGGGACGGTTCGGTCATGGGCTCGGGAGGAGCCGTTTACATCTTGCCATCGTCCTGGAAGACCTCGGTCCAGTCCTTGACCAGGCCGTCGAGCGCATCCTTGGCCGAGCCTTGCCCGGCAACGACATAGTCGTGGAAGCGCTTCTGCGATGCCTGCAACAGCGGGGCATAGCTCGGCTCGGCCCAGAAGTCCTTCACGATGGCCATCGAGTCGAGGAAGGTCTGCGCATAGGGCTGGCTGGCCGGGAAGGCGGGGTCCTTGACGACCGCGTTGAGGCAGGAATAGCCGCCGAGCGACCACCATTTGGACTGCACGTCCTTGTTGGCGAACCATTTGATGTATTTGAGCGCGGCTTCCTGCTTGTCGGAATAGGAGACCACCGAGATGCCCTGGCCGCCGAGCTGGGCGAACTGGTCCCCGTCCGGACCTTTGGGATTGACGAAATAGCCGATCTTGTCGCCGCCGACATTCTCGTCCTTCTGCAGGCCTGGCCAGGTGAAGGCGAAGTTCATGTGCATCGCCACCTGGCCGGATTTGAAGGCATCAACGCCTTCGCCCATGTAGCTGTTCGAGGCGCCGGGAGGGGTGCAGCAATCGTAGAGGGCTTTGTAGAACTCCAGGCCCTTCACCGATTTATCGGAGTTGACGAAGCCTTCCATCTCGTAGGGTTTTTTCGGGTTTTCGTACTGGAAGCCAAAGCTGTAGAGCACGTCCATGGCGCCCATGGTGATGCCTTCCGAGCCGCGCTCGGTGTAGATCGACGCGCCATAGACGGTCTTGCCGTCGATGTCGCGCTTCTGGAAGAATTCGGCGATCTGCTTCAATTGGTCGAAGGTCGTCGGCGGGCCGAGATCCCAGCCGTACTTTTCCTTGAATTCCTTCCGCAGCTCCGGCTTGGAGAACCAGTCCTTGCGGTAAGTCCAACCGACGACGTCACCCATGGCCGGCAGCGCCCAGTAATTCGGCGAGTTCTTCGGCCATTCCGAATAGCCGACGACGGTCGCCGGCACGAAATCATCCATGCTAATCTTCTCCTTGTCGAAGAAGTCGTTCAGCTTGACGTAATGGCCGTTCTCGGCGGCACCGCCGATCCACTGGCTGTCGCCGATGATGAGGTCGCACAGCTTGCCGTGCGAATTCAGCTCGTTGAGAAAGCGATCGGCATAGTTGGTCCACGGCACGAATTCGAATTTCATGCCGATGCCGGTTTCCTTGGTGAAGTCCTTGGACAATTCCACAAGCGCGTTGGCCGGGTCCCAGGCTGCCCAGCAAAGCGTCAGATCTTCTGCCTGCGCGACATTCGAAACGGCTGTCGACGCAAAGAGTGTCGATGCCAGTCCCAACGCCAATTTCAAGGTCGATTTCATGCCTTCCTCCCATTTGCGAAACACGTCCGGATGACGGTTTCAAGAGCCCGCTAAACCCCTCCTCCGGGGCCCAAACACAACGACGCGGCGGCGCACCGGATGTTTAGTAATTTGTTTAGTGATGCAATTTTTACTAAACAAAGCAAGCGAATTCGTTGCTGCACCGCAGCATGCTGGACAGGAAAGCAACGTGAGAAGTTGCGGCGACCTGTCTAGGTCACCGTCTTGTTGCTGACAGCCACCGGACGGATCACTGGGGCCGGCGGCAGCAGCGCGCGGATATCGGCGAAGGGGAAGACTGGCTCGAAGCGGAACGCCTCGGCAAACGATCCGGCTGGGCCGTTGCACTGGCCGGCGCGAAAGGCGTTCTGCGTGCGCGCCGCGTCGACGAAACGCTCGGGATCCTGCGACTGGTGCGCCCTGATCGCCTCCGCCTTGAGATCGAAATGCCTGGAGGTGTCGACGTAGTGCGTTGGCGAAAACCCGGTGCCGCCGAACGTGTCGGCATGTAGCACCGGCACCGAGAATGACGCTGCGATGCGCACGCCATCCGACAGCGCGCGGTGGTCGCCATGATAGTCGTTCGGCGCATGCGTTATCACCAGATCCGGCCCTATCTCGCCGATCAGTGCTTTGAGCGCCCCGATCAGCGCGGCATCCGCGACCAGCCCGCCATCGGGAAAGTCAAGGAAGCGCGGCGTCACGCCAAGCAGGCCGGCCGCCGCCATCGCCTCCTTGCGGCGCGTGCGGGCCAGCGCTGACGGATCGCCGTAGCCGCCCCTGGTGCCATCCGTGGCTATGGCAAAAAAGAGTTCTGCGCCTTGCGCGGCATAGGCCGCCATCGTACCGAACATGAAGATCTCGATGTCGTCCGAATGCGCGCCAAGCGCCAATATCTTCACTCTCATCTCTCCCGGAAATGGAAAAACGTGCCCAACGGAATTCTGCTCGCACTCATCGCCTATGCAAGCTATTCGTGCAGCGACGCCGTTGTCAAAAGCCTGGGCGGGCAGTTCAACGTCTTCGAGATCGGCTTCTTCTCGACATTGTTTGCCGGCTGCTTTCTGCTCTTTGCCAGGCCGGCAGGCGAGCGCTGGCTCGATTTCTGGCGCACCAACCGGCCCTGGGCGGTACAGGCCCGGGCCTGGGCCGGCATCGCCTCGGGCGTGCTCAGCGTCTATGCCTTCACCACCATTCCGCTGGCGGAAGTCTATGCGCTCATCTTTCTGGCGCCGCTGTTCGTCACCATCCTAGCCACGCTGGTCCTCAAGGAGAAGGTCGGCCCGTGGCGGTGGCTGGCGGTGGTCGCCGGCTTTGCCGGGGTCATGCTGGTCGTCAGGCCGGGGTTTCGCGAATTGCATCTTGGTCATCTGGCGGCGTTCATCATCGCCTTCCTGGCCGCCACCAATGTGATCCTGATGCGTTCGCTCGCCGCGCAGGAAAAGCGCACGACGATGCTCGGCGTGCTGATCGGCTACGGCCTGCTCTTCAACGGCGCCGGTGCGGCGGCTACCTCGTTCTCGTTGCCGGATGGCAGGCAATGGGCCTGGCTGGTACTGGCCGGCGCCTTCACCGCCGGCGGCCAGCTGTTGCATCTGCTGGCGGTCAAATACGCACCGGCCAACCGCATCGCGCCGACGCATTACTCGCAGATCGTCTGGGCGGTGGTTCTGGGTGCGCTGTTCTTCAGGGAATATCCGGATTTTCTGTCGCTGGTCGGCTTGGCCGTGGTCGGCGGTTCCGGCCTGCTGACCATGGTGCGCGAGGAGGTGCGGCTCGGCACGGTGCGCTGGAACCCGTTTTCGCGGACCAGGCTTTGAGTCGGCGCCGAGGTTGCGCCGCGACCGCCACCGCTGATATGCGGTTGCTGCCAACTGGCTGCACAGCATAGCACAATGACGACAAAACCCTTGCCGGACCTGCCGGTCTCCGTTGTCTTGCCGGCGCTCAATGAAACGCTGAGCCATGGTAACAGCGCCGTGCTGGTGGCGCCACCCGGTGCCGGCAAGACGACGCTGGTTCCACTGGCGCTGCTCGACGCTGAATGGCTCGGCGCCGGAAAGATCATCCTGCTCGAACCGCGCCGCCTCGCCGCCCGCGCTGCCGCCCGCCGCATGGCCGAATTGCTCGGCCAAGAGCCCGGCGAAACCGTCGGCTATGCCATGCGCATGGAAAACCGCAGTTCCGCAAAGACCAGGGTTCTCGTCGTCACCGAAGGCGTGCTGTCCCGCATGATCCTCGACGACCCGGAACTGCCTGGTGTCGCGGCGGTGCTATTCGACGAGTTCCACGAACGCTCGCTCGACGGCGATTTCGGGTTGGCGCTGGCGCTTGACGTGCAGGGTGCGCTGAGGCCCGAACTCAGATTGCTGGTGATGTCGGCAACGCTCGACGGCGCGCGTGTCGCAAAATTGCTGTCCGGCGCGCCGGTGATCGAGAGCGCGGGCCGCGCCTTCCCGGTCGACATCCGCTATGACGAGCGGCCGGCCGGCGTCACGATCGAGGACGCCATGGCCAAGGCGATCCGCTCGGCGCTTGCCGGGGAGGAGGGCAGCGTGCTCGCTTTCCTGCCCGGCCAGCGCGAGATCGAGCGCACCGCCGAGCGGCTGGCGGGCAAGGTCGGCGCCGATACCGACATCGTGCCGCTCTATGGTATGCTCGACAACAAGGCGCAGGACGCGGCGATCAAGCCGGCGCCGCTCGGCCGCCGCAAGGTCGTGCTGGCGACGTCGATCGCCGAAACCTCCATCACCATCGACGGCGTCCGCGTCGTCATCGATTCCGGCCTGTCGCGGCTGCCGCGCTATGAACCGGCGAGCGGCCTGACGCGGCTGGAGACGGTACGTGCTTCCCGCGCTTCCGCCGACCAGCGCGCCGGCCGTGCCGGGCGCACGCAGCCGGGCGTCGCCATCCGGTTGTGGCGGGCCGAGCAGACGGCGGCCCTGCCGGCCTTCACGCCGCCGGAAATCCTCGAGGCCGATCTTTCCGGCCTGTTGCTCGATAGCGCAGCGTTCGGCGTCGCCGATCCGACCAGTCTATCCTTCCTCGACCCCCCACCGGCTCCGGCGCTCACCGAGGCGAGGGTACTGCTACGTGCGCTCGATGCTGTCGATGCGGCAGGACGCCTGACGGATGCCGGTGCCGCGATGCGCCGGCTGGCGCTACCGGTGCGGCTCGCCCATATGGTCGCCGAGGCGGCAAGGACCGGAGAGGCGCTCGAGGCGGCGATGCTCGCCGTATTATTGACCGAGCGTGGCCTTGGCGGCGATGGTGCCGATCTCGAACGGCGGCTGCTGCGCTTTCGCGCCGAAAGATCGCCGCGCGCCACCGCCGCCCGGCAGCTGGCTGAGAGGCTGGCAAAGCAGGCTTCACCCTCCCCCTCGAGGAGAGGGTCGGCGAGCGAGCCGAGCGCAGCGAGACGAGGGAGACGGGGCGGGGTCGTCGATGCCGTGCCCGAACCGACCCCACCCCGATCCGCTACGCGGATCGACGCGCCGGGGCGAGCCACGGGTCTCGCCCGTCCTTCCGACCCCCTCAAGGGGGAGGGCAGCACAGCCGGCGCTCTCCTCATCCATGCCTGGCCGGATCGGGTCGCCAAAGCGCGCGGCGAGCGTGGCCGCTTCGTGCTTGCCAACGGCTCGGGCGCCATGCTCGACGCCTCCGATCCGCTGGCCGGCGAGACCTGGCTCGTCGTCGCCGACCTGCAGGGCAAGGCGCAGAACGCCCGCATCACCGCAGCGGCAGCCATCGATGAGGCCGACATCCGCACTGCGTTGGCGGAAAAGATCGAGGCCCGCCGCGAGGTGAGCTTCGACCGCGACAGGCGCGCGGTGCGGGTGCGCGAAACGGTTCGCCTCGGCGCCATCACGCTGTCCGAACGCATGCTGCCGGCGCCGACCGGTGCCGACGCGGATCGCGCCATCCTCGACGCCTTGCGCGAACACGGCCTGTCCCTGTTGCCGTGGAACAGGGAGGCGGAGACGTTGCGGCAGCGGCTCGGCTGGCTGCATCGCGGCCTCGGCGTGCCATGGCCCGATGTCTCCGATGCCGCGCTCCTCGAGCGCCTCGACGACTGGCTGCTGCCGTTCCTTTCCGGCGCGGCATCCTTTGCGGCAATCGATCCCAGCGTGCTTTCGCAAGGCCTGATGACGCTGGTGCCGCACGAATTGCAGCGCAAGATCGCCACATTGGCGCCGACCCATTTCGACGCGCCGTCGGGCAGCCGGCTGCCGATCCGCTATGACGGCGAATGGCCGGTGCTGGCGATCCGCGTGCAGGAACTGTTCGGCCTCGACCGGCATCCGGCGATCGCCAACGGCACTGTGCCGCTGACGCTCGAATTGCTGTCGCCGGCGCACCGGCCGATCCAGACGACGCGCGACCTGCCCGGCTTCTGGCGCGGCTCCTGGGCCGATGTGCGGGCAGAGATGCGCGGCCGCTATCCCAGGCATGTCTGGCCGGAGAACCCGCTTCTCGCCGCCGCCACCAGCCGCGCCAAGCCGCGCGGTACCTGATGCTTCCAGACTGTCATCCCGAACCGAGGCCCAGCTTCGACGGTTTTCGGAAAAGACCTCCGGCTGTTTCCCCTCTATAATCACTGGCCATGATAAACATCCTGCACGCACCCGACTTCCAGCAAAGCCAGCGGCTGCGCCTCAACACGCTGATCAGGTTGCGCTGGCTTGCCATCGTCGGCCAGAGCCTGACCGTGCTTGTGGTCGCTTACGGGCTGAAATTTCCGCTACCGGTCAGCATGTGTTTTGCGCTGATCGCCTGTTCGGCCTGGATGAACCTTTTGCTGACTTTCCGCTATCCGGCGGCGCATCGGCTTACCCCGTTCTCGGCCTTCGCCATCCTGACCTTCGACAGCCTGCAGCTTGCCGGCCTGCTCTACATGACCGGCGGCCTTACGAATCCGTTTTCGCTGCTGATGACCGTGCCCGTCGTCGTCTCGGCGACGTCGCTGCCGCTGCGGCTGACCGCCATGCTCGGCGCGCTGGTGATCGTGGCGGCGACGCTGCTGGTCTTTTACCACCTGCCGCTGCCCTGGCATGAGGGGGCGCCATTGGCGATGCCGTTCATCTATGTCGCCGGCATGTGGATGGCGGTGTTCTGCTCCATCGCCTTTACCGCGATCTATGCCTTCCGGGTGGCCGAGGAGGCGCGGCTGCTTGCCAACGCGCTTGCCGCCACGGAATTGGTGCTGCAGCGAGAACAGCATCTCTCGGCCCTCGACGG
The DNA here is from genome assembly GCF_040320565.1 of Mesorhizobium sp. M0664. Taxonomy (NCBI): domain Bacteria; kingdom Pseudomonadati; phylum Pseudomonadota; class Alphaproteobacteria; order Hyphomicrobiales; family Phyllobacteriaceae; genus Mesorhizobium; species Mesorhizobium sp. M0664. The sequence continues at coordinate 192,059 of NZ_JAMYPW010000001.1, forward strand.
CCTCGCCGCGGCCGCCGCGCACGAACTCGGCACGCCGCTCGCCACCATCACGCTTGTTGCCAAGGAGATGGAGAAGGCGCTTGGCGAAGATCCGAAATACGGCGAGGACGTGAAGCTGCTGCGTTCGCAGAGCGAGCGCTGCCGCGAAATCCTGAAGCGCCTGACCAGCCTGTCCTCCGAGAGCGAGGTGCACCTCTCGCGCCTGCCGCTGACCTCGCTGGTCGAGGAGGTGACGGCGCCGCACCGCGATTTCGGCATTTCGATCAAGCTTCGGCCGGGCGAGCGCATCGGCCCGGAACCGGTGGGCCGGCGCAATCCCGGCGTCATTTACGGCCTCGGCAATCTGGTCGAGAACGCGGTCGACTTCGCCCGCAACAGCGTGACAGTGCGCTGGAACTGGAATGAGGCCGCCGTCAGCTTCTCGATCATCGACGACGGGCCGGGCTTTCCACCGGAGATCATCGACCGTATCGGAGAACCCTATATGTCGACGCGACAAGGCACCGAAGCCGGCGGCGGCCTCGGCCTCGGCCTATTCATCGCCAAGACCTTGCTCGAACGCTCCGGCGCGACGCTCGATTTCCGCAATTCAAGCGAGCCCGGCGAGGGCGCTATCGTGCAGATATCGTGGCCGCGCAGCGTCTTCCTCAATCCCGAGCAGGCTTCGGCCACCATGTTCGACACGGCCTAAATTGGACAATAGCGTTGCGAAACTATATTTGCGTAAAAATCAGGCAGCAGGATTTTCAGCACGATGAGTACTGACGAAACGATTGGCGCAATGGTCGAAGGCGAGGATACCTCGCTGCTGATCGTGGACGACGACAAGCCGTTCCTGACGCGGCTTGCCCGCGCCATGGAAACCAGGGGTTTCGTGGTCGAGACGGCGGAGAGCGTCGAGGAGGCGGTTGCCAAGGCGCGCGCCAATCCGCCGGCCTATGCGGTGGTCGACATGCGGCTGGCCGACGGCAACGGCCTCGACGTCGTCGCCGCGATTCGCGAGAAGCGCGACGATGCCCGCGCCATCATCCTCACCGGCTACGGCAACATCGCCACCGCGGTGACGGCGGTAAAGCTCGGCGCCATCGACTATCTGTCGAAGCCGGCCGATGCCGACGATATTTTTGCCGCCCTGACCCGCACCGCGGGCGAACGCGCAGCGCCGCCAGAAAATCCAATGTCGGCCGATCGCGTGCGCTGGGAACACATCCAGCGCGTCTACGAAATGTGCGACCGCAACGTCTCGGAAACCGCACGCCGCCTGAACATGCATCGCCGCACGCTGCAACGCATCCTCGCCAAGCGCGCGCCGCGCTAAAGGGCTCTCATTACAGGCTTGCCCGGCCAGCGCTGTTTGCGCATCATCGCTTGGCGGTGTCGGACCTTGCCGCTGATACGACGGAGGCGACATGCAGGACGAAAAGCGGCTGGTCTCCATGCTGCGCGAATTCCTCGACAGCGAGGCGGCCGGCGGCCTCATCCTGATGGCTGCGGCGGCCTTGGCCCTGATCGTCGCCAATTCGCCGCTGGGCGAGGCTTATTTCTCCGCCCTCCATGCCTATCTCGGACCGCTCAGCGTCTCGCACTGGATCAATGACGGCCTGATGGCGGTGTTCTTCCTGCTGGTCGGTCTCGAGATCAAGCGCGAAATGCTTGACGGCCAGCTGTCGACCTGGCCGCGCCGCGTGCTGCCCGGCATCGCCGCCGCCGGCGGCATGGCAGCGCCGGCACTGGTCTACGTCGCCATCAACCGCAACAATCCAGCCGCTCTGTCCGGCTGGGCGATCCCAACCGCCACCGATATCGCCTTTGCGCTCGGCGTGCTGTCGCTGCTCGGCAGCCGCGTCCCGGGTTCGCTGAAGATATTCCTCACGGCGCTTGCCATCATCGACGATCTCGGCGCGGTGCTCATCATCGCGGTGTTCTATACCAGCGGCCTCTCGCTCGCCTATCTCGGCGCCGCCTTCGCCGTGATCGCGCTGCTGGTGGTGCTCAACCGCATGCGGGTGCTGACGCTGCTGCCGTACATCTTGCTCGGCATCGTTCTGTGGGTTTTGGTGCTCAAATCGGGCGTCCATGCGACGCTCGCCGGCGTCGCGCTGGCCCTCACCATACCGCTGAAGATATCGCCGGGCAGCGGCCATGATCTCGACCATTCGCCGCTGCACCGGCTCGAACACGGCCTGCACAAAGTCGTCGCCTTTTTCGTCATCCCGATTTTCGGCTTTGCCAACGCCGGCGCCTCGCTCGCCGGTCTCAGCGCTGCCGCCCTGGCCGAGCCGCTGACGCTCGGCGTCGCCGCCGGCCTCGTCTTGGGCAAGCTGGTCGGCGTGTTCGGGTCTTCCGCGCTTGCCATCCGGCTTGGCTTCGCCGATCTGCCGGTCAATGCCGGCTGGCTGCACATGGTCGGCATTTCGCTGCTCTGTGGCATCGGTTTCACCATGAGCCTGTTCATCGGCCTGCTCGCCTTCGCCAGCGACGCCGCCCTGCAGGACGCGGTCAAGGTCGGCATCCTCGCCGGCTCTTTCATCGCCGCGCTCCTAGGCGCCGCAGTGCTGCTGGTCGCGCCGGCCGCAGGCGAGGCGGAGGAGGCGGAAGAATAGGCGTCTCCTCGCGGGCGCTACCCGTGAGCGACCATGACGTGGCGGACGGCGGTATAGTCCTCCAGCGCGTAGAGCGACATGTCCTTGCCGTAGCCGGATTGTTTCAACCCGCCATGCGGCATCTCGTTGGTCAGCATGAAATGGGTGTTGATCCAGGTGCAGCCATATTGCAGCCGGGCCGCTGTCGCCATGGCCCGCGAAACGTCCTTGGTCCACACCGACGACGCCAGGCCGTAGTCAGAATCATTGGCCCAGTTCACCGCTTCGTCAACTTCGGAAAAGCGGGTGACCGAGACCACCGGACCGAACACTTCGCGGCGCACGATCTCGTCCTCCTGCAGCGCGCCGGCGACGACGGTCGGCTGGTAGAAGAAGCCGGAGCCCTCGCCCGGCTTGCCGCCCGTGGTGATCTCGATGTGCTTGAGCTCAGAGGCGCGCTCGACGAAGCTCGAGACGCGGTCACGCTGGCGACGCGAGATCAGCGGGCCGATCTCGTTCTCGGTATCGTCGGGGCGATCATACTTGATGGTCGAGACCGCAGTGGAGAGGTCTGCGACGAGCTTGTCGTAGATCTTCTTGCCGGCGTAGATGCGGCAGGCCGCGGTGCAGTCCTGGCCGGCATTGTAATAGCCGAAGGCGCGCAGGCCGTTGACCACCGCGCCGAGATCGGCGTCGTCGAAGACGATGACCGGCGCCTTGCCGCCGAGCTCGAGATGCGTGCGCTTGACCGATTTGGCGGCAGCCTGCAGCACCTTCTTGCCGGTGGCGACGTCGCCGGTGATCGAGATCATGTTGACCTTCGGGTGGTTGATCAGCGTGTTGCCGACGCTGTCGCCGCGACCGAGCACGACGTTGACGACGCCTTCCGGCAGGATCTCGGCAAGGATTTTCGCCAGCTTCAGCGCGGTCAGCGGCGTCTGTTCCGACGGCTTGAAGACGACGGTGTTGCCGCCGGCAATCGCCGGCGCCAGCTTCCAGGCCATCATCATCAGCGGATAGTTCCACGGCGCGATCGACGCGACAACGCCGATGGCGTCGCGGCGGACCATCGAGGTGTGGCCGGGAATGTATTCGCCGGCGACCTGGCCGGGCATCGAGCGGACCGCGCCGGCAAAGAAGCGGTAGCAGTCGACGATCGCCGGGATCTCGTCATTGAGCACGGCATTGATCGGCTTGCCGCAGTTCAGCGCCTCGAGCGCCGCGAAATCCTGTGCAGCAGCCTCGATGCGATCGGCGATCTTCAGGAGATAGCCGGCGCGCTGCGCCGGTGTTGTGCGGGACCAGGTGACGAAGGCGTTTTCGGCAGCAAGCACGGCCGCCTCGATCTGCGCTGGGCTGGCCTCAGGCAGATTGAGGATGGTCGCCCCGGTTCTCGGGTTGAGGATCGGCTCCTCGGTCTCGGTGCCTTTTTCGAATTTCGAGCCGATCAGCATCTGCGTGTCCATGGAAGTCTCTCCCTTATGAACGAGATCATTTGCCCGAACCGGCGATCTGGTCGCCGTCGCGGGTCAGGTAATAGGCAGCGAGGATTGGGAGCAGCGTCACCAGCACTACCACCATCGCCACGACATTGGTGACCGGACGCTGGCGCGGACGGATCAATTCTTCGAGCATCCAGATCGGCACCGTCTGCTGCTGGCCGGCGGTGAAGGTGGTGACGATGACCTCGTCGAAGGACAGCGCAAAGGCAAGCATGCCGCCGGCCAGCAGCGCGGTTGCGATGTTGGGCAGCACGACATGCCGAAAGGTCTGGAAACCATCGGCGCCGAGATCCATCGACGCCTCGATCATCGAGCCGGACGTGCGGCGGAAACGGGCGACCGCATTGTTGTAGACGACGACCACGCAGAAAGTGGCGTGGCCGAGCACGATCGTCCAGAACGAGAACGGGATTTCGGCCAGCGCGAAGGCCGAGCGCAGCGCGATGCCGGTGATGATGCCGGGCAGCGCGATCGGCAGGATGACCAGCAGCGAGATGGTTTCGCGGCCGAAGAATTTTGTGCGGGACACGGCAGCGGCGCACAGCGTGCCCAGGACCAGCGCGATGGCAGTCGAGATCGCCGCGACCCGCACAGACAATGACAGCGCCTGCCAGACGTCGGGGCGGTTCCAGGTGACGGCGAACCATTGCGTGGTCAGGCCCGGCGGCGGCCAGACGAAGCTCTTCTCCTCGGTGGTGAAGGCATAGACGAAGATCAGCAGGATCGGCAAATGCAGGAAAAGCAGGCCGCCGGTGGCAGCGAGCTTCAGGCCGATCGGCGCGGATGGGCCACGGTCAGAGCGCATCGAAAGCCCCCATGCGCTTGGCGCCCCAGAGATAGAAGCCCATGATGACGATGGGCACCACGGTGAAGGCGGCGGCGAGCGGGATATTGCCGGCGGTGCCTTGCTGCGAATAGACGGCCTGGCCGATGAACAGCCGCGAGGTGCCGATGATCTGTGGGATGATGTAGTCGCCGAGCGTCAGCGAGAACGTGAAGATCGAGCCGGCGACGATGCCGGGCAGCGCCAGCGGGAACAGCACGTTGCCGAAGGTCTGCCCGGGCGAGGCGCCGAGATCGGACGAAGCCTCGACCAAATTGCCCGGCACGCGCTCGAGTGCGGCCTGCACCGGCAGGATCATGAACGGCAGCCAGACATAGACGAAGACGATGAAGGTACCGGTTGAGGAGACCGACAGCGAGTTGCCGCCGACGACCGGCAGCGACAGCCAGGCATCAAGCAGCCACAGAAGATGCAATTTGGCCAGCAGCCAGGTCAGGATGCCTTCCTTGGCGAGAATCAGCTTCCACGCATAGATCTTGACCAGGTAGCTCGACCACAGCGGCAGCATGACGCCGAGATAAAACAGCGCCTTCCAACGGCCGCGCGCATAGCGCGCCGCGTAATAGGCGATGGGAAAGGCGATGACCGCCGCCGCCAGCGTCACCAGCGCCGCCATAGTCACCGTGCGCAGGATGATGTCGAGATTGGCGGCCTGCAGCAGGTCGCCATAGGTCTTCAGCGTGAACTCGCGGTTGATCAGGCCGGAGAACTCATCGATCGAAAAGAAGCTCTGCAAAAGCAGCGCAAACAGCGAGCCGATATAGACGATGCCGAGCCAAAGAACCGGGGGTAGCAGCATCAAGAGCAGCAAGAATTGCGGCCGGCGCCAGAAGAGATCGGAGAGCCCGCCGCGTACGCCACCACTTCGCGGCAGGATGGCGGGGGCCGTGGCCCGCGGCATGGCAGCGTCCAGGCTCATCCGAGCTCGTCCATCAGATGCAAATGCTCGCGCTTGAAGGTGAGCACCACCGCCTCGCCTTCCCCCGGCAGCACAGCACCCGCCGGCACGATGGCATGCAGTCGCAAGCCCTCTGCATCGAGCGCCAGTCTTGTCGTGGCGCCGAGATAGTTGGTCGAGACCAGGCGGGCGGCAACCCCTTCGCCGTTGGCCCGGCCAATACGGATGGATTCGGGCCGCAGGCTGCCCCAGCGATACTGGCCGGCATAGCGCTGGACGAAATCCGGCGGCAGCACGTTGGACGAGCCGACGAAATCGGCGACGAAGCGGGTCTTGGGGCGCTGGTAGATGTCTTCCGGCGTGCCGATCTGCATGATCTTGCCGTCATTGAAGACGGCCACGCGGTCGGCCATCGACAGCGCTTCGCCCTGGTCGTGGGTGACGAACACGAAGGTGATGCCGAGCGCCTTCTGCAGCGATTTCAACTCCTCCTGCATGTTTTCGCGAAGCTTGAGGTCGAGGGCGCCGAGCGGCTCGTCGAGCAACAGCACCTTGGGCTGGTTGACCAGCGCACGGGCGAGCGCGACGCGCTGGCGCTGGCCGCCGGAAAGCTGGCCAGGGCGACGGGCGCCGTAGCCGGGAAGCCGCACCAGCGCCAGCGCTTCTTCCGCCGCCTGTTGCCGCTCCGGTCTGCCGACGCCCTTGACCATCAGCCCATAGGCGACGTTGTCGAGCACGTTGAAATGCGGGAACAGCGCATAATCCTGGAACACGGTGTTGACGTTGCGGCGATAGGGCGGCACGCCCTCGGCGCGTTCGCCGAAGATCGAGATCGAGCCCGCCGTCGGCTGCTCGAAACCGGCGATGAGGCGCAGGCACGTCGTCTTGCCCGAGCCGGAAGGCCCGAGCATGGCAAAGAACTCGCCCGGCACGATGTCGAGATCGACCGCGTCAACGGCACGCACGCTGCCGAAATGGCGAGAGACGTTTTGGAAGGAAACGGCGGAGGTCATGGGGCTGTCCTGATCTGTCAGGCTCATCAAATTTCAGGCGGTAGCGCTGCCTCTTATCCGCCTGCCGGCACCTTCTCCTCGTATAGTGGACGGGGAGAAGGGAGGCGCTCCAACGCTGGCGACCCCCCGGTTCTTCACCGGGAGAGGGTAAGGGTGAGGGGCAGCGCCGAGCTTCGTAGGTGAGGCGAACTCACCGCCCGCCGATGACGCCGATATAGTCCGACACCCAGCGGTAATAGGGCACGCACTGGTCGTTCTGGGTGGCGCATTTCGAGACCGGCGTCTTCCAGAACTTGATCTTGTCGAAATTGTCGTAACCGTTGGTCTTGCAGCCTTCCTCGCCGAGCAGTTCGTTGCCCTTGCAGGCGGCGGGCACCACCGGCAGCGAGCCGAACCAGGCGGAGACGTCGCCCTGCACTTTTGGCGACAGCGAATGCTCCATCCACATGTAGGCGCAGTTTGGGTGGGCAGCATCGGCCTCCATCATCGTGGTATCGGCCCAGCCGGTGACGCCCTCCTCGGGGATAGTCGAGGCGACCGGCTTCTTGGCCGCGATCAGCGTGTTTACCTGGTAGGGCCAGGAACCGGAGGCGACGACGCCTTCGTTCTGGAAATCGTCGACCTGGATGGCGGCGTCGTGCCAATAGCGTCCGACCAGCGTACGCTGGACCCGCAGCAGGTCGAGCGCCGCCTTGTACTGATCCTCGGTCAGTTCGTACGGATCCTTGATGCCGAGCTCCGGCTTGTGAGCCATCAGGTAATTGGCAGCGTCGGCGATGTGGATCGGCCCGTCATAGGCTTGGACGCGGCCCTTGTTCGACTTGCCGTCGGGAAGCTTCATTTCCTCGAAGACCACGTTCCAGCTCTTCGGCGCCTCCTTGAACACTTCGGTGTTGTACATCAGCACGTTCGGCCCCCACTGATAGGGGACGCCGTAATGGACTCCGCCGACGGTGAACCAGGGCGCATCCTTCAGCCGGTTGTCGACCGTCTTCCAGCTCGGTATGAGGTCGGTGTTGATCGGCTGGACGCGCTTGCCGGCGACAAGGCGCAGCGAAGCGTCGCCCGAGGCGGTGACGAGATCGAAGCCGCCCTCGTTCATCAGCGAGACCATCTCATCGGAGGTGTTGGCGGTCTTGACGTTGACCTTGCAGCCGGTTTCCTTCTCGAACGAAGTGACCCAATCATAGGCCTTGTCGGTTTCGCCGCGCTCGATATAGCCCGGCCAGGCGACGATATTGACCTCGCCTTCGCCTTTGCCGAGCTCCTTGACCTGGGCGATGGCCTGGCCGGAGAAGCTCAGCGCGACCGTCAAGGCAGTGCATGATTTCAGCAATGAATTCATCGTCGATCTCCCATTTTTGCATGACCTCGAAACCGGTTTCGGGTTTCGGAAGAAGGTCATGCGCCCGTTCAAAAACGTTGGATGCGCGGCCCTGAAGGGCCGTGCTCCTCGCATCGGCCCGAAAATCGGAAATCGATTTTCGGAAGGCCCGATGCGAAAACTAAAAGTCTTAGAGCGTACTATGTGCGTCCAATTGGACGCACGTCGCGCTCTAACGGCAGCTTTGTTCCCTGACCGAAAAGTGCTGCGAAATTTCCGGTTTCGCAAATTCATTTATCAGAAAGCCGATATCGATTTTTCCGATACGTCAGCGGCCAATCTTCTCGGGCCGTTGGCGCACCATGCGCTGCGACTGGGCAAGTCCGATGAAGTCGCGCGCCGCCTGCGGCAGACCGGAGCCGCGCCGCCAGACCATGCCGACCTGGACGACCGGCAACGATCCCGAAATATCGCGCGATTCGATGCGGTCGCCTTCCAGCGACCATGGCCGGTAGACGAGGTCGGGCAGCAGCGCCACGCCGGCGCCGGTAGCGACGAGGCTGCGTACCGCTTCGACCGAGCGGGTGCGGAAGGCGACATGCGGCTTGGCGCCGATTGCCGTCAGCAGCTTTCCGGTATTCTCCTCGATCTCGTCGACGGTCAGCATGATCAGCGGTTCCGAGGCGATGTCGCCGATGCCGATGATGTCGGCACCGGCCAAGGGGTGGCCGAGCGGCAGCCACAGCCGGTAGGCCGAGACTTCGAGGATTTCGGACTGCAGTGCCGTGCGGTCGCGCAGGTTCGAGGTGACCATGACGGCAATGTCGAGCTTGCCGCCAATTAACAGGTGCTCGAGATAGTCGCCATTGTCCTCGATTGCCGAGACCTCGACACCCGGATAGGCGCGGCGGTAGCGGGCAAGAAGATCGGAAAGCACATAGCCGGCGACCAGCGAGGTGACGCCAAGTTGCAGCCGCCCGCTTGCCGCGGCCTGTTCGCCGAAGAAGGCGCGGCGCGCATCGGAAACGTCGGCCAGGATCTTTCTCGCATGGCGCAGGAACTGGTGGCCTTTGTGGGTGATGTTCAAGCCGCGCGGGTGGCGCTCGAACAACTCGACGCCGAGATCGTGCTCCAGCTCCTTGATCGCCTCGGTGACCGACGATTGCGAGATCGACAGGTTCTGGGCGGCGCCCGACACTGTGCCCTGCTCGGCGACGGCGATAAAGAACTGCAATTGGCGGATGGTGAAAGCCATGGCCGGACTAAACACGGCAGACGCGGCGCTGGGAAGTGGATGCTGGAGCAGATCTCCCGACAGAGCTCACGATAGAGCTCAGCCCTCGCTTCAGCCATCGGCAATGCTGAGCCGTGCGCCGGCCTGGGCAAGGGCGGCAGCGATGTCGTGCGGCGGCGGACGGTCGGTCGCGAGTTCGGAAAAGCCGCCGAAGCCGCAGACCTGAACAAGGCCCTGGCGGCCGAATTTGCTATGGTCGGTGACGACAAGCGAACGCTGGCCGCGCGACAGCACCATGCGGGCGAATTCGGCCTCTTCCAGATCATAGTCCATGACGCCGGTAACGGCATCGACCGCACCGGTCGATATCACAGCATGGCTGACGGAAAAGCGGCTGACGAATTCGATGGCCGAGACGCCGAAGGCAGCACCGGAATCGCTGCGCAGCTCGCCGCCGGCCATGTAGACCTTATTGCCGTTGACAGTGGCCAGTGTGCGGGCGATGTCGGAGGAGTTGGTGACGACCGTCAGCCGCCGGTGGCCGAGCAGTTCCCGGGCCAGGAAAGAGGTGGTGGTGCCGGTGTCGAGCATGATCGATTCGCCGTCGCGGATGGTGGCGGCGACCATGCGCGCTATTGCTCGCTTGGCATCGGCGTTCTCGCGCATGCGCCGCTCGAACGGCGCTTCGCCGGCAATCGAAGGCAGGCCGACGGCGCCGTGCATCTTGAGGATGGAACCGTCGCTGGTCAGTGGCTTGACGTCGCGGCGTACTGTCTCCAGCGAGACGCCCAGCCGGTCGGCCAGGCTCGCAATGGTCACGGTGCCTTCCTCCTTGAGGAGGCGCAGGATTTCGCCATGCCGCTTCGAGTGGACCATCGGTTCCATCCGGTCGGATTGTTGCACCGCTGACCGCTTCTACGACATAAATGCCACTAACTCCAAGGAATTTAGCAAAATTCGGGCAAAAAACCAGAAAATACCACAAATTCGCGTTGACAACGCCTCCAGCGTGGCGCGACATTATCGCTGTGACAGGCTCGGAACGGAGGACGACGGCTGAGCCGCACGAAAAATCGCTTGCCCGAACGCCCGGGAGATCGTCGGGTGCAAGGGTCCCGAAATTCAGGATCCGCGGGGGCGGATGCCGGCGTCGAAGAACCCGGCACAAAGGGGCTCGTCGGTGCGGTGCGGGATACCGATCCCGAGATCTGCACCGACGAGATCTTCGCGTTGCCTCCATTCCTCCGTCCGATTGTCATCGCTGGCCAGCCGTGACATGCGTGGAAAATTGACCCAATGTTGGACGACATCGTGACTGTCGAAGACCGCATCCGTGCGCTGCCTTGCTGGACCGGCAGCATCGACATCGCGCCGCTGCCGGGCGGGCTGAGCAATGCCAATTATCTGGTCAAGGACGCGGCCGGGCGGCACGTCGTGCGGCTCGGCCAGGACTATCCGTTCCACCATGTCTTTCGCGAGCGCGAGATGATGACGGCGCGGGCAGCGCACGCGGCAGGCTTCGCTCCGGCCGTCCACTACACTGGACCCGGCGTCATGGTGACGGAGTACCTCGGCGCCAAGGCCTATGTCGCGCAGGACGTGCGCGCCGATCTCGGCCGCGTTGCCGCGTTGCTGCGCGGTTTCCACCGGGAGATGCCCGGTCATGTCTCCGGCGCCGGCTTCATGTTCTGGGTATTCCATGTCATTCGCGACTATGCGCGCACGCTGGAGGAAGGCCGCAGCCGCAAGCTGGGCGAACTGCCGCGCCTGCTGACGCTGGCGGACGAGCTCGAGCGCGCGCAAAAGCTGCTGCCGATCGTCTTCGGCCATAATGACCTCTTGCCGGCTAACATAATCGACGACGGTCACAGGCTGTGGCTCATCGATTTCGAATATGCAGGCTTCAACACCGCGATGTTCGACCTTGCCGGCGCGGCGTCGAATGCAGGCATGAGCGACGAGGAGTCCTTCGCCTTCCTCACCGCCTATTTCATGAAGGAGCCGGACCCGGCGATACGGCGCTCGCACGCCGCCATGCAATGCGCGTCGCTGCTGCGTGAGGCGATGTGGGGCATGGTTTCCGAGCTTTACCTCGACGCGCCCGGTGTCGACTACGCCGCCTACGCCGACGAAAACCTGGCGCGGCTCGAAGCCGCCCTGGAAAACTACAGGACAAAATACGGGACGCGGACATGACCTTGCCCGCCCAGGCCGGGATCGTCGTCATCGGCGGTGGCATCATCGGCTGTTCGACGGCCTATCATCTGGCGCGCGACCACAAGGCCGAAATCGTACTGCTCGAACAGGGCAAACTGACCTCGGGTTCGACCTGGCATGCTGCCGGGCTGGTCGGCCAGCTGCGCTCGTCGGCGTCGATCACGCGCGTGCTCAAATATTCGGTCGATCTCTACAAGGGGCTGGAAGCCGAAACCGGCCTCGCCACCGGTTGGAAGATGACTGGCTGCCTGCGCCTCGCCACCAATGGCGACCGCTGGATCGAGTATAAGCGGCTGGCAACGACGGCTAAGAGCTTCGGCATGGACATGCATCTGCTGTCGCCGGCCGAGGTCAAGGAAATGTGGCCGCTGCTGGAAACCGGCGACCTCGTCGGCGCGTCCTGGCTGCCGACCGACGGTCAGGCAAGCCCTTCCGACATCACCCAGTCGCTGGCCAAGGGTGCGCGCATGCATGGCGCAAAATTGTTCGAGGAGGTGCGGGTCACCGGCTTCGAAATGAGAGACGGCCGCATCACCGCGGTAAAGACCAGCAAGGGCGATATCGCCTGCGACAAGGTAGTGAACTGCGCCGGGCAATGGGCGCGGCAGGTGGGTGCGCTCGCCGGGATAAACGTGCCGCTGCAGCCGGTGAAGCACCAGTACATCATCACCGAAAAGATCGATGGCCTGCCGACCGACGCGCCGACAATTCGCGACCCCGATCGCCGCACCTATTTCAAGGAGGAGGTCGGCGGGTTGGTGATGGGCGGCTACGAGCCGAACCCGCAGGCGTGGACGACCGGTCTACCGGGCGGCGATGTGCCGGACGATTGGGAGTTCCGGCTGTTCGACGATGATTACGATCATTTCGAGCAGCATATGAGCCAGGCGATCGAGCGTGTCCCGGCGCTCGCCAATGCCGGCGTCAGGCAGATGATCAACGGGCCGGAGAGCTTTACGCCGGATGGCAATTTCATCCTCGGTGTGGCGCCGGAATGCGCCAATATGTTCGTCGGCGCCGGCTTCAATGCCTTTGGCATCGCGTCCGGCGGCGGCGCCGGCTGGGTGCTGGCGCAATGGGTCGTCGACGGCGAGGCGCCGCTCGATCTGTGGGTGGTCGACATCCGCCGCTTCTCCGATCTCCACCGCGACCGGCAATGGGTCCGCGACCGCACGCTGGAAGCCTATGGCAAGCACTACACGATCGGCTTCCCGCATGAGGAATATGTCAGCGGCCGGCCGCGCATCGTCTCGCCTTTGTACGGGCGGCTGCAAAAACATCGCGCCGTGTTCGGCTCGAAACTTGGCTGGGAGCGGCCGAACTGGTTCGCGCCGGAAGGCATCGAGCCGAAGGACGTCTATTCGATGGGCCGCCAGAACTGGTTCCCGGCGGTTGGCGACGAGCACCGCCACGTGCGCGAAAAGATCGGTATTTTCGACCAGTCGTCTTTCGCCAAATGCGAAGTGACCGGAGCCGACGCGCTGAAGGCGCTGGACTGGATCTGCGCGAACGACGTCGCCAAGCCGGTCGGCCGGCTGACCTACACGCAGCTTCTCAACACGCGCGGCGGCATCGAGGCCGATTTGACCGTGGCGAGGCTCGCTGAGGAGAAATTCTACATCGTCACCGGCACCGGTTTCCGCACGCATGATTTCTCCTGGATTGCCGATCATATCGGCAGGGAGTTCGACGTGACGCTGACCGACGTCACGGAGGATTTCGGCACATTGTCGCTGATGGGGCCGCGCGCCCGTGACGTGCTATCAGCGGTGACCGATGCCGACGTCTCGAATGCCGCCTTTCCATTCGGCCATGTTCGCGAGATCGCCATTGCCGGTCACGCCGTCCGGGCACTGCGCGTCACCTATGTCGGCGAACTCGGCTGGGAACTGCATGCGCCGATCGCGGCGACGGGCGAGGTTTTCGACGCGCTGATGACGGCGGGCGCTGTCCACGACATTCGCCCGGTCGGCTATCGGGCGCTGGAATCGCTGCGGCTGGAAAAGGGCTACCGCGCCTGGGGCGCCGACATTACACCCAACGACACGCCGCAGGAGGCCGGCCTCGGCTGGGCGGTGAAGCTCAGGAAGAACACCGATTTCCTCGGCCGGCGGGCGCTTGAAAAGCTCGATGGCTCGACGCTCAGCAAACGCTTTGCCGGCTTCACCGTCGATGATCCGGACGTCGTGCTGCTCGGGCGCGAGACCATCCTGCGCAACGGCGAGGCGGTCGGTTATCTCACCAGCGGCGGCTATGGCTACACCATCGGCAAGAACATCGGCTACGGCTATGTGCGCAATGCCGATGGCGTCAACGATGATTTCCTTACCTCCGGCAACTACGAGCTGGTGGTGGCAATGGAACGGAAGCCGGCTAAGATACACCTCGAGCCGCTTTACGATCCGGCAGGAGCAAAGGTGAAGGCATAGAGCCTTCCGGTTTCAGCCTCAGTTCACGATGAGCACCAGCCCCCGGCTCGGCACGGTATCGGCCTCGCCTGGCATCGAAACATAGGGCGGCGTCTCTTCGGCGCGCGTGACGGTGCCTTGCGCCTCGAGCTCGGCGATCCGCGCGGCAAACCCGGCATCCCACAGCGTGTTCTTCACTGTCAGCACGATCACCCCGCCCGGCCGGCAGATGCGGATCAGCTCGTCCAGACCCTCGGCCCCGACATGGCCGGACGTGAAGACGCCGGCTGAGATGATCCCGGCATAGGCGTCGTCCACGAAGGGCAGCGGTCCGCCAAGCGCCAGGCAGTGCAGCGCTGAATAGACGCCCTTGCGCGCGGCTTGCGCCAGCATGCCTTCCGAGATGTCGAGCGCCTCGACCTGCGGATAACCGGTAATGGCAAGCCATTCGCCGATGAGCCCGGTGCCGGCGCCGGCATCGAGCAGAGGAGCGGCGCCGCGCGCCAGATGGCGGGCCAGCAAGGCAAGGCAGATGGTGGGATGGCGATAGCGAGCCACCGACATGTCGGCGTCATAGGTGCCTGCCCACCTGTCGTAAAGAGCCGCGACGTCTTCCGGCCGCTTCGCCGCATAGGCTGCGGCGAGCGCGCTCTGATGTTTGCTGTTTGTCATTGCTGTCCGTCGCCTGGTATCGATCCGCAACGCGATCATAGCCAAACGGCGAAAACTGTGGAACCGTCGTCGTCCCAATAATACGGGGAAAGGAGCGAAATCCATGGCGGACGACCGGGCGCGCGCCGCACTTGCGGCCATTCCGATGCTGGCCGGCTATGACGGCCCTCTGGAACGGCTCGGCGGTCTCACCAACCTCGTCTTCAGGGGTAAGGATTTCTGCCTGCGTATCCCCGGCAAGGGTACCGAGGAATACATCAACCGTGCCAACGAGGCAGTGGCGGCGCGGGAAGCGGCGAAGGCCGGCGTCAGTCCCGATGTGCTGCATGTCGATGCCGAGACCGGCGTGCTGGTGACCCGCTTCGTTGCCGGTGCCGAGACGATGTCACCGGAAAAGTTCAAGACTCGGCCGGGCAGCCCGGCACGCGCCGGCAAGGCCTTTCGCAAACTGCACACATCCGGCGCGGTGTTCCCCTTCCGCTTCGAGCTGTTTGCGATGATCGACGATTATCTGAAAGTGCTGTCAACCAAGGACGTCGCCCTGCCTGCCGGCTACCACGATGTGGTCCGCGAGGCGGAGGCAGTGCGCTCAGCACTTGCGGCTCAACCTCTGCCGATCGTCGCCTGCCATTGCGACCCGCTATGCGAGAACTTTCTTGATACGGGCGACAGGATGTGGATCGTCGACTGGGAATATTCCGGCATGAACGATCCGCTCTGGGATTTCGGCGACCTCTCGGTCGAAGGGCAATTCGACGAGGCCCAGGACGAAGAAATGATGCGCGCCTATTTCGGCGGCGAGCCGAGACCGGCGGAGCGCGGCCGCATCGTCATCTACAAGGCGATGTGCGACCTGTTGTGGACGCTCTGGGGCTTGATCCAGCTTGCCAACAAAAATCCGGCCGACGACTTTCGCGCCTATGCCGACGGCCGGTTTGCGCGCTGCAAGGCGCTGATGGAGACGCCGGAATTTTCGCGGCATCTCGCGGCAGTGCGCCGGAGTTAATTCACGCCCTTCGGCACATTTTCCGGCGGCACGGAATCGACCACCTTCTGGCGGTGGAAGATGAACAGGCCGGCCAGCACGACGATGGCCGAGCCGATCAGGATGCGCGGCCCAGGCACATCGCCGAAGAAGGCGAGGCCGAAGACCACTGCCCACAACAGCAGGCTGTAATGCAGCGGCGCCAAGGTCGAGGCCGGCGCCAGCTTCAACGCCCTGGTGATCATCAGATGCGCGCCGCAGGAGACGATGCCGAGAAGCAGCATGGCGCCGAAATCGAGCGAGGACGGCGTCTTCCAGCTACCGAGGGTCAACGCAGCGCCGACCAGCAGCGTGCCGATGGTTTGCCAGGTGACCAGCGAGGTGTCGCTGGTGCCGCGCAGCCGCCGATTGAGGATGATGGCGAAGGCAAAGGAAATGCTGCCGGCGAGCGCGAACATCGACGACAGCGAGAACGCGGCCGAGGACGGCTTCAGCATGATCAGCACGCCGCAGAAACCGACCAGGATAGCCGCCCAGCGGCGCCAGCCGACCCTTTCGCCGAGCAGGAAGTGCGACAGCGCCGCGACATAGATCGGCCCGGCCATGTAAAAACTCATCACATCGGCGAGCGGCAGATAGACGACCGCCGCGTAGAACAGCGCCGTGTCGAGCGTCGTCATCACCACGCGAAGCAGCTGCAGCTCCGGCCGCTCCATGCGAAACAGCTTGGCCGCACCCTGATGTGCAATCATCGGCCCGAGTATGAAAAACGCGCCGATCGAGCGGATCAGCACGACCTGGCCGACGGAAAAACTGGCGACCAGCCACTTGCCCATCGCGTCGTTCAGCGCAAACAGGAAGTCGCCGGCGAGCATCAGCAGGATGCCGGCCAGCAGCACGTTCATGATCGTTGAGCACTGGGCTGCGGGCCGCGCCATTCCGTTACCGGTTCCTCGCCGTGGGGTACGGTGACCCGCGTCGTAGTCGCAAGCTGCGGCCATGACGAGGCGAAAATCGAGAATTCGGTAAGACCAGCGCCGGAAATCGGCTGGACTAATGCATGTCGCGCAAAAGTGTGCAGCGGTTTTGCGATAACGACACGCTTAAAAACAAGACCTTAAAGCGCGTCGCGTGGGTCCGTTCAAACGCGACGCGCTTTAAGCGTGGCGCCGGTTCACCGTGCCCGGCCTTCCGGCGATCGAAAGCCGCGTGTCCTGCCGGCTGCGCTCGGCCACCACCTTGCCCCTGGCGATGACGCAGAGGCGCTCTGGGCGCAGCCGCAGGGCCTCGACTGGGTTGCCGGCATCGAGAACGACCAGGCTGGCGCGCTTGCCGACCGCCAGGCCAAGGTGGTCGAGGCCCATGATGGCGGCATTGACGTTGGTGACCATATCGAAGCAGCGCGCCATCTCGGCCGGGCTCGACATCTGCGCGACATGCAGGCCCATGAAGGCGACGTCGAGCATGTCTGCGGTGCCCAGCGAATACCAGGGGTCGAGCACGCAATCCTGGCCCCAGCCGACGCGGATGCCTTGCGCCAGCATCTCCTTGACCCGCGTCAGTCCGCGGCGCTTGGGAAAGGTGTCGTGGCGGCCCTGCAGCATGATGTTGATCAGCGGATTGGGGATCGCCGAAACGCCGGCCTCGGCAATCAGCGGCAATAGCTTCGAAACGTAGTAATTATCCATCGAATGCATCGATGTCAGGTGCGAGCCGGCCACTCTGCCCTGCAACCCGAGCCGCTGCGTCTCATAGGCAAGCTGCTCGATGTGGCGCGACAGCGGATCGTCGGTCTCGTCGCAATGCAAGTCGACCATAAGGCCGCGCTTCGCCGCGATTTCGCAGAGCTCGGTGACGGAGCGCGTGCCGTCGGCCATTGTGCGCTCGAAATGCGGAATGCCGCCGACGACATCGACGCCTATGTCGAGCGCCCGGATGGTGTTGTCGCGCGCCGTCGGCGAGCGGTAAAACCCGTCCTGCGGGAAGGCGACCAGCTGCAGGTCGATATAGGGGCCAACCGTCTTCTTCACGTCGAGCAGCGCCTCGACCGCCAGCAGGCGGTCGTCGCAAACATCGACATGGGTGCGGATGGCGAGCAGGCCCATCGACACCGCCCAGTCGCAATAGGCGAGCGCACGGTCGCGCACCGCTTCGTGGGTCAGAAGCGGCTTCAACTCGCCCCAAAGCGAGATGCCTTCGAGCAGCGTGCCCGAGACATTGATGCGCGGGATGCCGAGCGAAAGCGTGGCGTCCATATGGAAATGCGGATCGACGAAGGGCGGCGAGACCAGATTGCCATGGGCATCGATCGCCGTGCCGGCGCTGACGTTCAGCTCGGGCTCTATCGCTGCGATCGTTTCGCCGACGATGCCGATATCCGCGATCCTGCCGTCGGGCAGCGTCCCGCCGCGCA
Organism: Mesorhizobium sp. M0664; assembly: GCF_040320565.1. Classification (NCBI taxonomy): domain Bacteria; kingdom Pseudomonadati; phylum Pseudomonadota; class Alphaproteobacteria; order Hyphomicrobiales; family Phyllobacteriaceae; genus Mesorhizobium; species Mesorhizobium sp. M0664. Next base: position 210,151 of record NZ_JAMYPW010000001.1, read on the forward strand.
CCACAAGGTCAAAATCCATCTAGCGCCACCTCGTTCAAAAAAGCCGTTTCTTTCCATGCAGCGTGCTGCCGCAAGGCGGAACCTTCAGGCGCGGCCCTTCCCTTCTTCCCTTGTGGAAGAAGGTGGCCGCGAAGCGGCCAGACGAGGGGTGTTCCAGCTTGGCGCCGGCGGCACTCCGTCCAGCACCCCTCAACCGTCTTGGCGCTGCGCGCCAATCCACCTTCTCCCACAAAGGGAGAAGGAAAAGCCTCTATTCCGGCACGTACCGCACCGCCCCCTTGGCGGCACTTGTCGCCATCGCCGCATAGGCGCGCAAGGCCGTCGTCACCTTGCGCTTGCGCTTTTCTTCGGGCTTCCAGGCAGCCGTTCCCCTGGCCTCCATCGCGGCGCGACGGGCGATGAGTTCGGCGTCGTCGACAGCAAGCCTGATGGTGCGGTTGGGGATATCGATCTCGATCGTGTCGCCTTCCCTGACCAGCCCGATCAGACCGCCTTCCGCGGCTTCCGGCGAGACATGGCCGATCGACAGGCCGGAGGTGCCGCCGGAAAAACGACCGTCGGTGATCAGTGCGCAGGCTTTGCCGAGGCCTTTCGACTTCAAATAGCTGGTCGGGTAGAGCATTTCCTGCATGCCGGGTCCGCCGCGTGGCCCTTCATAGCGAATGACGACGACATCGCCGGCCTTGATCTCGTTCGACAGGATCGCCTTGACGCTGGCGTCCTGACTTTCGAACACTCTTGCCGGACCGGTGAATTTCAGGATCGATTCATCGACGCCCGCCGTCTTCACGATGCAGCCATCGAGTGCCAGATTGCCTTTCAGCACGGCAAGGCCGCCATCCCTGGAGAAAGGATGTTCGGCCGAGCGGATGACGCCCTTCTCGCGGTCGAGATCGAGATCGTCCCAGCGGCGGTCCTGGCTGAACGCGACTTGCGTCGGCACGCCGCCGGGTGCCGCCAGGAAGAAATCGCGGACATTCTGGCTGGTGGTGCGCGAAATATCCCAATGATCGAGCGCTTCGCCGAGGCTTGCGGCGTGCACCGTCGGCAGGTCGCGGTTGATCAGCCCGGCGCTATCCAACTGGCCGAGGATGGCCATGATGCCGCCGGCGCGATGGACATCCTCCATGTGGACGTCAGCCTTGGCCGGAGCCACCTTGCACAGCACCGGCACCCGCCGCGACAGCCGGTCGATGTCCTCCATGGTGAAGTCGACCTCGCCCTCATGTGCTGCGGCGAGGATGTGCAGGACCGTGTTAGTCGAGCCGCCCATGGCGATGTCGAGCGTCATGGCGTTCTCGAAGGCGCCCTTCGAGGCGATGCTGCGCGGCAGCGCGGTGTCATCGTCCTGCTCGTAATAGCGCTGGGCGAGATCGACGATCAGATGACCGGCCTCGACAAACAGCCGCTTGCGGTCGGCATGCGTGGCCAACGTCGAGCCGTTGCCGGGCAGCGAGAGGCCGAGCGCCTCGGTCAGGCAGTTCATCGAATTGGCGGTGAACATGCCGGAGCAGGAGCCACAGGTCGGACAGGCCGAGCGCTCGATGATCCTGACGTCCTCGTCGGACACCTTGTCGTCGGCGGCTGCGACCATAGCGTCGACCAGGTCAAGCGCCTGGGTCTTGCCGGCGAGCACCACCTTGCCGGCCTCCATCGGCCCGCCGGAGACGAAGACGGTCGGGATGTTGAGGCGCAGCGACGCCATCAGCATGCCGGGCGTGATCTTGTCGCAATTCGAGATGCAGACCATCGCGTCGGCGCAGTGCGCGTTGACCATGTATTCGACCGAGTCGGCGATCAATTCGCGCGACGGCAGCGAATAGAGCATGCCGTCATGGCCCATGGCGATGCCGTCATCGACGGCAATGGTGTTGAACTCCTTGGCAACGCCGCCGGCTTTTTCGATCTCGCGGGCAACCAGCTGGCCGAGATCCTTCAAATGGACATGGCCCGGCACGAATTGGGTGAAGGAATTGACCACGGCAATGATCGGCTTGCCGAAATCCGAATCCTTCATGCCGGTAGCGCGCCACAGGCCGCGGGCGCCGGCCATGTTGCGGCCATGGGTGGTGGTGCGGGAACGGTAGGCGGGCATTGAACTGTCCTTGCTGTCTGCGTCGCGCCCAAAGGTGCGGAAAACCGGAATTGAGCCGCAGGCCTTATAGACGGCACACTCTGGTCTGGCCACAATTTTGCGCTGCGCCAGGGTGCGGAACGAGCGGCCAGCCAAAGACGCAGCCGGTCCAGGCCGTAAAAAAGTCAGAAGCGCTGTCGGATCGTGGTTTGCTCGAGCGTCCTTGAGCAGACGGCGGACCGGGCATCAATTGCCAGCCGGCCGTTTGCGAGCGAAACAAGCCAAAACCAGCCCGAGGAGCAAGCGAATGCAAAAGATCACCCCCTGCCTGTGGTTCGACGACCAGGCCGAGGAGGCCATGAACCATTACATCTCCATCTTCAAGAATTCGAAGGTGCTGAGCGTGATGCGCTGGCCCAAGGGCAGCGGCGATAATGAGGGCAAGGTGCTGATGGTCTCATTCGAGCTCGACGGCGTTCAGTTCCAGGCGCTCAACGGCGGCCCGCAATTCAAGTTCACCCAGGCAGTCTCGCTCTCCATCGACTGCAAGACGCAGGAAGAGGTCGACTATTTCTGGGACAGGCTCATCGCGGGCGGTGGCCAGCCCAGCCAGTGCAGCTGGCTGAAGGACAGATTCGGCCTCTCCTGGCAGGTCGTTCCCGAACAGCTGCCCAGGCTGCTGCTGGACCCCGACACGGAAAAGGCTGGCCGCGTGATGCAGGCGATGATGCAGATGAGCAAGATCGACATCGCCAAGATCGAAGAGGCAGCCAAGGGGTGAATGGAACGCGATCTTGCCTTCTCCCCCTGTGGGAGAAGGTGGATCGGCGCGAAGCGCCGAGACGGTTGAGGGGTGTGGGACGGAATGAGACGTTGGTGTTTTCTGGAACACCCCTCATCCGTCGCCTTCGGCGACACCTTCTCCCACAAGGGGAGAAGGGAAAACCAACAGCTCAAGCCGCCCTGTCGCGGACCTGATAATCCTTGACCGCGGTGAAGCGGATCGCCTTCCAGCGCTCGGCCTCGTAGTTGAGCGAGAAGGCGTGCTGGGCGAGGAACACCGGATCGTTGTCGAGATCGCGGGCGATGTCGCCGCGATGCGCCTCGATGAAGCGCTGGAGCTCGGCCCTGTCGTCGGCCGATATCCAGCGGCAGACGGAAAAGCGCGACATCTCGAAATCGACCGGCAGGGTGTATTCGAAGTTCAGCCGCTCTTTCAGGACATCGAGCTGCAGGGCGCCGACGACACCGACGATGGCCGGCGAGCCGTCCTCCGGCGAGAACAATTGCACGACGCCTTCCTCGGCCATCTGGTGCAGTGCTTCCTTGAGCTTCTTGGCTTTCATGGCATCGCCGAGGCGAACGCGGCGCAGGATTTCAGGCGCAAAATTCGGCACGCCGCGAAACAGGATCTCCTCGCCTTCGGTCAGCGTGTCGCCGATGCGCAGCGTGCCGTGGTTGGGGATGCCGACGACATCGCCGGCGAACGCCTCGTCGGCCGTGACGCGGGTGCGGGCGAAGAAGAATTGCGGTGCCGACAGGCTCATCGGTTTTCCCGTGCGCACCAGCTTGGCCTTCATGCCGCGCTCGAGCTTGCCGGAGCAGACGCGGACGAAAGCGATGCGGTCGCGGTGATTGGGGTCCATATTGGCCTGGATCTTGAAGACGAAGGAGGTCATCTTGTCCTCTGTCGCCTCGACCTTGCGGCTGTCGGCCTCCTGCGCGCGCGGCGGCGGCCCATAGGCGCCGAGTGCCTCGATCAGGTCGCGCACGCCGTAATTGCGCAGCGCCGAGCCGAAATAGACCGGGGTCAGATGGCCCTCGCGGAAGGCATCGAGGTCGAGCGGGCGACAGGCCGCGCGCGCCAGCTCCAGCTCCTCGATGAAGGCCTCGCGCTCGTTCTCCGGCAACAGGCCGGCGACGCGGTTGGAATCGGGTCCATTGACCGGCGTGCGCTCCTTTTCGGCGTCGCCCTTGCGCACCGCGTTCAGCGCCAGATGGTAGGTCCCGGAAAAGGTCTTGCCGCGGCCGATCGGCCAGGTGATCGGCGCTGTATCCAGTGCCAGCTTCTGCTCGATCTCGTCGAGGATGTCGAATGGGTCTCGGCTTTCGCGGTCCATTTTGTTGACGAAGGTGATGATCGGGATATCGCGCAGCCGGCAGACCTCGAACAGTTTCAGCGTGCGCGGCTCGATGCCCTTGGCGGCGTCGATCACCATGACCGCGCTGTCGACCGCCGACAGCGTGCGATAGGTGTCGTCGGCGAAATCCTCGTGGCCGGGCGTGTCGAGCAGGTTGAAGACGGTGTCCTCGTATTCGAAGGTCATCACCGAGGTGACCACCGAAATGCCGCGCTCGCGTTCGATCTTCATCCAGTCCGAGCGGGTCTGGATGCGGTCCTTCTTGGCCTTGACCTCGCCGGCAAGCTGGATGGCGCCGCCGAACAAAAGCAGTTTTTCGGTGAGCGTCGTCTTGCCGGCGTCGGGGTGGGCAATGATCGCGAAAGTGCGGCGGCGCGATACCGCTTGTTCGATGTCTTCAGCCAATTTCATGGAATCCTGTCTGTGGCGCGGGCTTCTAGCAGCGCTTTTCCGGCCTGTCGAACGGAAACACCCTTCGCACTCAATGCCAGATGATGCGAATATCACTGCGGGCCGCGAGTTCAGTCACGGATCACAGCCGCTTCAGTGACCGAACCGGCATCATCCGTGCGGATGGCGAGCCATTCATAGTCGATCGAAAGCAATCCCCTTTCCGGGCCAAGGACATAGACCAGGCTCCAATCGGAGAACTTGTCGGTCTCAGGCGGCGCGCCGAGCGCCGCAAGGACTTCTGCCCGCGATTTCCCAACCAACCACCCAGTCAGCACCAGGCTGTCAGCGATGCGATGGCGTTTATGCAAAGGATCCAGCCAGTTGTCGTCCTGCCACCAAGATCGAACGAACGGCAGCGGGCCAAAGAAGACGGCATAGACAATGGCGGCTCCGGCTGCAGCAAAAACCAACCCTTTTATCCAGCGGCGCAAATGACCCTCATGTGATTGAGCTGAACGTTTCCAGTGAGGCGATCGTCATCGACCCGCTTCGAGAGCGGTCCCGGCAACGCCCTTGGTAAGTCTGTAGCATGGTGGCAATGAGGGCAAGAAGTCCTGGGCGTTTGAAGGTACACGGCCGTGAGCAAGAACATCATCGTCATTGGATCCGGCATCATTGGCGCCTCCATCGCTTGGCACCGGCAGAGCTAAGCTGTCGACCTCTCCGGCTGCCGCCGGTTCACGTCCCGACGTCAGGCCGATTCGGTCGCTCGGCTCTCGAAGGCCACCTCCGGAATCCACTCGGCAATTGTGGCGCCGATCCTGTCGGCATGGTCCTCCTGTAGATAATGCGCGCCGGGTCCGAGATCGATCAACCGGCAGTTCTTCATGCCGGCCGCGAATTCCCGTGCCGCATGCGGCGAGACGAGGGCCCCCGGATCGCCTGAGAAAAGCAGCTTCGGGTAGGAGGAGAGCCGGAGCGCCCGATGGTCGTGCTCGCTGATGGCAGCGACATCGGCGGGCTGGCCTTCAATCGGCAGGTCGCGCGGCAGCCGCAGGATCGGCTTGCGCGATTGCGGCGTCGGGAACGGTGCCCGGTAGGAGGCCATTTCCTCATCGCTCATCGTGCGCAGCACCGCAGCCGGAAGCACCTTTTCGACGAAGACGTTGTCTTCCAGGACAAGCTTCTCACCGACGCCAGGCGTGCGCATTGCCTTGAACAATTCGCGCGCCTGCGGACGCTGGTGAAAATCGTCCCAACTCTCGAAGGGGCGGATGAATTCCATGAAGGCGAGGCCGAGGATCCGCTGCGGCCGCTGGGCCGCGAGATGGAAGGCGAGCGCGGTGCCCCAGTCCTGCGCGACGACCACCACGTCACTGATGCCAAGCGTCTCGATGAAGGCGTCGAGATAGCGGACGTGGTCGAAGAAGCGATAGTCGATGTCCGGCTTGCCGGATTGGCCATAGCCGATCAGGTCGGGCGCAATGCAGCGGCCGAACGGCGCCACATGCGGGATGATGTCGCGCCAGATGTAGGACGACGTCGGGTTGCCGTGCAGGAATAGCACCGTCGGACCGGCAGTACCTGCCTCGACATAGGAGATGGTGGAATCGAGTACCGCGACTTCCGAGCGCGGCACCGTTGTGCGGGATTGCTGCTTTTCGAGTTTCGGGTTCATCGGATCAGCTCCTTTTTTACGAAGACTGTTTTGAAGACGATATTCTTGAAACGCTCGAGCGGTTCGGGACTGCGCTCCACCTTCATGCGCAGCATCGCGCCTTGCCAGGAACTCAACAGGAAATCGGCGAGGTCCTCGGCATCGAACGCGTCGGTGATGTCGCCAGCCGCCTGGCCCTCGGCGATGCATTCGGCAAAGGGCTTGCGCCAGCGTTCGAAGATGGCGACGAGTTGCAGCCTCAGCGCCTCACTGTGAGCCGCCGTCTCGAGGCTGAGATTGCCGATCATGCAGCCCCGTGCCCAATCATGCGCCTCCAGCTTCGACGTGATGATTTCGAGATAGCGGCGCAAGCGCCCGACCGGGGGCGTGCCGTCCCGGGCAAGGGCCTGCTCCGCCAAACCGCTCACATAGGCGAAATAGCGGTCCAGCACCTCGCCGGTGAACGCCTCCTTGGAGGCAAAATGATTGGTGAAGGACCCCGGACGGGCATCGGCCGCGGCGACTATGTCGCGTACGCCGGCGGCCGAATAGCCGGAGCTCCAGATGGTTTTGAAACCGGCGTCGAGAAGTTTTTCGCGAAGTGAATGTCTAGCCATGCCAGGTAAAATACGTACGTACGTATTAAAGTCAAGAGGCACATTTGATATGGCTCGCTCTTGGCAGAACCCACGGGCAATGGCATCGCAGTGGTGGCGTTGGAACGAGGAGTGAAGCATGACAGCTGCGAAAGAAGTGATCGTCATCGGCGCCGGTATCATCGGCGCCTCCATCGCCTGGCACCTGACCAGGGCTGGAGCAAAGGTGACGGTCGTTGCCGGCAGCGGCGCCGGCGGCGTCGCGACACCGAATTCCTTTGCCTGGATCAATGCCAGCTGGGGTAATCCGCAGCCTTACTTCCGACTACGGACTCGATCGATGGCCGAATGGACGCGACTGGCGAACGAGGTGCCCGGCATCCCGTTGCAATGGTGCGGCGGCCTGTGCTGGGACCTGCCACGTCCCGAACTCGAAGCCTATGCGGCCGAGCACTCCGCATGGGGCTACGGCATCGAGCGTGTCGACCTTGCCGGAGCGGCCCGCATCGAGCCCAATCTGACCGAGCTTCCCGATTTCGCCCTTTATGTCGCCGAGGAAGGCGTTGCCGAGCCGGTCGCCGCCACGCAAGCACTGCTGGCCGACGCCGAACGGCGCGGCGCGCGAATTGTAGCCGGGACGACCGCGACCGCTCTGGTGCAAGCCAACGGCAGGCTTGCCGGCGTCGATACATCCGGCGGGCGGATTGCTGCCGACGAGGTGGTGATCGCGGCCGGAGCCGGCTCTCCGGCAATCGCTGCCACAGCCGGGATAGAACTGCCGATCGAAACGCCGCCCGGCCTGATCGTGCATTCGCGCCCCTACGAAAAGCTGCTCAACGGCCTGGTGATCGGCGACCGCCTGCATATGCGCCAGACGGCGGAAGGCCGCGTCATCGCCGGCTCGGATTTCGGCGGCGCCGATCCCGGCATGGATGCCCCGGCCACCGCCCGCGACCTGTTTGCGGCGATGAAGGCGATGCTGCGCGGCGCGGATGGGCTGGAACTCGATTTCCACACCATTGGCTACCGGCCGACCCCGGTCGATGGCTTTCCGATCATAGGCCGCGCCGAAGGCACGAGCGGCGTCTATGTTGCGGTCATGCATTCCGGCATCACGCTGGCGCCGGCCGTCGCCCTGTTCGCCGCCCGCGAAATCCTCGACGGCGAGCGCGATCCGCTGCTTGATCCCTACGGACTGGCGCGGTTTACTCAATAACCGGGCGGGCGGCGAAAGCCGCCGGCCAGCGGCTCGATTGCCCTGGCGATCCCGAGCAGGCGCCGCTCCGACCAGCGTTTGCCGACAAGCTGTAGTCCGATGGGCAGGCCGTCGCGATCTTGTCCGCAGGGCAGCGACAGTGCCGGATGGCCGCTGTAGTTGAACACCGCGCCATAGGCCGGCAGCATCCAGTAGCTTTGCGTCTTGCCGTCGACCCCGATCGGCGTTCCCGGCTCGCAATGCGGGAAGGCGGTGGCCATGGCGACCGGGCACAGCAAGGCGTCGCAGCCGTCGAAGAACCGTTCCCACGCCAGGATGGAGCGGTCGCGGCGGGCGAGCGCCTCGAACCAGCGCGAGACCGGCGTCGGCTTCTCCCGCGGTTGGGGCTGGGCCGCCTCCAGCATCATGCCGATCAGCGCACCGCCTTGCTCCAGGTCGTCGTGCAGGTCGAGCTTCGGCAATTTGGCATCCTCGACGATGGCGCCTGCCGACTGAAGCTCCTTTGCCAGACTTTCGACCGCCGCGCTGATCTCGCCGGCCACCGGAAAGCCCGGAAAGGACGGGGCGACGGCAATGCGCAAATTTCTGAGATCCAGCTCCGGCATGGTTTCGACCGGTACCGGCGCAAGGTCGGTATCGCTTCCATCCGGCCCGGCAATGAGGCCGTAGATCAGTGCCAGGTCCTCGACGCTGCGCGCCAGCGGTCCGAGGCAGGACATCAGCCGCACGCTGCGCGGCGCCCCGCCCGGGTCGGGGAAGGCGCCGGCGAGCGAGACGCGGTGCTCGGTCGGCTTGAGGCCGTAGACGCCACAAAAGGCGGCCGGCAGCCGGATCGAATCCTGCATGTCGGTGCCGACCTCGAACGGCGTCATACCAGTGCCGAGCGCCGCCGCCGCACCGCCGCTGGAGCCGCCGGCGGTGCGCTGGAGGTTCCAGGGGTTGCCGGTGCGGCCGAACAGTGGATTGTCAGACTGCCAGTCACCGAGCATCGTCGCCACGTTCGTCTTGCCCACCAGCACGCCGCCTGCCGCCTTCAGCCGGGCAACGACCGGACTGTCTGCCCTCGGAGCATAGTCGGCGAAGGCCGGGAAGCCGACGGTGGTTCTCATGCCGGCGGTTTCATGCGTGTCTTTCAGTGTGAACGGCACGCCATGCAGCGGCCCAAGGGCCTCGCCGCGCGCCTGCGCGTCGTCGGCTTTGACGGCGCGTTGCCGCGCACCGTCCCGATCGAGGGTTACGACGGCATTGACCGCCTTATTGTGCCTGTCGATCTGCGCCAGATGCTCGTCCAGCACCTCTATTGCGGAAACCGTACGGTCGCGGATGGCCGCGGCCAGTTTGGTGGTCGAGGAAAAGACGATATCCATGGTGAATGCTCCGGGCTATCGCGCCGCGATCCTCAAAATGGCGGATTGGCGCGTGGATACAAGCCTGGCTCGGCATTCGACGATGGCGGCGCTTGATCGGGATTGCGCTGCGGGGCCTGTTGAGGGTCGGCGCTGTCCAGCGGCCTCGCTGCGCTCGGTACCTCTGCGGCTTACCGTCCTCTGTTGTGCGTCCGCTCATAGAGCTCACGGATGATGCCGCTTGCCGTGGTCTCGAACAGAAACGGCAAGAAAGCATGAACGAGCGCGGCAAAGGCCGCCATGAACAATCGCGACGAGAACCATGCGGCGAAAGCCATATGGCCGAAATAACTCTCGCCGACCGCGGCCGGGTGAGAGGTGAAAAGTCTTGCGAGCCGTGCGGTCATGTCGATCCCTCCTGCCGGCATGAAGAGCCGGCGATGAGTATACTGGCATGGGTGTTCGGTTCATCGGTCTCAAATTGTCCTTGTGAAAGGCTGAATTTTGGGACAAACATCCCACATGGCGCCGGAAATCGACGAAATAGACCGGAGATTGCTGGCCGAGCTGCAACGCGACGGCACGCTGTCCGTCGACCAGCTCTCGGCAAGAATATCGCTGTCGCGCAATGCCTGCTGGCGCCGGGTGAAGCGGCTGGAGGAGGACGGCGTCATCACCGGCCGGGTGGCGCTGGTCGATGCCGACAAGCTTGGGCTCGGCCTTTCGGTGTTCATCCTGATCCGCACCTCCAACCACGATCCCGACTGGCTGCAAAGATTCCGGGCGGCGGTGACCGGCTTTGCCGAGATCACCGGCGCTTACCGCATGTCCGGCGATCTCGACTATGTCCTGCGCGCCCGCGTCGCCGATGTGAAGGCGTATGACCGGCTCTATCAACGGCTGATCGCCAAGGTGGCACTATCCGACGTTTCGGCCTCCTTCGTCATGGAGGAGATCAAGGAGACCACGGTCGTTCCGATGGAACTGCGCTGAGGCGGAACCGCACTGAAAGAAAGCCGTTGATAGCATTGCCGCCGAGTTGACTGAGCCGGCGTTCGCGACGATAGGATCAGCCTCATGCGCGCAGCACTTTATCCCACCTCCGTCATCGGTCCGGCTGTCGGCTTCGTCAGGCTGCCGCATGGCGAGGGCTTGCCGCTTCCGGCCTATGAAAGCTCGGGCGCCGCCGGCATGGACCTGCGCGCCGCCGTCCCGGACGACAGGCCGCTCTTGATCCTGCCGGGAAAGCGCGCGCTGGTGCCGACCGGGCTGGTCCTGGAAATTCCGGAGGGCGTCGAAGGCCAGGTCCGGCCGCGTTCGGGCCTCGCCTTCAAGCACGGGCTCACCTGCCTCAACACGCCGGGCACCATCGACAGTGACTATCGCGGCGAGGTCAAGGTGCTGCTGATCAATCTCGGCGACGAGGATTTCGCGGTGACGCGGGGCATGCGGATCGCCCAGATCGTCTTCGCCCCGGTGACGCAGGCGACCGTCGAGGAGCGCACATTGGCTGGCGGCACAACGCGCGGCTCGGGCGGCTTCGGATCGACCGGCACGGCCTGATGAAAATACCCAAGCTCGTCATCTTCGATTGCGACGGGGTTCTGGTCGACACCGAGAACCTGGCCAATCGGCGCCTCGCCGAATGGCTGACCGCGGCCGGCTTTCCGGCCAGCTTCGAATATTGCCGGAAGAATTTCTCCGGCCGCAGCATGGTCTCGGTGCAGAAGGAAGTCGAGGCGACCGGCGTCAGCCTCGGCGCCGATTTCGTCGAGCGCTGGAACGCCGGCCTGCCGGACCTGTTCGCGCATGGCGTCGAGGCCATCCCCTACGTTCGCGAGTTCATCGAAACCGTGCACGCCGCCGGCATCGCCACCTGCGTCGCCTCGTCGGCACGGGTATCGAAAATGCACATCACGCTCGGTCAGACCGGGCTGCTGCCGCTGTTCGAGCATGCGCTGTTCAGCTCGACCATGGTCTCGCGCGGTAAGCCGTTCCCCGACCTCTTCCTGCATGCGGCAGCGACGATGGGCTTCGCACCCGCCGACTGCATCGTCATCGAGGACAGCGTCGCCGGCACGGCAGCCGGCATCGCCGCCGGCATGCGCGTCTATTCCTACCACGGCGACCCGCTTTCCGACCGCGACGGGCTGATCGAAGCCGGCGGCATCCTGTTCGACGACATGCGTGAACTGGCCGGGCTGGTGCCGATCCACTGATCGCCTTTGCACAGCCTGCATGCGCGCCCGATCTCAGACCGGGCGCGGCGCCCCAAGTACTCGGTCGACCGTGTCGCGTATGAGACTGCGCAGATTGGCCGGCCTGTCGAGATGACTGACGACAAGGAGGCCGTCGGCCGCCACCGTTAGCGCGTCCGCGGTGCGGTCCGGATCGGGATCTGCGTCGGCGATCAGCAAGTCCCTGAGGGTGCCCCACTTCCAGTGACGATGCTGATCGATCGCCTGGCGAACCGGGCTGCTGGGGTCCGGATATTCAGCAGCGGCGTTCTGAAACGGGCAGCCGCGGTAGCCCGGCTGATCCGCCGCGTCGGCGATGAGATCGAATATGGCAAGGATCATCTGGCGAGGTGGCCGCCGGCCAAGGCTCGCGATTGCCGCCCGTCCTCCCTTGCTGAGCTCCTCGATATAGGCGCGGACGAGGTCGTCCTTGGCCGCGAAGTGATGATAGAACGTCGCCTTGGCAACGCCGGCCTCGGCGATGATGCGGTCGATCCCGACTGCACGGACCCCCTCCAGAGAAAACAGTGCGGTCGCCGTATCGAGGATGCGACGACGCGCAAGGCTTTCGGGACGATCGTTGATTCGGGCTGCGGACATGTCTTGACTGTATAGCAGACAGGTCTGTATACATCCATATGTAGACAGACAGGTCTACCTGTTAACGAAGGGAAGGCGAAACATGGCTTCGATAATCAGGGAAATCATCGTAGATGCTTCACCGGACAGCGTTTGGGCGACGGTGGGCGACTTCGCGGGCGGCGCCCAACGGATAGCCCCAGGCGTTTTCGTCGACTGCCGGGTGGATGAGGGCGCGGTACGGGCCCTTACTTTCGCCGACGGCAAGATTGTGCGAGAGCGGCTCATCGCCCGCGACGAGCATAGCCGGCGGATCGTGTGGGGATGGCTCGGCGACGAGGTCACCCACGATAATACCTCCATGCAGGTCTTTGCCGAGGGCGAGGGCCGGAGCCGCCTGGTCTGGATTCACGACACTCTGCCCGACGAACTCGGCGCGTGGCTCGCAGCCGCCATGGATCAGCTGGTGCCGGTTTTCCAGCAGACCCTGGCGAGCCAAGCCAAGCCAACATAGAGGCAACGCCAGGTGTTTCCTCTTGGTCGCAAAATGCTCTAGCTTGCGCGCGCCCGAGATAACGAGCGCGCGCGCATGACCTTCTCCCTGCTTCGTTTCATCTTTGCCTGCCTGCTGCTGCCCTGTCTTTGGACGACGGCCAGCGCGGAGGCCGTCAGTTTCCCGGAGCTCGGCAGCGCCGTCCCCGGCCACGGCGATGTCACCTATCTCGATCTCGCCAGGATGGTCATTCCCGATCTGACCGCGGACAAGGACGGTTTTTTCCGAGGTTCGATGCCGATCGAGATGCGCCACGTCGCTGGACCGGACTACGACGGCTCGCCGCCGGCGACGTCGGGTCTTTCCAGCGGCGACGTGCTCGGCATCAAGGCCGGCGGCAAGGACCGGCTGGCGATGCTGCTCGACCTCGGCGACTCGCCTGACAGCGCCGAGGGCTATGCCGCGCTGGCACTCTACGACATCACCGGCAAGCCGGCCTTGCTCGACGCGGTCAATGTCGCCGTCGACCGCAGCACCTACTTTCGCGATCCGGGCAAGCTGTCGATCGGGCCCGGCGATGACGCCATCATCAGCATGAGCATGCATTTCAATTCGAGCCAGGGCTATGGGATCACGCCGCTGATCATGGTCCGCAACGACAGGTTCGAGCTGATCGACATGATCTATACGTTCGACGAAAACCTCTGCACTCATAGGAGGACACAGAATGCGGCGTTCCAGGTGATCGCCGACGGCCAGCCCTATGCAGCCATCAAGGTCACGGTGACCGACGCGACGCTGCCGGGAGAAGAAAGCTGCGACGGCCAGCCGCCGCCAGAGGCGTCTTCGCGCGACATCTCCGTCACCTATCATTGGGACAAAAATGCTTCGCGCTACGTCAAGGATTCCGACGCGCTGGATCGATTGGCAGATGACAACGCCAAACGCTTCTGAGCCAACCGCATTTGTTTGCCCGGCGCCTTCCGCCGGGCTAGAATTTGCCTCACATTCTGCACTGGAGGGGAGCATCCATGGACAAGGGCAAGATTTTTCGCGACCTGCATGCCTCGATCTTCGTCATGGCCAATTCCTGGGACGTCGGCACGACCAAGCTCTTGGCCTCATTCGGCTTCAAGGCGCTGGCCACGACCAGCGCCGGCTTTGCCTTTTCGCGCGGCCTGCCGGACGGCGCGGTGACGTTCGAGGCGATGATCCATCATTGCCGTGAAGTGTCAGCGGCGACCGGGCTGCCGGTTTCGGCGGACCTCGAAAAGGGCAAGGGCGACAGCGCGACAAGTGCCGGCGAGACCATCTTCGCCGCCGAGGCGGCTGGCCTCGCCGGCTGCTCGATCGAGGACCATACCGGCGAGCCCGACAAGCCGATCTATGATTTTGCGCATGCCGTCGAGCGCGTCGCGGCGGCGGCGGAAGCGGCACGGGCACTGAAACGCGATTTCGTCTTCACCGCGCGGGCCGAGAATTTCCTGTGGGGCAAGCCCGACCTCGACGATACGATCAAGCGGCTGCAGGCCTTCGAGAAGGCCGGCGCCGACGTGCTCTATGCACCGGGGCTGGGCGACATCGAGATGGTGCGAACCGTCTGCTCGGCGCTGACCAAGCCGGTCAACGTCATGGCCGGGCCCGGCTTCACCATCGCCGACCTGGCCATGGCGGGGGTAAAGCGCGTCTCGCTCGGCCCATGGCTGACCAATTTCGCCTTCGGGATGCTGGAGACCGCGGCGCGCGAGATCCAGCAGGATGGCACCTTCGGCTTCACCCGCGCCGCCATGCCGTTCGGCAAGCTGCAGGCGCTGTTTGCCAAACCTTCCGCCTAGGTTGGGTCCGGCAAATGACGCTCACGGTCGTGGACATGCACACCGGCGGCGAGCCGCTGCGGATCGTCACCGGCGGCTACCCCGATATTCCCAAGGGCACGATCCTCGAAAAGCGTGCGTATGTGCGCGACCATCTCGATCATCTCAGAAAGATCCTGATGTTCGAGCCGCGCGGCCATTACGACATGTATGGCGCGCTGCTGGTGGAGCCCGACCTGCGGGGCGCCGACCTCGCGGTGCTGTTCATGCACAATGAGGGCTATTCGACGATGTGCGGCCACGCCATCGTCGCGCTCGGCCGCTACGCCGTCGACGAGCGGCTGGTGGCGCCACGCGAGCCGCTGTCGACCGTCAATATCGAGGCGCCATGCGGGCTGATTTCGACTGCAGTCGAGGTAAGGGATGGCAAGGCCGGCGCGGTGTCCTTCGAAAGCGTGCCGGCGTTTCTGTTCGTCGGCGACCAGCGGATCGAGCTGCCGGGCTATGGTCCGGTCGGCTTCGACATCGCCTATGGCGGCGCCTTCTATGCACTGGCCGACTGCCGCCAGTTCGGGCTGGAATTTGGCAGGAACCGGGTGCGCGATTTCGTCGATGCAGCGACCGCGCTGACTGATAAGCTGAAGGCCGAATTGCCGCTGTCGCATCCCGACCATGCCGATCTCGCCTTTCTCTACGGCACAATCCTGACCGACGGACAGGATGCGTTCTCCGATACGCCGACCAAAAACATCTGCGTTTTCGCTGAAGCCGAGGTCGACCGTTCGCCGACCGGCTCCGGCGTCACCGCGCGGCTGGCGGCCATGCACGCCAAGGGCCAGATCGAAATTGGCCGGACGCGGCTGTTCGAGAGCATTGCCGGCTCGCGCTTTTCCGGCGCGGTCGTACGCACGGCCACGGCCGGGCCGCATGATGCCATCATCGCCCGCGTCGGCGGCCGCGCCTATTATTCAGGGCGGGCCGAATTCATCGTCGAGGACGATGATGAACTGGGGCGCGGCTTTCTGCTGCGCTAGCTCCCTTCCCGCGCAGAGATCGCCTTGTGCAGGTGCACCATCATGGCGGCGGCGAAGAGCGGCGTCAGAAGGTTGAGCAGCGGCACGGCAAGAAAAGCAGCAATGAGCAGCCCGGCGAGAAACACCGTGCCCGCATATTTCCTGCGCAACGCCCGTGCCTCGGCCTCCGGGCGAAAGCGCATGGCGGCGAATTCGAAGAACTCGCGCCCGAGCAGATAGCCGTTGACGACGAAAAAGGCGGCGATGTTGATGCCCGGCACCAGCAGAAGCAGCAGGGCGACGATGTTGCCGAGGATGACGACGCCGAAAAACCGGATCGCCAGCACCAGCGAGCGCAACGCCGGCACGGCGCGGCCGGGCGGGTCGTTTGGATAATCGGTGCGCTCGACCACTTCGGCGACGTCGTCGAGGAACAGGCCGGC
Organism: Mesorhizobium sp. M0664; assembly: GCF_040320565.1. Lineage (NCBI taxonomy): Bacteria > Pseudomonadati > Pseudomonadota > Alphaproteobacteria > Hyphomicrobiales > Phyllobacteriaceae > Mesorhizobium > Mesorhizobium sp. M0664. Next base: position 226,153 of record NZ_JAMYPW010000001.1, read on the forward strand.
GATGATCGCCGTCACCGGCGCGATGAGCAGCGCCAAGCCCAGCGCAAGGCCGATGCCGGCGACGACGGCGCCCAGCCATCCGGCCCAGGAGGGTAGGGCGGGCAGCCATGCATCGATCCACGGCCAGGCCAGCCATTCGAACAGGCTCTTGATCCCGAACCACAGCGCCGCCAGCGCCAGCAAGGTCAGCCCCAGTGTCTTCAGGAACACGGAACGGAATTCGGGCGAGAACAGCCGGCTCAAGGCGGCACGGGCGGCGTCGAGGATCACGGCGTTTCTAATTCCATGTCAAACGAGGCCCATGGGCGATATTTCGGGATAGGCGGAGACAGGTCGCGAGACAAGCGCAAACCGCGCGATACGAAGCATGCGTTCTGCCCGGATTTATAACTCGCGGCCTAGGCAAAGCCGCATCAAACCGCTAGACCCGCCCGCGCCCGGCGTGGCAGAAAGCCGGTGGGTTTTTGGCGGAGACATGAATTGATGCCGGACTATGACGTGCTTTGTATCGGAAATGCCATCGTCGACATCATCGCCCAGTGCGACGAGGCGTTCCTGGAGACCAACGGCATCATCAAGGGCGCAATGAATTTGATCGACACGAGGCGCGCCGAACTGCTCTACAGCCGCATGGGCCCGGCCATTGAAGCCTCGGGCGGCAGCGCCGGCAACACGGCGGCGGGCGTGGCCTCCTTCGGCGGTCGCGCCGCCTTCTTCGGCAAGGTCTCCAACGACGCGCTCGGCGAAATCTACGCGCATGACATCCATGCCCAGGGTGTCGCCTTCGACACCAGGCCGCTTAACGGCGAACCGCCGACAGCGCGCTCGATGATCTTCGTCACGCCGGACGGCGAGCGCTCGATGAACACCTATCTCGGCGCCTGCGTCGAGCTCGGCCCGGAGGACGTCGAGGCCGACAAGGCGTCGGGCGCCGCCGTCACCTATTTCGAGGGCTATCTGTGGGACCCGCCGCGCGCCAAGGAGGCGATCAGGCAGACGGCTAAGCTCGCCCACGCCGCCGGGCGCGAAGTGTCGATGACATTGTCGGACTCGTTCTGCGTCGATCGCTACCGCGACGAATTCCTCGATCTGATGCGCTCCGGCACCGTCGATATCGTCTTTGCCAACAGTCACGAGATCAAGTCGCTCTACCAGACCGCGTCTTTCGACGAGGCGCTGGCCCAGATCCGAAAGGATTGCAAGATCGCCGCCGTTACCCGCTCGGAAAAGGGCTCGGTGATCGTGCGCGGCGACGAGACCGTGACCATCAATGCGACCAGGATCCGCGAGCTGGTCGACACCACCGGCGCCGGCGACCTCTATGCCGCCGGCTTCCTCTACGGCTACACGCAAGGCCGCAGCCTCAAGGATTGCGGCGATCTCGGCTCGCTGGCAGCCGGGCTGGTCATCCAGCAGATCGGCCCAAGGCCACGGCAGAATCTGCGCCGAGAGGCCGAGCAGGCGGGGCTTCTGTAGCGGCATCTCTTCCTTCTCCCCCTGTGGGAGAAGGTGGATCGGCGCGCAGCGCCGAGACGGTTGAGGGGTGCTGGATGGAGTGCTGCCGGTGCCAAGCTGGAACACCCCTCATCCGACCGAGCTTCGCTCGGCCACCTTCTCCCACAGGGGGAGAAGGGAGAGGCGCTGCTGCTGCCCCCGCTCCTCAAGCCCCCGCGCTATACGCCGCAATCGCTGCCATGTTGACGATGTCCGAATCCTTGGCATTGAGCGAGACGATCTGAACCGGCTTGTTCAGGCCGACCAGCAGCGGGCCGATGACGGTCGAGCCGCCGAGCTCCTGCAGCATCTTGGTCGAGATCGAGGCCGAGTGGAAGGCCGGCATGACCAGCACGTTGGCCGGGCCGGTCAGCCTGATGAACGGGTACTGCGCCATGGCGCGGGCGTTGAGCGCCACGTCGGCGGCCATCTCGCCGTCATACTCGAAATCGACGCGGCGCTTGTCGAGGATGCGCACCGCTTCCTGGACGCGCTCGGAGCGCTCGCCCTGCGGATGGCCGAAGGTTGAATAGGCGAGCATGGCGAGCCTCGGCTCGTAGCCCATGCGGCGGGCAAAACCGGCAGCCTCCTCGGCGATGTCGGCGATCTCGACGGCATCAGGCATGTCGTGCACCGCGGTATCGGCAACGAGGACGGTGCGACCCCGCGCCAGCACGATCGACACGCCGATGACGCAGTGGCCGGGCCTTGCGTCGATGACGCGGCGGATGTCGTCGAGCGCCGTCGAATAGTTGCGGGTAACGCCGGTGACGATGCCGTCGGCATCGCCCAGCGCCACCATGCAGGCGGCGAAATGGTTGCGGTCGTTATTGATCAACCGCTGGCAGTCGCGGAACAGAAAGCCTTTGCGCTGCATGCGCTCGTAGAGATAGTCGGTGTAGATCGAGTTGCGGCGCGACAGCCGCGCATTGATGATCTCGATGCCTTGCTTGCCGAGGTCGATGCCGGCGTTCCTGGCGTTTTCCTTGATGATGTCGTCGCGTCCGAGCAGGATGGCGGTGCCGAGCCGCTGGTTCACATAGGAGACGGCGGCGCGCATCACCTGCTCCTCCTCGCCCTCGGCAAAGACGATGCGCTTGGGCTGGCGGCGGACGCGGTCGTAGATGCGCTGCAGCGTCGAGGCGATCGGGTCGCGGCGGGCGGAAAGCTCCTGCGCGTAACGGTCGAGATCGAGGATCGGCTTGCGCGCGACGCCGGAGTCCATCGCCGCCTTGGCGACGGCGATCGGGATCGCCGATATCAGGCGCGGATCGAACGGCACCGGGATGATGTAGTTGGGGCCGAATTTCGGCCGGTTGCCCTGGTAGGCGGCGGCGACGTCGTCGGGCACGTCCTGGCGCGCCAGTTCGGCGAGCGCTTTGGCCGCGGCGATCTTCATGTCGTCGTTGATGGTGGTCGCCCGCACATCCAGCGCGCCGCGGAAGATGTAGGGGAAGCCAAGCACATTGTTGACCTGGTTGGGATAGTCGGACCGTCCCGTCGCCATGATGGCGTCGGTGCGGATCTCGGCGACTTCTTCCGGCGTGATCTCGGGGTCGGGATTGGCCATGGCGAAGATGATCGGGTTTTTGGCCATCGACTGCACCATCCTGGTGGTCAGCGTGCCCTTGGCCGAGAGGCCGAGGAACACGTCGGCGCCGTCCAGCGCCTCGGCCAGCGAGCGCGCGCCGGTTTTCACGGCGTGCGCCGACTTCCACTGGTTCATGCCTTCGGTGCGACCCTGGAAGACGACGCCCTTAGTGTCGCACAGGATGATATTTTCTGGCGCAAAGCCCATCGCCTTCATCAGTTCGATGCAGGCGATGCCGGCAGCGCCGGCGCCGTTGCAGACCATTTTCGTGGTCTTCATGTCGCGGCCGGTGATTTCCAGCGCATTGATCAGGCCGGCGGCCGAAATGATGGCGGTGCCGTGCTGGTCGTCATGGAAGACCGGGATGTCCATCAGCTCGCGCAGCCGCTGCTCGATGATGAAGCACTCCGGTGCCTTGATGTCCTCGAGGTTGATGCCGCCGAAGGAGGGGCCGAGAAAGCGCACGCAGTTGATGAATTCGTCGGCATCCTCGGTATCGACCTCGAGGTCGATGGAATCGACATCGGCGAAGCGCTTGAACAGCACCGCCTTGCCTTCCATTACCGGCTTCGAGGCCAGCGCGCCGAGATTGCCGAGGCCGAGGATGGCGGTGCCGTTGGAGATGACGGCGACCATGTTGCCGCGAACCGTGTAGTCGAAGGCGCGGCTCGGGTCCTCGGCGATGGCGAGAACCGGCACAGCGACGCCCGGCGAATAGGCAAGGCTGAGATCGCGCTGCGTCGCCATTGGTTTTGTGGCTACGATCTCCAGCTTGCCGGGGCGGCCCATGGCATGGAATTCCAATGCCTCCTGGGCGCTGACGGAGGGCCCGTTGCTTTCGGTTTTCTTGGCCATGGTACTTTCGGTTTCCTCGCCCGTACGGCACCGCTTGAGATGGGTGCGCATGCTTTCTTTTGTGGAAGGTTCGGGATTAAGGCTACACTTCGCCGCTGTAAACCGCCAAGCATGGCTTGCAAAATTTTGGAAGCAGCTTCTTGAACGACGAGACGCCCATTCGAAGCGACAACGCCACGCCGGCCTTCGCGCCGGCGACGCCGATGATGGAGCAGTATATCGAGATCAAGGCGGCGAACCCGGATTCGCTGCTGTTCTACCGCATGGGCGATTTCTACGAGCTGTTCTTCGACGACGCCGAAAAGGCAAGCCGGGCGCTCGGCATCGTGCTGACCAAGCGCGGCAAGCACCAGGGGCTCGACATCCCGATGTGCGGCGTGCCGGTGCATGCCGCCGACGATTATCTGCAGAAGCTGATCGGTCAGGGGTTCCGCGTCGCCGTCTGCGAGCAGATCGAGGATCCGGCCGAGGCCAAGAAGCGCGGCGGCAAATCGGTGGTGCGCCGTGATGTGGTGCGGCTGGTGACACCCGGCACCATCACCGAAGACAGACTGCTGGCGCCGTCGGAATCGAGTTTCCTGATGGCGCTGGGACGAGTCAAGGGCGGGGCAGAGCACGCTTTCGCCTTGGCCTGGATCGAGATCTCGACCGGTGTCTTCCGCGTCGCCGAGACCACCGCCGACCGGCTGCTCGCCGATGTCTTCCGCGTCGATCCGCGCGAGCTGATCGTCGCCGAGCCGGTGTTTTACGACTCGGAGCTGAAACCGGTCTTCGACGTGCTCGGCCGCGTCGCCAGCCCGCAGCCGCCGTCGCTGTTCGATTCGGCTTCGGCCGCCGGCCGCATCGCCCGCTTCTTCGAGGTGGCAACGCCGGATAGTTTCGGCACGTTTTCGCGCGCCGAACTGTCGGCGATCTCGGGCGTCATCGCCTATGTCGAAAAGACGCAGAAGGCCGAGCGGCCACCGCTGTCGCGGCCGCAGCGCGAGGAGCAGGGTTCGACGCTGTTCATCGACCCGGCGACGCGCGCCAATCTGGAGCTGCTGCGCACGCTGTCCGGCAGCCGCGACGGGTCGCTGTTCAAGGCGATCGACCGCACGGTGACCGGCGGCGGCGCAAGGCTGCTCGCCGACCGGCTGACGGCGCCGCTGACGGACCCGGCGGCAATCGCCGCAAGGCTGGACTCGGTGTCGTTATTCCGCTCCGAAACGCGCCTCTGCCAGGCGGTGCGGGCAAGCCTGAAGAGCGTCGCCGACATGCCGCGCGCGCTGTCCAGGCTGGCGCTCAACCGCGGCGGCCCGCGCGACCTCGGCGCGCTGCGCGCCGGTTTCGAAGCGGCCGGCGCCATCGCCGAACTGTTCGGCCAAACCGCATTGCCGGCCGAACTGACCGCGGCGTTGGGAGCTATCAAGGCACTGCCCAGTGATCTGGCGACGCATCTGGCACAGGCGCTCAGCGACGAGCTGCCGTTGCTCAGGCGCGACGGCGGCTTCGTCCGCGGCGGCTACCACGCCGAACTCGACGAGATGCGGGCACTGCGCGACGAGTCGCGAAAGGTGATCGCCGGGCTGGAGCGTTCGCTGATCGACGAGACCGGCATCCGCTCGCTGAAGATCAGGCACAACAATGTGCTCGGCTACTATATCGAGGTCACCGCCAATCATCATGCGCTGATGACCGGCAGCGACGGCGCCAGGGCGCGCTTCATCCATCGCCAGACCATGGCCAACGCCATGCGCTTCACCACCACCGAGCTCGCCGAGCTGGAATCGAAGATCGCAAATGCCGCCGACCGGGCGCTGGCGATCGAGCTTGCCGCTTTCGACGCGCTGACGGCGGAAGTCGTCGGCCAGGCCGACAGGATCCGCGCCGGCGCCGAAGCGCTCGCCGTGCTCGACGTTTCGGCCGCACTTGCCTTGCTTTCCGAGAGCGAGGCCTGGTGCCGGCCGCTGGTCGATGCGAGCCTTGCCTTCGAGATTGCGGGCGGACGCCACCCGGTGGTCGAACAGGCGCTGCGGCGTTCCGGCGAAGGTCCGTTCGTCGCCAATGATTGCGACCTGTCGCCGCAAGGCGATGCCAAGGCCGGCGCGATCTGGCTGCTGACCGGCCCCAATATGGGCGGCAAATCGACCTTCCTCAGGCAAAACGCGCTGATCGCCATCCTCGCCCAGACCGGCTCCTTCGTGCCTGCGGCATCAGCCCATATCGGCGTCGTCGACCGGCTGTTTTCGCGGGTCGGCGCCTCCGACGATCTGGCGCGCGGCCGCTCCACCTTCATGGTCGAGATGGTCGAGACGGCGGCGATCCTCAACCAGGCAGGCGAACGCGCACTGGTCATCCTCGACGAGATCGGCCGCGGCACCGCCACTTTCGACGGCCTGTCGATCGCATGGGCGGCGGTCGAATATCTGCACGAGAAAAACCGCTGCCGGGCGATCTTCGCCACGCATTTCCACGAGATGACGGCGCTGGCCGGAAAACTGCCGCGGCTCTCCAACGTCACCATGCGGGTCAAGGAATGGGAGGGCGACGTGGTCTTCCTGCACGAGGTCGGCAAGGGTGCGGCCGACCGTTCCTACGGCGTCCAGGTAGCGCGGCTGGCCGGCCTGCCGGAAGCGGTCGTCGGCCGGGCCAAGGAAGTGCTGCACCAGCTCGAAGCCGGCGAGGTCTCGGGCAAGGCCAACCGTCTGGTCGACGACCTGCCGCTGTTTTCCGTGGCGGCGCAGCGGGAAGCGTCGAAGCCGGCGAAGAGTGATGGGCTGGGTTTGGCGCTAGCGGAGATCAATCCCGACGAGATGACGCCAAGGGAAGCGCTGGAGGCGCTGTACCGGCTGAAGGGGATGGCTGAGAAGTAGTGCTCGTCCGATAGCGCTCTACGGCACCCCCCCTCTGTCCTGCCGGACTGTCCGGCAGGACAGAGGGGGGTGTGACGGAACGCTGCTTTGGCTTGCCTTCCGCCCCACCCCTCAAATCATCGCCAAGCCGGACTTCCGCCTCGGTGGTGGGAAGGCGCGGTCAATTTCGGCGAAATCTTCGCTCGTGAGCTCGATGTCCAACGCCGCGACATTCTGCCGGATATGCTCCGGGCGGCTGGCCTTCGGAATGGCAATCACGCCGTCCTGCGCCATCACCCAGGCAAGAGCGATCTGCGCCGGCGTCGCACCGTGGCGGGCGGCGATGGCATCTAACCTGGCGTTGCGCGCCAATACCCCCTGATCGACCGGCGAATAGGCCATCAGCGGCATGCCGCGTTGCCGGCTCCACGGGGCGAGGTCGAACTCGACGCCGTGCTGCGACAGATTGTAGAGCACCTGGTTGGTCTGGACGTTGCCGCCGGCCGGCAACCGAACCAGCTCTTCCATCTCATCGGTATCGAAATTGCTGACGCCCCAATGGCGGATCTTGCCGGCCGCCTTCAACGCTTCGAACGCCTCTACCGTTTCCATCAAAGGAACGCTGCCCGGCCAATGCAAGAGATAGAGATCGATGCGGTCGGTGGCGAGATGCCTCAGGCTGTTCTCGCACGCCCGTTTCACGCCGGCGCGTGAGGCATTGGACGGCAGCACCTTGGAGACCAGGAAAACCTCGTCGCGGCGACCGGCGATGGCCTCCGCCACCACCTCCTCGGCACCGCCGCCGGCATACATTTCGGCGGTGTCGATCAGCGTCATGCCGAGATCCAGCCCGAGCTTCAGGGCATTGGCCTCGTCGCCACGGCGGCGGCCGTCCTCGCCCATCTTCCAGGTGCCCTGGCCGAGCACCGGCACGGCTTCGCCGCAGGGCAGGGTGGTCGTTCTTATCGTCGAAGGCATGGCATGCTCCAGTCCGAGGCCCGGATAGCACCATAGCCGCCAAGGGAAATCCAGGCGAAGCAGAAATCCAGGTGAAGCCTCTCGCCCGGATTCCCCGACAGCGTGACGCCTACTTCACCGGATGGGCAGCGAGCCAGTCCTGCATCTGCTTGATCTCGGCTTGCTGCGCGGCGATCACTGCTTCCGCCAGCTTGCGGATTTCCGGATCCTTGCCGTTGGCGAGCTCGACCTTGGCCATGTCGATCGCCGCCTGGTGATGCGGGATCATGCCGCGGGCGAAATCGACGTCGGCATTACCGGAATATTCGATTGCCATCATGTCGGTATGCATCTTGTCCATCGCCGCCTTGTAGCCCTCGGTCGAGGGGCTCTGCGCGCCCATTGCGACCATGTCGTGCTTCATCTCCTCGGCTTGTGCCGGAACGCTTTCGAGGAAAACGGCAAGCAGCATTCCCGCCGCCATCATCAACAGCACGATCTTCTTGGCCAAGGTCATTCGTCGTCTCCTTTTTTGAACAGGGTCTATCTGGAAGTTTTACTCAGAGTTTCAACGTCCTGAGCCGCAATGCGTTGGCGATCACCGAAACCGAAGACAGGCTCATCGCCGCCGCCGCAATCATCGGCGACAGCAGCGTGCCGGTGAGCGGATAAAGCACGCCGGCAGCAACCGGCACGCCGAGCACATTGTAGAGGAAAGCAAAAAACAGGTTCTGGCGGATGTTGCGGATCGTCGCGCGGGCCAGCGTCCTCGCCCTGACGATGCCGTTGAGATCGCCCTTGACCAGCGTAATTCCCGCACTTTCGACCGCAACATCGGCGCCGGTGCCCATAGCGATGCCGACATCGGCAGCGGCCAGTGCTGGCGCATCGTTGACCCCGTCGCCGGCCATGGCAACGCCGGCACCGCCGGCGCGCAATTCCTCGACCAGCGCGTTCTTCTGTTCGGGCAAAAGTCCGGCACGCACCGCGTCGATGCCGAGCTTGGCTGCGATGGCCTTGGCGGTGCGCTCGTTGTCGCCGGTCGCCATGACGATCTTCAGCCCGCTGTCATGCAGCGCCTTGATCGCCTCGGCGGTGGTCGCCTTGATCGGGTCGGCAACGGCGACGAGGCCGGCGAGCCGGTTGCCGACAGCAACGAACATCGCGGTCTTGCCGTCGGCCTGCAGCGCCTCGGCGCTGGCCTGGACCGATGTGCTGTCGATGCCGAGATCGGCCATCATCGCAGCATTTCCGAGCGCCACCTTCTGTCCCGAAACCGTGCCGGAAACGCCTTTGCCAGTGACGGCCTCGAAACCGCCGGCATCGGGAATATTCACGCCGCGTTCGCGGGCGCCTTCGACGATCGCCTCGGCCAGCGGATGCTCCGAGCCCTTTTCCAGCCCGGCGGCGAGCGCCAGCAGCTCGTCTTGCGCCATGCCTTCGACGGCAACGACATCGGTCAGTCGCGGCCGGCCTTCGGTCAGCGTTCCCGTCTTGTCGACGATCAGCGTATCGACCGAGGCAAAGCGCTCGAGCGCCGCCGCTTCCTTGATCAGCACGCCGGCATGCGCGCCGCGCCCGGTGGCGGTCATGATCGACATTGGCGTGGCAAGGCCGAGCGCACACGGACAGGCGATGATCAGCACCGAGACCGCCGAGACGATGGCAAAGACCGGGCTGGGTTCCGGTCCGACGATCGCCCAGGCGACGAACGCTATGATCGCGACCAGCACGACGGCCGGGACGAAGTAGAACGAGACGCGGTCGGCCAACCCCTGGATCGGCGCGCGCGACCGCTGCGCCTTGGCGACAAGCTCGACGATGCGCGCCAGCGTCGTCTCGGCGCCGACTTTGTCGGCGCGCATGATCAGCGAGCCGTTCTTGTTGAGCGTGCCGCCGGTGAGGTTGTCGCCTTCGGTCTTTTCGACCGGCAGCGGCTCGCCTGTGATCATCGATTCGTCGATGGAAGAGCGCCCTTCGAGCACAATGCCGTCGACCGGCACGGCATCGCCTGGGCGGATGCGCAAGCGGTCGCCGGCCTTGACGGTTTCGAGCGGCACGTCGTTTTCGGAACCGTCCGCGCCGATCAGCCGCGCCGTCTTCGGCGCCAGGTCGAGCAGCGCACGGATCGCCGAGCCGGTTTTCTCGCGGGCGCGCAATTCCAGCACCTGGCCAAGGAACACCAGCGCGACGATCACCGCCGCCGCCTCGAAATAGACCGGCACGGTGCCGTCATGGCCGCGGAACTGGTGCGGAAAGAGGCCCGGAAACAGCGTGGCGACGACGCTGTAGAGATAGGCGGCACCGACGCCGAGCGAAATCAGCGTCCACATATTGGGGCTGCGGTTGAGGATCGAATCCCAGCCGCGGTGGAAGAACGGGAATGCCGCCCACAGCACCACCGGGCTGGCCAGCGCCAGCTCCAGCCAGACCTTCGCGCGGTCGTCGATGAAGGCCTGAAACGTCAGGCCGAGCATCGGCGTCATCGCGATGACCAGCAACGGCACGGACAGCACCGCGCTCACCCAAAAGCGCCTGGTGAAGTCGACCAGTTCCGGGTTAGGCCCCTCGTCGCCGGTCGGCACGCCCATCGGTTCCAGCGCCATGCCGCAGATCGGGCAGGAGCCGGGCTTGTCGCGGATGATTTCCGGATGCATCGGGCAGGTGTATTGCGTGCCTTTCGGCATCGCCCGCGGCGCCGGCCTGTCGCCGAGATACTTTGCCGGCTCGGCTTCGAACTTCGCCTGGCAAGCGGCGGAGCAGAAATAGAAGCCCCGGCCCTCGTGCCGCAAAAAGTGCTTGGCCGTGGCGCGATCGACGCTCATGCCGCAGACGGGATCGCTAGCGGTCAGGTATTTTTCCGGCTCGGCGACGAATTTCGCGCGGCAGCTCTCGCTGCAGAAATGATAGCGATGGCCGTCATGCTCGGCCGTCGGCTTGCCGGCAGCCGGATCGACGGTCATGCCGCAGACCGGATCGCGGACGACGGCGTCCGCAGCAGAGGGTGCGCCTTTTGCCGAGCAGCAGCTGCCATGGGCGTGATGATGGTGATCGGAATGCGTCATGCCGAAAGCCCCTGTATTCGATGTTGCGGCGGAGGTAGTGCTTCCAGTAACTGGAAGGTCAAGGGCCGATTTCGATTTTTCGTGGCCAGGCCCTAACCGAACCGGCCGCGGGCGCGAGACGATCGTCCTGTCGGCGGCCGTGGAGAACGCGTCCGCCCGCCCCATACCCAGCGCCGCGAAAACGCGCTATAGACGCCGCCGAAACGGCGAGGCCGAACGGCATTTATGGCAAGAATATCCCTGAAGCTCGAGGAACTGATCGACGGCGAAGCCTTGCGCCGCGAGATGACCGAACTGACCGCGGCCACGGCAGGCGACGGCTCCGGCAAGGCCGCGCGCAGCGGCGTCCTCAAGCTTCTCAAAAGCCGGCTCGCCGACGGCCGCACGGTCGCCGAACGCATGCTGATGGACGATGGCAGCGGCACCGCCTGCGCCGCCCGGCTGTCGCATCTGATGGATGAGATCATCCGCGCGCTCTACGATTTCGCCGCCACCCATGTCTATCGCGTCAAAAACCCGTCTTCGGCCGAGCGCATGGCGGTCGTGGCCGTCGGCGGCTATGGCCGCGGCACGCTGGCGCCCGGGTCCGACATCGATCTGCTGTTCCTGCTGCCCTACAAGCAGACGCCCTGGGGCGAGCAGATCGTCGAATACATGCTCTATATGCTGTGGGACCTCGGGCTGAAGGTCGGCCACGCCACCCGCAACATCGACGAGTGCCTCAGGCTGTCGCGCACCGACATCACCATCCGCACCTCGATCCTGGAGGCGCGCTTCCTGTGGGGCGAGCAAAAGCTCTATGACGAGCTTTTGCAGCGCTTCGACCACGAGGTGGTGCGCACCACCGGCCCCGAATATGTCCAGGCCAAGCTCGCCGAACGCGACGAGCGCCACGCCAAGGCCGGCGAGAGCCGTTACCTGGTCGAACCCAACGTCAAGGACGGCAAGGGCGGCCTGCGCGACCTGCAGACGCTGTTCTGGATCGCCAAATATTTCTACCGCGTGCGCACCGGCGAGGAACTGGTCGACAAGGGCGTCTTCACCGACGCCGAATACAGGGAATTCCAGAAGGCCGAGGATTTTCTATGGGCGGTGCGCTGCCACATGCATTTCCTCACCGGCAAGGCCGAGGAGCGGCTGCATTTCGATATCCAGCGCGATATTGCCGAGCGGCTGGGCTACACCACCCATCCCGGCCTGTCGGCGGTCGAGCGATTCATGAAGCACTACTTCCTCGTCGCCAAGGATGTCGGCGACCTGACCCGCATTTTCTGCGCCGCGCTGGAAGAAGAGCAGGCCAAGCATGTGCCGGGCTTCAACCGCATCTTCCTCACCTTTTCGCGCCGCAAGCGCAAGCTCGCCGGCACGGCCGATTTCATCGTCGACAACCACCGCATCAACATTGCCGACGACGAGGTGTTCGAGCGCGATCCGGTTAACCTGCTCAGGCTGTTCTGGTTTGCCGATAAGCATGGCCTGGAATTCCACCCCGATGCGCTGAAGCTTTTGACCCGCTCTCTCGGCCTCGTCGGCAAGGCGCTCAGGCGCGACGAGGAGGCCAACCGGCTGTTCCTCGATGTGTTGACCTCGGACCGCAACGCCGAGCTCAATCTGCGGCGCATGAACGAGGCCGGACTGCTTGCCAAGCTGATCCCGGACTTCGGCAAGATCGTCGCCATGATGCAGTTCTCGATGTACCACCACTACACGGTGGACGAGCACCTCATCCGCTGCATCGGCGTGCTGGCCGAGATCGAGCGCGGCGACGGGGAAAAGATCCATCCACTCGCCCACTCGCTGATGCCGGGGCTGAAGAAGAGCCGCGAGGCGCTCTATGTCGCCGTGCTGCTGCACGACATCGCCAAGGGCAGGCCGGAGGACCATTCGCAAGCCGGCGCCAGGATCGCCCGGCGCATCTGCCCGCATATGGGGCTGTCGCCGGCCGACACCGAAACGGTCGCCTGGCTGGTCGAGAACCACCTCGTCATGTCGATGACGGCGCAGACCCGCGATCTCAACGACCGCAAGACGATCGAAGATTTTGCCGCCATCGTGCAGTCGGTCGAACGGCTGAAGATGCTGCTTGTGCTTACCGTCTGCGATATCCGCGGCGTCGGGCCTGGGGTCTGGAACGGTTGGAAGGGCCAGTTGCTGCGTACGCTCTACTACGAGACCGAGCTTTTGTTGACCGGCGGGTTTTCGGAGGTGTCGCGCGCCAAACGGACGGCGGCGGCGCGCGAACAACTGGCCGAGGCGCTTGCCGACTGGCCGGAAAAGGCCCGCAAGCGTTATGTCGGCCAGCACTACGAGAACTATCTGCTGGCGGTCGATCTTCCCGACCAGCTCCGCCATGCCGAATTCATCCGCGAGGCCGATCACGCCGGCAAGAAGCTCGCCACCATGGTCAAAACCCACCAGTTCGAGGCGGTGACCGAGATCACCGTGCTGGCGCAGGACCATCCGCGCCTGCTCTCGGTGATTGCCGGCGCCTGTGCCGCGGCCGGCGGCAACATCGTCGACGCGCAGATCTTCACCACCTCGGACGGCCGCGCGCTCGACACCATCCTGATCTCGAGGGAGTTCGACCGCGACGAGGACGAGCGCCGCCGTGCCGAGCGCGTCGGCCGGCTGATCGAGGACGTGCTGTCGGGCAAGAGCTGGCTGCCCGAAATGATCGAGAAGCGCACCAAGCCGCGGCGCGGCGCCAAGGTTTTCCGTATTCCGCCACGCGCCGAGATCCGCAACACGCTGTCGAACCGTTTCTCGGTGATCGAGGTCGAGGGGCTGGACAGGCCGGGCCTTCTGTCGGAGATCACCGGCATGTTGTCGGACCTGTCGCTCGACATCGCCTCGGCCCACATCACCACATTCGGCGAAAAAGTCATCGACACGTTCTACGTCACCGATCTCACCGGCCAGAAGATCGACAGCCCGTCGCGTACGGCGACCATCCGCAACAGGCTGATCGCGGTGCTCGAGGGCACGGCGTCCGAGCGCGGCAAGACCAAAACGGCCGCCGAGTGACGGTTACCTTCCATTTGCCCCAATCGCACAGGCAGTCTTCAAGCGCATGAGCCTTGTCAAGAAATTCGCCACGGTCGCTTCCGGCACGCTGATGAGCCGCGCCCTCGGTTTCGGCCGCGAGATGCTGATGGCTGCCGCACTCGGCACCGGGCCGATCGCCGACGCCTTCAACGCCGCCTTCCAGTTTCCCAACACCTTTCGCCGGCTGTTCGCCGAAGGCGCCTTCAATGCCGCCTTCGTGCCGCTGTTCGCCAAGGAGATCGAGACACACGGCACCGACGGCGCCAAGCGCTTTTCCGAAGAGGTGTTCGGCGTCTTGTTCACGGCGCTTCTGGCGCTGACCATCGCCATGGAACTGGCGATGCCGCTGATCGTGCGCTATCTGGTGGCGCCGGGCTTTGCCGACACGCCGGGAAAATTCGAGACGACGGTGGCGCTGGCGACCGTCATGTTCCCCTACCTGATCTGCATGTCGCTCGGCGCCATGATGGCCGGCATGCTGAATTCGCTGCGCCGCTATTTCGCCGCTGCGGTGGCGCCGGTGTTCCTCAACGTCATCCTTATCGCCGTGCTTGCCTATGCCTGGTACAAGGGTTCGGACGCCCGCACCGTTGGTTTCGGCCTGGCTTGGGGCGTGCTGGCGGCCGGCCTGGTGCAGCTGGCGATCGTCTGGGCGGCGGTGCGCCATGCCGGCATTTCGATCGGCTTCCGGCGGCCGAAGATGACGCCGAACGTCAAGCGGCTGCTGATCCTGGCGCTGCCGGCGGCGATCACCGGCGGCATCACCCAGATCAACCAGCTGATCGGCACGGCGATCGCATCGGCGCAGGACAGTGCGGTGTCGTCGCTGGCCTATGCCGACCGCGTCTACCAGCTGCCGCTGGGCGTCGTCGGCGTCGCTGTCGCCATCGTGCTGTTGCCGGAACTGTCGCGGGCGCTGAAATCGGGCAATCTGGTCGAGGCCGCCAATCTGCAGAACCGCTCGGTCGAGTTTACCCTTTTCATGACCTTGCCTGCGGCGGCCGCGCTGCTGGTCATGTCCGAGCCGATCGTGCGGCTGGTCTATGAGCGCGGCGCCTTTGCCGCCAACAATTCGACGCCGACGGTCGCGGCAATCCTGGCGATCTTCGGGCTCGGCCTGCCGGCCTTCGTGCTGATCAAGGCGTTCACCCCAGGCTATTTCGCTCGCGAGGACACGCGCACGCCGATGATTTTCGCCGCCATCTCGGTGGCGGTTAACATTACGACGGCACTGACGCTGTTTCCGACGATGGGCGCGCCCGGCATTGCCGTTGCCTCCGCTGTCGCCGGCTGGGTCAATGCGGCGATGCTGCTCGCCGTGCTGATCCGACGCGGCCATTGGGGCCGCGACGTGCCGCTCATGAAACGGATCCCGCGGCTGGTGCTGTCGGCGGCGGTGATGGCCGCGGCGCTCTATTTTGCCGAACACTGGTTCGCCGCAAGGCTCGCCTCCGGCTCGCCGCTGGTGATCAAGGCGGTAACGCTGCTAGCGCTCGTCGCCGGCGGGGCGCTGCTTTACTTCGTCACCGCCTTCGCCACCGGCGGTGCCGATTTCGGCATGATCCGCCGCAATATCGGGCGCAAGGGCTCCCAGCCGGTCAAGGAGCAATCTCCGGATCCGTGAGGGGGAAAATTCATCAGCGCCAATTTTGTTCTTGCTTTGTGCCGGCAGCTATGCTATTAATTTTGGTATGGTGCTAATTGGCTCCAACGACCCGCCCACCGAGGCGGGTTTTTGTTTCTGGTCGGCGCCATCCCTCAAACAGCCTTCTGTTCGGCCGACGTCAAAGCCTGCGCGCCCTGGCCAACGCCCCTCTTGATCGTCTCCTCGCTCTCGTCCATAAGCGCGCCGTCGCAAGACTTTCGCCGCGCGCGAAACGGCCCTCCACAAGCCAGGGAAACACCATGACCGATCAGCCCCCCTTCAAACCGCTCGTTTTTTCCGGCGTCCAGCCAACCGGCAATCTGCATCTCGGCAATTATCTCGGCGCCATCAAGAAATTCGTCGCCCTGCAGGACACCTCCGACTGTATCTATTGCGTCGTCGATCTGCATTCGCTGACCGCACAGCTCGTCTATGAGGATCTTCAGGACCAGACGCGTTCGATCACCGCGGCGTTTCTCGCCTCGGGCATCGACCCGAAAAAACACATCGTCTTCAACCAGTCGCGGGTGATGCAGCACGCCGAGCTTGCCTGGATCTTCAACTGCGTGGCGCGCATCGGTTGGATGAACCGCATGACGCAGTTCAAGGACAAGGCCGGCAAGGACCGCGAGAACGCCTCGCTCGGCCTGCTCGCCTATCCCTCCCTGATGGCCGCCGACATCCTCGTCTACCGCGCCACCCACGTGCCGGTCGGCGACGACCAGAAGCAGCATCTGGAGCTGACCCGCGACATCGCGCAGAAATTCAACAACGACTTTTCGGACCGCATCGCAGCGCTTGGCGTCGGCGTCGAAATGGAGGTCGGCGAAGAGACGGTGAACGGCTATTTCCCGCTGACCGAGCCGGTCATCGGCGGCCCGGCAGCGCGCATCATGTCGCTGCGCGACGGTTCGAAGAAGATGTCGAAATCCGATCCGTCGGACCTGTCGCGCATCAACCTGACCGACGATGCCGACGCCATCTCGAAGAAAATCCGCAAGGCCAAGACCGACCCGGAGGCTTTGCCCGGCGAACTGGACGGGCTTGCCGGCCGGCCGGAAGCGGAAAACCTCGTCGGCATCTATGCCGGCCTCGCCGAAATCTCGAAAGAGGCGGTGCTGAAGGAATATGGCGGCCAGCAGTTTTCGGTGTTCAAGCCGGCGCTGGCCGACCTTGCGGTGGAAAAGCTGGCGCCGATCGCCGGCGAGATGCGCCGCATCTCCGGCGACCGCGCCTATGTCGACGCGGTGCTGCGCGATGGCGGCGAGCGTGCCGGCACATTGGCCGAAGCGACCATGAAGACCGTGCGCGACATTATCGGCCTGCTGCAAGGCTAATGCATGTCGCGCAAAAGTGTGCAGCGGTTTTGCGATAACGACATGCATAAAACAGGAACCTGAAGCGCGTCGCTGGTCGAACGCATCGCGCTTTAAGCTGCACCAGCATTGCCACAGCCGCCGGTCGCTTGCGGGCGGGCTGTGGCGGTGGCAGATTGCGGCCGAAACCATCGAACAGGGTGAATATGGTCTCCAAACGCCTCAGCCGCGAAGTCGGTCATCGCCGCAAGTTCCTGGCGATCATCGACGATACGCCCGAATGCGAGCGCGCCGTCGCCTACGCCTCGAAGCGGGCGCAAAGCACGGGCGGCGTGCTGGTGCTGCTCTATGTCATCGAGCCGGATGATTTCCAGCACTGGCTGGGCGTCGAGAAGATCATGCGCGAGGAGGCGACCGCCACGGCGCGTGCCGCACTGGACAGCTACGCCAACAAGGTGCGCCAGAAGCTCGGCATCGAGCCGGAACTGGTGGTCCGCGAGGGCAAGCCTACCGAAGAGATCCACAAGCTGATCGAGGAAGACCAGGACATCGCCATTCTGGTGCTGGCGGCAGGCGCCGGCAAGGAAGGCCCAGGGCCGCTGGTCGGCGCGGTCGCCGGCAAGGGCGCCGCCTTTCCGATTCCCGTCACGGTGGTGCCGCAGAACCTGTCGGACGAGGAGATCGACAGCCTCGCCTGAGCGCGCCTCGCGCAAGGCAGGGGTAAAACATTCCGCCTGCCGCTACCGCCGGCGATGCCTTTCGCTTGAATGTCGGGCGGATAAAGCCTAATTAGAATTATTCCAAACTAGCTGCCCGAAACGGGCACGGAGACGGCCATGTTCATCCAGACCGAGTCGACGCCAAACCCGGCGACGCTGAAATTCCTGCCCGGCAAGGAAGTGCTGCATGAAGGCACCGCCGATTTCCGCGATGCCGATAGCGCCGCGACGGCTTCGCCGCTCGCCGGCCGGCTGTTCGAAATCCCCGGCGTCACCGGCGTCTTCTTCGGCTATGATTTCATCACCGTGACCAAGGACGGCCCCGACTGGCAGCATCTGAAGCCGGCTATCCTCGGCGCCATCATGGAGCATTTCATGTCCGGCGCGCCGGTGATGGCCAAGGCCGGCCCCGCCGCCGAGACCAGCCAGACCGGCGAATTCTACGACAAGGCCGACGAGGAGCTGGTCGTCACCATCAAGGAGCTGCTCGACACGCGGGTGCGCCCGGCGGTGGCCCAGGACGGCGGCGACATCACCTTCCGCGGCTTCGAGAACGGCACCGTGTTCCTGCACATGAAGGGCGCCTGCGCCGGCTGCCCGTCGTCGACCGCGACGCTGAAGCACGGCATCCAGAACCTACTCCGGCACTTTGTGCCGGAAGTGCAGCACGTCGAACAGGTCTCCTGACGCGACGTTCCATCGTCAACGTCGATAGACAACAAAAAACCGGGCCAAAGTGCCCGGTTTTCTGTTTGCGACGTCTGTGTTGTTGCCTAGACGGTCCGCGTATAAGGGTTTTATATCACAATGACCTTGGCGCCGACCGAGGTGCGGTCGTAGAGGTCGATAATGTCCTGGTTCATCAGCCGGATGCAGCCCGACGACATCGCCTTGCCGATCGAATTCCATTCCGGGCTGCCATGCAGGCGATAACCCATGTCGCCGCCCTTGTTGAACAGGTACATGGCGCGCGCGCCGAGCGGGTTCTTCAACCCCGGCTCCATGCCACCGGCAAACTTGGCCAACTCCGGCTGCCGCTTGATCATCTGCGAAGGCGGTGTCCAGCTCGGCCATTCGCGCTTCAGCGCGATATGGGCGGTGCCGTGCCATTCGAAACCCTCACGGCCGACGCCGATGCCGTAGCGCATCGCTTCGCCGTCGCCCATGACGAAGTAGAGGAACTTGTTCTGCGTATCGACGATGATGGTGCCCGGCTTTTCCCTGGTGTCGTAGTCGACGATCTGCCGGCGGTATTTGAACGGCACCTTTTCGATCGGAACGCGCGGCAGGTGATAGCCGGCGTCGGTCACCGCGCCGTAGTTGTTGGTGAAGATCTGCGAGCCGATGGTGCTGCAACCGGCGACAGCCGTCGACAGCGCCAGGGCCGCGACGATTGCAAGTGACTTCATGCGCATGAAAAGGTCCGATGCCTGCCCAAACAACAGCGGCTCGAGTCGGCCGCTTTTTTCATCTTCATTCATGCTGGCATTTGCTTTGCTTGCCAAGCGGGCGATGCCTATATCCTTGCGCTTGCATGCTGGTAAACCTGCGACTATGGCATTTCGGCAACAGCCCCCGCAGGATTATGTTGCAAAATCAATGGGGCCAGGAACAAGAACCCCGAGCCGAGGAAATCACTCATGGATGTCGGTGACGCTGCCGGGCGCTCTGGCCTGCGGCCAAGATCATCCGTCGCAACGAGGAGATCGGCCTGAGACGCGGCCGCCGCAAGGGAAAGTCCAGACAGGCCGGGTTTAATAAAGGACGCCGCGAAGCACGGTCCAGGCCAGAAGCCCGAACGTGCCGATCACCACCAATGCACCAAGGACCGTACCGATCTTTTCAGGCAATCCATCGGGGCGACCAGGATCGTTGGCCATTCAACTATCGATCATGACGTAGGGCGCACCAAACACGGCAACGATAATTGCCCCAAGCACCGCCCAGCCTCTGATGGCCGAGCGGATTTCCTCCGGCGTCGCCGATTTCCGGTCGTCATCTTCCGTCATCTAATGCTCCTCGTAAAACACCGTAGCCGACATTGAAAGCGCAAGCTGCCGGCGCTGCCAAGAGCCGCAGTGGACTCTTTTGCGCAAAAGTTTAGGAACGTGCGCCGTCCGAGAGCAAGCGTTCCCCAGCCTTCGACACTCCGCAAAGCGCGGGCGGCGGTCACGATCCCGGCGGGCGGTACCGGATCGACTTCGCTTTGCCAAGCGCGTCCATCGTCTCTTCGACACTTAACAGGACGGTGGTCTGGTACGAGCTGAGCGCGCCTCCCGCACCGATGGCCAGCATGACGGATGCCATCGACACGTTGTCCGGCGCCTCCCATAGGTTCCAGCCATCGTACTCTCCGAAGGCATACCAGAACCCGTGCAGCTTTCCGCCGACCGACTCGATGTAGGAACGGGCAGCCTCGCGTCTATCCTCGGGATTATCCATCAAGCGCGCCCAGGTTTCGGGCCTGTAGCTGAATCGCGTGAGATACATCGGCATGGTTCGTCTCCTCCCAGAGCTGCCCCCACCAAGACAGTTAAGCGCCCCAATCCGGGAGAACGCGAGTCGTTTCCGAGGCGTAGTACCGCTGGCTTAGTTGCGGGGCCGCTAATAGACCTGTTTCAATGTTTTTTTTTCCGGGAGTAAGGTCAATGGCCGCATATCTCATTGCTGATGTCGACATAACCGACGCCGCCGTTTTCGAGGAATACCGCCGGGACGTGCCGGCAACCGAAGCCCGCTACGGGGGGAGGTATATCGCTCGCGGCGGAGCCACCAAAGTTCTGGAGGGCGATTGGGAACCTCATCGCCTCGTCATTGTCGAATTCCCGGACATGGCGTCCCTCCTGGCATGGTACGACTCTCCAGAATACGGCCGCCTCAAAACCATCCGCGAACGCTGCGCAAAGACGAGAATCATTGCCCTGGAGGGCATGATGCCGGTTAGCTGAGGGCCGGGTCGATGACAATGGCAAGTCTGAGTTGCCATATCTGGTGCGGCCCGGCGACGGGACAGGAGCATTCTGATATGAATCAGCAAGCTTTAGACTTGCGGGCGGGAAATGACGGCCAATGATGGGAGGATGACGCCGGAAGCACTCATTGAACGGGACCTGCAAATCAATATGACCCAACACCCGATCGGCAGGCGGTGTTACAGCGTGACCTAGGGTTGTGTCATGGCGTTGAAAATGCCGGCGCCAACTATCGCACATAAGGCTGCGGCCCCAAGCCCTCCCACAATGATGCACCACCAGGCGCGGCCATTTCCCCGAAGCACGGGATTCATTTTTATCATCCGTCGCGCCAGAAGCCCTTGGTAGAGTGCATAAGAAGACCCGAAACCGGCTAGCCAAATAACAGAAAATACGACGCCCCGCGTGAGCATCCTGTTGAGCCTGGTCTGCTCGACCGTCAAACTTGCATTCTCAGTAACCATGCTTCGCCACCTTGTTGATTATGCTGCGACCACTATCGGGCCTGCAGCGGTGAATATTAGATCAACCGCGACGCCTCGCGAAAACATAGCTCCCCTCACCAGTAGGAAACGCATTCATAACGCGAGCGGCCCGCCTTGTGGCCTTTATCGTTTCTCAAAAGGCAATTATGCACTTTACAAACAGGAAGGCCTGAAGACGCGGGTAGGCCCTTCTTCGGGCTTGATCACCAGCACAACGTTTTCTGGGTTTTGCCAAGGCAACAACATCACGTAGGCCGCAAAATCGTCTTCAGGGAAATGGTTGAAGCCACCACCGGCTACAAACATTTGCGGGTGCTTGCTGCCGCCAAAGCTATCCTCGACGCTGTTAAGTTGTTGGAAGGGGGCGCGCTCTGCCAGCCATTCCTGTATGCTCTCGAAGAGAATGGGCAGGCCGTTCGGGCTCGATAGATCTTCAGCAGAAGACGTACAAGCGCCACGCCGCTCACGACGCTCATTGTGACTCAGCCTTGCCTAACGGGCCTTCTTGCCCGTCTCCAGCCGTTCGAAAGCAGCTTCGTTGTGGAAGTGTGGCTCGAAAAGGACACTCATAACCCGGATTCCTACTGTGGATTCAAGGTATCATGCACATCGCCGTGTTTGTAAAGTGGGTAATCGCCCATCAAAACCAGGGTTCAAACCGTGAACAAAATCTGGCATGGTGCCGCCATGCCGATCATCTCACCTCTACCCCTCAATCCGCTCATCGACGGCCGCCAGTCGGAGCGCGCCATGTTGGTCAGGCGTGGCGTGCAGCGGCTGCTCAGGCAGATGGGCGCGCATGTCTTGCCCGAACTGTCGCTGGCCACCGGCCGGCGCGCCGATCTCGTCGCGCTGACCCGCCAGGGCGACATCTGGATCATCGAAATCAAATCCTCGATCGAGGATTTCAGGGTCGACCGCAAATGGCCTGACTACCGGCTGCATTCCGACCGCTTCTTCTTCGCCACCCATCCCGGCGTGCCTTCGGAAATTTTTCCGCAGGAGTGCGGGTTCATTCTCTCCGACGGCTACGGTGCCGAGATTTTGCGCGATGCGCCCGAGCACCGCATGGCAGCGGCGACGCGCAAGGCGCTGATGCTGCGGATCGCACGCGCCGGTGCGTCGCGGCTGCTCGCGGCCGAGCTTGCCGGCGTGTCGGTGCCGGCGCTGGAAGGCGAGAGCGAGTAGAGCTCTCCTGCAGACGTCGCGCTGCCCCTCATCCGGCTGCCGCCACCTTCTCCCCGTAAGTGACGGGGAGAAGGGAGTAAGCCGGACTGCTATTCCACGATGCGGTAGATGTTCCACAGGCTGGTGCCCCACACGAGGTAGGGCTCCATCTCCTTGCGCCATTTAGCGTGCGCATCGATCTTGCCAATGTTGGCGAAGAAGGCCTCCAATTGGGCGAGGCTTTCGACCTGCTGGTGGGACTTGATCGTCGCTTCCCGCGCGCCGATCGATCCGGTCATGATCTGGAACTTGAGGTCGTCGACACCGACCAGCGAGCCGATCTCGCGTTCCCATTCTTTAACAGTTCGAGCACGGTCTGCTTGTGGCCGAACTTGGCGTCGATCTGCCATCTGGCACTGAACATCGCCGCCTCCTTATTCGTCCCAGGCCTGCACGACGGTCTGCCGTGCGATCTGGCCGTTCTTCAGCTCCAGCATCGCCGCGCAGAATACCTTGGTCCCGTCCGGATAGGAGCAGGCCTGGGTGAAGGCGAGGTTGTTGCCGTCGGCAATGGTGGTGTCGACCTTGTGGGTCATCGCCCGACTGCAAATGTCGTCCCAGAATGTAGTGATCGCAGCGCGCCCGCGGATTTCGCGCGGCTTGCTCGGCGGGTTGTTGCGGTCGATCACCCGCACCAATGCGTCGTCGGCATAGAAGCTCGCCAGCAATTTTCCATCACGGCCCTCAATCGCCTTCTTGATCGCAGCGCCGTCTATCGTCTGTGTCTTGGTCAGCATTTTTTCCTCCATAGGCCCGTTTTCTCGGATCGGGTGGTTGCTTGATCAGCCACTGCCCGGCGCTCGCCGCCGGGCAGTGGCTTCTTCACTGTGACTTCGCCTTGACGGCCGAGAACACCTCGTCGGACTGCTTCTTGAAAGTGGCGAGATCGACCTGGCTGCCGTTGAGCATCGTCGACCAGTGGCGCACGATCGCCGCCATCGCCACCGCCTCCTTGATCTCCTCGTCGCTGGCGCCATTGAGCTTGGTCGCCTGCGTGTGGAAATAGATGCAGTACTGGCAGGGGATCTGCGAGGCGACGGCGAGGCCCATCAATTCCTTGGTCTTGCCGTCGAGCGCGGTGTTCGGGTTGAGCTGCACGCCCTTGATCTCGGCCCAGGCGCCGGCAACGGCGACATCCGGCAGCGTCTTGAACATGTCCGGTACCGAGCCGAGCGTTGCCTGGATGTCCTTGTAGGCAGCCGTCGCCGAGGCGTCTTCGGCCTTGGCAGGAACGATCGCCAACAGCGCGCCAACGCCTGCCGCCAGCACCAGTGATTTGAGTGTCGACTTCAGCATTTTATTCCTCCCTTCGCAGCGCCTTTCCCGGCGATATCCGCCTGGCCTGCATGGGACGAAGTGATAGCGCTTACGCATGCCCGGCCGCTTCGCCCGAAAGCGCCATGGCTGCTATGGCCCGTGCGGGCCAGCATGCCGGGCCGAGAACGCCGCCGCCGCCGCCCGCGACGGCAGGTCCAGCTTGAGCAGAATATTGGCGACGTGACGCTTGACGGTGTGTTCGCTCAGCCCGAGTTCGGCGGCGATCGCGGCATTGCTCTTGCCATCGGCGATGAGGTTCACCACCTCGCTTTCGCGCGCCGTCAGTGCGGCCGGCTCGGCAGCAGCCTTGGCCTTCGGCCGGCAGGCTGGCTCCAGATGCTGTTCCGAGGTCGCCTGCACCAGCGCCAGCGGTTCATCCAGCTCGTCAAGCGCGATGCGCCCGGCGTCATTGAAATGAAGGCCTGAACCGGCGGCGAGGTCGGCGACCAGCCGCGAAGCGAGGATGTCGCCGCGCCCGGCATGCGCGGCAAGCTGCATCGTCACGCGCGCCGTCAACCCCGTCGGCGGCCCACGCAACTCGACCTCGCCGACATGCACGCCCTGCGCGCTGGCGACGCCGATCTCCTGCGCCGCGTCGCGCAGCGTCGCCGCGCAGCGTACGGCCCGCGCCGGGCCGTCGAAACGCGCCATCATCAGCTCGCCATGCGTGCCGGCCGGGCGGCCGCCATGGCGCCCGACCGTAAGCCGCCATGTTCCCTGAAAACGCTGGCTGCGCTCGCTCCACATGCGGTCGCCAAGCCGCGCCGTGTCGTAGATCCGGGTGACCAGCAGTGCAGCCAGCACGCGCTCGGCCTCGGCAACGGCGCGCGCTCCGGTCAGGAATTCCTCGATCAGATCGGCCACCCGGTCGATATCGCCGGTCCAGATCGGGTGGTCGCGCCCGGCCACCTCGACCAGCCGCGAATTCGGGATCTTCCTTGCCAGGAAGCGGCTGGCCTCCGGGTCGACGCGCGCATCGTTGCGGCGATGGATGAGCAGCGTCGGTGCGCTGATCGCCGCCAGCACGCCGCGCACGTCGATAGCCGCATTCATGCGGGCTAGGGCGATTGCCGCGGTCGGGCTCGCCGACAGCCGCTCGAAGCGCGCCCACCATGTGGCGAAACGCGGATCGTCGACACGGCCGGGCGCGAAATGCGGCAGGGTGGCGCCGGTGCCCCATGCGGTCTCCGCCGTCGCGATGAACGCCTCAAGGCGTTCCGGCGGCATCACCCATTTGTGGAAATGCGCATAGCCGCCATAAAGCGCCAGCGCCCGCGTCCGCTCCGGGTAGGTGGCGGCGAACAGCATTGCCATCGGCGCGCCTTCCGAAGCGCCGAGCAAGGCGGCGCGGCCGCTGCCGGTCGCATCCATCACCGCGCGTACATCGTCCATGCGGGTTTCGAGGCTGGGCAGGTGGTGGACATCGACGCGGTCGGACAGGCCGGTGCCGCGCTTGTCGAACAGGATCAGCCGTGAGAACGCGGAAAGCCGCTTCAACAGCCGGGTGTAGCCCTCGTCTTCCCAGTGCAGGTCGAGATTGGAAATGAAACCCGGCACGAAGACGAGGTCGAGCGATCCCTGGCCGACCACCTGATAGGCGATCCGCACGTCGCCACTGAGCGCGTATCGAGTTTCGATCGGCCTCACGAGTTGTCCGCCCGACCCGACGATTTCTTATCGCCGGATCATAGCAGAGGCGCGCGGCCTGCGGCAGATGAAACTTCAGAGAGTGTGAATGTGGGCCCGCGGCGCCTACTTCTGTGACGCGGCGGCAGTCTCGGTGTTCGCTCCGCCGACGCTGAAACCTGCGCCCTCCGGCGCGCCCGGCCGCTTGATGTGTGGCGCGGCCGCGACGACAAGCTCGTTGAACCCCTCGCCACCGCTGTCCAGCATCTCGAACAATTGCCGGCGCATCCTCGGCTCCCAGAATTTGTTGATGTGCTCGGCGACGCCGGCAATGCCTTGCTCGCGCGGCTTTGAGTGGAAAAAGGCGGCAATCTGGTTGGCCATGCGAACCAGCTTTTCGCTGGTGCTCATGAGGTGGCCTTCGTCATGCGACATGCTTGGCAACTCCGGAAACCACGCGGTCAGGATGGGTGAAAATATCGAAATCGTCGCCGCGCACCAGCGCCACCAGCGTCATGCCGGAATCGTCCGCGGTGCGGATGGCAAGTGCGGTCGGCGCCGAGACGGCAATGATGACGGCCGAGCCGATCGCCGCGGTCTTCTGCACCATCTCGACCGAAACGCGCGACGTGACGACGACGGCCCCCGACCTGCCGTCGATACCGGCTTTGGCCAGCGCGCCAGCCAGCTTGTCCAGCGCGTTATGGCGGCCGACATCCTCGCGCGCCATGACGATGCCCTTGCCGGGAAGGTAAAAACCGGCGGCGTGGACGGCACCGGTCTCGGCGTGCAGCGGCTGCAGCTTCGACAAAAGCTTGACCGAGCGGACGATGTCATTGGCCTGAAGTGTAAGTTGCGACGCACCGACCGGGTTTACCGAGCGCATCGCCTCCTCGATCGATTCGATGCCGCACAGCCCGCAGCCGACCGGGCCGGCCAGGCGTCTGCGACGCGCTTCGAAGCGGGTGTTGGCCTGGTCCTTCAGCCGGATCTGGATATCGATGCCGGCGCCGTGATCCTCGACCTCGATCGCTTCGATTTCGTCCGGCGAGGCAATGATGCCTTCGGTCAGCGAGAAGCCGAGCGCGAAATCCTCGAAATCAGCCGGGCTTGCCATCATCACCGCATGCGTGGTGCCGGCAAAGGAGAACGCCACCGGCGTCTCTTCCGGCACCATGCGGTTGGCGGCCGCAGTGCCGCCGGCGCGGCGCGCGAGACGCGAGATCTGCGCAATGGCTTTGCGGCGCGCGGTCAAGGACTACTCCGCCGCTTCCAACTTCGCGATGCGGCGGCTTTGCTTTGCCTGCTCGTCATAGTCGCGCTGCCATTCCGACGGGCCGTTGGATGCACCCACCTGCACCGCGGTCACCTTGTATTCCGGGCAGTTGGTCGCCCAGTCGGAGAAGTCGGTGGTGATGACGTTAGCCTGGGTGTCGGGATGGTGGAAGGTCGTATAGACGACGCCCGGCGACACCCGCTCGGTGATCAGCGCGCGCAGCGTCGTCTCGCCCGAGCGGCTGGTCAGCCGCACCCAGTCGCCATCGCGCAGGCCGCGATTTTCGGCATCGTGCGGATGGATCTCCAGCCGGTCCTCGCTATGCCAGACCACGTTGTCGGTGCGCCGGGTCTGCGCGCCGACATTGTATTGCGACAGGATGCGGCCGGTGGTCAGCAGCAGCGGGAAGCGCGGTCCGGTCCTTTCGTCGGTCGCGACATATTCGGTGCGGATGAACTTGCCCTTGCCGCGCACGAAGCCGCCGATATGCATGATCGGCGTGCCTTCCGGCGACTTCTCGTTGCAGGGCCACTGCACCGAGCCCACCCGGTCGAGAAGGTCGAAGGAAACGCCGGCGAAACTTGGTGTTGTCTTGGCGATCTCGTCCATGATCTGGGACGGATGCGTGTAGTTCCAGCCGAGGCCGAGCGCCTTGGCGAGCTCCTGCGTCGCTTCCCAGTCGGCATAGCCGCATTTCGGCTCCATTACCTTGCGCACCATGTTGATGCGGCGCTCGGCATTGGTGAAGGTGCCGTCCTTCTCGAGGAACGTCGAGCCGGGCAGGAACACATGCGCGTAGTTGGCCGTCTCGTTGAGGAAGAGGTCGTGCACGACGACGCATTCCATCGCGGCGAGACCGGCGGCGACATGCTTGGTGTCGGGGTCCGACTGCAGGATGTCCTCGCCCTGCACATAGAGCCCCTTGAACGAGCCGTCGACGGCCGCATCCAGCATATTGGGGATGCGCAGGCCGGGCTCGTCGTCGAGCTTGACGCCCCACAGGCTCTCATAGATGGCGCGCACCGCGTCGCCTGAAATGTGGCGATAGCCGGGAAGCTCGTGCGGGAACGAGCCCATGTCGCAGGAGCCCTGCACATTGTTCTGGCCGCGCAGCGGGTTCACGCCGACGCCCGGCCGGCCGATATTGCCGGTCGCCATGGCGAGGTTGGCAATGGCGATGACGGTGGTCGAGCCCTGGCTGTGCTCGGTCACGCCGAGGCCGTAATAGATCGCGCCGTTGCCGCCGCGAGCATAGAGCCGCGCCGCGCCGCGTATGTCGTCGGGATCGACATTTGCAAGCTGGCCGACCACTTCCGGGCTGTTTTCCGGCAGCGCCACGAACGATGCCCAGTCCTGGAACTCGTCCCAGTCGCAGCGCTCGCGGATGAAGGCCTCGTCGAACAGGCCCTCGGTGACGATGACATGGGCAAGTGCGGTCAGCATGGCGACGTTGGTGCCCGGCTTCAGCGGCAGATGGAACTGCGCCTCGACGTGGGCCGAGCGCACGATGTCGGTGCGGCGCGGATCGAGCACGATCAGCTTGGCGCCCTCGCGCATGCGCTTCTTCATGCGCGAGGCGAACACCGGATGCGCATCGGTCGGATTGGCGCCGATCAGCAGGATCACGTCCGTCTGCTCGATCGAATCGAAGTCCTGCGTGCCGGCGGAGGTGCCGAAGGTCTGGCCGAGGCCATAGCCGGTCGGCGAATGGCAGACACGGGCGCAGGTATCGACATTGTTGTTGCGGAAGCCCTGCCGGACCAGCTTCTGGACGAGGTAGGTCTCCTCGTTGGTGCAGCGCGACGAGGTGATGCCGCCGATCGAGGTGCGGCCGTACTGGTACTGGATGCGGCGGAATTCGTTGGCGGTATGGGTGAGCGCCTCTTCCCACGACACTTCGCGCCAGGGATCACTGACCTTCTCGCGGATCATTGGCTTCAGGATCCGGTCCTTGTGCGTCGCATAGCCATAGGCGAAGCGGCCCTTGACGCAGGAGTGGCCGTGGTTGGCCTTGCCTGCCTTGTAGGGCATCATGCGGATGACCTCGTCGCCCTTGACCTCGGCCTTGAACGAGCAGCCGACGCCGCAATAGGCGCAGGTGGTGACGGTCGAGCGCTCGGGTAGGCCTTTCGCCAGCACGGTCTTTTCCCTCAGCGCATCGGTCGGGCAGGCCTGCACGCAGGCCCCGCACGACACGCATTCGGAATCGACGAACGCCTCGTGCATGCCGGCCGAGACCCTGGATTCGAAGCCGCGGCCCTCGATGGTCAGCGCGAACGTGCCCTGCACCTCCTCGCAGGCGCGCACGCAGCGCGAGCAGACGATGCACTGCGTCGGATCATAGGTGAAATACGGGTTCGATTCGTCGCGGGCGATGTAATCGATGGTCAGCGAGCCATGGCCGGGCGCCACGCCGTTTTGCTGCTTGACGTGGTTGCGGCCGTCCACGCCATAGCGGTTCTCGGTCAGGCCGACCGTCGTGACGACCTTGTCGAACTCGCTGGCGCCGGTGCCGGCCTTCTCGCCCCACGCCGCCGGGTGGTCGGAGACGTAGAGTTCCATCACGCCGCGGCGAATGGCGTTCAGCCGATCGGTCTGCGTATGCACGACCATGCCTTCGCCGACCGGCGTAGTGCATGAAGCCGGCGTGCCGCCGCGCCCGTCGATCTCGACGAGGCAGACCCGGCAGGAGCCGAACGAGTCCAGCATGTCGGTGGCGCAGAGTTTCGGGATTTCGACGCCGGCTTCCATCGATGCGCGCATGATCGAGGTCCCCGCCGGCACTGTTATCGACTTGCCGTCGACCGTCAGCGTCACTTGCTGCTCGGCTTCAGAGGCAGGTGTGCCGTAGTCGATTTCCTGGACCAGCGATTTGATGTCGAATGCCGCGTTCATGGCTGTCCGCTCCTATTCCGCTGCTTCGGCGACCGGCGTCGGCCGAAAGTCGTCCGGGAAATGGTTGAGTGCACTCATCACTGGATATGGGGTGAAGCCGCCGAGAGCGCAAAGCGAGCCGAACTTCATTGTGTTGCAAAGGTCGGTGACCAGCGCGATCTGCTTTTCCGGTTCGACGTTCTGGGCGAGCCTGTCCAGCACCTCGACACCGCGAGTCGAGCCGATGCGGCACGGCGTGCACTTGCCGCAGCTCTCGATGGCGCAGAATTCCATGGCAAAGCGTGCCTGCTTCAGCATGTCGGCGCTGTCGTCGAAAACGACGATGCCGGCATGGCCGATCAGCCCGTCCTTGGCGGCAAACGCTTCGTAGTCGAACGGCGTGTCGAACAGCGCGCGCGGGAAGTAGGCGCCGAGCGGGCCACCCACCTGCACCGCTTTGACCGGGCGTCCCGTCGCCGTGCCGCCGCCGATATCGTCGACGATCTCGCCCAGCGTCATGCCGAACGCCGCCTCGTAGAGACCGGGATACTTGACGTTGCCGGCAATCTGGATCGGGATGGTGCCGCGTGAACGGCCCATGCCGAAATCCTTGTAGAAGGCAGCGCCCTTGTCCATGATCACCGGCACCGAGGCCAGCGAGATGACGTTGTTGATCACCGTCGGCTTGCCGAACAGGCCCTTGTGCGCCGGCAGCGGCGGCTTGGCCCGCACCTGCCCGCGCTTGCCTTCGAGGCTGTCGAGCAGCGCGGTCTCCTCGCCGCAGACATAGGCGCCGGCGCCGACCCGCACTTCCATGTCGAATGAATTGGCCGAGCCGAGCACATTGACGCCGAGCACGCCGGCCTTGCGGGCGATCTCGACGGCCTTCTGCATCACCGCCACCGCATGCGGATATTCCGAGCGGATATAGATGAAGCCCTTGGTCGCGCCGGTGGCGATGCCGGCGATCGCCATGCCTTCGATCAGCACGAAGGGGTCGCCTTCCATGATCATGCGGTCGGCGAACGTGCCGGAATCGCCTTCATCGGCATTGCAGACGATGTATTTGCGGTCGGCCGACGTATCGAGCACAGTTTTCCATTTGATGCCGGTCGGGAAGCCGGCGCCGCCGCGACCGCGCAGCCCGGACTCGGTCACCTGCTTGACGACCTCGGCCGGCGTCATCGCCACTGCATTCTGCAGGCCCTTCAGCCCGCCATGCGCCTTGTAGTGGTCGAGCGACAGCGGATCGGTGACGCCGCAGCGCGCAAAGGTCAGCCGTGTCTGCCTTGCTAGGAACGGGATCTTGTCCGGTGCGCCCAGCCAGCGCTTGTGGTGGCCCCCGGTGAGGAAGCCGCAGTCGAACAGGCTTTTGACGTCGGATGGCTTCACCGGCCCGTAGGCGACGCGGCCAGTGGCTGTCGCAACCTCGACCATAGGCTCGAGGAAATAGGCGCCGCGCGAGCCGTTGCGCACGATCTTGGCCTCGATGCCGCGCTCGGCCAATTCCGCACGAACCGCCTTGGCAACCTTTTCCGCACCGAGCGCCAGCGCGCCGGAATCGCCGGGAATATAGATACGCGGGATCATGAGCGCACCTCGGCAACGATCTCGTTGAGCTTTTCGTCGTCGAGCCGCCCGATCACCTCCCCGTCCAGCATTGCCGACGGCGAGCAGGCGCAAAGGCCGAGGCAATAGACCGGCTCCAGTGTCACCGAACCGTCGCGGGTTGTCTCGTGGAAACCGATGCCCAGCAATGATTTGAGCTTGGCGGCAATCGCATCCGAGCCCAACGACTGGCAGGCTTCCGCCTGGCAGAGCTTCAGCACATGGCGGCCGGCGGGCTGGCTGCGGTAATCGTGATAGAAGGTGACGACGCCATGAACCTCGGCCCTGGAGATGTTCAGCACCTCGGCGATGATCGGCAGTGCGTCCTGCGGCACATAACCGAACTCTTCCTGTATGCCGTGCAGGATCGGCAACAGCGGGCCTTCGAGGCCTTTCAGCTCGTGGATGATCGCCGCCGTGCGCGATGCGATCTCGGTACTTGCTAGCTGCATCGTCATGCAGCGCCCTCCCTGGTCGTGGCGGTATTCCGCTAAGTGGTTAGGAAATCAGAGGAAACCCGCTAAATCAATAAAGCCGATCCGTTGCTCGATAGAAATTTTCTATCGTTCGCGTTCACCAGCATTGTCTAGCCTAGCGGCGGCCGTGGAAATCGTCCGCCAGCGCCATTGCCTCGTCCAACAGCGCCGAGACCAGCGGCGTGTGCGGTTCGCGCCGCGCCGCCACCAGCCCGACCGTGTGGCTGGCATCCGGCTCGACGATCGGGATCGCCCGGATCGGCTCGGAAAAACCGAAGGTTTCCGCAAGGTTAAGCGGCATGATCGACGACCATTTGCCGGTGCGGATATGCGAAAACAGCACGATCATCGAGTTGGATTCCAATGTCGGCCGCACCTGCACGCCGGCTTCGGCCAGATGCTGGTCGATGATGCGGCGGTTCTGCATGTCCGGCGTCAGCAGGCAGAGCGGCAGCTGGCTGAGTTCCGCCCATGTCACTTTGTCGCGGTCGAAATAGGGGTTCCCGACCGCGGTGATCAGCTGATAGCGCTCGTCATAGAGCGGCACGCTAGTGACGCGTCCGAGCGGCTCGTTGTCGAGATAGGTGATGCCGGCGTCGATGTCGAAATTGCCGAGCAGCGATAGCACCTCGATCGAGGTGCGCGACAGCACCGAGAAGGTGACGCCGGGATGCTTTGCCCGAAACGGCGTCGTCAGTCGCGCCACCATGGCCAGCGCCGTCGGGATCGCGGCGATGCGGATGCGCCCCGACAGGCCGTGGCGCGCCGCCCGCATCTCCTCGCGCATGGTCCTGCTATCGCCGACGATGCGGCGCGCCCACACCAACACCTGCTTGCCTTCCGGCGTCAATCCCTGGAAGCGCGAGCCGCGCAGCACCAGCATCACGCCGAGCTGGCCTTCCAGCTGCTTGATGCCGGCCGAAAGCGTCGGTTGGGTGACGCCGCACACCTCCGCCGCCCGGCCGAAATGTTCTTCCCTGGCAAGTGCTATGAAGAATTCCAGCTTATCGATCATGCCGTCGGGAGCCTGTCACGGACGCTGTGTCCGATTGTAGCGCGCAACGTCGTGGAAATCGTCTTCGGCCGCAAGCCGCGTGTGTAAATCGTCCGCATCCACATCTTTCAGCCGGCTTACTGTTTCCGGCGATGGAATGCGGCGCTATGTGGATGAGACGGGGTCGTGGACTGGACACGACGGGAGTACCGAACATGCTGGGCTGGTTCCGCAAGCTTTTGCCGCGCGAAGATCGCTTCTTCGACCTGTTCGAGCGGCATTCCCGCACCGTGGTCGGTGGCGCCGAGGCACTGCAGCAGCTTTTGCAGGGCAACGACATCGACCGCTGGTGTCAGACGATCATCGATCTCGAGAACGAAGCCGATCAGATCACCGCGGAAGTGCTGCTGGCCGTGCGCCGCTCCTTCATCACGCCCTTCGACCGCGGCGACATCAAGGACCTGATCCAGTCGATGGATGATGCCATCGATATGATGCACAAAACCGTCAAGACGGTAAGGCTGTTCGAGAAGAAGGAATTCGACCCGCTGATGCAGGAAATGGGAGGTGTCATCGTCGAGGCCGCCAAGTTGGTGGCCGAGGCGATCCCGCTGCTCGGCAAGGTCGGGGCGCATACGGTGCGCCTCAACGCCATCGCCGAGGAGGTCATGCGCGCCGAAGGCCGGGCCGACGACCTGCACGAGCAGGGCCTGAAGGACCTGTTCAAGCGGCACGGCCGCAGCGATCCGATGGCCTATCTGATCGGCAGCGAGATTTACGGCCAGCTGGAAAAGGTGGTCGATCGCTTCGAGGACGTCGCCAACGAAATCAGCGGCATCGTCATCGAGAACGTATAGTGTCAGAAGCCGCAATAGCCTTTCCCGTGCTGGTCGGCCTTGTCGTCGTCGCGCTGTTCTTCGATTTCCTCAACGGCCTGCACGATGCCGCCAACTCCATCGCCACCATCGTCTCCACCCGGGTGCTGCGGCCGCACTATGCGGTGTTCTGGGCGGCCTTCTTCAATTTCATCGCCTTCATGTTCTTCGGTCTTCACGTAGCGGAGACGCTCGGAACCGGCATCATCGACGCCAGCATCGTCACGCCGGCAGTAATCTTCGCAGCACTTGTCGGCGCCATCGTCTGGAATGTCGTCACCTGGCTCGTCGGAATCCCGTCCAGTAGCTCGCACGCTCTGATCGGCGGTTTGGTCGGCGCCGGCGTTGCCAAGGCAGGCACCGGTGCCATCGTCTGGGCCGGGTTGGGCAAGACGACGGCGGCCATCGTGCTGTCGCCGGCGGCAGGCTTTCTGCTGGCGCTTGTCTTGATCCTCGCGGTCTCGTGGCTGTTCGTGCGGCAGACGCCGTTCGCCGTCGACAGCGCCTTCCGCGTCATGCAGTTCTTTTCCGCCTCGCTCTATTCGCTCGGCCATGGCGGCAACGACGCGCAGAAGACCATGGGCATCATCGCCGTGCTGCTCTATTCGCAAGGCATGCTCGGCGCGAATTTTTACGTGCCGCTGTGGGTCGTCATCACCTGTCAGTCGGCGCTGGCGCTGGGCACGTTGCTCGGCGGCTGGCGCATCGTCCACACCATGGGCTCGAAGATCACCCGGCTGAACCCGATGCAGGGTTTCTGCGCCGAGACCGGCGGAGCGATCACCCTGTTCGCCGCCACCTGGCTCGGTATTCCGGTATCGACCACGCACACGATCACCGGCGCTATCATCGGCGTCGGCGCCGCCCGCCGCGTCTCCGCCGTTCGCTGGGGCATTGCCGGCAACATCGTGGCCGCATGGATCGTCACCTTGCCGGCAACCGCGGCGATCGCGGCTCTCACCTACTTCGCGGTCGGTCTGGCAAGGTGATGTGAGCATCATGGCGCCTGGAGCCGCCTCTGGCGCGGCGACTACCGGTCCACAAGATTCAGGATGTTGCCGTCCGGATCCCTGAACCATGCGACCTTCATGCCGTGACCGACATGGATGTCACCCTCAAGCGTCAGCCCGGGCATGTCGTAATGCTCGAAGGTCACGCCATTCGATTTCAATGCCTCAACGATCTTGCCGAGTTCGTCGCCGACCGTCCATGTCACAGCCGTCGCCTTGTTGGTCCCAGCGAAGTTCGAACGGTAGACGTTGATGCTGGTGTCGCCGCTTTTATAGACGATCAGTTCGCCACCTTCATTGTGCACCTCTTTCAGGCCAAGGACCCCTTCGTAGAATGCCCTGGCCTTGGCCAGGTCCTTCACGGCGAGATTGGCCGTCGCGTTGCTGTTTGCGAGCATGATTCGTCTCCTTCCCTGGCTGTCATTCCATGCTCATGAAATAGGCTGCGCTGACGATTTGGCGACGGCTGCTCCCACTGGAAATGCCGTCATATGCTCGCTGCCTCCCCGATACGCCGCTGCAATTGGTGGTCCATCGCTTGGTTCTGTTCCGGAACTGCATTATCTGGAGCGGAAAAGTAGAGGAAAAACTCATGCCCGCCGCCAATGAAAACGTGACCAAGGAAATCGTTATCGAGCGCCTGAAGACGGTCAATGGGCCGGATTTCACCGGCAATATCGTCGACCTCGGCCTGGTTTCCGAGATTTTCATTGCCGATGCCAAGGTGTTCTTTTCGATAACCGTTCCCGCTGCCCGTGCCCAGGAGATGGAACCGCTGCGTGCGGCGGCCGAACGTGTCGTCAAGGCGATCCCCGGTGTTGCCGGCGCCGTGGTCGCGCTGACGGCGGAAAAGAAGGGCGGCGGCATGGAGGCGCCGGTTCCGCAAAGACCGGCTCAGAGGCCCGCTCCGCCGGCCGCACCTGCGCGTCCCACGCCGCAGGCGCCCGCCTCGCACAGCCAGGGCAAGCGCGGCGTACCCGGCATCGAAGCGATCATCGCCGTCGCTTCCGGCAAGGGCGGCGTCGGCAAGTCGACCACCGCCGTCAATATCGCCCTTGGGCTTGCCGCCAACGGGCTGCGGGTCGGGGTGCTCGATGCCGACATTTATGGCCCTTCCATGCCGCGTCTGCTCAACATTCGTGGCAGGCCGCAGACCGTCGACGGCAAGATCCTGAAGCCGATGCAGAATTATGGCCTCAAGGTCATGTCGATGGGCTTCCTCGTCGATGAGGAGACGCCGATGATCTGGCGCGGGCCGATGGTGATGTCGGCATTGACGCAGATGCTGCGCGAGGTCGAATGGGGACCGCTTGATGTGCTCGTCGTCGACATGCCGCCCGGCACCGGTGACGCCCAGCTGACCATGGCCCAACAGGTGCCGCTGGCCGGCGCCGTCATCGTCTCGACGCCACAGGACCTGGCCCTGATCGATGCGCGCAAAGGCCTCAACATGTTCAGAAAGGTCGACGTGCCGCTATTGGGTATCGTCGAAAACATGAGCTATTTTCTCGCCCCCGATACGGGAAAACGCTACGACATCTTCGGCCATGGCGGCGCCCGCCGCGAGGCCGAGCGTCTCGGCGTCACCTTCCTTGGCGAAGTGCCGCTCGAGATGGGCATCCGCGAAAGCTCCGATGCCGGCACGCCGGTGGTGGTCTCCAAGCCGGATGGCGCTGAGGCGAAAATCTATCGCGACATCGCCGCCAAGGTCTGGGACCGCGTCAATGAAGAGCGCGGCGCGGCCGAGGCTGCAGTGCCGAGCATCGTGTTCGAGTGATGCGGATGTCCCTCCCCAAGTGGGCCCCTTGAGGGGGAGGGTGGCCGGAAGGGTCAGGTAGGGTCCGCGGCGACGCGCTCCAACTCTCCGGGATAGCGGGCTGACAAACCACGATCCCGTCTGGCGCGGAGGCAGATGTATGTCTTTCGTACCAAAGAGCGGATTCGGATGGCGCGTGCCCCTTGCCTGCTCCCGCGCGTTGTCATATCGATTTGTCATACAAATACGGAGACCACGATGGCAGGCGCCCCCACCCACAAGAAGAAATTTCGCTCGCAGGAGTGGTTCGACAATCCCGACAATCCGGGCATGACGGCACTCTATCTGGAGCGCTACCTGAATTACGGGCTGACGCGGGCCGAACTGATGTCCGGCAAGCCGCTGATCGGCATCGCCCAGACCGGCTCGGACCTGTCGCCCTGCAACCGCCATCACATCGAACTGGCCAAGCGCGTGCGCGAAGGCATCGTCTCGATGGGTGGCATCCCTTTCGAGTTCCCTTGCCACCCGATCCAGGAGACCGGCAAGCGGCCGACTGCTGCACTTGACCGCAACCTTGCCTATCTCAGCCTGGTAGAGGTGCTCTACGGCTATCCGCTCGACGGCGTAGTGCTCACCATCGGCTGCGACAAGACGACGCCAGCCATGCTGATGGCCGCGGCCACCGTCAACATTCCGGCTATCGCGCTTTCGGTCGGCCCGATGCTCAACGGCTGGCACAAGGGCAAGCGCACCGGCTCCGGCACCATCGTCTGGGAATCGCGCCAGCGCCTGTCGGCCGGCGAGATTGGCTATGACGAGTTCATGGATATCGTTGCCTCCTCGGCGCCGTCGACCGGCTATTGCAACACGATGGGTACCGCCACCACGATGAATTCGCTGGCCGAGGCGCTCGGCATGCAATTGCCGGGCTCGGCCGCTATCCCCGCCCCCTATCGCGAGCGCGGCCAGATCGCCTACGAGACCGG
Organism: Mesorhizobium sp. M0664; assembly: GCF_040320565.1. Taxonomy (NCBI): domain Bacteria; kingdom Pseudomonadati; phylum Pseudomonadota; class Alphaproteobacteria; order Hyphomicrobiales; family Phyllobacteriaceae; genus Mesorhizobium; species Mesorhizobium sp. M0664. Next base: position 263,156 of record NZ_JAMYPW010000001.1, read on the forward strand.
AAAGCGCATGGTCGACATGGTGCATGAGGATCTGAAGCCGTCCGACATTATGACCCGTAAGGCCTTCGAGAACGCCATCGTCGTCAACTCGGCGATCGGCGGCTCGACCAACGCGCCGATCCACCTCAACGCCATCGCCCGCCATCTCGGCGTGCCGCTCGACAATGACGATTGGCAGAAGGTCGGCCTCAACATACCGCTCATCGTCAATCTGCAGCCGACGGGCGAATATCTCGGCGAGGACTATCACCATGCCGGCGGCGTGCCGGCCGTGGTCGCCGAACTGATGAAGGGCGGCCTGCTGCCCTATCCGGAAGCCATGACAGCTAATGGCAAGACCATCGGTGACAATTGCAGGGGCGCCGTCAACGAGAACCTCGACGTCATCCGCACGGTTGCCGAGCCGCTGAAAGCCAATGCCGGCTTCATCAATCTCAAGGGCAATCTGTTCGATTCGGCGATCATGAAGACCAGTGGCATCTCGCCCGAGTTCCGCGAGCGCTATCTGTCGAACCCGAAGGACCCCGAAGCCTTCGAGGGCAACGCCATGGTGTTCGACGGGCCCGAGGATTACCACGCCCGCATCGACGATCCGGCACAAGGCATCGACGAGCACACCATCCTGTTCATGCGCGGCGCCGGCCCGATCGGCTATCCGGGCGGCGCCGAAGTCGTCAACATGCAGCCGCCGGCCTATCTGATCAAAAAGGGCATCCACGCGCTGGCCTGTATCGGCGACGGCCGCCAGTCGGGCACGTCGGGTTCGCCCTCGATCCTCAACGCCTCGCCGGAAGCCGCCATCGGCGGCGGGCTGGCGCTGCTGAAGACCGGTGACCGCGTCCGCGTCGATCTGCGCAAGGGCACCGCCGATATCCTCGTCAGCGACGACGAGATCACGCGGCGGCGCACCGAACTGCAGAACAATGGCGGCTATCACTATCCCAAGCACCAGACGCCGTGGCAGGAGATCCAGCGCGGCATGGTCGACCAGTTTTCCGAAGGCATGGTGCTGAAGCCGGCGGTAAAATACCAGGATGTGGCTCATACAAGCGGGGTGCCGAGGGACAATCACTGACCAGGGTCCGTCGCATGAGCCAGCCGCCGGTGCAGGCAATTTGCCGAGGTCAGCGCCAGGAGGGGTAGGGGTGGGGTCACATCGCAGAGCGAAAGCCTCGGCTTTCCACCTGCGATAGCCTGCCGCTAATGGGCAGAAATGCCCGGCACAGGGTTGGACGCGGTCATTTGTCAACAGCGATTGCTCCCGCGAGAACGGCAATGCTTGACAAGCGAGCGCGACAAATCCACGATCATCGCAAGGGGTTAATCGCGACGACCCCGTGAGGCGTCAGCCCAATGTTCGCGTCCAAGCTTCTCTTTCCAGGAGGTGGACGCCATGCCGTCGACAACAACCATCACCGTACCGCAACTATCCCGTCTGATTGGTCTGCCGGGTGCACCCGCGATCATCGATGTCCGCATCGACGATGACTACAACGCCGACCCGCGACTGCTGCCGGCGTCGGATCGGCGTGATTTCAGGACTGTCTCGAACTGGGCTGCCGACTTCGCCGGCTGGCAAGTGACAGTCGTCTGCCAACAGGGAAAAAAGCTCTCGCAAGGCGTGGCCGCATGGCTGCGCCACGAGGGCATTGCCGCCGAATCGCTCGACGGCGGGTTTGAAGACTGGCGCGACGCCAAGGGGCTTCTCGTTGACGCCCGCAAGATACCGCCCCGCGATGACAAGGGCCGCACCGTTTGGGTGACGCGTACGCGCCCGAAGGTCGACCGCATCGCCTGCCCCTGGCTGATTCGGCGCTTCATCGATCCTCACGCGGTCTTTCTCTTCGTCGAGCCGGCCGAAGTGTCGGCCGTCGCCGATCGCTTTCAGGCCGTGCCTTTCGACATTGAGAACGTGTTCTGGAGCCATCGCGGCGAACGCTGCACCTTCGACACCATGATCGAGGAGTTCGGGCTTAAATCCGAAGCACTCGATCGCTTGGCCACGATCATACGCGCTGCCGATACTGCGAGCCTCGATCTTGTTCCACAGGCGGCCGGGTTCCTGGCCGCCTCGCTTGGCCTGTCACGGATGTTTCGCAACGATCTGGAGCAGCTCGAGGCCGGCATGCTGCTCTATGATATGTTCTTCCGCTGGTGCCGCGATGCCACCGAGGAGACGCATAACTGGCCGGCCGCCGGCACAGTCAGCGCGGGCAAGCCATCGTGAGCGCCGTCCTATCGAAAAAGCCGGCGGAGATTCAGGAGCCCGCTGTGCCGAGCTTCCGGCAGGCCGTGAAGGTCTGGGCAAAAATCGGCGTGCTCAGCTTTGGCGGCCCGGCCGGGCAGATCGCGCTCATGCACAAGGAACTGGTCGAGGAACGGCGCTGGATCGGCGAACAGCGCTTCCTGCATGCGTTGAACTACTGCATGCTGCTGCCTGGCCCTGAGGCCCAGCAGCTCGCCATCTATATCGGCTGGTTGCTGCACAAAACGGCCGGCGGCCTTGTTGCCGGCATTCTCTTCGTCGTGCCGGGCGCGCTTGTCATGCTCGTCCTGAGCAGCCTTTATGCGCTCTATGGCGATGTACCACTCGTCTCGGCGCTGTTTTTCGGGGTCAAGGCGACCGTGCTCGCCATTGTCATCGAGGCGGTGATCCGGATCGGCAAACGCGCGCTGAAAAACCCGGTCATGGTGTCGATCGCACTCGCTGCCTTCATCGCCATCTACGCGTTGAACGTGCCGTTTCCGCTGATCGTGCTGCTTGCCGGGCTGGCAGGCTGGATCGGCAACCGTAGTGCGCCGGCATTTTTTTCCGGCGCCTCGCATGGCAAGGGCGATGTTCCCGACATAAAGGGCGTGGTCGATCTGATGTTCGAGCGCGGCGAACTGACCCACGTCAGGCCGACACGATGGCACGCGCCGCGCACTTTGGCGATCTGGCTGCCGATCTGGCTGGGGCCTGTTCTGCTGGTCTGGGCTTTCACCGGCCCTGCCAGCGTCTGGACGCAAATCGGTGGCTTCTTCAGTGTCATGGCGGTCGTCACCTTCGGCGGCGCCTACGCAGCCCTTGCCTATGTCGCGCAGGCAGCGGTCGAGTACTTCGGCTGGCTGGCACCCGGTGAAATGGTCGACGGCCTTGGACTTGCCGAAACCACGCCGGGTCCGCTCATCCTGGTCTTGCAGTTCGTCGGCTTCGTTGCCGCGTTCCGCCAGCCGGGCTTGCTGGCGCCGCTGGTTGCCGGACTGTTTGGCGGGCTGTTCACGCTGTGGGCGACGTTTACCCCATGTTTCCTATGGATATTCCTTGGCGCGCCTTACATCGAAGCGCTGCGCGGCAACAAGGCGCTGTCGGCGGCGCTCGGTGCGATCACCGCCGCCGTCGTCGGCGTCATCATGAATCTCGCTCTATGGTTCGGCTTGCACGTCATCTTCGGCGAAGTGCGCAATGTCGGGCTTGGAATGGACGTGCCGGTGCTTTCATCGATAGACTGGCGCGCGGCGCTGCTTTCCTGTGCCTCGATGATCGCCATTCTGAAGCTGAAGATCGGTATGCTGCCGACGCTTGCCGGATCGGCGCTGGCCGGTGTCTTGTTACTGGCGGTAAGTAGCTGATGCCTGCAAGGACTTGAAGCGCATCGCCTGAATCTACTTAAACGCGACGCTTGGATGCCGCTGCCTTTGTATTCCGCTTGTGAACCACCTAACTGGTTGGGAACGGTTGGACCATTATGGCGCAACGGCGTTCTTCCCTCGGCTTCCTTGGAATGTTCGGTCGCTCGGGCGACTTGAGGCAGCTCGACGATGCATTGCGCGGCGCCGATCTGCATCCCGCCCTTGTGCCGGAGGGGGTAAAACTCACGATCGTCAATCTGATGAAGGATCACTGGCCCGACGAGCCGCCGCCGGGCATCTATGCGTCGGTGGCACAATTGTGCAGCTATTGCATCGCGGGTCCCGAAACCTTCGAGCAAGCCAATGGCCATCAACGGACGCTGGAAGCCGAGCGCCGCATCGAGGCGGCACTTGAGGCCGGCGACAGCTTCGACGCACAGATCGTGCTGATGACGCTGCATGCCAAGCTGATCAACGCCGAAGTCGTCGACCGATACGGGCTCAGCGCGGAATGACGCGACAGGCAAGATCTGCCGGATCCCCCCGCGGCAGCCGAGTCGATCAAGCCCGGCTGATCTCCTCAAGATACCAGCCGATGTAGCGCAGTTCGTTGTATTCCATCGGCGCGATCGGCCCCGGCACGAAATAGTGCGAGCGCACGCCACGCGCTGTGTGCTCGATGATCTTCTTGTCCTCTTGGGTGGTGACCTTCCACAGCCAGGTCAGCTTCTCCAGATCGTAGTCCTGGCCCTCGACCGCGTCGCCGCGCACCAGCCAGATCAGCTCCATCTCGCAGGTGCCCGCGGTTTTCGGGATGAAGCGGTAGATCATGCCGTGATCGGGATAGCACACGAGGAAGGTCGTGCCGCCGAGATGGATGGAGGTGACGCCACCGTCATAGTCGGTGAAGCGGCCCATCAGCGGGGCCACCGGCGAGCCATCCTGGCTGCCGCTCGAAACGCCATCATAGAGCGCATAGCGGAAGGTATGGATTGCTTCCTGACCGGCCGCCGAGTTCTGCCAGCGGTTGGCGCTGCCGATCTCGATGCCAAGCGCGCAGGTGCGCTGCTCCATCGCCGCGTTGAGCTGCTCGATCATCTCGGCCGGCTTTTCCAGCGCATGCGTCTGCGAATATTCCGGATGCGCCGGCCCGCAATGGTAGCATTCGACATAGTTCTCGACGGCGAGCTTCCAGTTGGCGTCGAGCGGATAGGACTGGCGATACGCCACCTTGGCGTCGCCCCAGCCATACTGGCCGCAGCTTGTGCGCAGCGACTGTTCGATTGGATCGAAATCGAGCGGCGTCTCCGCGAAGGAAATGAAAACCAGCCCGGAGGCAACGCGGACATGAAGCTTCTTCAGCCCGTGCGCCGTGCGGTCGAAATCCTTCGGCATCAGGCGGGCAGCGCGCAACGACCCGTCATTGGAATAGGTCCAGGCGTGGTAGGGACACACGAACATCTTCGCGTTGCCCTTCTCCTTGGTGCAGACCTCGGCGCCGCGGTGGCGGCAGACATTGAGCATGGCATGCACCGTGCCATCCATGCCGCGCGTCAGGATGACCGCCTCGTCGCCCAGTTTGAACAGCTCGAAATCGCCGGGGTTCGGGATAACGCTGGCATGGGCCAGGCAATGCCAGTGGCGGCGAAAGACACGTTCCATGTCACGCTCGAAGATCGCCGGGTCATGATAGAAGGCACGCACCAGGCCGTGGCCGGGCCGGTGAGACGCCACCAGCCGATCGATCGCGTCGCCGTCGGTGTGGGCTTGCAGGATAGGATGCGCACTCATTTGTCGTTCTGCCCGATGGTTGGTCCTGGGGCAATTCCAGGAAAGCTGTGAAGCGGTTTTCGTCCGGAATTGGCTCTGGGTGGTGGCTGTATGGCTGCACGAACGCGTCTCCGGTCAGCCGCCCATATGCGTACGCGGCAGGTGGATCAGGCTGCCGAAGCGGGCACGCAATCTGTCGTCGACCTGTTTTGGCACGTGGCGCGGAAATCGTTCGGCAAGAACGCGTTTCTTCTCGGTGATCGCACGCAGCAATATATCAGGTCGGCCTTTTTCGTTCCATTCCTTCGGTGAGGAACGATCGGCGAAGGCGGGATAGAGATGATCGGTCTGCATCAGCTTGAGCGTTTGTTCGTTGTCGAGATAGTGGCCTGGGCCTTTGAGGCAGACCTCGGCGATGCTGTCGATCGACAGGGCCTCGTCAGTCACGTCGATGCCACGTGCGCAGCCCAGGCAATGACCGAGCATGTCGTTGTCGATGACCAGGCTCTCCAGGCAGAAGCCGAGCAGCGAGGCATGCATGCCGGCCGCCTCGTAGACGAGGTTGAGGCCGGAGAGGCCGGCCATCACATTGGTGATGCCCTTTTCGTAGCCGGATTGAATGTCGGGCAGTTTCGAATCCGTCATGCCAGCGGCCGAGCCGCCGGGCAGATCATAGAATTGCGCCATCTGGGCGCAGGCCGCCGTTGCCACCGACTGCTCGGCCGACCCGCCGGCCATGGCGCCGGTGCGCAGGTCCGACATGAACGGCCAGGCGCCGAAGATCGCCGGATGGCCCGGCTTGAGCGCGTTGACATAGACCAGGCCGGCCAGTACCTCGGCCACCGCTTGCACGACGGCGCCGGCCATCGCCGCAGGTGCTGTGGTGCCGGACTGGCCGGTCGAGAGCAGCAGGATCGGGATGCCGCCTTCAACGCAAGCCTCGAGCACGCCGCAGGCATCCTCGGCGAACTTCATCGGCGGCACGACGAATGAGTTAGAGTTAGAAACGAATGGCCGGGCGCGGAAATTCTCCTCGCCGCCGGCGATGGCGTACAGCATTTCAAGCGCCGGCTTCACGTTCTCACGCACGGTGAAGGATGTTCCGACGTGCTTCGATGTCCCCATCACACAGGCATAGAGCGTGTTGAAATCCATCTCGAGCGGATCGGCGATGTCGCGCGCCACCATCGGCCGCTGGAAGAAATGGATGTTGTCCAGCCCATCGACGATGCGGGCAGCATCATAAATGTCCTGCAGCTTGGATTCGCGGTACTCGCGCTTCTCCAGATCCACCAGGTGCACGGCGATACCTGCCGTGCCGTAGTGCACGCGCTTGCCCTGGACCACCATGTCGTGCCTGGCGTCCTGGCCATGAAGTGTGAAATGTCGTGCCGCCCGCTGGATGGTGTCGAGCACTAGCGCGCGTGGAAAGCGCACACGGTCGTCGTCGCCACGGACCGCCCCCGCCTTGGTCAGCACCTTTATGCAGGAAGGGATGGCATTGGCGAAACCCACCGTCTCCAGGAGCGTCAGCACGCCCTCGTGGATGCGCTCGCAGTCATCCCCGCGCAGCGGCCCGTAGCTGCCGCCCTCGATGGCCTGGTGTCGTGGTCCGGTGTCCTCCATCAGAGGAGCTGATCGCATGGCATGTCCTGTTTCGCGAAGACCGGAGCGCTGTGGACGACGGTTCGCCGGCGTGTCCTGCTGTTCGACAGCCACTGGCATGGAAGCACTCCACCTTCATCGGCAGGAACGCGCGGCGGTTGGTCCACCATCGGCCTGCTTCGTCCTTCTACACAGCGACTATGCCGCCGGCATTGGCACAGCCTATGTGCCAGCCGGTCCCGTCGAATATGCCAAGGAGCTAAAGAACCGGAGCCGCACCACATGCGCCAGGCTCCGGTCGGGGAAGGGAGATCAGGCCGCTGCCGGCCTGCGTCCAGCTGCCGTCGCCAGTTCGCGGATGCCGGGTTCGATGTGCTGCAACGCGATCGAGGAAATGCCCAAGCGCATGAAACGCGATGGCTTTTCGGTGCGGTCGAAGAAGCGGTCGCCAGGCTCGATGATGACGCTGCGCGAGGCCGCGGCCTCCGCCAGCCCGCGCGAATCGGTGCCGCGCGGCCCCTCGAGCCAGAGCGACGTGCCGCCGGCCGAATCGGTCGAGCGCCACTCCGGTAGGAAGGCGGAAATCGCATGGACCAGACGCTTGCGCCTCTCGTCGAAGGCGCTCGACAGCCGCCGCACCAGCGCCTCGTGATGGCCGAGCGACAGGAAGAGCGCCACGGCGCGCTGGTTGTTCGCCGGCGGATGGCGCAGCATGAAGCGGCGTAGCGCCCGAAGCTCGGAGATCAGCCCGGCCGAGGCGACGATGTAGCCAAGCCTCAGGCCGGGAGCCAGCGTCTTCGACATCGAGCCGACATAGACGACGCGGCCGGAGCGATCGAGGCTCTTCAGCGCCTGCTGCGGCGCCTCGTCCAGGAGCTGGCTGTCATATCCGTCCTCGATGATGATCTGGTTGTGCCGGTTGGCGCGCGCCAAAAGCTCCTGCCGCCGCTCTGCCGACAGCGGCACCATGGTCGGGCAATGGTGGCTGGGCGTGACGAAGACGAAGCCGGAATCATTGGGAATGGCCGAGGTTACGATGCCGGAGTGGTCGACCGGAACCGGCTGGATCTCGGCGCCGGCCAGCCGGAAGATCGAACGTGCATCGGGATAGCCCGGGTCCTCCATCGCCACCTTGGAGCCCTTGGTCATCAACAGCGTCGCCAGCATGTAAAGCGCGTTCTGCGCGCCCAACGTCACGATGATCTCGTCCGGATTGGCGAAGATGCCGCGTCGCGGCAGCAGCCGTGCCTGGATCTGCTCGATCAGGAGCGGATCGTCGCGGTCGACCATGTCGGATGCCCAGTTGCGGATTTCGAGCACCGCCAACGCCATGCGGTTGCACTCGCGCCATTCGGCGGTCGGGAACAGCGCCGGGTCGAATTGGCCATAGACGAAGGGGTATGACGACTTGATCCAGTTGTCGTGCTTGGCCGGCGGCGGCATGTCGCTCGCCGCGATCTGCCGACGCGCCTTCCAGTCGATCTCGTTGGCCTGGTCGGGCGCCTTCTGATGCGGCTTGGCCGGCGTCGCCAGCACTTCGGGATTGACGAAATGGCCGCGGCGCTCGCGCGCCACCAGGAAGCCCTGGTCGACCAGCTGCTGGAAGGCCAGCACCACGGTGCCGCGCGCCACGCCGAGTTTTTCGGCAAGAATCCGGCAGGACGGAAGCGGCATGGAAGCCGCGATCTGCCGGTCGAGGATGGCGGCGACGATCGCCTGGCGGATCTGCGCCTGCAGGGTCTGACCGGATTCCGCCGAAATCCGGAACAGGCCGGACCATATGGCCGTGTCGTTTCGCTGTGGCATGGGAGATGTTCCTCGATGGCCAGCTTTTTTCACGTGGCTGGACCAGTCGAATGTACCGGTGGCACAAGGTGTTGCGCCAATCAATTTTTCTGATCGCTGGGATTTATGCCAGTGATCCTTTGAGCCGGCCCACGCTGCGCTGCGGCATCGCTGCGCATTGAAACAGATGGAATTCGACCCGATAGTTTGCCGCGACGACACGCGCCGGAAACATCCGGCCTGATAAGATGCATCTCAAGAGACCGGAGCGAAGCAGTGGATCAATCGTCCTTTCAAAAGCAGCTCGACGCATTGCGCGATCACCGTGCGGCCAAATCGGGCTCGATGCGCGAGGCTTTCGCTGCCGATCCGCAGCGCTTCGAGAAATTCTCCGCCAGTGACGGCGACCTGCTGCTCGACTGGTCGAAATGCGCGGTCGATGCGCGGACTATGGAGTTGCTGGAGAAACTGGCTGAGGCCGCTGACCTCGAAGGCCGGCGCGACGCGATGTTTGCCGGCAAGAAGATCAACGTCACTGAAGGCCGCGCCGTGCTGCACACGGCGCTGCGCAACCTGACCGGCAAGGGCATCGTGCTCGACGGCCAGGACGTGAAGGCGGAAGTCCTTGCCGTACTCGACGCGATGGGTGCCTTCGCCGACGCGGTGCGTTCCGGCAAGGCGGCCGGCGCGACCGGCAAGAAGATCACCGACATCGTCAACATCGGCATCGGCGGCTCCGATCTCGGCCCGGCCATGGCGACGCTGGCGCTGGCGCCCTATCATGACGGGCCGCGCGCGCATTACGTATCCAATATCGACGGTGCCCATATCCACGACACGCTGAAGGGTCTTTCCGCCGAAACCACCCTGTTCATCATCGCCTCCAAGACCTTCACCACGGTCGAGACGATGACCAATGCCGAAACCGCGCGCAGATGGGTCGAGAAGGCGCTCGGCAAGGAAGCGGTCGGCAAGCATTTCGCCGCCGTCTCGACGGCGCTCGACCTGGTCGCCAAATTCGGCATCGCGCCCGATCGCGTCTTCGGCTTCTGGGACTGGGTCGGCGGGCGCTATTCCGTCTGGGGTGCGATCGGTCTCCCGGTGATGATCGCCATCGGCCCGAAGGATTTTCGCGCCTTTCTCGACGGCGCCCATGAGATGGACGAGCATTTCCGCACCGCCCCGCTGGCGAAGAACCTGCCGGCGCTGATGGGGCTGATTGGCTGGTGGCACCGCGTGATCTGCAAATACCCCGCTCGCGCCGTCATCCCCTACGATCAGCGTCTGTCCAGGCTGCCGGCCTATCTGCAGCAGCTCGACATGGAATCGAACGGCAAGAGCGTCACCCTGGACGGCGGCGCTGTAACGACGCCGACCGGCCCGCTGGTCTGGGGCGAGCCCGGCACCAATGGCCAGCATGCCTTCTTCCAACTTCTGCATCAGGGCACCGATTTCATTCCGGTCGAATTCCTCGCCGCTGCCGTCGGCCACGAGCCGGAACTGAAGCATCACCACGACCTTCTGCTTGCCAATTGCCTGGCGCAGTCGGAAGCCTTCATGAAGGGCCGCACGCTTGAGGAAGCCCGAGCGCAGATGCTGGCGAAAGGCATGAAGCCGGCCGATGTCGACAGGATTGCTCCGCACCGCGTCTTCTCCGGCGACCGCCCCTCAGTGACGATCCTCTACAGGAAACTCGACCCCCACACGTTCGGACGGCTGATTGCGCTTTACGAACACCGCGTCTTCGTCGAAGGCACGCTGTTCAACATCAACTCCTTCGACCAGTGGGGCGTCGAGCTCGGCAAGGAACTGGCGACCGGGCTGCTGCCCGTCGTTGAAGGCAAGGAGAACGCCGCAAAGCGGGATGCCTCGACTGCTGGACTGGTGGAATACATCCACCGCTTGCGCGGCCCGGAGTGAAAAGCTTGGCGGACATCAAGGGAATATTGTTCGACAAGGACGGCACGCTCGTAGATTTCAACGCGACATGGCTGGGCATCGCCGACTTCATGGCGATGGATGCGGCCGAAGGCGATCGCTGGAAAGCAGACAGGCTGCTTGCGGCGGCGGGCTTCGACTTCGCCACCAAGCGCTTCAAGCCGGATTCGATTTTTGCCTCCGGCACCAACATGGACGTCGTCGAGCTGTGGTTTCCACGGCTGTCCGACGAGGACCAGATGCTTGCCGTCGCCCGCTTCAACGCCATCACCTCGGCGCAAGGATCGGCAATGGCGGTGGCGCTGCCGGGCGTGGTCGAGACGCTTGGCCTGCTTCACAGAAAATCCTACCGGCTTGGTGTCGCCACCAACGATTCGACCAGCGGCGCGGAAAAGACCCTGGTCACGCTGGGCGTCGCGCAGCTTTTCGACGCCGCCTATGGTTACGACGCGGTGGCCAATCCAAAACCGGCGCCGGATACGATCCTTGCCTTCTCTGATCTGACGGGGCTCAGGCCCTCGGCAATCGCCATGGTCGGCGACAACCGTCACGATCTTGAAATGGCGCGGGCGGGCGGCTGCGGTCTGGCGGTCGGCGTGCTGTCCGGCACCGGCACACGTGAATCGCTGTCCCAGATAGCCGACGTCATTCTGGATTCGGTGGCCGACCTGCCTGATTTTCTTTCGGCGCGGGTCAGCGAGACAGTCTAGACTCGCAGCTAGCTGGTCCGAACGAGAACACGCCGCTCGGTTTCATCGCCGCATTCCTGCCTTCGCCGACATCCGGCACCTCGTATTCGGCCAGCAGGCGAAGCCGCGAGCGGGGCAGATAGGCGCGGCCCGGATCGCCGATCAGCACGGCGATGCCGGCTGCAAGGCAGCGGTCGAGGAAGGGGACGACCCGGCCGGCGAGATCATGGGCGTAGAACAGGTCGCCGACCACCACGACATCCACCGGTGGCGGCGGACCGCTGGTGATGTCTTCGCCAATGATCATGATAGCGACGCCGTTCGCAGTCGCGTTGAGGCCGAGTGCAACCACACCGTTGCGATCGATCTCGGCCGCGACGACCGCGCTTGCCCCGGCTTTTGCCGCTGCAATGCCGACGAGACCCGAACCGGCGCCGAGGTCGAGCACGCGACGGCCGGCCACGGTCTCCGGCCGGTCGAATATGTAGCGGGCGAGCACCGCGCCGCCGGCCCAGACATAGGCCCAGTACGGTGGCTCCGGTTCAGGTCCGTCTTCTTCGGTCGCATGTTGGTTCCATTCGAGAAGCCGCCTGAGCCCGCTTCCCGGATGGGCGGTGTAAAGCCGAATTTCGGGAAGCGCGGGCACGGGGGCGATCCGCATGTTCGCCCGGATGAACTGTGCCGGGTCCGGGCGCGAACCTATGCTCACGGCGTTGGCGCCGGCGATGCAATCGCTCAAGCTGCGCCTAGCCCCGCAACGCCCGGCGCAGGATCTTGCCGACCGGTGTCTTCGGCAGCTCGGTGCGGAACTCAATATACCTGGGACGCTTGTAGCCGGTCAGGTTCTCACGGCAATAAGCCGTCAGCATGTCGGCGGTCAGTGCCGGGTCCTTCTTGACGACGAACAGCTTCGGCACTTCACCCGAATGCTCGTCCGGCACGCCGATCGCGGCAACTTCGAGTACGCCTGGATGCTGCGCCACCACTTCCTCGAGTTCGTTCGGATAGACGTTGAAGCCGGAAACCAGGATCATGTCCTTCTTGCGGTCGACGATCTTGGTGTAGCCAAGCTCGTCCATGAAGCCCATGTCGCCCGATTTGAAGAAGCCGTCCTCGGTCATCACCTTGGCGGTCTCGTCCGGCCGGTTCCAGTAGCCGGCCATCACCTGCGGTCCGCGGATGCAGATTTCGCCGACTTCGCCGAGCGGCAAATTGTTGCCGTCGTCGTCGCGGATCGCGATCTCGGTCGAGGGCAGCGGCAGGCCGATCGTGCCGGTGTAAACGCCGTCGCTGAATTTGTTGATCGTTGCTCCCGGCGAGGTCTCGGTGAGCCCGTAGGCCTCGCTGATCGGGCAGCCGGTCAGCACCTTCCAGCGTTCGGCGATGGCCCTCTGCACCGGCATGCCGCCACCCAGCGTCAGGATCAGCGGCTTGAAATCGAGCTTGCGAAAATCCTCATTATTGAGCAGCGCATTGAACAGCGTGTTGAGGCCCGGAAAGATGTGGATCGGGTATTTCTGCAGCTCCTTGACGAAGCCGGGAATGTCGCGCGGATTGGGGATGAGGACATTCTGCGCGCCTTGCTGCATGCCTACCAGCACGTTCGCCGTCAGCGCAAAAATGTGATAGAGCGGCAGCGCGCAGAGGAAGTTCAGATGCGCCGGCTTCGGCTTGACGGTAAAAGCGTCTTCGGCCCACAGCGCGTTCTGCGCGACGTTCGCCAAAATGTTGCTGTGCAAAAGCATCGCGCCCTTGGAGATGCCGGTCGTGCCGCCCGTGTATTGCAGGAAGGCGATGTCGTCGGCCGTGACCCTTGCGGGCCTGAAGGCCTTGCCGGTGCCCGCCTTCAGCGCGGCGTTGAACTTGACATGGCCGGGCAGCGACCATGCCGGCACCATCTTCTTGACGCGGCGTACAACGAAGTTGACGATCGTTCCCTTGAGCCCGCCGAGCATGTCGCCCATCGAGGCGACCACGACATGCTTGACCGCGGTCCTGGCGATCACCGCTTGCAGGGTGCAGGCAAAATTTTCGAGGATGACAATGGCTTGAGCGCCGGAATCCTTGAGCTGGTGCTCCAGCTCGCGCGGCGTGTAGAGCGGATTGATGTTTACCACGACATAGCCGGCGCGAAGCACTGCCATCATCGCCACCGGATATTGCAGCACATTCGGCATCATCAGGGCGACGCGCGCGCCCTTCTGCAGCCCCGTTGATTGCAGATAGGCGCCGAAGGCGGCCGACTGTCGCTCGAGATCGGCATAGGTGATCGATTTACCCATGCAGACGAAGGCCGGCCGGCTTGCAAACTGCTTGCACACGGCGACGAGAAAGTCGCCGATCGAGCTGGAGGGCAGGGCGCCGATCTCGGCCGGCACGATCTTTGGGTAACTCTGGAGCCACGGTTTTTCCGGCAGGCCGGCGGCCAGCGACGTGATCGCCTTTGGTAATCTCTTGGCCGGACCTGCCGGCGGTCGGCGCGCTGTCGGCACTGCCTTCGCCGCCGGCTTGGCGGCAGACTTTGCAGCAGGCGCCGTCTTGCCGGGTGCCGGTTTAGCAGCCGCTCCAGCCGTGGTCTTCGCCGCCGGCTTCGCGGTTGCCTTCGCGGTAGCCGTCGGCTTGGCGGCGGCCGCTTTTGACTTGACTGCTTTCGATGTTGCCTCGGCCTTTGCTTTCGCCGCGTTGGTTGTCTTTGCCGGTTTTGCCACCTGTCGCTCCCTCAATCGTTCTTATTGTTTCGGCATGCTTGCGCGCCACCACCGCCCTGATCACAACGATATCCCACGCTTGCCGCAATGTCCGGAACGTGGGAAAATCCGGCACGCTGCCCACCTATCTATGTATTGCCACAAGCGACGGCCGTGCAAGCCTCGCCACCTGGAGTGCGGTAAGACTTGCCGTCAAACCTCTCGGCCGCGACCGGTTTTCGGATGCGCATCTCTTGAACCGAACGGCTCGATTCCCACAGTTGGCGGCATCGCCGATCAACAAAAAATTGAAGTCGCTAATAATGTCGTGATCTGCGGATTCGGCTCGTTTTTTCCACAATTTGCCGCGTGCCGGAATTTTTTTCTGCTTCCCGTGGGTTAGGCAAACAAGCAGTTCCAAAGCTAGAAAAACGGTGCTTATATGCGGCCTTCGCGAGCCTGATAGAGGGGCTTGGAAGAACATCAGGGAGTGCTCAATGAAAAAGAAACTGACTTTTGCAGCCGCGTTGCTGGCTGCAAGCGTCCTCGGCGGCATGGCCAATGCAAAACAACTGGTCTATTGCTCGGAGGCTTCGCCGGCCGGCTTCGACCCGTCGCCATGGAGCGGCGGCAACGACTTCGACGCCTCGTCGCGCACCATCTATTCGCGCCTGGTCGAGTTCGAGCATGGCAAGACCACCATCTCGCCCGGCCTGGCCGAGAGCTGGACGGTTTCCGACGACGGTCTCGAATACACCTTCAAGCTTCGCCCGGGTGTGAAATTCCAGACGACCGATTATTTCACGCCGACGCGCGACCTCAACGCAGACGACGTGATCTTTTCCTTCGAACGCCAGTGGAAGAAAGAAAGCCCGTGGTACAGCTATCTGGAAGGCACCGGCTGGGAATATTTCACCGGCATGGGCTTTCCCGATCTCCTGAAGGAAATCGTCAAGGTCGACGACCTGACGGTGAAATTCGTGCTGAACAAGCCTGAAGTCGCGTTCCTGCCGGACCTCGGCATGGATTTCGCCTCGATCGTCTCCAAGGAATATGCCGACCAACTCGACAAGGCCGGCACCAGGCAGCAGTTCACCCAGAAGCCGGTCGGCACTGGTCCGTTCCAGTTCGTCGACTATCAGGTCGATGCGGTCGTGCGCTATGCAGCATGGGACGGCTACTATGGCGGGCGACAGAAGATCGACGATCTGATCTTCGCCATCACGCCCGATCCGGCCGTACGCGCGCAGAAGCTGAAGGCGGGCGAGTGCGATATCATGTCATACCCGGCGCCGGCCGACATTGCCGGACTGCAGGCTGACGCGAACCTCAAGGTCGACGAGCAGGAAGGCCTGAACATCGGCTACATGGCTTACAACACGACGCAGCCGCCCTTCGACAAGGTCGAGGTCCGCAAGGCCCTCAACATGGCGGTAAACAAGAAGGCGATCATCGACGCGGTCTATCAGGGCGCCGGCGCGCCGGCCATCAACCCGATCCCGCCGACCATGTGGTCCTATAACAAGGACATCAAGGACGATCCCTATGATCCGGAGGCGGCCAAGAAGATGCTGGCCGATGCAGGCGTCAAGGATCTGTCGATGAAGATCTGGGCTATGCCGGTCAGCCGCCCCTACAACCCGAACGCCCAGCGCGTCGCCGAGTTGATCCAGGCCGACTATGCCGCCGTCGGCGTCAAGGCGGAGATCGTCAGTTACGAATGGACCGAGTATCGCCAGCGCGGCAAGGCTAAGGATCGCGACGGCGCCTTCCAACTGGGCTGGACCGGTGACAATGGCGATCCGGACAACTTCTTTTTCCTGCTCGGTTGCGATGCCATCGGCCAGTCCAATTATGCGATCTGGTGCAACCAGGAATTCGAAGCCCTGCTGAAAAAAGGCAAGGCGACGACGGACGTCGCCGAGCGCACCAAGATCTACGAGGAAGCTCAGGTGGTGTTCAAGCGTGAGGCTCCGTGGCTGACCATCGCCCACTCCAAGGTCTTCATGCCGATGAACAAGAAGGTGTCGGGCTTCGTTATGGACCCGCTCGGCATTCATCGGTTTGACGGCGTCGACGTCACCGAATAAGTCCTGAGAAATTGAACGGCGGCGCTGGACTTCCCGCGCCGCCGTTCTATGAAGCAAGATGCTCCGTTATCTCCTCCACAAGCTCGCTTTGATCATCCCGACCGTGTTCGGCATATCGCTGGCGGCGTTTGCTTTCGTCCGGCTTCTGCCCGGCGATCCTATCCTGGCCCTGGCGGGCGAGCGCGGCGTCAGCCCCGAGCGCTACGCCCAGCTCATCGAGCAGTTTGGCTACAACCGGCCCTATGTCATCCAATACCTGGAATATATCGGCAGGGTCCTGACCGGCGATTTCGGCATATCTATTGCCACCAAGCGGCCAGTGCTCGGCGAATTCCAGGCGCTGTTTCCAGCCACGCTGGAACTGGCGACAGTGGCGTTGATCATCGCCGTCCTGCTCGGCATTCCTGCCGGTATCTTCGCCGCGGTCAAGCGCGGCTCGTGGTTCGACCAGGCTACGATGGGTGTCGCGCTGACCGGATATTCGATGCCGATCTTCTGGTGGGGGTTGCTGCTCATTATCTTCTTCTCCGGCTATCTCGGCTGGACGCCGGTTTCCGGCCGCATCGGCCTGCAGTATTTCTTCAGGCCGACGACCGGGTTCATGCTCATCGACAGCCTGATCTCCGGCAGGAGCGGGGCTTTCAAATCTGCCGTCAGCCATTTGATCCTGCCGTCGATCGTGCTGGCGACGATCCCGCTTGCCGTCATAGCGCGCCAGACGCGCTCGGCGATGCTCGAGGTGCTGGGCGAGGACTATGTCCGCACCGCGCGCGCTAAGGGCCTGGCGCCTCGCCGCGTCATCGGTCTGCACGCTTTTCGCAACGCGCTGATCCCGGTAGTCACCACCATTGGACTGCAGGTCGGCACCTTGATGGCGGGCGCCATTCTGACCGAGACCATTTTTTCCTGGCCGGGCATCGGCAAATGGATGATCGATGCCATCGGCAAGCGCGACTATGTCGTCGTCCAGAGCGGATTGCTGATCATCGCGCTGATCGTCATGGCGGTGAACCTGATCGTCGACGTGCTCTACGCCGTCATCAATCCGCGCATCCGGGTGCAGTGAGATGACCGACGAATCCGCCGCCGAAGCTACCGCCGCCTCCATCCCGACAGGCGGCAGGCAACGGGCTTTCGCCGAGTTCTGGCACTACTTCTCGATGAACACCGGCGCGGTCATCGGCCTTGTCGCGTTTTCGGCGCTGGTGCTGGTGGCGATCTTTGCGCCGTTCGTCGCCCCACATTCGCCCGACGAGCAGTTTCGCGATGCGCTGCTGGCACCCCCTGCCTGGCAGGAAGGCGGCAAATCGATGTTCCTGCTCGGCACCGACGCGGTCGGCCGCGACATGCTTTCACGGTTGATCTTCGGGGCGCGTTTCTCGCTGTTCATCGGTCTGGTGGTCGTTGTCTTCTCGCTCACCAGCGGCATCGTGCTTGGCGTGCTCGCCGGCTATTTCCGTGGCTGGGTCGACACTCTGATCATGCGCATCATGGATATCATCCTGGCCTTCCCGTCGCTGCTTCTGGCGCTGGTGCTGGTGGCGATCCTCGGCCCGGGCCTGTTCAATGCCATGCTGGCGATCGCGCTGGTGCTGCAGCCGCATTTCGCGCGCCTCACCCGCGCCGCCGTGATGGCCGAAAAGAACCGCGAATATGTCATCTCCGCCAAGGTGGCTGGTGCCGGTCATCTTCGCTTGATGGTGAGGACGATCCTGCCGAACTGCCTGGCACCGCTGATCGTGCAGGCGACGTTGTCCTTCTCCAACGCTATTCTCGAGGCTGCGGCGCTCGGCTTCCTCGGTGTCGGTGCGCAGCCGCCGACGCCGGAATGGGGCACGATGCTCGCCTCGGCGCGCGAGTTCATCCTGCGCGCGCCTTGGGTGGTGACCTTCCCCGGCCTTGCCATCCTGATCACTGTGCTTGCCATCAATCTGATCGGCGACGGCTTGCGCGATGCCTTCGATCCCAAGCTGAAGAGGTCATAATCCAATGCCTCTTCTCGAGATCAAGAACCTGACCGTTTCCTTCGACACCGTCGCTGGACCATTCATGGCGGTACAAGGCATCGACCTGTCGGTCGAACCGCGCGAGGTGCTGGCGATCGTCGGCGAATCCGGTTCGGGCAAGTCGGTGGCGATGCTGGCGGTGATGGGGCTTTTGCCCAACACCGCGACGGTGAGGGCCGACCGCATGGCCTTCGACGGCATCGACCTGCTCAAGCTCGGCCCATCCGAGCGGCGCAAGATCGTCGGCAAGGACATTTCGATGATCTTCCAGGAGCCGGTCGCCAGCCTCAACCCGTGCTTCACCGTCGGCTTCCAGATCGAGGAGGTGCTGCGCTTCCATATGGGCATGGACCGCGCCCAGCGCCGGGCGCGTGCCATCGAATTGATGAAGTTGGTCGGCATCGCCGACCCCGAGGAACGGCTGGGCTCCTTCCCGCACCAGATGTCGGGTGGTCAGTGTCAGCGCGTCATGATCGCCATCGCCATCGCCTGCAATCCCAAGCTTTTGATCGCCGACGAGCCAACCACGGCGCTCGATGTCACCATCCAGAAGCAGATCCTCGATCTGCTGGTCGGCCTGCAGGCCAAATATGGCATGGGCCTGATCATGATCACCCACAATATGGGGGTGGTTGCCGAGACCGCCGACCGTGTCATCGTCCAGTACAAGGGCCGCAAGATGGAAGAGGCCGACGTGCTGTCGCTGTTCGAGTCCCCCAAGAGCAACTACACGCGCGCGCTCCTGTCGGCGCTGCCCGAAAATGCCGTCGGCGACCGGTTGCCTACTGTTTCCGACATGCTGTTTGAGCCGGCCCCATCTGTAGTCGCAGCCCGGTCCGCAGGAGGAACCGCCTCATGAGCGTGACGGTAGTCGAAGGCAAGAACATCGTGCGCGACTATCATGTCGGTGGCGGGCTTTTCCGCCCCTCCCGTACGGTTCATGCGGTCAAGGGTGTTTCGTTCAGCGTCGACAAGGGCAAGACGCTGGCCATCGTCGGCGAGAGCGGCTGCGGCAAGTCAACACTCGCCCGCATCATCACCCTGATCGACCCGGCGACCTCCGGCGAGCTTTTCATCGACGGCAAGAAGGTAGACATCGGCAGGAACGGCCTGTCGAAGGAAATGCGCCGCAAGGTCCAGATCGTCTTCCAAAACCCTTATGGTTCGCTCAATCCACGCCAGAAGATCGGCGACGTGCTTGCCGAGCCGCTGCTCATCAACACCGACAGCACGGCCGACGAGCGGCGCGATCTTGCCATGAAGATGCTAAAGAAGGTCGGTCTCGGCCCCGAGCACTTTAATCGCTACCCGCATATGTTTTCGGGCGGCCAGCGCCAGCGGATCGCCATCGCCCGCGCGCTGATGCTCAACCCCAGCCTTCTGGTGCTGGACGAGCCGGTCTCGGCACTTGATCTTTCGGTGCAGGCGCAGGTGCTGAACCTGCTCGCCGACCTGCAGGACGAGTTTCAGCTAACCTATGTTTTCATCAGCCACGACCTGTCGGTGGTGCGGTACATCGCCGACGACGTGATGGTAATGTATTTCGGCGAAGCGGTCGAATACGGCTCGCGCGACGAGGTCTTCGCCGACCCCAAACACAGCTACACCAGGACGCTGTTCGCGGCGACGCCACGTGCCGACGTTGCCAGCATCAAGGCACGTTTGGCGAAGAAGAAGGCCGCCTGATCCGGCGAGGTTTGCCGGCCGGCTACCGCTTCTCGATCCCCGGAATGTCGGAGATCTGCTCGGCGAGAAAGTCGACCAGCAGCCGCACCCGGGCAATGCCCGCACGCTCCGGAACGATCAGCATGCTCAGCGGGACGGGAGGCGGAAAATAGCCCGGCAGGACCACTTCCAGGCGGCCGGCCGCCAGGAGATCGTCGACAAGCCAATGGTGGGCGGGTGCGATACCGCGTCCGGCGACAATGGCTTCGCGCGCGGCAAGCCCATGGTCGACGCGAAATCGACCGCCAAAGGGCACCGCAAAGCGTTTGCCGACCGGCCCCTGCAGGGCGAGTGTGTCGCTTCCCGCGATGTTCGACATCCGGATGCCTTCATGGCCAGGCAGATCCTGCGGGACAGCCGGTCTGCCCCGCGCCGCCAGATAGGCCGGCGCCGCCACCAGCAGACGCCGGGATTGCCCGAGCGCCCGCAGTTTCATTGAGCTGTCGGTGAGCGGACCCAGGCGAAGCGCGATGTCGACGCCCTCCCGCACAAGGTCGATGCGCTCGTCGGTGAGGCTAAGATCGATGCCGATATCGCGATAGCGATCCTGAAAGGCGAAGATCAGCCGGCTGACGTGCAAGACCCCGAGCGCCGCCGTGCAGGATATCCGGATCGTGCCGACCGACGCGCCGCGCGTGCCCCGCGCCTCATCGCCGGCCTGCTCAACGAGGCGCAGGACCTGGACGCTGTCGCCATAGTAACGGCTGCCTTCATCGGTCATCGTCACACGCCGGGTGGTCCTGCTGAGCAAGGGCACTCCGACGGCCTCCTCGAGTTCTCGCAAATGCCGTGTGACCGTCGACTGCCCAACTCCGAGCTCGCGCGCCACCGCCGAGAGGCTGCCGCGCTCGGCGACGCGAACGAAGGTGCGCATGCGCTCGAGAGTGACGTCCGATCTATCCATTATTCGGCATTATCTTATACATTTCCTACATATAGTGGATCATCCCGCGGCTCGCTACCTTTGGTGTCTATCGTCCTTCTTCGGAGTAGACCCATGAAAGTCCTGCTTGTTTTTGCTCATCCTGAACCGCGTTCGCTCAACGGCGCGCTGCGTGACGTCGCCATCAGGGAACTCGAGGCCCAAGGCCACGAGGTGCGGGTGTCGGACCTCTATGCCGACGGCTGGAAAGCCGAGGTGGACCGTGCCGACTTTCCGTCGTGGCCGCCCGAAGCACGCTTCCTGCCGGCCGGCGCCTCCAAAAAGGCTTTTGCGACCAACACTCTGACCGATGACGTCAAAGCCGAGATCGACAAACTGCTATGGGCCGACACCCTGATCCTCCAGTTCCCGCTGTGGTGGTACGCCATGCCGGCGATCCTCAAGGGCTGGGTCGATCGCGTGTACGCCTACGGCTTCGCCTATGGCGTTGGCGAGCACAGCGACAAGCGGTGGGGTGACCGCTTTGGTGAGGGAACGCTCGCCGGCAAACGCGCAATGCTGATCGTGACCGCAGGCGGCTGGGAAGAGCATTACTCCGCCCGCGGCGTCAACGGCCCGATCGACGACCTGCTGTTCCCGATCAATCACGGGATTCTATACTATCCGGGCTACGACGTGCTTCCGCCGTTCGTGGTTTACAGGGTGGACCGTTTCGGGGAGGCGGATTTCGAGCCTGTCGCGGAGCGACTGCGCGAAAGGATGCGAACGCTCGAGACAATCCGGCCCATTCGTTATCGGCAGCAGAATGGCGGCGATTACTTGATCCCAAGCATGCAATTGCGCCCCGGCTTGGAGAACCCGGGTGCGACCGCCTTTGCGCTTCACGAGGATCGCGCCGGCGCCGCCGCCCACTCCGATCAGGACAGCCGGGCGATGATGGTGCGCAGCGCCTCGCCGAAGCGCCGGACTTCCTCGATCGTATTGTAATGCACCAGCGAGGCGCGCACGGCGCCACTGTCCATGCTGAGGTTGAGCCGCTTCATCAGGCGCGGCGCATACATGTGGCCGTCGCGAATGCCGATCTGCATCTCGGCCATTTCCTCGACGATCCTCTGCGGCGACAGCGTGTCGACATTGAAGCAGAAGGTCGGCACGCGCTCGCTGAGGCGTGCCTCGTCGGCCACGCCGTAGATCGTCGCGCCGCAATCTTTGAGCACCGCCAGCATTTCGCGCGCCAGCACCTGTTCGTAGTCGCGGATGGCATTCATGCCGGCGACGATGTTGTCGCGGCGCGACCGGTTATTCTCGGACAAGAAATTGCGGCCGACCGATTCGAGGTAGCGCACCGCGGCATCCATGCCGGAGACGTTCTCGTAGATGAACGTGCCGGCTTCGATTTTGTGGGGCGGCTCGTCGGGGATGAAATCCTCGCGGAAGGTCGGCAGGCGCTTCAGTGTTTCGAAGCGGCCCCACAGGAAGCCCATATGCGGCGAGAAATTCTTGTAGCCGGAGCAGACCAGATAGTCGCAATCCCAGGCCTGCACATCGATCAGCCCGTGCGGCCCGTAATGCACGCAGTCGAGGAACACTTCGGCGCCTGCCGCATGCGCAATCGCAGCCACGGAGGCAACGTCGACAATCGAGCCGATCGAATGGGCCGTGACCGTGCAGGCGACGAGCCGGGTGCGCTCTGAGACCAGCGGGCGCAAATCGTCGACATGCAGATTGCCGTCGTCGCGCATCCGCCACCATTTGAACTTGGCCCCGGCGGGCGCCAGCGCCAGCCACGTCGCGATATTGGCGTCGTGATCCATGTCGGTGATGACGATCTCGTCACGCTCCCCGTTTGGGCGCTCGGAAAGCATCTGGCCGATGCCGAGGCTGACCAGGCGGATGAACGAAGTGGCGTTCATGCCGAAACAGATCTCCGCCGGGTTGGTGGCGTTGATCAGCAAGGCCACGCTTTCGCGAGCGCCGGCGACGGCTTGGTCGACGGTGACGCTGCGGCCATAGCGGCCGCCGCGCTGCACATTATGCGCGACCAAATGGTTGGTGACCGCATCGAGCACGCTTTGCGGGATCTGCGCGCCGGCTGCATTGTCCATGAAGACGAAGTCCCCGGCTTGCTGCAAGGCGGGAAACATGGCGCGGATCGTCTCGACTGGGAAAGCTGCGGCATCGCCGGTTTTCGAAATCTGATGCTGGTTCAAGGTCGTCTCCTGCGAAGTGCGCTGACAGATTAGCGGGTCTTTTCGGTTTGAAAGCGGCGTTCAAGGAGGCTGACGAAACGGACCATCGGCCAGAGAAAGATGAGATAGACCAGCGCCGCGCCGATCAGCGGTGAAGGATTGGCATAGAGCGATTGCGCGTTGGTCGCTTCTTTCAGCAGTTCGGGCAGCGCCACGGTGGAAGCGAGCGAAGTATCCTTGAACATCGAAACGCAATTGCTGGTCATTGGCGGAATGACGACGCGGATCGCCTGCGGCAGCACTACCTTGCGCAAGGTCAGCAAGAACGGCAGGCCGAGCGCCTGCGCCGCCTCGAACTGGCCGCGCGGAATGCTCTCTATACCGGAGCGGAACACCTCGGCCGAATAGGCCGCCATGATGATGGCGAAGGCCATCACCGCGGACGTCCACGATGACAGGCGAATGCCGAGGAACGGCAGCGCATAGTAGATCAGGATCAGCACGACCAGCACCGGCATCGCCCGGAAAATGTCAATGTAGCCGACAGCCAGCAGCCGAAGCGGCTTTGGCGCATAGAGCCGCACCAGGCTGATCGCGAGGCCGACGGGAATACCGATGCCGATGCTCATGATTCCGAGCAGCAGGGTGTTCAGGAAGCCGCGCAACAGCGCCGGCAGGCTGGAGACCATGACGTCGGCGTTGAAGAAGGTGTCCAGCAGCGACATCGCAGCATTTCCGAAACGTTTGGCGTCCCGCGACGCTCGAGCCCGAGCCCGAAATCCGAAATCGTGCCGGCATCGAAAGCCGGCACGACATTTAAGCGTGAACTGCCGCTCAGGCCCTCGGCATAGGAGTTTCCTTGACGGTCGAGGAATCGGCAGGTGCGTCGCTGCCGAACCACTTCTTGTGGATCGCGGCCAGCGTGCCGTCCTTCTTCATCGCGGTCAGCGCGTCGTTCAGCTTGCCGAGCAGCGGGTGGTCCTTGGTCATCATCAGACCGTACTGCTCGCCGGTCTTGATGCGCTCTTTTACGGCGAGATCCTTCATCCTGGTGAAAGAATATTCCAGGCCCGGAATATCGCTGACCGCCGCATCGACGCGGCCGGAGCTGAGATCGAGCAGCAAGTTCTGCTGCGTGTCGTAGCCCTTGACGTCACTGAACCCGTCCGCTTCCTGGTGGGCCTTGACCCAGGCTTCGCCGGTCGAGCCGGACAGCACGCCGACGATCTTGCCCTTGAGGTCGGCCTCGGCCTTGATCGGGCTGTCGGCCTTCGCGGCGATGCCCATGTCGGAATCATAGTAGGGCTGCGTGAACGACTGAGACTTCAGCCGCTCCGGCGTGATGGTGATCGACGAGATGGCGACGTCGATGCGCTTCGAGGTGGTGGCGGCGAACAGCGCCTGGAAACCGAGATCGGCGATATCAGTGGTCATGCCGATACGCTTTGCCGCCTCATTGATGATGTCGACTTCGAAACCCTCGAACGTGCCGCTCTCGTTCTTGTATTCAAAAGGCGGATTGGTCGGATAGGCGCCGACATTCAGCGTGCCTTCGGCGTAGGCCGGGCCGCCGGCGATGCCGATGGCAGCAGCAAGAAGCAGCAGGTTGCGACGGGTGAAGTTCATTTTCGTTCCCTCTGGTTGTGATCGGACGGGTTTGGCCCCGCACGGTTTTGATGCGTCAAGTGACGGGACTGCCGGAAAGCCCTCCCGGCACGGCAGTCGCAAGACATCGAATGCTATCCAAAGTACCGCGCTTTTCAAGGCGAAAGTTTTAAGCTTAAAAAATTGCCGCGTGTTGCCGTCACTCCGGAATAACCGCTGTGGCCTGGATCTCAACCTTGGCGCGATCCTCGACCAGCGCCATCACCTGCATGGCGGCCATCGCCGGAAAATGCCGGCCGATCACCTCGCGATAGACCTCGCCGATCCCCTTGAGATTGGCCAAATATTCCGCCTTGTCGGTAAAGTACCAGGTCATCGAGGTGATATGTTGCGGCTTGGCGTCGGCCTCGGCGAGCACAGCAACAATATTGGCCAGCGTCTGCCGCACCTGGCCGACAAGATCATCGGTCTCGAAGAGGCCCTGTCCGTTCCAGCCGACCTGCCCGCCGACGAAGACAAGCTGCCCACGCGCGGCGACGCCATTGGCGTAGCCGACGGGTTTCGCCCAGCCTTCCGGCTGCAGGATGGTGTGCATGTCAAAACCTCCCAATGCTCAAATCCGGTCGCTCAAAACTCGAAGACAATAATTTCACGCAAACTCCCGTCTCAGGCCGCTCCCATCACTTGCCGTGCAATCACCACCTTCTGCACATCGGACGCTCCCTCGTAGATGCGCAGCGCCCGGATCTCGCGATACAGGCTTTCGACGATATGGCCCTTGCGGACGCCGTCGCCGCCATGCAGCTGCACAGCCCTGTCGATCACCTCCTGCGCTTTGTCGGTAGCGAACAGCTTGGCCATGGCGGCTTCGCGGGTAACCCGAGCCGCGCCCATGTCCTTGGTCCAGGCGGCACGATAGACCAGCAACGCGGCGGCATCGACATCCAGCGCCATGTCGGCGATGTGGCCCTGCACCATCTGCAGCTCGGCCATCGGCGCACCGAACAGCCTGCGCTCGGCCACTCTTGTGATGCTTTCGTCCAGCGCGCGCCGGGCAAAGCCGAGCGCCGCTGCGCCGACGGTCGAACGGAACACGTCGAGCACGGACATGGCGATGCGAAAACCGTCCCCGGGTCTGCCGATCAGCGCCGAGGCTGGAATGCGTGCATTGTCGAAGGACAGCCGGGCGAGCGGGTGCGGCGCAATCACCTCCAGCCGCTCGGCAACGATCAGCCTCTCGGTTTCGGAAGGCACGACAAAGGCGGAAAGCCCCTTGGCGCCGGGCGCCTCGCCGGTACGGGCAAAGACAACATAAAAGTCAGCGATACCGCCGTTGGAGATCCAGGTCTTTTCGCCGGATAGGAGATAGCTGTCGCCGTCACGCGCGGCGGTCATTTCCATATTGGCGACGTCCGAGCCCGAGCGCGGCTCCGACAGCGCGAAAGCCGAAATCGCCTTGCCGGCCCGTGTCTTCGCCAGCCAGCTCTGCTGGTCGGGCGAGCCGAACAGGCTGAGCGCGCCAGTGCCGAGCCCTTGCATGGCGAAGGCGAAATCGGCCAGCCCATCATGCCGGGCCAGCGTCTCGCGCGTGAGGCAGAGCGTGCGCACGTCGAGTGCTGCAGGGTTGTCGGTGTCGAGGGCCGTCGGCTTCAGCCAGCCGTCCTTACCGAGCTTGGCCACCAGCTCGCGGCAGGCGGCGTCGACATCGTCATGCGCGACCGGCAGGTTCTTGGCGCACCATGCCTCCAGCCGCTCCGCCAGATCGCGGTGGCGATCCTCGAAGAACGGCCAGGAGAGGAAGGAACGGTCAGGCATTGCTGCCTCCACAATTCTCCGGCCCTGGCGCTCCACGGCGCCCCCCTCTGTCCTGCTGGACATCTCCCCCTCTAGGGGGGAGATTCGCGGCTTCGCTGCCACGGCTCTCCCTGCGATGTTGGAGATTGGCGAAAGCGGGCCTGATATCCAATCTCCCCCCTTGAGGGGGAGATGGCCGGCAGGCCAGAGGGGGGTGCTGTCCCGCCAGCGTGGAAGCGATCATCTCAATTTCCCTCGAACACCGGCTTCTCCTTAGCCACGAAAGCCGTGTACGCCCGCTCGAAATCGCGGGTCTGCATGCAGATCGCCTGCGCCTGTGCTTCCGCTTCGATCGCCTGGTCGAGACCCATCGACCATTCCTGGTTCAGCTGCGTCTTGGTCATGCCATGGGCGAAGGTCGGGCCGGAAACGATGCGCGCGGCCATGTCGAGCGCGTCGGCCTCAAGCGTTGCGGCATCGACCAGCCGGTTGTAGAAGCCCCAGCGCTCGCCTTCCTCGGCACTCATCGTGCGGCCGGTATAGAGCAGCTCGGCGGCGCGGCCCTGGCCAATGATGCGCGGCAGGATCGCGCAGGCCCCCATGTCGCAGCCGGCAAGGCCGACGCGGGT
Source organism: Mesorhizobium sp. M0664 (assembly GCF_040320565.1). Lineage (NCBI taxonomy): Bacteria > Pseudomonadati > Pseudomonadota > Alphaproteobacteria > Hyphomicrobiales > Phyllobacteriaceae > Mesorhizobium > Mesorhizobium sp. M0664. The sequence goes on from NZ_JAMYPW010000001.1 coordinate 290,163, forward strand.
GAACAGGAATGCTGTCTTGGCCTGGGGCGTGGCGATGCGGATATCGGAGGCCATGGCGATAATCGCGCCGGCGCCGACCGCCACGCCATCGACCGCCGCAATAATCGGCTTGCCGCAATTCAGCATCGCCTTGACGAAATCGCCCGTCATGCGGGTGAAGGCGAGCAGCGCCTTCATGTCCATCTTGACCAGTGGGCCGATGATTTCGTGGACATCGCCGCCCGAGCAGAAATTGCCGCCATTGGGCAGGACCACCACAGCATCGACATCATCGGCGTAGACAAGGTCGCGAAATATGTCGCGCAATTCGGCATAACTGTCGAAAGTCAGCGGGTTCTTGCGCTCCGGTCGATCGAGCCGGATCTTTGCGATCTTGCCTTCGACCTGCCAGTGGAAATGCTTCGGCTTGCGGCCGGCCAGCTTCGTCATTCCCGTCCCTCCCAATTGCTGCGGAAGGAGGTCAGCATGCCGGTCAGCCGGCGCGCCTCATCCTCGCTCACATTGCCCAGCAACTCGCCGACCCATTTCTCATGCGCGGCGGCGATCACGGCGAAAATCTTCGATCCCTCTTCCGTCAGCCGCACCATCGAGGTGCGGCGGTCGCCATTGCGTCGGGCCCGCATCACCAACCCTTCCGAGACCAGCCGGTCGATGATGCCGGTGACATTGCCGTTGGACACCAGCAGGAAGCGCGAAAGATCGCTCATCAGCATGCCCTCCGGCGCGCGGTAGAGCGCGGCCATCACGTCGAAGCGCGGCAGCGTTGTGTTGAACTCTTGCCGCAGTCGTTCGCGCAGCTCGGCCTCGATGGTGCGCGAGGCGCGCAGCAGGCGTATCCACAGCCGCAGGCGGTCCTTGCCGGGTCCGGACGGGGCGGGCAGGGGACCGGCTACCATGTCTCACCTCCGGAGATCGAAATCGTCTGTCCGGTAATCGACCGGGCGGCGTCGCCACACAGATAAAGTACCGCGGCCGCAATTTCTTCCGGCTGGATGAAGCGGCCTTGCGGGTTGGTCGCGGCTAGGCTCGTCCGTGCCTGCTCGGACGAGCGGCCGGTCGTTTGGACGATGCGTTGGACGGTGCTCTCCAGCATCTCGGTTTCGACAAACCCTGGGCACACGGCATTCACTGTTATGCCGGACTTGGCGGTCTCGACGGCGAGTGCCCGCATCAGGCCGACGACGCCATGCTTGGCGGCAACGTACGCTGCGACATAGGGATAGCCTTTCAGTCCGGCGGTGGAAGCGACGAAGATGATACGGCCAGTCTTGCGCACTGCCATGCCGGCCAACGCCGGCTTCACCGTCAGGAACGCACCGGTCAAGTTGACGTCGAGCGTGCGCTGCCAGTCTGCCAGCGAGGTCCGCTGCGCCGGGGCACTGCCGGACATGCCGGCATTGGCAACGACGATGTCGAACGCTCCGCGTGCCGCTTCCGCGGCCTCGTAGAGCGACGCCATCGACGTCTCGTCGGTGACGTCGGCGGCAATGGCGAAGATGGACTTGTTCTCCGCGGCAACCTCGGCAAGCGGCTCCACGCGCCGGCCGCAGATGGTCACGTCAATGCCCGCGCCGGCCAGCGCCAGCGCGATCGCGCGGCCGACGCCGGAGCCGCCGCCGGTGACCAGCGCATGACGCCGCGAAATCGTCCCCGCGGCACTCATATTTTCAAGCCCGCTGCCGCTTCGCGTTCGGCCAGCCGGTAGAGCTGGTCGCGGCCGGGCAGATAGGGATCCGGCCATTTGACGCCGCGATCGCCAAGCGTGACGGCCGCGTGCAGCGTCCAATACGGATCGGCAAGATGCGGCCTAGCCAGTGCGACGAGATCGGCGCGGCCCGCCATCAGGATCGAGTTGACGTGGTCCGGCTCATAGATATTGCCGACCGCCATCGTCGCCATGCCGACCTCGTTGCGGATGCGATCGGAAAACGGCGTCTGGAACATGCGGCCATAGACCGGTCTTGCCACGGCCGACGTCTGGCCGGCCGATACGTCGCAGATGTCTACGCCGGCCTCATGCAGCAGCCGCGCGATCTCTACGGCATCGGCCGGCGTCACGCCTTCGATGCCCAGCCAGTCATTGGCGGAGATGCGCATCGAGATCGGCTTCTCGGCCGGCCACGCGGCGCGCACCGCATGAAAGATTTCCAAGGGGTAGCGCATGCGGTTTTCCAGCGAGCCGCCATAGGAGTCGGTGCGCCGGTTGGTCAAGGGCGTGATGAAGGAGGACAGGAGATAGCCGTGCGCGGCGTGGATTTCGAGCATGTCGAAGCCGCAGCGCGCCGCCATCTCGGCCGAAGCGACAAACTGGTCGCGCACCATATCCATGTCGGCGCGGTCCATCGCCTTCGGCACCTGGTTTTCCCGCGACCACGGCACGGAAGATGCTGCCATGACGGGCCAATTGCCTGAGGGCAGCGGCACGTCGGTTCCCTGCCAGCCGAGCCTGGTCGACCCCTTTGCACCGGAATGGCCGATCTGGGCGCAGATCTTGGCCTCGGTTTCGGCATGGACGAACTCGACCAGCCGCTTCCAGGCGACCTCATGCTCGGGCGCATAGAAACCGGGGCAGCCAGGCGTGATGCGGCCCTCCGCGCTGACGCACGTCATCTCGATGTAGAGGAGACCGGCGCCGCCCTTGGCCCGTTCGGCGTAATGGGCGAAATGCCAATCGGTCGGACAGCCGTCGACCGCTTTGTACTGCGCCATCGGTGAGACGACGACGCGGTTCTGCAGCCCCATGCCGCGCAGCCGGAACGGCGCGAACATCGGCGCGCGACGCAGATTGTTGCCCCCGGCGCCGGCCTGGCGCTGGAACCACTCCTCGGCGCCGGCCAGCCATTCGGCATCGCGCAGCCGTAAATTCTCGTGACTGATGCGTTGCGAACGCGTCAGCAGCGAATAGTTGAACTGCACCGGATCGAGGCCGAGATAGCGCTCGACCTCCTCGAACCATTCGAGCGAATTGCGCGCCGCCGACTGCAGCTTCAGCACTTCGGTGCGGCGGGCGTCCTCATATTTGCTAAAGGCGGCCTCGAGGTCTGGCTCGGACTCGACATAGTCGGCCAGCGCCACCGCGCTTTCCAGCGCCAGCTTGGTGCCGGAACCGATCGAGAAATGCGCGCTCGCCGCCGCGTCGCCCATCAGCGCCAGGTTCTTGTAGGACCAGCGTTCGCACAAGACGCGCGGGAAATTGATCCACGCCGAGCCGCGGATATGATTGGCGTTGGTCATCAGCGCGTGGCCGCCGAGATGACGGGCAAAGATGCGCTCGCAGACGGCAATCGATTCCTGCTGCGACATCGCGCCGAAGCCGAAGCGCTGCCAGGTCTGCTCGCTGCATTCGACGATGAAGGTCGCGGTATCGCTGTCGAACTGGTAGGCATGCGCCCACACCCAGCCATGCTCGGTCTTTTCGAAGATGAAGGTGAAGGCGTCGTCGAATTTCTGGTGGGTGCCGAGCCAGACGAACTTGCATCTACGAATGTCGATATCGGGCTTGAACACGTCGACGAAGGCGCCCCGCGCTTTCGAGTTCAACCCGTCGGCGGCGACAACCAGCTCGTGCGTCTCCATATATGGCTTGGGATCGGCGATGTCGGTTTCGAAGACCAGCTTGACGCCGAGTTCGCGCGCCCGCCGCTGCAGCAACGTGAGCAGCCGCTTGCGGCCAATGCCGCAAAAGCCGTGACCGGTCGAGACCGTGCGCACGCCGTCATGGATGACGGCGATATCGTCCCAATAGGCGAAATGCTTGCGGATCCAGACGGCGCTGACCGGGTCGTTTTTGGTCAGGTTCTCCAGCGTTTCGGCCGACAGCACGACGCCCCAGCCAAACGTATCATCGGCACGGTTGCGCTCGAACACCGTGACCTCATGCGCGGCATCCCTGAGCTTCAGCGAGATGGCAAAGTAGAGCCCGGCTGGTCCGCCGCCGAGAACCGCAACTTTCATCGTGCGATCTCCTCTTCGCTTCTGTTTGTCGAGTTTACGCCTGAGACGGATTAATTCAAGCTTGAAGTTTCAGGATTGAAACAATCCGTTCCAGAAACCCAGCTTGCCGGCAGTCGGCTTGCGCAGGCCAGGGACGCCCCGGGCTATTTTTCCGGGTTCTTCGGGCTCCACAGCACCGTCTCCGCATCTTTTTCATAGGCCATGCCATTGGGATAGCTGATCGCTTCCAACTGCAAGCCCCAGGGCGCCTGGAAGTAGAGGATGGTCTGGCCGGCGGCCGGGCCTTCGGTAACCGGCAGCGGTCCCATCCGCGTCTTGACGCCCTTGCCGTCAAGATAAGCTTTTGCGGCGGCGATGTCGTCGACATAGAAGGCGATAAGGAAGCCGCCTATGTCGCTGTTGCGAGGCGTCAGGTCCTTCTGGTCCGGCGCGGTGTATTTGAACAGCTCGATGTTCGACCCGTGTCCGCAGCGGACCAGGATGATCTCCTCAATCACCGCCTTGGGATCGACGCCCAGCAGATCTTGCATGAATGTGCCCTTGTCGTCGGCGAACGGGCCGAACGACATCGCCTTCTTGCAGCCAACCACCTCGGTGAAGAAATCGACCGCCTGCTCCATGTCGGGGACGGTGACGCCGGTGTGGTCGTGGCCACGCATGCCGGGAATGGAACTGGCGTAAGCCGTGCCGATGCCTCCCAGCACGGTGGCGGTGAGCACTGCGTAGCGGATTGCATTCTTCATGTCAGTCATCCTCCATCGCGGGACATTTTGCCGGGTGCACGCCTGAGGCCCGCTCTTTAGCGTGCGAATAGGATTGTGTTTCATGCCGGCGCCTTTGCGGCGGGAAGTAGCCAGGCATCATCGATCTCGGGCAGCGGAATGGCGGCGAGGAGATCGCGCGTGTAGCCCTGCTGCGGCTGCTCGAACAAAGCGTCGGTCGCACTGGCTTCGACGATCGCGCCTTCGCGCATGACGATCACTTGCCGGCAGAGCCGCCGGATCACCGACAGGTCATGGCTGATGAAGGCAACGGTCAGGCCCATTTCGGCGGCGAGTTTTTCCAGCAGCGTCAGGATCTGTGCCTGCGTCGACACGTCGAGGCCTGAGACGATTTCGTCGGCCAGCACGAATTTCGGCGACAGCGCCAGCGCGCGGGCAATGCCGACGCGCTGGCGCTGGCCGCCCGACAATTCATGACGATAGCGGCTGGCGAAGCCTTGCGGCAGGCCGACGCGCTGCAACGCCTCCGCGACACGATCCCTGAGATTGTCGCCAAGCCCGTTCTGCTTGAGCGGTGCTGCGATGATGCTGAAGATGGTGCGGCGCGGGTTGAGCGACGACATCGGATCCTGGAAGATCATCTGCAGATTGCGGCGCAGCGGCCGGAGCTCGGCCTCAGGCAGGTGTGTGATGTCGCGGCCGTCGAAGATGACCTTGCCGGCGCTCGGCTCCAGAAGCCGCACTAAGGCGCGGCCAAGCGTCGATTTGCCGGAGCCGGATTCGCCGACGATGCCGGTCACCGATCCCTTTGGCAGGTCGAAATCCAGCCCTTTCAGGATCTCGGCCAAGGGCGCGCGGCCGATCAGCGGCTTGCGCGTCATGTCGGGCAGCGCGACCTTCAGCCCACGCACGGAAAACAGCGGCTCAGCCATGCGGGCGCCTCCAGGCCTGATCGGCGGCGGCGATCTCCGCGGCTAGCCCGGCCAGTACCGCCTCGTCCACGGGTTTCAGCGAAGCGAAGGGATCGGTGTAGCGCGGAGTCGCGGCCATCAGCGCTCGCGTGTAGGGGTGCTGCGGGGCAGCGAAGAGAGCGGCCGTTTCGGCCTCCTCCACCACCTTGCCGGCATAGAGCACCGAGACCTTCTGGCTGATCTTGGCGACGACGCCGAGATCATGGGTAACGAACAGGATCGCCGTGCCGTGCTCGCGCTGCAGCTGCGCGATCAGCCGCAGGATCTGCTTCTGCACCGTCACGTCGAGCGCCGTGGTCGGCTCGTCGGCGACGATCAGCCTTGGTTCGGCCGCAAACGCCGCGGCGATCAGCACGCGCTGGCGCATGCCGCCGGACAGCTCGTGCGGATAGCATTTGAGGACACGCTCGGGGTCGCGGATCTGCACCTCGTCCAGCAATCGGCGGATGCGTGCATCGGCCTTCTCGCCGCTCCAGCCGAGGATGCGCACCAGCCGGTCGGTCATCTGCGGGCCGATGCGGCGTGACGGGTTGAGCGCGGTAAGCGGATCCTGCGGGATCAGCGCCGTGCGCGCGCCGATCAGCGTGCGCCTTGCCTTTGGCTGAAGCTTGCCGAGGTCCTCGCCCTCGAGCAGCATATCGCCTTCGACGATGCGCACGCTCGAAGGCAGGACGCCAAGCACCGCCTTGCCGATCATCGTCTTGCCGGCGCCGCTCTCGCCGACCAGCGCGCGCACCTCGCCGGGCTCGACGGCGAGCGACACCGAGCGCAGCACGCGCAGGCCATTAGGCAGCACCGCGCTAAGGCTGCGTATGTCGAGGCAGGGTTTCGCCTGCGCGTTCATCGCAGCACCGGATCGAAACGTGCCCTGAGGCCCTCGCCAAACTGGCTGAACGACAGCACCGTCAGGATCAGGGTGACCAGCGGGAACACCAGCACCCACCAGGCCTGATGGATCGACAGGCGACCCTCGGCGATGATGCCGCCCCAGGTCGGGTCGTCGGTCGAGATCGACAGATTGACGAAGGACAGGATCGCCTCGACGATGACGGCAATGCCCATCTCCAGCGACAGCAGCGCGACGATCGACGGCACCACATTGGGCAGCACTTCGCGCAGCATGATGCCGATGCGGCCGTAGCCTGCGATGCGGGCGTTCTCGACATAGTCCATGCGCGACTGGCCCATCGTCTCGGCGCGGATCACCCGGCAGAAGCGCGTCCAGTCGATGACGGCAATGGCAATGATAACCGAGCTCAAGCCGGTGCCGAGCACGGCGACCAGAAGGATGGCAAACAGCACCGGCGGAAACGCCATCCAGACATCGACGATACGTGAGATGATGCGGTCGGCCCAGCCGCCGAAATAGCCGGCGATCAGGCCGAGCGTCGAGCCGACCAGGCAGGCGGCAAAGGCTGCCGCGAAGGCGACGATGAAGGCGATACGGGCACCGAAGATCAGCCGTGACAGAAGATCGCGGCCGAGGCTGTCGGTGCCGAGCCAGTAGCCGGGCTCGGCGCCATCAATCCAGAAAGGCGGCAGCCGCTCCAGCATCAAATCCTGCGCCAGCGGGTCCTGCGGTGCGACCAACGGCGCAAAAATCGCGGCCAGCAGCGCAATCAGCAGCCAGCCGCCGGCCAGCCACAGGCGTGCCCGCGAGCCATGTCTCGAAATGCGGGCCTCATCCATGGCGCAGCCTCGGATTGAGCAGGGCGTACATCATGTCGACGGCAAGGTTGATCAGCACGAACAGCAGCGCGAAGACCAGCACGATGCCCTGGATCAGCGGCAGGTCGCGGTTGATGACGGCATCGATCGCCATGTTGCCGAGACCTTCATAGGAAAACAGTCGTTCGACGATGACCGTGCCGCCGATGAGGAAGGTGAACTGCACGCCGACCAGCGTCAGCGTCGGCAGGGCCGCGTTCTTCAGCGCCTCGCGCAGGATGACCTGCGTTTCCGAAAAGCCCTTTACCCGCGCCAGCACGACGTAGTCGAGGTCGAGCACTTCCTTCAGCGACTGTTTCAGCAGCTGCGAGATGATCGCGGCCAGCGGCAGCGCCAGCGCAATCGCCGGCATCAGCATGTGTGCCAGCAGGTCCCTGGTCAGGTCGAAGCGCAGCCGGACGATGCTTTCGAACAGATAGAATTGCGTGGCGAAGGGCAGGTCGAGCTGCGGCGACACCCGGCCAGAAATGTCGAAGATGGGCACCAGCACGCCAAACAGAAGGATCAGCACCAGGCCCCACAGGAAATCGGGAATCGAGAGTGCCGCACCGCTGGCAATGTCGATGCCGGCTTCGACCGCGGTGCCGCGTTCGCGCGCGCCGAGGATCGCCGTCGTGCCGCCGATCGCCAGCGCCATCACAAGCGCGACGATCGCGAGTTCCAGCGTCGCCGGCAGGCGGTTGAAGACCAGGCCCAGAACATCCTGCCGGAGCGAAATCGAAGTGCCGAAATCGCCCCTGACGACACCTGCCAGCCAGATGAAAAATTGCTGGACGATGGTCTTGTCCAGCCCGTAAAGCGCGCGCAGACGCGCGATGTCGGCATCGGTTGCACCGGGCGGCAGCATCATCGCGATCGGATCGCCTGGCGCGACACGGATGACGACGAAGACGACGACGGCCACGCCGAACAGCGTGATCGCCATCGTCAGAAGACGGATCAGGAATCTTTGCAGCAGCATGGTCGCCCGTGGCGGAAAATGCGCGCCGTCATTCCGGACGGCGCGCGACAAGCCGAAGACTGTCTCAGGCCGGGCTCATCAGCGCCGGCAGAAGTGCGCCCGACACATGCTGCACGACATTGACGCCCTTGGCATGCACGATCGGCTGCGCATACTGGATCAGCGGCAGCACATAGGCCTGTTCGGCGATATATTTGTCGACGGCCTTCCAGCCGGCAATGCGCTTGGCCTCGTCCTTCTCGCCCCATAGCGGGTTGATCATGTCGATCAGGTCCTGGCTGTCCCACACCGAGTGCGGGCTCGGGCCATACATGGCAAAGCCGGTCGACGTGGTGGGATCGCCGATGGCATTGCCCCAATTGTAGAAGGCCGCCGGCGCCAGCTTGTCGGCGGCGCGCAGCTCGTAGTGCTTGGCGATCTCGTAGACCTCGATGGTCGCCTCGATGCCGACCTTGCGCCACATGCCGACGATCGCCTGGATCATCTCGTAGTCCTTGGGCTTGAAGCCCTTGGTCGTCTGTATCGTGAACTTGACCGGTTTTTCCGGCGAATAGCCGGAGGCGGCCAGCAGTTCCTTGGCCTTGTCCGGATTGTGCTCCATCTTGATCGACGCATCGTAGGCCGCGTATTCCGGCGTCTCCAGCGTATCGATGGGCTGGCCGTAACCGCGCAGCAGCCGGTCGACCAAAAGCCTTTTGTCGACCGCCATCACCGCCGCCTGGCGCACGTTCTTGTCCAGCATCACGTCGATGTCGTTGAAGAAGATCATGCCGATGTCGGAAACGTTCTTGCATGAGCCGGCAAGTCCATCCTTGGCGATCAGGCGGTCATACTCCTCATAGGGGATTTCCAGCGTCACCTGCGAGGAACCGGACTCGATCTCGGCGACGCGGCTCGCCGCATCGGTAACGAACTTGATGGTTACGTTCTCGAAGGCCGGCTTGCCGCCCCAGTAGTTCGGGTTGGCCTTGAGCCGCAGGAAGGCGTTGCGCTCGAATTTGTCGACCATGTAGGGCCCGGTGCCGATCGGGGCTTTCTCAAAACCCTCGGCGCCGACCTTTTCGTAATAGGCCTTCGGCATGATGTAGCCGGTCAGGAACGACATCCACTTGAAATACACCGGGTCGAATTGCACGACGTCGCCGGTGATCTTGTTGCCGTCGATCTTGAAGTTGTTGACGTTCTTCCAGACGAACTGGATCGGGTTGCCGGTTTTTTCATCGCCCGCCCGCTGCAGCGACCAGACCACGTCTTCGGCCGTGAATGGCGAGCCGTCATGCCAGGTGACGCCCTCGCGCACCGTCATCATGATCTTGCTGCGACCCTCGTTCCAGCCCCATTCGGTGAGCAGGCCGGGCGCGAAAGAAAGATCCGGCTTCTGCGGGATGAACTGGTCGAACACCGACTGGTACAGACCCTGGATGGTCGGGTTGACCGCTGAAGGCCCGGTGGTCGGGTCCCAGGACGGCAAATTGACATTGTAGGCGATGGTCAGTTCGCCGGCAGCCCTGGCGATTTGCGGCAGGCCGAGCGCCGTGGCGCCAAGTGCGGCCGCGCCATATCCGAGCAATTCTCGTCTGTTGATTGTCATGGTCGTTCCCCTGTTGCTTTTATGCGCGGTGTCGTTGTCAATCGGTGGGTTCAGGCTCCTTGGGCAACCGCGCCTTGTCCTCCTTCACCCTAGATGAAAAATGGAGCCTACCTCCCGCCAAGTTGTTGCGCGAGCATGAAGCCCGACGCCGCCCCGGTGCCGGCGCCGGGCCATGTTGCCGCCCCGGTCAGGTGCAGATTGCCGACCGGCGTGTTCCAGCCAGCGTAACCGCGCGCCGGCCGGAACAGGAAATTCTGCGCCAGATGATGGCTGCCGCAGATCTGGTCGCCGCCGACAAGGTTCGGGTTCTCGCGTTCGAGGTCGATGGGCGAGAACACGGCGCGGCCGAGGATCTTCCGACGAAGGCCGGGCGCATAGCGCTCGATAATGTCGAGGACGCGCTCGGCGTAGTGCTCCCTAGCCTCGTCCCAGTGAGCCACCGCGATCGTGCCCGCCGCATCGCCTGCAATCTCGGCTGGCAGCATGCGCACCTGCACCCAAAGTACGTGCTTGCCGTCCGGCGCGCGCGAGGGATCGACGGCCGTCGGCTGGCCGACGACCAGCACCGGTTCGTCCGGCAGCACCCCTGACATCGCCTGCTGATAGGTCCAGGACATGGCATCGAGCGACGGCGACAGATGCACATAGGCGAACTGCCGAAGCTCGGCACCGGCGCGCCAGTCCGGCAGGTCGTCGAGCGCCAGATGGATCATCAACGTCCCCGGCGCGTGGCGGAATTTTTTCACGGCCGTGTCGAAGCCGGTGTCGCCGGATCCGTTAGGCAACAGTTTCCCGGTCAGCGCCTTGGGCGCTACACCGGCGATGACGGCCTTGGTGGCGGTGTGGGTCTCGCCGGAAGTGAGCCGCACGCCGGTCGCTTTGCCGGCCGAAACCGTGATCTCGGCGACATCAGCCCCAGTGACGATCTTGCCGCCGGCGGCCGTGAGCATGCCCGACAAAGCGCGGATAATCGTGTCGGCGCCGCCTCTGCCGAGCACCATGCCGAAGCACTGGTTGGCCATGGATTCGAGGTAAGGGAACACCGCGCCGCCGGCGATGTCAGGCGCGAAATCGAGATGCATGCCCCAGGTGGCCAGCGTCGCCCTGACATGCGGTGACTCGAAAGTATCCTCGAGCCAGGCGCGGGGTGACGAAAGCAGCAACCGACCTGTATCGAGCGCGCCGGCAAAACCCTTCTTGCGCCAGAGGTTCCAGGCGGTGCCGGCGAGCGCACGGCCGCTCATCGGCGAGCCCAGCAGCCGGAACAGATGCTCGGCCTCCGCCGGGAATGCCGCAACCAGACGGCGCCATGTCTGTGCGTCGGCGTCGGAAAAAGCGGCCATGCGCGAGGCGGTCACTTCCAGGTCGCTGCTGACGCCGAACCAGCGACCGTCGGGGAAGGCGCTGGCAAAACAGTCGGCCACCGGCACGAATTCCAGCCCGTGGGTTTTCAATTCATTTGCATATTTCTTGTGAAAGGCCGAGCCGGCGAACAGGCTGAGATTCATCGCGCCGAAATCGTGCCGGAAGCCCGGAAGCGTCAATTCGCGCGTCTGAACGGCGCCGCCGATCGTTGCATTACGCTCGAAAACTGCGGTTTTCCAGCCTTTGAGCGCCAGATGCGCGGCGCATGCCAGACTGTTGTGGCCTGCCCCGACAAATATGGCGTCGAACTCGCTCACGCCCCGTCCCATTTCCTTTATGCTTAAAGATAATTGCAGATGCATATGTTTTCGTCTAGTAGGATATTAAGGGCCGCGAGAGCCTTCAGCACCATCGAGAAAGAGGGAACAGAGACCATGGACACACAACAACTTTTAGGCGAAGTCGCCGGCCAGCTGCTTTCAGGCGCCATTCAGGTGGTCGACCTGACGGCGCCGCTCGGGCCCGACACACCGCTGATCAAGCTGCCGCCGGAACTGGCGGTCGACACGCCGAAGATCGAGATCCACGCCATCTCCGCCTATGACAAGAACGGTCCGTGGTGGGCGTGGAACTGGCTCAAGCTCGGGGAGCATTCGGGCACGCATTTCGACGCGCCCAACCACTGGATCACCGGCAAGGATTATCCGGACGGCGCCACCGACACCATTCCGGCGCAGAACTTCGTCGGACCCGTCAACGTCATCGACTGTTCCAAGCAAGCGGCAGCCGATCACGATTTCCTGCTCACCGTCGATCACATCAAGGCATGGGAAGCCGAACATGGCGCTATCAACCTCGGCGAGTGGGTGGTGATGCGCACCGACTGGTATAAGCGCAACGGCTCGGAAGCCGAGTTCCTCAACGCCAATGAGACCGGACCGCACACGCCTGGCCCGACCGCCGAAGCCATCCAGTATCTGATTAGCAAGGACATCAAGGGCTGGGGCAGCGAGACGATCGGCACGGATGCTGGAAAAGCAGGGGGAATGGAGCCGCCGTTCCCGGCGCATAGCCTGATGCACAAGGCTAACCGCTACGGTCTCGCCAGCCTTTGCAACCTCGACCGGCTGCCGCCGAAAGGCGCGATCCTGATCGCGGCGCCGCTCAAGATCGAGCACGGCACCGGCAGCCCGATCCGCGCGTTGGCGTTGGTGCCAAGGCAATAGGGTAGCTGCGGTCTTCGGGAGAAGATCATGTGCGGAAGTGGCACTGTGGTGACGGAGTGGGAGCGGCAGCCTTGCAAAGCTGCGGCTCTACGGCGCCGTAGAGCGCCAATCTCTGCTAGGAGCACGCATCGATGAGCGCTCCCGATCACATCGTCGTCGGCAGCGGCATCAACGCGCTGGTCTGCTCGGCGATGCTTGGCGGCAAGGGGGCGAAGGTGCTGGTGCTCGAGCGCAACGACCGCATCGGCGGCTGCATGCGCACCGAAGAAATCACCGCGCCCGGCTTCATCCACGACGTGATGGCGACGACCTTTGTCCTGTTCATCACCTCGCCGGCCTATGCGGCGCTGGGCAAGGATCTGGCGCGGCACGGCCTGGAGTTTTGCAACACCTCCACGCCGACCGGTGTGCTGCGCCCGGACGGCAGCCATGCCGTCCTGCGCACCGATCGTACCGCCAATGTAGCGGCGATCAATGCGCTTGCCGCGGGCGACGGCGACCGGCACGCAAACGATGTCGGCGAGATCGAGCGCAACGCCGGTCTGCTGTTCGGACTGCTCGGTGGCAGCCTGTGGTCCTACCCGACGGCCAGGCTGCTGGCGGGTGAAGCCTGGCGGCGCGGCCCGCGTGGCCTTGCCGCCTTTCTCGGCAGCGCGCTGGTGCCGGCGCGCGGTTGGCTGGAAAGCACCTACCAGTCGGAAACGATGCGCGCGCTGTGGGCGCCCTGGGTGCTGCATGCCGGCCTCGGGCCTGAGGACGCGTTCTCCGGCCAGATCGCCAAGGTCATCGCCTTCGCGCTTGAGGCGGCCGGCGCGCCGATCGTCAAGGGCGGTGCCAGGAATCTGCTGGCCGCCTTCGAGGCCCTGATCAGGGAACGTGGCGGCGAAATCCGCACCGGCGCCGACGTCGCGGCTATTGTCCAAAGCGGAGGCCGCGCCGCCGGCGTGCGGCTGGCTTCGGGCGAAACGATCAACGTGAACAAGAGCGTCATCTGCTCGGTCACGCCGACCCAGCTCTACGAGCGGCTGCTCGGCGACGCGGCGCCGAAAGCAGACGTCGAGGCAGCGCAAAAATACCGCTACGGCAAGGGCAATTTCCAGATCCACTATGCCTTGGACAAGCCGCCGGCATGGCGCGGCGAGGGCCTGGACAAGGTCGCGCTGCTGCATCTGACGCCGGGGCTCGACGGCGTCTCGAAGGCCTGCAACGAAGCCGTGCGCGGCATGCTGCCGGAGGTGCCGACCATGTGCATCGGCCAGCCGCACGCGCTAGACCCATCGCGCTGCCCGGACGGCAAGGCGGTCCTGTGGCTGCAACTGCCCGAGGCGCCACGGCATATCAAGGGCGATGCCGCCGGCAAACTGCAAACACCGGCAGACGGTCGCTGGACCGAGGCGCTGCGCGAAGCCTATGCCGACCGCGCCGAAGCGATCCTTGCCAGCCATATCGATGGGTTCAAGGACAGCGTCATCGCACGCCGCGCCTGTTCGCCGGCCGACCTGGAAGCGATGAACATCAATCTGGTCGGCGGCGACCCCTATGGCGGTTCCTCGGCTATCGACCAGTCGTTTCTGTGGCGGCCGTTCAAGACGAGCCGCAATCACGCCACCGGGGTCAGGGGTCTCTACCACATCGGTGCCTCGACCCATCCGGGTGCTGGCTTGGGCGGCGGCTCCGGCTTTCTCCTGGCGGGGAGGCTGTGATGGAACAGAAGGTTGAAAAGCGCCAGCGCATCTCGACTTTGGGCCAGATCGGCCTGCAGCAATTCGCGCCCTATCTGATGAACCGCATCATGGGCCGCTACAACGCCACCTTGCGTGACAATTTCCGCAAGCAGGGCCTGACCATTCCGCAGGTGCGTACGCTGGCCGTGTTGTCGGTCACCGATGGCGTCACCGTCAACGATCTCTCGGTCTATACCGTCATCGAGCAGTCGACCTTGAGCCGCACGCTCGACACGCTGGAGGGGCAAGGGTTTGTGCGGCGCGAGCAGGGGGTCACCGACAGCCGTATCCGCCATGTGTTCCTGACCGACGATGGCCGCGCCGAGTTCGCGCGCGCCTGGCCGGCCATGCACGACGCTTTCGAGGCAATGTTCGACGATGTCGACGATGCCGAATACGCGGCGCTGATCGCGACATTGCAGAAGATGCTGAAGAACATTCGCAAGCACGACATCTGATCTTACGCGCCGCCATCGGGGCGGTAACGGAAGGAGCCCAAAATGGCCGAACGGTCTTTTGCCAAGGAAGTCGAAAAGCTCAGGCTCGGCGCCGGCGAGGAGTTTTCCGGCGAAGGCATTCTCGCCATCACCAAGGCGCTGCTGCAATGCGGCGTCGGCTATGTCGGCGGCTATCAGGGCGCGCCGATCAGCCATTTGATGGACGTGCTGGCCGACGGGCAGGATATCCTGGGCGAGCTCGGCGTGCATTTCGAGGCGAGCGCCTCGGAAGCGACCGCCACCGCCATGCTTGCCGCATCGGTGCATTATCCTATCCGCGGCGCGGCGACCTTCAAGTCGACGGTCGGCACCAATGTCGCCTCCGACGCGCTCGCCAATCTCGCTTCCGGCGGCGTCACCGGCGGTGCATTGATCATCGTCGGCGAGGATTACGGCGAAGGCTCCTCGATCATGCAGGAGCGCAGCCACGCCTTTGCCATGAAGAGCCAGGTCTGGCTGCTCGACCCGCGACCGAACCTGCCGTCGATCGTCAAGGCGGTGGAGGACGGCTTCGAGCTGTCCGAGGTTTCCAACACGCCGGTCATGCTGCAGGTCCGTATTCGCTGCTGCCATGTCCACGGCCATTTCATCGCCAAGGACAACAAGCGCCCGGCGATGACTGTGGCCGATGCGCTCGAGGCGCCGCGCCGCGACACCGGCCGCATCGTGCTGCCGCCGGCGTCCTTCCTGCACGAAAAGGAAAAGGTGCAGAAACGCTGGCCGGCGGCGGTGGATTTCATCCGCGCCAACAAGATCAACGAGTTTTTCGGCCCGGAGCACGGCTCGGTCGGCATCGTCATGCAGGGCGGCATGTACAATTCGGTCATTCGGGCGCTGCAGCGGCTCGGCCTCGCCGACACTTATGGTGACACCGACGTACCGCTCTATGTGCTCAACGCCGTCTACCCGCTGGTCGATGACGAATTCCTGTCCTTCTGCGAAGGCAAGGACGCCGTTCTCGTCGTCGAGGAAGGCCAGCCCAACTACATCGAACAGGCCTTTGCCGCGATGCTGCACAAGGCCGGCCGCGGCACCAGGCTCGTCGGCAAGGAACATCTGCCTATGGCCGGCGAATATACCGGCCAGGTGATGCTCGACGGCATCGGATCGTTCCTGCGTGCCACCATCCCGCATCTGCTGCCAAGCGAGGTCCGCGCGCCGAACAAGATCGGCGACGGGCTCGACACCGCCGACCTGATCAACGTCGTCCCGGGCCGGCCGCCCGGCTTCTGCGTCGGCTGCCCGGAGCGGCCGATCTTCGCCGCCACCAAGCTGGTCGAGCAGGAGCTGGGCAAGCACCACATCGCCTCCGACATTGGCTGCCATCTGTTCTCGATCATGCCGCCTTTCGAGCTAGGTGCCACTACCATGGGCTACGGGCTGGGGCCGGCCTCGGCTTCGGCGTTCAATTCGCCCGATGCCAAGCGCCGCTCGATCTCCTTCGTCGGCGACGGCGGCTTCTGGCACAACGGCCTGACCTCCTCGGTCGGCAATGCCGTGTTCAACAAGAATGACGGCGTCATCGTCATCGTCGACAATTTCTATTCGGCCGCGACCGGAGGGCAGGACATCCTGTCGTCCCGCGCCGGCAACAAGACCAAGTCGACCAAGCACCCGATCACCGAGGCGGTGAAGGGCATGGGCGTCAAATGGCTGCGCCACATCGACCGCACCTACGACGTAACCAGAATGCAAGACACGCTGCGCGAGGCGCTGACGACGGACGAGAAGGGCCCGAAAGTCATTGTCGCCTCGTCCGAATGCATGCTCAACCGGCAGCGCCGCGAAAAGCCGCTGGTCGACAAGGCGATCAAGGGCGGGACGCGCATAGTCAAGCCGAAATTCGGTGTCGACGAAGATATCTGCACCGGCGACCATGCCTGCATGCGGCTGTCCGGCTGTCCGTCGCTTTCGGTGAAGTCGCTCGACGATCCGTTGCGCGACGATCCGGTGGCGCATATCGACCAAAGCTGCGTCGGTTGCGGCAATTGCGGCGAGGTCGCCGATGCGGCGGTGCTCTGCCCGTCCTTCTACCGCGCCGATGTCGTCCACAATCCGAGCCGCTGGGACCGTTTCCTTGAAGCCGCGCGTCGCGCCATGATCGGTCTCTTGCAGCGGCGCCGTGAAAACCGGCGCCTGACATTCGCCGATGCTTGACGCCGTGCCCTCATCGCGCTCGAAAGCCGGCGCCCCCGAAGACGAGCGCGTCATCAAGCTTGCCGTGCTGGCGGTCGGCGGCCAGGGCGGTGGCGTGCTGGCCGACTGGATCACCGACGTCGCCGAGCGCAACGGCTACGTCGCGCAATCGACCTCCGTTGCCGGCGTTGCCCAGCGCACCGGCGCCACCATCTATTATGTCGAAATGTGCCGCGACACCGGCCGCCTGCCGGTCTTCGCGCTGTCGCCGTCGCAGGGCGACGTCGACATCCTGATTGCCGCCGAACTGATGGAGGCCGGCCGCGCCATCATCCGCGGCTTCGTCACGCCCGAGCGCACCACGCTGATCGCCTCGTCGCACCGCATCGCCGCGGTCTCGGAGAAGATCGAGCCCGGCGACGGCCGCGCCTCGTCCTCCAAGGTGCATGCCACGGCGGAAGCCGCGGCCAAGCGCTTCATTGCCTTCGACATGGAGAAGATCGCCGCCGACAATGGCTCGATGATCTCGGCCAGCCTGCTCGGCGCGCTGGCCGGCTCCGACGCCTTGCCGTTCAGTCGCGAAAGCTATGAGCAGGCGGTCAGTGCCGGCGGCCGTGGTGTCAAGGCCAGCCTAGCCGCCTTCGGCGCCGCCTACGATCGGGCGCGCGGCATCGCGAGTGCGCCTTCGGGCGACAAGACTGCAGGGCCGGCGGCCGCCGAAACCGGCTTAGCCGCGACGACAAAAGTCAGCGGTCCGGAAAGCCTGTTAAAAGGCTGGCAATCGCTGGCCGCCCGGGTCGATGCTTTGCCGGCTCCGGTCCGCGACATGGCGCTTCGCGGCCTGAAAAAAGTGGTTGACTATCAGGACGTTGCTTATGGCGGCGAGTATCTCGATAGGCTCGACAAGGCCGTCGCTCTGGACGATGTCGAACACGCCTACGCGCTGTCGATCGCCGCCGCCAAGCATCTGGCCAACGCCATGTGCTACGACGACATGATCCGCGTCGCCGACCTGAAGACGCGCTCTAGCCGCGACCGACGCGTACGCCGCGAGGTCGGCGTCAGGGACGGCTCGGTCCTGCAGGTGACCGAATATTTCCATCCGCGCATCGAGGAATTCTGCGGCACGCTGCCGGCCGGGCTCGGCAGCTACATCGAGGACCGGCCGAAGCTCGCCGCCTTTCTCGACCGCCGCATCAATCGCGGCCGCCGCATCCGCACCGACAGTTTCGCCGGCTTTGCCGCTTTGTGGTTCATCGCCGGCCTGCGCCGCTGGCGCCGCCGCCTGCTGCGCCACAAGGCCGAGACCGCGCATCTCGAGCGCTGGTATGCGCTGGCGCTGGGCCAAGTCGGCCAGGACTACGCGCTTGGTACGGAGATCCTCAACTGCCGCCGGCTGATCAAGGGTTACAGCGACACCCACGCCCGCGCCCAGTCGAAATTCGACCGGGTGCTGTCGGCGCTCGACCAGCTCAAGGGCCGCCCGGACGCCGCAGACTGGATCCGGCGCCTGCGCGAAGCGGCGCTGAAGGACGAAAAGGGCGACATGCTCGACGGCGCGCTGAAGACTGTGGCGTCGCTGGGCGACAATCCGGTGAGCTGAGGCGCTCGTTCAACCCCGGCTGCAACTCAGTCTGGCGCCCATTTCGCCTTCGACGCGGCAGTCTGCACGGTGATTCTGAGGCCGATGATCTCGGCGATCGCGGCTTCCAGCACCAGAATGATCGTTTCCTTTCCCACATCGTCGAAATTTTCGGCGACATAGCTCAGGTCGCTCAGGATGTCGTCTTCCTCTTCCATGATTTTCTCCCCCTGTTGAACGTCAGGCCGGAACAGCCGACGATGAGATGGGCTTGGGGCTGGATCTATGGAACGCGTTTCTTTCGCCACTGTCACCAAGGAAGTGAAGGCTATCCTGTCCGCTTCGCCAGGCCTGCCGACGGCTTGCAGCCGTGGCGGTCTGCCTGTTCTGTGGCCTTCGTGCCTACGGCAGCAGCAAACATATCTGCTCCAGGACAAATGACGCCCGGTTCCGAGCGGCTATTTGCCAAACATCCCCGGCCATGTGAAACGACTGTGTTGCACTCATTGCCTGCTGTTGTACCTTCAATATTCTGGAGGCGCGGGCTTGATGCTGCTTGAGCGAGAGGACCCACTTGGAGCTTTGTTGGCCGCGGCCGAGAGAGCTGCTGCCGGACATGGCGGGACCGTGCTGGTGCACGGCGAGGCGGGCCTGGGCAAGACCTCTCTGCTGCGCGAATTCGCGGAAAACGCCGACCGGGACTGCCGGGTGCTGTGGGGCTGGTGCGAGGCGCTCTTCACGCCGCGCCCATTGGGCCCTCTCCAGGACATGGCGCACTTGCTCGACCCGCGCGTGGCGGCGCTGCTTGAGGAGACCGCTGCGCCGGAGCGGCTTTTCCCGGCATTGCTGAATGCGCTGCAGCGCGCCAAGGGCACGACCGTGCTCATCTTCGAGGACATGCATTGGGCGGACAATGCGACGCTCGACCTCGTAAGATATCTCGGGCGCCGCGTCTCCCTGCTCCGCACCATGCTGGTGCTGAGCATGCGCAGAGAGGATTTGAACGCCGATCACCCGCTGACCCACGTGCTCGGCGATCTTCCCGCCGCCTCGGTACGCCGCGTGACGCTTAGACCGCTGTCTCCCCAGGCGGTGACAATGCTGGCCGAACAGGCCGGCCGCTCCGCCGATGGGCTTTATCGCATTACCGAGGGCAATCCCTTCTTCGTTACCGAGCTCCTGTCCAGCAGCGAGACCGAATCGGCGCGTGTGCCCGATTCCATACGCGACGCGGTGTGGTCGCGCCTGTCGCGCCTGACGCCGGGAGAGCGCGACGTCCTGGAGGTCATGAGCATCATGCCGGGCAGCGTTGAGCCGTGGCTGATCCGGGCCCTTCTCGGGGCCGAGGCCGAAGTGCTCGTCGATCGATGTGTCGTGCGCGGATTGCTGCGGCGGGACGACCAGGGCGCGCTGACATTTCGTCACGAGCTTGCCAGGGAAGCGACGCTCGACCGGCTCTCCCCCTCTGTGCAACGCTCGCTCCATGCGAAGGTCGAAGCGGCACTCTCGGAAGTTCCGGCCTCGCAGGCAAGCGCTCTGCTTTCGCGCCGCGTGCACCACGCCGGCGGCGCCGACAATGGCGAACGCGTGCTCGAACTTGCGCCGCTCGCCGCCAGCCAAGCCGCGCGCCTGGGGGCGCATCGGGAGGCGGCCTCGCATCTGGCGACCGCACTCAGATATGTCGACCAGGCCCCGCCGGAGCTGGCCGCGCAGCTCCATGAGGACTGGGCATACGAGGCCGGGTTGGCGCTGCTTGTCTATGACGCCATCATCGAGGCCCGGCATCGCGCCATCGCTATCTGGCGGCAGCTGGGCCGGATCGACAAGGTAGGCCTTAATCTACGCTGGCTGTCGCGGCTGCACTGGCGGCGCGGCGAAGGCCCGCAGGCGGAGGAATATGCGGACCAGGCCGTGCGTGAGGTGGAAAGCCTGCCGCCCGGTCCCGAGGTGGCAATGGCCTACAGCACGCGCTCGCAGCTCCACATGCTGCACTATCGTTTCGATGAGGCGATCGAATGGGGCGAGCGCGCGATCAGTCTGGCCGATCGGCTGGGCGAGGTCGAGACGCGTGTTCACGCCCTCAACAATGTCGGAACCGCGCTCATGTTTGCCAACCGCCCCGGCGGCGTTGAGCGGCTGGAGGAAAGCCTTGCCCTGGCGCTCGAGCACGGGCTCCACGACCATGCGGCGCGGGCCTATACGAACTTTGCGGAATGCGCGGTGGTGGCCAAGGACTTCGAGCTGGCGGAGCGGCTGCTGGCCGAAGGCATCGCATTCTGCACCAGGCACGACCTCGATTCGGCGGCGCAATACCTGCTCGGCCGGCAGGCGCAGCTTTGCATGGAACAGGGCCGGTTTCGCGAGGCCGCAACCGTCGCTCAGGGCGTCATGAATGTGGAACGCCTGCCGATGGTGATGCACTTGCCGGCGCTCACCGTGCTTGGCACGGTCCGCGTAAGGCTGGGCGAGACCGACGGCGTCGACCTTTTGCAGCGCGCGCTTGTGGAGGGCCAGACGACCGGCGAGCCGCAGCGTATCGTCCCGGTTCGCCTGGCGCTGGCGGAGGCGGCCTGGCTTGCCGAGGATGTCGGCGCCAGCCACGCGCAGCTTACCGAGCTGGCGGCTATGAACCTCGACAATTTCCGCCCCCGGGACCTTGGCGAATTGTCGGTCTGGTGGCGTCGATGCGGAATGCCCGGGTCGCTGCCGGCGCAATCGGCGCCGATTCCCTCGCCCTGGTCCGCCGAGCTTCTCGGCGATCCGCAGACCGCCGCGGCGGAGTGGACGCGTTTGTCGCTGCCCTATGAGGCAGCGCTTTCCCTCATGCAGGTTCGTGGGGCGGATGCGGGGGCGGCGCTCGCTCGCGCCGTGGCGATGCTCGACCAGATCGACGCGCCCGCGGCCGGGGCGCTCGCGCGCAAGCTTGCGCAGCGTCAGGGCCTGTCAGGCCTGCTGCCGAAGGTGCAGCGCGGACCCTATGCGGCAGCTCGCCGCCATCCACTCGGCCTGACACGGCACGAGCAGAAGGTGCTCGCCCTGATCGCCCAGGGCATCAGCAACAAGGAGGTCGCGCGACATCTGTCGCGCTCGCCCCGCACGATCGAGCATCACGTCTCCTCGCTGCTCGGCAAGCTCAATGCCGCAAACCGCATGGAAATCCTCCTGCGCCTGCGAGGCGAGCCGTGGCTGTTGACGGGCACCCATCCGCTGGAACCGCACCAGACTGGATCATGATCCCAGCCGATTCTGTCGAGATGGAACAGGCTCTGGGTAGTTCCCACAGCAAAATTTCCGCGAAAACTGGGAAATCGACCGCCTAAAAATGGGTGGCGGTACCGATTTGCACGCCCGCCGCTCCGCGTAGGCTTCTGCTCGCAGCGTGGATGGACCTCCCAACACCACGACGCCTTCACGATCCGGGGGAGAAGGCGGGCAACGGCGGCGGAACGGGGGCCGCCGCCGGCGTCCGTCGCTGGGGCGGATCGTACCAGGAGCAGGGGCGATGTCGGCAAGCGAAAAAGCGGATGCCCAGCGGCGCTGGCCAGGACAACGATTGGCACAAGCGGTCGCGGTGCGGCTTTCAGGACCCGGAGGCTGTTATATTGCCGGTAATGTGCTGGGCCTCGGCATGGCCATGTTCATGCAGATTCGGTTGGCGCTAACCGAGGCGAGCAGCACTTTCGCCGCGCCTCTAATGTTCGGCCACGACCTCGCCGGCGGCTGGAACTCACTGGCGCTGCTGGTGGCGAGCGCCATCTTCTTGCGCAGCGGCGAGGAGTATCATCGCGCCCTCAGCAACGGACATCTCGACCCGTCGGTAATACAGCGCGCAGATTTTCTGTCCGGCACCGGGTCATTGGTGCTCGGGTCAAGTCTGCTGCTCGTCGGCAATCCAATCCTGGTCGTGACATCGGGGTTGCTCCATGCCGTGGGCAAGTTCGGCAGCGCCTTCAGGCTCGGCGCGCATGGCGCGGTGCTCTTCGGCCTCAAAATGCCGGAGCTCTTCCGCCTTTCGGTACTGCTCAGCCGCTTTCCGGCAATTATCGTCACCGCGACCGAAGTCGCCCGCGTCATTGCTGACGCTCGCACCGATCAGATCCAGGCTATCGCAATCCCTGCGACGCTTCTCGTCTGTTACCTGCTTTGGGCACGCGGGGATATTCTTCTATTTGGAAAGTAAATCTGAAAACATCTAAGCATTTTCGCGTCGCATGGTGAGAAACAGGGAGTGGGAGCGCGACGGTGATTCTTCTCTAATCTGTAACCGGCGCAGCAAACGGGAGACTGGCATGTCAAGTTCGCTTATTCTGTCGACGGCGATGCTGCAATTCCTGGCGGCATATACGGTGATCATGATCACGCCAGGCCCTATTGGCCTCGCGACCGGCAGCCTTGCCTCCTTGCACGGCTTTGGCAGGACGATCCCGCTGGTGGCCGGGATCGGCGCCGGTACCGCCGTGCTGGCGGTCCTGGTGGCGTTTGGCGCCGTTCATCTTTCCGGGTCGCTGTCGGTGCCGGCGGTCAAGATCGCCGGTGCGGCCGTCCTTGGCTGGATGGCCCTGCGCATCGCCAGAACGGCGCCGCCGGCCATCGGCGAAGCGCCTCGGCAGGCCGGATTGTTTGCCGGAGGGTTTCTCATCAGCATTCTCTCGCCTGAAACCGCCACTTTCTTCGCCGTCGCCTTCATGGGGCTGATGCTGCCGATCCGGACCTCGAACGAGATGCTGATGGTCGCGGCCATCGTCGCCATCATCGACATAGGCTGGTACGGATTCCTGGCCGTCGCGCTTTCGCGTCCGCTCGTGCGCGCTGCCGCGGTGCGGCATCATCGCGTCATCTGTCGGGCGGCGGGGATCGTGCTGGCAATGCTCGCCCTCGTCTCGGCGGCGTCAGCTTTTCCACTCGGCTGAGCGCTGGTTGAAGCAGGCGCGCGGGATAGGCCGTTTGGTGCCGCTTAGGTGACTCGAACACCTGACCCCATCATTACGAATGATGTGCTCTACCAACTGAGCTAAAGCGGCCCGGGAAGCCGAGCTTCCAAGATGGGCTGCGTGATAGACGCAACCGGCCGCGAATTCAAGATGGCAGTCGCGATTTCAGGACGAGGCAATTCGTGCCGCCTCCGGCCGGGCGCAAGGGCAGCCGCCGCGCGGATCTACCATTGGCCGCGTGATGCCGTATCGGCAGGCCGTCCCGTCCGCCACGTTGGCGGTGGCGGGAAAATCAGCGAAAAATGTTGATTCCTTTACCGAAAACCGCCGAAATGAGCTTTGTGCCCCTCGGCAAGGCAGAATGCGGCCGCTCGCTTGTTGATTGATTGGTCGCCTGCGGCTAACGATCATGGCAATGTGAGTGAAATTGCAGAGGGAATTCGCTTGGACGCGATCGAAAAAGCGATCCGCAATGCCTTCGAGAAAGGCAATGCCGACGACCGGGCGTTTCGCGAGCGGGTCTATCGATCGGCTTTCGCGGCACTCGACCGTGCCCTGCAGGCCAATCCAAACGTCACCGTGGAAGTCGCCATCAAGCGGCGCAAGGCGGTCCAGGCGAAGATCACCGAAATCGAATCGGAATTCCTGCCGGCGGTTGCCGACGTCGCCGCGCCGACCGACAGTTTGGAGGCAGCACCGGAGGTGGAGCCCCCGGCCGAAGCTGAAGCCGCGCCGTCGCCCGATGTCGTCGTTGACGGTCCGGCGCAGCCGCCCGAATCCGATGCGCCGCGGTCGCGCGTCCTGCCGGTCGTTCCCGACATCATGCCCGATGCGCCTGTTGCCGAGGCGCCGGTGATCGACATGGGGGCCTCGGTTCCGACCGAAGCCGACGCCGAAACCGACGACGCGGAAGTGACGCCCGACCGCGACGACCGGCGGGCGAGGCGGCGGCGCCTGCCCTTGACCGCGATCTTCTTCGGTGTGACGCTGCTCGCAGCCGCCGGCATCGGCCTTTATTTCGCCAACCAGACCGGCGTCTTCAAATCGGCGACCGAGCTCGACACGGCGCCGCCGGAAGCGCCGCCAACGGTCGACGGCGATGATTTCACGCCGGACGACACCGCTTCGCCGCCGAAGCAGGGCGAGGCGGACCAGGCGCACGACTGGATCAACGTCTTTTCGCCGGGTGACCCGACGCAGGTCAATGCACCGTCGGACACCAAGGCCGACGTCATCCAGGACGAAAGCGGTTCCTTCCTGCGCATCCGCTCGGGGGCATCCGGCTCGGCCATCAGCTTCGACGTCGGACAAGGCGTGCTGGAAAAACTGGCCGGCAAGCATGCCACATTCGACATCATCGCGCGCTCCGAGGAGGGCCAGGAGACGCAGATTTCCGTCGATTGCAATTTCGGCGAACTCGGCGACTGCGGCCGCAAGCGCTATGCCGTCGGTCGCGAGCGCAATGAATATCTGTTCGACGTGCGCTTTCCCAACAAGCGTCCGGGCGCTGCCGGCACCATCGCCATTAATTCCGACTTCGACAAGCAGGGCAAGTCGGTCGACATCTACGAGATCCGCGTTTCTGTCGTTCCCTAAAGCACGTCGCGTTCCGGCCTCATGCGACGCGCTTCAGGTTCTTGTTTTGATGCATGTCGTTACCGCAAAACCGCTGCACTCTTTTTTGCGCGACATGCATTAACTATCGAGCAGCGCCTGCAGCGTCTCGATGCGGTCGGCTTCGGCCGCCGGCTTGTCCCAGCGCAGCCGCGAAATGCGCGGAAAGCGCATGGCGACGCCGGATTTGTGCCGCGTCGAGCGGTTGAGCCCTTCGAATGCTACCTCAAGCACCAGCCCGTTCCTGCGGTCGGCACGCACCGAGCGGACCGGGCCAAAGCGCTCGATCGTATTGTCGCGGACATATTTGTCGATCTGCCTCAGTTCCTCGTCGGTGAAGCCGAAATAGGCTTTTCCCACCGGGACTAGCTCCTCCGATCCTTCCGGCCCGGACCAGACGCCGAATGTGTAGTCGGAATAGAAGCTCGAGCGTTTGCCGTGGCCGCGCTGGGCGTACATCAGCACGGCGTCGACCGTGTGCGGATCGCGCTTCCATTTGAACCACGGGCCCTTCGGCCGACCGGCCACATACGGCGAATCCCAGCGCTTCAGCATGACGCCTTCGATGACCGGATGCAGCGGCTTGCGGCGCAATTCCTCGAGTGCCTGCCAGTTGGTGAATTCGACCAGCGGCGACAGATCGAAGCGGCTCGGATCGAGCGTCCTGACGAAGGCCTCGAGCCGGCCGCGCCGTTCGCGGAAGGGAAGTCCGCGCAAATCCTCGTCACCAATCTGCAGCGCATCGTAGCACCGCATGAAGGCGGGGTATTGCTGCTGGATCTTGGGCGACACGCTCTTGCGGTTCAGCCGTTGCTGCAGGTCCGAGAACGTGCCCGTCGCCTGCCTGGGGTCTCCGACCAGAAGCTCGCCGTCGAGGGCGCCTGAAAAATCCATCGCCTCGGCAAGATCCGGAAAGGCGCCGGAGACGTCGTCACCGGTGCGCGAATAGAGCCGGCGAATGCCGCCTTCGCAAGCCGCCTGGACGCGGATGCCGTCCCATTTCCATTCGGCCGCGTAGTCGGCCGGGTCGAGCCTTTCGAGGTCGCCGTCGCCGACGGCATTCGACAGCATCACCGGCCTGAACAGCGCCAGCGCCGTTTTCCTGGGCTTTTCCGCTTTACCCTCCAGCCAGGCGAACAGCCCGATATAGGGCGGCGTCAGCCCGTGCCAGAGTTCCTCGATCTCGGCGATATCGACCTTGCCGAAATCGGCCAGTGCCTGCTTGGCCAGCCGCGCCGAGACGCCGATGCGCAGGCCGCCGGTGACCAGCTTTATGATGGCGAAGCGCGCCGACGTGCTGGCGCTGTCGAGCAGCCGGGCCAGCACCTGCGGCCCGTCGGAACGGCTCGCCGCCTGCAGCTTGGCCACCACCTCGGCCAGCGTCGGCTCGTGGTTCGCAACGTCGACCGGCGCTTGCGGCCAGACCAGCGACACGGTCTCGGCCAGGTCGCCGACATAGTCGTAGGAATAGCCGAACAGCACCGGATCCATGCGCTCGATCACCAGTGTGCGCAGCATCGCCGGCTTGACCGCGGCGATGGACAGATCGCCGGTAATGGCCGCCAGCGCCAGCCCGCGGTCCGGATCCTCGACGCTGCGGAAATAGTCGGTCAACAGCGTCAGCTTGCCGTTGCGCGACGGCGTCAGCACCAGCCGGTCGAGAAGCTCGGCGAAGCGGTTCATGGAAGGGGCGACGCCAATGAGAAAGGCTTGCCGCAGAGCGCCGTACCGGCGATTGCTGGATCCAAAAACACCATCAATCGCCCTCGTCCTCGTAGCCGACGAGATGCAGCGGCCTGGCGGCAATGCCTTCGAGTTCGCACCAGCGCACCAGAGCCTCCTCGCGGCCATGCGTTACCCAGATTTCTTCGGCGCCGGTCTCCTTGATCGTCGCCGTCAGCTCGTCCCAGTCGGAGTGATCGGAGATGATCAGCGGCAGCTCGACGCCGCCCTGCTTGGCGCGCTGGCGGATGCGCATCCAGCCTGAGGCGAAGCACGACATCGGATCGGGAAAACGCCGCGCCCAGCGATCGGCGAAGGCGGATGGCGGGCCGACGACGATGGCGCCGGCAAAGTCGCTTTTTTGGCCGGTCTCGACGGTCGCCGGTTCCAATGTGCCGAGATCGATGCCCTGGCTCTGGTAATATTCGCTGAGCTTGGCCAGCGCGCCGTGGATGTAGATCGGCTTTTCGTAGCCGGCATCGCGCAGCAGCCGCATGACGCGCTGCGCCTTGCCCAGCGCATAAGCGCCGACCAGATGCGTTCTCTCGGGAAACTGTTCGGTCGATTTCAGCAGCCGGGCGATCTCTTCGGAATCGGGCGGATGCCGAAACACCGGCAGGCCGAACGTCGCCTCGGTGATGAAGACATCGCATTTGAGCGGCTCGAACGGCTCGCAGGTCGCGTCCTTCTGGCGTTTATAGTCGCCGGACGCGACGATGCACGTGCCCTGGTGCGCGACCTTGATCTGGGCCGAGCCCAGCACATGGCCGGCCGGGTGAAAGCTGACGGTGACGCCGTCGAGCGCAATCGTCTCGCCGAGCACGGCGGCTTGCGTCGTTCCGGCAAAACTGTCGCCGTAGCGCAGCCCCATGATGTCGAGCGTCTGCTGCGTCGCCATCACCGAGCGGTGGCCGGAGCGGGCATGGTCGGAATGGCCATGTGTGATCAGCGCCCGGTTGACCGGCCGCACCGGGTCGATGAAGAAATCGCCGGGCGGGCAATACAGCCCTTCCGGCCGGGGATGAAGCAGGTCGCTGGCGCGCATGGCCCCAAGATAGGCGCTAATTCCGGCGCGGGAAGCCTGTTGTAAGTCACTGCTGACTCCAGCATAGAGCGCAAGCCGGCTGCAAACACCCGGCGGAACCCGATCGCATGAAACCGCTCCAGACCTCGTCCGGCGATTTGACCGCCGACCGCCGCGCCGACTATGCCGAAATGCTTTATGCATCCGGCGATCATACGGCAGCGGCGGAATTGCTGCTCGGCGCGCTCGAACTGGCGCCGCAATGGCCAGCCGGCTGGTTCCGCCTCGGCGAGATGCAGGAAGCGGCGGGCGCGCGCGATCGTGCCGCGCAGGCCTGGACGACGGCGCTGCGGCTGGACCCGGCGGACAGGCTCGGCGCGGTGCTCAAGCTGCAATTGATCGGCAGGGCGGCGGCGGCCCAGGCGCCGCCCAGCGCCTTCGTCGAGACGCTGTACGACCACTATGCCGGGAGTTTCGAGGGTGAACTGGTCGACAGGCTCGGCTACCGTCTGCCCGAATGCCTCGACCGCGCCATCCGGGCAGCACGGCCGGGCCGGTTTTCGCTGGCGCTCGATCTCGGCTGCGGTACCGGCCTCATGGGCCAGAGGCTGCGGCCGATCGCCGACCGGCTGGAGGGTTACGACATCTCGGCCGGCATGCTGAGGCAGGCGCGCGCCAAAGGCGTCTACGATCTGCTCGTCAAGACGGACCTGCAGGACTTTTGCTATTCTGGCCCGAAAGCCGATCTGGTGACGGCGGCCGATGTGTTCATCTATGCCGGCGCGCTCGACAGGGTGGTGAACAAGATTGCCGGAATGCTTGCCGGCGGCGGTCTGTTTGCGTTCTCCGTCGAGACGCTCCCGAGCGGAGAATCGTCTGACAGCGCCGGCTTCGCCTTGCAGCCGTCGCGCCGCTACGCGCATTCGCAAGGCTATGTAGAGCGGGTTCTGGATGCCGACGGCTTTTCGATCCTGTCGCTGCAGGCAACGATCATCCGGCAGGATCGCCGCCAACCGGTCGAAGGGCTGGCCGTAGTGGCAAGCTCGCTTTCCGGCAGCGTAAAATCTGGCTAAGACTTCTGCCGCTGCGCATGAGAAGCCGCAGCTGCGAAAGACAAGGAGCACGTTCATGCGCTGGAACATGACGGTCTTGGCATCTTGCCTGGCGATGGCCGGCTGCGTCGGCAATTCGATGTCCGAACGGCAGGACGAAAACGTCCAGTCCTCGCTGCTATTTGACAAGGTGCCTTGCGATCAATTGCTGGCGCAACGAAACGGCCTGGCGCAGCAATATCATCTGCCGGTGGACGCCAAGCCGTCGTTCTCCAACCCGGCGACGGGCTTTGGCCCGTTCACGCCGGATATGCGCTCAAAAGCCAAACGCGACGCCGACCAGGCAAGCGGCAAGATCGACGCCATGAACCGGTCGATCAGCCGGCGCGAATGCGGCAAGCCGGCCAAACGGAACAAGCTCGGCCTGACCTGACCGGATCTTAATCCGCCACCTTCCACTGCTCGCGCGAGGCGCTGCCGGGATAGACGCCGAGGATGCGCATTTCGCGCGAGAAAAAGCGCAACTCGTCGAGTGCCAGCTTCACCAGCGGATCGTCGGGATGACCCTCGATATCGGCGTAGAACAGCGTCGCTGTAAACGCGCCGAGCTGGTAGCTTTCCAGCTTGGTCATGTTGATGCCGTTGGTGGCGAAGCCGCCCATCGCCTTGTAGAGCGCCGCCGGCACATTGCGGACGCGGAAGATGAAGGTCGTCATCATCCTGGCGTCGGCCGAGGGACGTTCAGCCCATTGCTTGTTCTTGGTCAGCACGACGAAGCGGGTGACGTTGCTGTCGGTGTCCTCGACATTCTCCTCGATGATGTCGAGCCCGTAGAGCGTTGAGGCCAGCGCCGGCGCCAGCGCCGCCATGGTGCGGTCCTTCATCGCGGCGACCATCTTGGCGGCGCCCGCGGTGTCGCCGGCCACCGTCGCCTTCCAGCCGTTCTTGCGGATGTATTTGCGGCATTGGCCGAGCGCGTGGATGTGGCTGTGCACGGTCCTGATCTCGTCGCGCCTGACGCCGGGCAGCACCATCAGCTGGAAGTGGATCGGCAGAAAGTATTCGCCGATGATGTGCAGCTTCGATTCCGGCAAGAGATGATGGATGTCGGCGACGCGGCCGGCAATGGTGTTCTCGATCGGGATCATCGCCAGATCGGCCTTGCCGGTCTCGACGGCGTTGAAGGCGTCCTCGAAGGTCGGGCACGGCAACGGCTCCATTGACGGGAACATGTTGCGGCAGGCGGTGTCGGAATTGGCGCCCGGCTCGCCCTGGAAGGATATTTTGTTGGTCTTTTCAGGCATGCGCGGAGTCTCGGGAATTGAGGGAATTTCTTAGTCGGAAAGGAGCGCCCTGGCGCGTTCGAGATCGTCCGGCGTGTCGACGCCAAGCGGCACCGACTGCACGATCTCCGCATCGATGCGCATGCCGGCCTCAAGCGCCCGCAACTGCTCCAGCCGCTCGCGGCGCTCCAGCGGCGACGGCCTCAGCGCAACGAAGCGTTCGAGCGCGGCGCGGCGATAGGCATAGAGGCCGATATGATGGTAGAGCGGGCCTTCGCCCCAAGGGGCGGTGGCGCGGGTGAAATAGAGCGCCCTGAGCCGCGTCGTCGAGAGTGGCGAGCCGACCAGCTTGACGACGTTCGGATTGGTCTTTTCCTCGTCGCGTACGATCTCGACGCAGAGCGTGGCGATATCCACCGCTGCGTTCTCGAAAGGCTTCAGCGCGGCGCCGATAACAAGGGGGTCGATGGTCGGCAGATCGCCCTGCACATTAACGATGGTCTCGACGCTGTTGCCAGGGTCGAGAATGGTCAGCGCTTCGAAGATGCGGTCGGAACCGGTTTCGTGGTCCGCCCGCGTCATCACCGCCTCGAAACCATGCGCGCGCACCGCCCCCGCAACGCCCTGCGTGTCGGTGGCGACGACGACCCGGCCGAGCCCGGCATCGGCAGCACGGCGAGCGACGTGGACGATCATCGGAGTGCCGGCAATGTCGGCCAGCGGCTTGCCCGGCAGGCGGGTCGAGGCCATGCGGGCCGGGATCAGGATGAGCGTGGACATGAGGCGGGCAGGGGCTCGAAAAAGAGGGGGACAAAAGTGGCAAAAGGTCTCACTGGCAGCGCCCTTATAGGTGTTGCAACGCCGGAGCAAAAGACCTAGTTTCCGCGCGATTTGACCGCCTCGCAGGGTGGTTCACGATACCGACGGACGGAGTGGACGGATCGGTCCGCCGGAAAAGGGAGCCTGGGGCGTATGGATTCCAACGAAGTCAACAAGCTGCTCGCCGGCTTTCTCGGCACGGTGTTCATCGTCTTTTCCGTTGGCATCGTGTCCGACGCGCTGTTTGCCTCGCCGGCGCCGGAAAAGCCCGGCTTCGCCATCGAGGCGACCGAGCCCGCCGAAGGCGGCCCGGCCGTTCCCGCCGCGGCCGTGAAGCCGATCGCCGAGCTGCTGACCACCGCCAACGCCGAAGCGGGCGCCGCCATCTTCAAGAAATGCCAGGCTTGCCACTCCGGCGAAAAGGGTGGCCCCAACAAGGTTGGGCCCGATCTCTGGGACATCGTCGACCGTCCGGTCGCCGAGCATGAGGGCTTTGCCTATTCGGCCGGCATGAAGGAGTTCTCCAAGGGCGGCAGCGAGAAGTGGACCTACGACAATCTCAACCACTTCATCACCTCGCCGAAGAAGTTCGTGAAGGGCACCGCGATGGGCTTCGCCGGCCTGCCGAAGGATGAGGACCGCGCCAACGTCATCGCCTATCTGCGCACGCTGTCGGACAATCCGAAGCCGCTGCCGGCGCCCGGCGCCTCGGCCGAAAACGCGCCCGCCAAGCCGGCCGAAGGTGCAGCCCCTGCCAAGCCGGCAGAAGGCGCGGCGCCAGCCGCCCCGGCGGCACCCGCAAAATAACAAAACTGTAATGACATTATCCTTGAAAAAGCCGGGTTCAGCCCGGCTTTTTCGTTAGGAAAAATGCATATGCGACGACAAAGCCCCTCGGTTGCGGTTTTCAGCGCCGCCAAATGATCTAGATTGGGCCCAGACGCTATGGTGACGGCGCTATATCGCGAAGAGGAGAACGCATGACGGTTGGCCGAGCGCGGACGCTTCTGAAATCGGTGCTGATGCTGGCTGCCTTTGCCGGCGGCCTGCAGGCGGCCTTTGCGGACGAATGGCGCACGACCTCGTCGCTGATCGGCGAATCCAAATATGGCGACAATTTCCAGCACTACGACTACGTCACTCCGGATGCGCCGAAGGGCGGCACAGTGAACTCAGTGGTGCTCGGCACGTTCGACAGCTTCAACCCCTATGTCGTGCAGGGTTCGCCGGCCGCCGGCTTCGCGCAGTTCGGCGGCGGCCTGCTCCACGACACGCTGATGGAGCAGGCGACCGACGAGGGCAGCGTCAACCATCCGCTGATCGCCGATGCCTACAAATACCCGGCCGACTATTCCTCGGCGACCTACAGGCTCGATCCGCGGGCGAAATGGCATGACGGCCAGCCGATAACGACCGACGATGTGATCTGGTCGTTCCAGGTGCTGAAGGCCAACAGCCCGATGTACAGCCGTTATTTCGAGAACGTCACCGACGCGGTTGCGATCTCCGATCGCGAGGTGGAGTTCCATTTCAACCAGAAGGGCAATCGGGAGTTACCTCAGATTCTCGGCGGTCTCGTCGTGCTGCCGAAGCACTGGTGGGAAGGTACCGACGCCAACGGCAGGAAGCGCGACGTCACAAAGCCGACGCAGGAGCCGCCGCTCGGCTCGGCCGCCTACAAGATCGCCAGCTTCAAGCCGGGGTCCGAAATCATCTGGCAGCGCGTGCCGGACTACTGGGCGGCCAAGCTGCCGGTGAAAATTGGCCGTGAGAATTTCGACAGGCAGCGTTTCACCTATTTTCTCGACGACAATGCCGCCTGGCAGGCCTTCACCAAGGGCGGGCTGGACGACATCAAGCCGGAGAACAGTTCGAGGCGCTGGAACACGGCCTATGACTTCCCGGCGGTCAAGGCCGGCGACGTCATCAAGAAGGAATTCAAGACCGCGTCGCCCGAACCGATGCAGGCCTTCATGCTCAACACCAGGCGCCCGCTGTTTAGGGATCGCCTGGTGCGCGCCGCGCTGATGTATCCGTTCGATTTCGAGACGATGAACCGGACCCTGTTCTTCGGTTCCAACACCCGCACCAGCAGCTATTTCCAGGGCACCGAACTGGCGTCGAGCGGCCTGCCGCAAGGCAAGGAACTCGAAATCCTCGAGCAGTACCGTGACAAGCTGCCGCCTGAAGTCTTTACCCAGGAATTCAAGCTGCCGGTCTACGACAACCCGCAGGCTGAGCGCAAATACCTGAAAACCGCGGTCGATCTGTTCGCCAAGGCAGGCTGGATCATCAAGGGCGGCAAGATGGTCAACGCCAAGACCGGCGAGCCATGCAAGTTCGAAATCCTCGGCTGGAACGACACCGACCAGGTCATCGCCAGCCCCTACATCGCCAATCTGCGCAAGATCGGCGTCGACGCAACGCTGCGCCTGATCGACCAAACCCAGTATATCAACCGAGTCACTCACTTCGACTTTGACGTGGTCACTTCGATACTCGGGCAGTCGGACTCTCCTGGCAATGAACAGCGCGATTTCTGGAGTTCCAAGGCCGCCGATTCGCCGGGATCGCGCAATTACGCCGGCATCAAGAATCCGGTCGTCGATGCGCTGGTCGACCGCATCATCTTTGCCACCGACCGCGACGATCTGGTTGCCGCCACCCATGCGCTCGACCGGGTGCTGCTGTGGAACTACTATGTCGTGCCGCAATATTACCGTGCCGTGGTCTGGCTCGCCTACTGGAACAAGTTCGGTATGCCGGAGAAGCAGCCCGCCTATAGCGGCGTCGACCAGAATTCCTGGTGGATCGATCCGGTCAAGGAAAAGGCGCTGGCGGCCAAATACAAGAGTGGCAATTGATGGCGGTGCTGCCCCGTCGCGACTTCCTCGCCCTGGGCGGTGCCGCCGCGGCCGCGGCGCTGCTGCCCGGCCGGGCTTTCGCCACGATCCCGACCGGCGTGAAACTGCACGGCCTGTCGGCCTTCGGCGATCTCAAATATCCTCCGGATTTCGCGCATTTCGACTATGTCAATCCGGACGCTCCCAAGGGCGGCCGGATGAATTTCGCCCCGCCGAACTCCACCCTCAATCAGAGCTTCCTGACTTTCAACACGCTGAACTCGCTGGTGTTGAAAGGGGATTCGCCGCCGCGCACCGAACTCTGTTTCGATTCGCTGATGGCAAGGGCAGTCGATGAGCCGGATGCGGTCTACGGCCAGCTTGCCGAATCCGTTACCTTGTCGCAGGACCGCAACGGCTTCCGCTTCAGCCTGCGGCCACAAGCGCGTTTCCATGACGGCTCGCCGCTGACCGCCGAGGACGTTGCCTTCGCCTTGAACCTCTACAAAGATCGGGGACATCCGAACCTTTCCCAAGCGCTGCGGCACATGACGGATGCGGTCGCAATCGATCCGCTTACAGTCAGCCTTACCTTCAACGGCCAACAGTCGGCGCAGAATATCCTCGCGATCGTCGTAATGCCGATCGTGTCCAAAGCCTTCTACACGGCCAATGATTTCGACGCCTCGACGATGACCCCACCGCTCGGTTCCGGGCCGTACCGAATGGGGCGGGTGGTGGCCGGGCAGACCATCGAATATGAACGCGTCGCCGATTATTGGGGCCGCGATCTGGCCGTGAACCGCGGGCTTAATAATTTCGACCGCATCCGTATCGATTTCTACCTTGATCGCCAGGCAGCGTTTGAAGCGTTCAAGAAAGGGGATACGCATTTTCGCGAGGAGTTCACTGCGCGGGTATGGGCGACCGGCTACGACTTTCCAGCGCTGAAGGATGGCAGGGTCGTCAAACGCGAATTTCCCGGCGAGAAAACGCCATCCATGCAGGCTGTCGCACTCAATCAGCGCCGTCCGCAGTTCCGCGACATTCGCGTGAGACAGGCAATCGCCTATTGCTTCGACTTCGAATGGACCAGGCGGGTTCTGTTTTTCGACTCCTACGAGCGTTCGCAATCGAACTTCGAGCGGTCGGACTACAAGGCCAAGGGCCTGCCCTCACCCCAGGAATTGAAACTGCTGGAGCCGTTTCGAGCCGAGTTGCCGCCGGAGACCTTCGGCGATCCGGTGATGCAACCCCTCTCCGACGGTTCGGGCCACGACCGCAAGCTGCTGCGCGAGGCTTCGAGACTGCTTGCCGAAGCCGGCTGGAAGCGAACGGGCAATTTCGTCGTCAATGACAAGGGCGACCGGCTGCGGGTGGAAATGCTGGCCGAGGACGATGGCCTCGTTCGCATCTTCCTTCCGTGGTCCGAGAATATGAAGGCGATCGGCATCGACGCTTCGGTCCGGCAGGTCGATTCGGCGCAGTTTGAAGCGCGGCAGAGCAATTTCGACTTCGACTTCAACATGCTCGCATGGTCGATCGGAGCGACGCCAACCGCCGATGGTTTGGAGATCCTCTATGCTTCCCGGATGGCGAAAACGCCGGGGATGCGCAACTATCCGGGTACGGAAAGCAAAGCCATCGACGCGCTGATCGAGGCAGCCGGCAAGGCGCAGAGCCGGATCGAACTCGTCACCGCGCTCAACGCGCTCGATCGGGTCTTGCGCGCGCGGCTAGACTGGATTCCAACATATCATCTGGCGAATCACCGGGCAGCCTTCTGGGACATGTTCGGCTTTCCCGCTCAAAAGCCGGATTACGACTTTCCGGTCGAGACGCTGTGGTGGTTCGATAAAGACAAGGCGGCAAAGATTGGCAAAGCCTGAATTTCTTGCGAGCGCTGGCGCCGCCCCTCACCTGCCTGCCGGCATCCTCTCCCCGTATAGCGACGGGGAGAGGGGCGCTTTCATCGATGGTTTCGCCGATCATAAGCGTCGCAATAGAAGCGCCGAGACTACGGCCAGCCCCTTTCTCCCCGTCACTATACGGGGAGAAATGTCCGGCAGGACAATGAAGGGCGGCACCGTCTTCGGCAATTGGCCTGGGGCGATTGCCTTAGGGGCACCTTCAGACACAATGGTCGTCCTCAAGGAGGGTAAAGCCTGATGGGCGCCTACATATTGCGCCGCATCCTTTTGATGATCCCGA
This sequence comes from Mesorhizobium sp. M0664, assembly GCF_040320565.1. NCBI lineage: Bacteria > Pseudomonadati > Pseudomonadota > Alphaproteobacteria > Hyphomicrobiales > Phyllobacteriaceae > Mesorhizobium > Mesorhizobium sp. M0664. Next base: position 326,119 of record NZ_JAMYPW010000001.1, read on the forward strand.
CCCTGTTCGGTATCATGGCGGTGTCATTTGCCGTCATCCAGTTTGCTCCAGGCGGGCCGGTCGAGCAGGTCATCGCCAGGCTGACCAACCAGGGCGGCAGCGATCGCCTTGGCGGCGGCGGGGGCGATGCGGGCGGCGCCAATGTCGATGTCGCCGGCGACGTCGGCTCGAAATACCGCGGCGCGCAAGGGCTCGATCCGGAATTCATCAAGAAGCTGGAGAAGCAGTTCGGCTTCGACAAGCCGCCGCTCGAGCGCTTCGGCATGATGCTGTGGAACTATCTCCGCTTCGATTTCGGCGACAGCTATTTCCGCGACATATCGGTGCTCGACCTGATCCTGGAAAAGATGCCGGTGTCGATCTCGATCGGGCTGTGGATCACGCTTTTGTCCTACCTGATCTCGATCCCGCTCGGCATCCGCAAGGCGGTCAAGGACGGCTCCACTTTCGACGTCTGGACCAGCGGCGTCGTCACCGTCGGCTACGCGATTCCGGGCTTCCTGTTCGGCATCTTGCTGATGGTTCTGTTTGCCGGCGGCTCGTTCTGGGACTGGTTTCCGCTGCGCGGCATCACCTCCGACAATTGGGACCAGCTGTCCTGGCCGCAGCGGATCGTCGACTATTTCTGGCATATGACCCTGCCGCTGACGGCGCTGGTGCTGTCGGCCTTCGCCACGACGACGCTTTTGACCAAGAATTCCTTCCTCGAGGAAATCCGCAAGCAATATGTGGTCACCGCCCGCGCCAAGGGCCTGTCGGAGCGGCAGGTGCTTTATGGCCACGTCTTCCGCAACGCCATGCTGATCGTCATCGCCGGTTTTCCCGGTGCCTTCATCTCGGCATTCTTCACCGGGTCACTGCTGATCGAGAACATCTTTTCGCTCGACGGCCTCGGCCTGCTTGGTTTCAACTCGGTGGTGCAGCGCGACTATCCGGTGGTCTTCGCCAATCTCTACATCTTCTCGCTGCTTGGCCTGTTCGTCGGGCTGCTGTCCGATCTGATCTATACCTGGGTCGATCCGCGCATCGATTTCGAGCGGAGAGACGTCTGATGGCGCGGACCATGGCCGAAACGGCGCCGGCTCGGATCGCGCGGCCCTTTCTGTCGCCGCTCAACCAGCGGCGCCTGCAGAACTTCAAGTCCAACCGGCGCGGCTACTGGTCGTTGTGGATTTTCCTGTTCCTGTTCGTGCTGTCGCTGGTTTCCGAACTGATCGCCAACGACAAGCCGATCATCGCCTCCTACAAGGGCGAGATCCTGTTTCCGGTCCTGGTCGCCTATCCCGAGGAGAAGTTCGGTGGCTTCTATGCGGTCACCGACTACCGCGACCCGGTCATCCAGGACGAGATCAACGCCAATGGCTGGATGGTCTGGCCGCCGGTGCGCTACTCCTACCAGACCGTCAACAACGCTATTCCCGAAGCAGCACCGACCAAGCCGTCCTGGCTCTACGACAAGAAGACGCGCTGCAACCAGTATCCGAAAGGCGAGGCAGACCCCAATTGCAACGTCGGCAACTGGAACTGGCTGGGCACCGACGACCAGGCCCGCGACGTGCTGGCGCGCGTCATCTACGGCTTCAGGATCTCGGTGCTGTTTGGCCTGATCCTGACTGCCGGCTCGGCGCTGATCGGCGTGGCGGCCGGCGCTCTGCAGGGCTATTTCGGCGGCTGGACCGATCTTCTGTTCCAGCGCTTCATCGAGATCTGGTCGGCGATCCCGGTGCTGTATCTGCTCCTGATCGTTGCCGCCATCCTGCCGCCCGGCTTCTTCATCCTGCTCGGATTGATGCTGCTGTTCTCCTGGGTGGCACTGGTCGGCGTGGTGCGGGCCGAGTTCCTGCGCGCCCGTAACTTCGAATATGTCAATGCGGCGCGCGCGCTCGGCGTGTCCAACGTCACCATCATGTTCCGGCATCTGCTGCCCAACGCCATGGTGGCGACGCTGACCTTCCTGCCGTTCCTGCTCAGCGGCTCGATCTCGACGCTGACCTCGCTCGACTATCTCGGCTTCGGCCTGCCGCCCGGCTCCGCCTCGCTCGGTGAACTGTTGAAGCAGGCACAGCGCAACCTCAACGCGCCCTGGCTCGGCATTTCCGGCTTCGTCGTCATCTCGCTGATGCTGTCGCTGCTGGTCTTCGTCGGCGAGGCCACGCGCGACGCCTTCGATCCGCGCAAGACGTTCAGATGAGCGACACCCCGCTGCTTTCGGTCCAGGATCTCAGCGTCGCCTTCACGCAAGCCGGCGACCAGTCGATCGCCGTCGACCATATTTCCTTCGACCTTGCCAAGGGCGAGACGGTGGCGCTGGTCGGCGAATCCGGCTCCGGCAAGTCGGTCACCGCGCTGTCGGTGCTGAAGCTGCTGCCCTATCCGACCGCCAGCCACCCGTCGGGAAGGATACTGTTCCTCGGCGCCGACCTGCTTGCCGCCGACGAGAGAGACCTGCGCCGCGTGCGCGGCAACAAGATCACCATGATCTTCCAGGAGCCGATGACCTCGCTCAACCCGCTGCATACGATCGAGCAGCAGATCGTCGAGGTATTGAAGCTGCATCAGGGCCTGGGCGATCGCAAAGCCAAGGCGCGCACGCTGGAACTTCTGCACGAGGTCGGCATCCGCGAGCCGGAGAAGCGGCTTGACGCCTATCCGCACCAGCTTTCCGGCGGCCAGCGCCAGCGCGTCATGATCGCCATGTCGCTGGCCAACGAGCCTGAACTTTTGATCGCCGACGAGCCGACGACGGCGCTCGACGTCACCGTCCAGGCGCAGATCCTCGAATTGCTGGCCGGCCTGAAAAGCCGCAAGAACATGTCGATGCTGTTCATCACCCACGATCTCGGCATCGTCAGGAAGATCGCCGACCGGGTCTGCGTGATGACCAAGGGCAAGATCGTCGAGACCGGCCCGACCAACGAGATATTCGCCAATCCGCAGCACGCCTACACGCGGCATCTGCTTGCCGCCGAGCCGAAAGGCAAGCCGCCGGCGGCCAACCAGGCCGCCAAGCCGGTGATGGTCGGCAAGGACGTCAAGGTCTGGTTCCCGATCAAGAAGGGCTTCTTCCGGCGCACCGTCGACAATGTGAAGGCGGTCGACGGCATCGACGTCACCGTACGGGCCGGTCAGACGCTTGGCGTCGTCGGCGAATCCGGCTCAGGCAAGACGACGCTCGGCCTGGCGCTGGCCAGGATGATCTCGTCGACCGGGAACATCCAGTTCAACGGACGCGGCATCGATCAGCTGTCCTTCAACGAAATGCGGCCGTTGCGGCGCGAGTTGCAGATCGTCTTCCAGGATCCGTTCGGTTCGCTCAGTCCACGCATGTCGGTCGCCGAGATCATCGAGGAAGGGTTGAAGATCCATGAGCCGAAGCTGTCGCCTGATGCGCGCGACGAGCGTGTCGTCGACGTGCTGAAGGAAGTCGGCCTCGATCCGGCGACGCGCAACCGCTATCCGCACGAATTCTCCGGCGGCCAGCGCCAGCGCGTCGCCATCGCGCGCGCCATGGTGCTCAACCCGCGTTTCGTCATGCTGGACGAGCCGACCTCGGCGCTCGACATGAGCGTGCAGGCGCAGGTCGTCGACCTCTTGCGCAGCCTGCAGGCCAAGCACGACCTCGCCTACCTCTTCATCAGCCACGATCTGAGGGTCATCCGCGCGCTCGCCAACGAAGTCATCGTCATGCGCAATGGCAGGATCGTCGAGGCCGGTCCTTCCGAACAGATTTTTGGCAAACCGCGGACCGACTATACAAAGGCGTTGATCTCGGCCGCCTTCAAGATCGAAACGGCGCCGGTCGGCATCGTCAGCGAGTAGATTTTCGCCAGAGATCATGCACAAAATCAAAACGCAGCCGCGCCTTGCGCGTCGGGACGCGAACGCTGTTGGTAAAAAGGGAAAAACAATCCGCAATGGAAAAAGGCCGCATCCTGCTTGCCCTCACCGGTATTCATCCGCTGCGCTGGCGCGAACTGCTGTCGGCGGAGCGCGAGGTGGTGCTCGAGCCGAACGGCGCCGGCGATCCCTCGATCACCTATGCGGTGGTGTGGAAACAGCGGCCGAACCTGTTGTCGTCGCTGCCCAATCTGCGCGCCATCTTCTCGATCGGCGCCGGCGTCGACCACATCTTCGCCGATCCCACCTTGCCCGACGTACCGGTCGTCAAGGTGGTGGCCGACAACCTGACCCAGTACATGACCGAATACGTCGTCTGGCGGGTGCTCGACCACCATCGCCAGGGCATGCTCTACCGCGCCCAGCAGCAGAAGAAGATCTGGCATGAACCGCAGCAGCGGCCGGCCAGCGACATCTCGGTCGGCATTATGGGGCTCGGCACGCTTGGCCGCGCGGCGGCATCGGTGCTGTTGTCGCTCGGCTTTCCCGTCAATGGCTGGTCGCGCAGCGACCGGCCGATGCAAGGTGTCTCGACTTACGCGGGCGAGGCCGGCCTGATCCCGTTCCTCAACGCCACCGATATCCTGGTGGTGCTGCTGCCGCTGACGCCGCAGACGCACGGCATCATCAACCACAGCGTGCTGAAGGAGCTGCGCAAGCGCAACGGGCTCGGCGGCTCAGTGCTGATCAATGCCGGGCGCGGCAGGCTGCAGAAGGACGCCGACATTTTGCGCGCGCTGGACGACGGCACGCTGAAGGAAGCCAGCCTCGACGTTTTCGAGGTCGAGCCGCTGCCGAAGACCAGCCCGCTATGGAGCCACCCCAAAGTGTTCGTGACGCCGCACGCGGCGGCAACCTCCGATCCGGTCCACCTGGCGCCGATCATGCTGCGTCAGATGGATGCTTTCGAGCGCGGCGAAGCGCTGGAAAATGTAGTGGATCGCGACGCCGGGTATTAATTTTTTAGAGCGCCGCTTTCCAGTCTCAGCCCCAGCCGAGCGGCACGTAGTCGATCTCCATAAACGCCTCGACCTCGGGGATCCAGCGGTCGCGGACGAAGGCGACGTGGTCGGGATGGTCGTTATAGCCGGAATAGGCCCGCTGATCGGCAAACTCCATCGAGAAGCCGAAGCGGTAGTCGTTCTTGGGACTGACCTGCCGCAACTGCTCGAAATGCGTGACGCCCTTTATCGCCGTGAGAATCCTCTTGGCGTCGGCGAGGAACCGTTTTTCCTCGAGCGAATGCGGCGGGTGTTTCAGCGTGAACACGACGGTGTGACGGATCATTTTTTGCTCCTGCGTCTTCGTGTCACGCGCTGTCAGCCCAGGCGCGGATGAGGTTATAGGCGATCGCCCCCTTCGGCGGTGTCACCAGGCCGCCCGGATGCTCGCGGGCCACCATCGAGAGCACCTCGTCGCGAAAGAACCAGCGGCAATCTTCCAGCTCGTTGAGGTCGGGCTGGATATCGTCGTTGAGCGGTTCGCCGAAGCAGCCGATCATCAGCGAATAGGGAAACGGCCAGGGCTGGCTGGCGTGGTAGACGACGCGGCCGAGCCTGATGCCGGCTTCCTCCAGCGTTTCGCGGCGCACCGCCGCCTCGATCGTCTCGCCCGGCTCGATGAAACCGGCGAGCGCCGAATACATGCCGGGCCCGAAATGCCGGCCGCGGCCGAGCAGGCATTTTTCGCGTGTTGCCGTCAGCATGATCGCCACCGGGTCGGTGCGCGGAAAGTGCTCCGTACCGCAGGCCGGGCAATGCCGCTTGTAACCGCCCGCCCGCATCGCGGCTTCGGTGCCGCATTTGCTGCAGAAGCGATGGCTGGCATGCCAGGCGAGCAGCGCCGCCCCTTGCGCCAGCGCGCCGGCCGCCGCTTCGTCGATCAGCCCCTGCATATAGACCGAGCGATAGTCGATCGCCTTGATCGTCTCGGGAAGCTGCTCGGGCTCGACCCCGGCCGGCACCGCCAGCACCGGGCCGCTTTCGGAAAAACCGAGCAGGACGCCGTTTTCGAGCGATGCTTCGAGCGGCCGGCATTCGGCCACGCCGAACCAAGGGTCGAATGCGCCTTGCGCAAGCTTCAAATAGAGCCGGCCGCCACGCATCAGCAAAAGCCGCGCCGAGGGATCGGCGAGTGCCTTTTCGACGGAATCGTCGGCGCGGTTTTCGGACTGCCGGTCGATAACGTTGCCGGCGAAGCCGACGAACTGGCTCGGCTCGCGCAAGGGCGCGTCAAACAGGCGAAAGCTCATGCAGACTCGGGAAGGTTCAAGGTGGACACGGAGAGGCTTATAACGCTGCCTTGATCTTTTCCGCAAACTTGCGAAGGTCGGAGCGCTGATAGGGCTCGCGCAGGCCGTGCCCCCACACCGGGCCAGGCCAGCCGGGATCGCCTTCCGAGCGCGCAATGACGTGTACATGCAGCTGGCGCACGATGTTGCCGAGTGCGCCGGTGTTGATCTTGGTGCAGCCGGTCACCCGCTTCAGCGCCAGCGCCACCATGTTGGTCTCGAAGGTCAGCATCGCCTGGTCCAGCGGCGTCATGTCGTGGATTTCCTCGATGCCCGGCCGCTGCGGCACCAGCAGCAGCCATGGCCAGCGGCGGTCGTTCATGACGCGCAATTCGCACAGGCCGAGCCACATCAGCTGTTCGCTGTCGGCTTCCAGCTGGGCGTCAAGCGTGAATCCGGCCTTGAGGCCCGGCAGCATCGGCGTTTCCCTCACTTTTTGACGTTTTTTGAACTCCATCGACGCTAGAGCGGCTTCCGAAGGGCCGCAAGGGGCAGCAACCAACATTGGCCGTCGCGGCGCTGATTGTGCGCGAAGAAGTGAGGCCCGGGCAAATTGCATCAGCTTGGCGCTGCCCCGCCGAGATTGACGATTTTGATCGCGGCCACATTTTGTTCTTGCTTTGTGCCGGCAGCTATGCTACTAATCTCGCTATGGTGATTATTCGCACCAACGACCCGCCCGCCGAGGCGGGTTTTTGGTTTCAGCTTTCGCCATCGCTCAAGGACCCTATCATCCGCACTTGCATTTCATCGCCGGATTGCCGATATGGAGGTTGGGAGGTTGGTGGTGGACGGTCCACTCGCCAACCGGGTCAGGTCCGGAAGGAAGCAGCCCTAACGAGCCCGGAACGGGTCATTGTTCCAGCCTCCCGCCTCTTCGCCTTTTACCCCGACATTGACGGCGCCAAGCCGCGCGGGCGAAACTATGCGCAGGAATCGGCCGCCTCCAGTGGCAGCCCTTGGAGCTTAACGGGCGAATGAGCGAAGCCGGAAACGAGGCCGGGAAATTGGACAAGCCTGCCGCCTACCGCGTGCTGGCGCGCAAATACCGACCGTCGAATTTCTCCGAACTGATCGGCCAGGAGCCGATGGTCCGCACGTTGACCAATGCCTTTGCCACCGGCCGCATCGCCCAGGCCTGGATGCTGACCGGCGTGCGTGGCGTCGGCAAGACGACGACCGCGCGCATACTCGCGCGGGCCCTGAACTACAAAACATCGACCGTCGACCAGCCGTCCGTCGACCTTGCCGTGCTCGGCGAGCATTGCCAGGCGATCATGGAAGGCCGGCATGTCGACGTCATCGAGATGGACGCCGCCTCGCATACCGGCATCGACGACATCAGGGACATCATCGAGCGTGTGCGCTACGCCCCGGTGTCGGCGCGCTACAAGGTCTACATCATCGACGAAGTGCACATGCTTTCCAACCAGGCCTTCAACGGCCTGCTGAAGACGCTGGAAGAGCCGCCGCCGCACGTCAAGTTCATCTTCGCCACCACCGAAATCCGCAAGGTGCCGATCACCGTCCTGTCGCGCTGCCAGCGTTTCGACCTCAGGCGCATCGATGCGGCAATGATCAAGGCCGACCTTGCCAGGATAGCCCGTCTGGAGGGCATCGAAGTCGAAGACGATGCGCTGGCGATGATCGCGCGCGCGGCCGAAGGCTCGATGCGCGATGCGCAGTCCATCCTCGACCAGGCGATCGCCCATGGCGGCGGCGCGGTCAGCGCCGAAGCGGTGCGTGCTATGCTCGGCCTTGCCGACCGTGCCCGCATCGTCGACCTGTTCGAACATGTCATGAAGGGCGACGTCGCCGCCGCACTTGCCGAATTCCGTGCCCAGTACGATACCGGCGCCGATCCTGCCGCGGTGCTGACCGACCTTGCCGAGTTCAATCATCTGGTCACCCGTCTGCGTTTCGTGCCGGCTGCCATCGACGACGCCTCGCTGTCCGAGGACGAGCGCCGGCGCGGCGCCGATTTCGCCAGCACGCTGTCGGTCAAGGTGCTGTCGCGGACGTGGCAGATCCTCTTGAAAGGTATTCCCGAGGTGCAGACCTCCAACCGCCCGGTCAGCGCCGCCGAGATGGTGCTGATCCGGCTGGCCCATGCCGCCGACCTGCCGACGCTGGACGAGGCGCTGAAATCGCTGGAGAACGGCGGTACACTGCCGGGTGCCGCGCCGCGCGCGAATGGCACGCCGGCAAGCCCCGGCCCCGCAAACCATGCGCCTGCAGGCGGTGGTGCCGGCGCCGTGGCGCAGGCGCGGATGCCGACGTCCAATGGCGGCGCCCAGACAATGCGCCTGGTCGAGACGATGCGCCTGGTCGAGGCCGAGCCCGTGCCGACCAACTTCGTTGCTCCGCCGGAGCCGGCGGTCGAGGCGTCGCCGGTGCCGGTGAAATCGCTGGCCGACATTATCGCCCTTGCCGACGCCCAGCGCGACATGGCCTTCAAGGTGCTGGTGAAGCGTTGCGTGCGCCTGGTGCGCATCGAGCCCGGTCGTATCGACGTCAGCCTGACCGACGATGCGCCGAAGATGTTGCTCAATGATTTGACCGCCAAGCTGCGCGCCTGGACGGGCCGCAACTGGCTGGTGTCGCTGTCGAAGGACGAGGGCGGCCAGACCTTGGCCGAGATGGAATCGACAAAGCGCGAAAACGCCTTCCTCGATGCCAAGAGCGACCCGACGGTCGCCGCCATCCTGGCGCGCTTTCCCGGTGCCAAGATCATCGACGTGCGCATTCCCGATGCGCCGGAAGCCGACGAGGCCGAAGTGCCGGTCGAGCCGCCGGCCGACGACGACGAAACCTGAACAACCTGGACCAGCTGCAAAGGACAGTGCGATGAAAGACCTTCTCGGCATGATGGGCAAGGCAAAGGAAATGCAGGCCAAGTTCCAGGCCATGCAGGATGAGATCGCCACGCTGGAAGCCACCGGGCAGGCCGGCGGCGGCCTGGTCAGCGTGACGCTGACCGGCAAATTCGAGATGAAGTCGCTGAAGATCGACCCGGCGCTGTTCAAGGAGGACGAGGTCGAGATTCTCGAGGACCTGCTTCTCGCTGCCCACAACGACGCCAGGACCAAGGTCGAGCAGATCATGCAGGAGAAGACCAGGGCGCTGACCGCGGGCCTACCGATCCCGCCGGGAATGAAACTGCCGTTCTAAGGCTAGTGCATGTCGCGCAAAAGTGTGCAGCGGTTTTGCGATAACGACATGCATCAAAACAAGAACCTAAAGCGCGTCGCATAAGCCGGTCGAACGCGACGCGCTAGTCAATCGGTATGCCGTTACAGTGGCCGAAGAGTGCAGCGGCCCAGTGCTCGCTCCACCGCCAGCTGTGTCTATTAGGCAACTCCCCACACTTAATAACGCTTTAGCCATCTTTTTGCCTGAAAGTGTCTCATTCTTGCCGCAACCAGGGGCGGGCTGGCAGCAGAATTGAGGGGACACCTGTTGATCTCTACCCGATGGAAGACGCCGTTGCGGCTCGGCGTCGTTATCTCGCCGCTGTTTTTGGCCGCTTGCAGTCAGACCGCCTCGCACGGCATGTCCAGCCTGACCGATGCCATTACGCCGAGTTTCCTGAGCTCGCGCTCCTACAATTCCACGCCGAAGGAGAAGGAATGCCTGGAGCGGGCAATGTTCTTCGAGTCCAACCGGTCGAGCCGTGACGGCATGATTGCGGTCGGCACGGTGGTGATGAACCGGTTGCGGTCCGGCAATCACGGCAACACCATCTGCCAGGTCGTCGGCGAGCGCGGGCAGTTCGCGCCGGGCGTCATGACACGGCCGATGAATTCGAAGGCGATGCCCGACGTCGAGGAAGCCGCCGAGGCGGTGCTCAAGGGCGAGCGCAAAGCCAAGCTGAAGAATACCATGTTCTTCCACACCGCCGGCCTGCGCTTCCCCTACAAGAACATGCACTACACCATGGTCGCCGGCGGCAATGCCTTCTATGAAAAGCGCGGCCGCAACTGGCAGCCGCTGCCGGACGAGCCGGTGGTCGCCATGGCCCAGGCCAAGCCGCAAGCGCCTGCCGCTCAGGCCATACTTGTCGCCTCGGCGGAGCCGGCTCGCGAGGTCAAGCCGACATTCGCCAAGGCAACCTATGTGACCGCCGCAGCATCGCTGCCGGCAAAGCAGACAAGGGTGACCGCCGGAAAGGCGACCCCGGAGAAGACGACGGCGGAGAAGCCGATGCTTGTGGCGCTGCAGGAACCAATGCAGGAGCCGGATGCGGCCCGTTTTGGCGGAACCGTGAGCGAGCGGCCTGTCACCTCCTTCCAGGCCGTGCCGCCAGAGCCGACAATGTCGTTCGAGGCGACGCCCGAGAACACCGACGCCATCGGCGCGATGATCGCCGGCCAGACCCGGCCACTGGAAGAAAACTGAGGGCCCTAGTGGCTTGCAGTCGCTTCGGACAAATACGAGGAGTCGGCGCCGCCCCTCATCGCCCTGCCGGGCACTTCTCCCCGTATAGTGACGGGGAGAAGTGGGACGGCCGCAATCCTGGCGTACATTCTGCAACGATGATGATTGGCGAAACCGTCGATAAGAGCGTTCCTCTCCCCGTCACTATACGGGGAGAGGTCGCCGGCAGGCGGGTGAGGGGCAGCGCCAACGCCCGGAAAAGGGTGACGGGCGAATTCAAGCCTGAAGCGATTGCTCGGTCGCCCGCCTCAGCAGAGTTCCAAAACGCGTTGAAAAATCCTAAACCGGTGCGATGTCGAAGCGAATCGCCGGTCCCGAGATCGAACGCCTGATCCAGCTGCTGGCCAAGGTGCCGGGGCTCGGTCCGCGTTCGGCACGGCGCGCAGCACTCCACCTCATCAAGAAGAAGGAACAGCTGCTGGCGCCGCTCGCCGCCGCCATGGGCGAGGCGGTCGACAAGGTGCGCATCTGCTCGACCTGCGGCAATGTCGATACCTCGGATCCATGCATGATCTGCACCGACCCCCGCCGCGACCCCACTATGCTCATCGTCGTCGAGGACGTGGCCGACCTTTGGGCGCTGGAGCGGGCGACAGCCATGAACGTGCGCTACCATGTGCTCGGCGGTACGCTGTCGCCGCTCGACGGCATTGGTCCTGATGAGCTCAACATCCGTTCGCTGGTCGACCGCGTCGCCGGCGGCGAAGTCAAGGAAGTGATCCTCGCCGTCAACGCCACGGTCGAGGGCCAGACCACCGCGCACTACCTCACCGACCAGCTTTCCGGCTTCGACATCAAGGTGACGCGCCTGGCGCACGGTGTTCCGGTCGGCGGCGAACTCGATTATCTCGACGAAGGCACGCTGGCCGCCGCACTGCGCTCGCGGACGGTGTTTTGAGGCGAGCGGCGGGGAGAGTGCTTCCGAGATGATTGCGTTCCGTCGCGCCCCCCTCTGTCCTGCCGGACATCTCCCCCACGAGGGGGGAGATTGGCAGCCTCGATATCCCGGCCAAGCTTGCGACGTTGAAGATTGGCGAAAACAGACGCGACAGCCAATCTCCCCCCTGGAGGGGGAGATGTCCGGCAGGACAGAGGGGGGCGCGACAGGATGCCGACTTCGCAGGCTGGCCGTCGCGTTCTTTCTCGCCTTCCTCCTCGCCACCCCGGTCTCCGCCGCAAAAATCGACGACCAGTTCCACGCCTGGCTCAGCAACGACCTCTGGCCCGAAGCCAAGGCCAAAGGCATCTCCAGGAAAACCTTCGATGCCGCCTTCGAAGGCGTCAGGCCGGACCTGAAGCTGCCCGACCTGGTGAAGCCGGGCGAGAAGGCGACGACGCCGCAGAAGCAGCATCAGGCCGAGTTCGGTTCGCCGGGCGCCTATTTCGCTGAAAAGATAGTCCGAGCGGTGACCGCCGGCGGCCGCACCCGCGAGGCGACCAACGCTGGGACTCTTGCCGCGATCGAGAAACGCTACGGCGTGCCTGGCGAAGTGCTGCTGGCGATCTGGGGCCGCGAGAGCGGCTTCGGCGCGGCGAAGATGCCTTATGACGCCTTCGAGGTGCTGGGCACCAAGGCGTTCATGTCGACCAAGAAGGAATTCTTCCGCACCGAGCTCTTGGCTGCGCTCGAGATCGTCGAGCGCGGGCTTGCCCCGGTCGGCGCGATGAAATCGTCTTGGGCAGGCGCGCTTGGCCAGCCGCAGTTCATGCCGACATCGTTCCTCAAGCATGCCGTCGATTTCGATGGCGACGGCCGCACCGACATCTGGAATTCGACGCCCGACATACTGGCATCGATCGCCAATTATCTCGTCCATTATGGCTGGGTCAGGGGCCGCGGCTGGGGCTTCGAGGTGACTGTGCCGGACAGCGTCTCGTGCTCGCTCGAAGGTCCGGACCAGGGCAAGAAGATTTCCCAATGGGCTGATATGGGCATCAGGCGTGTGTCGGGTAAACCGTTCCCGGCGAGCGAACTGAAAGCCGAGGGCTTTCTTTTGATGCCGGCCGGGCGTAGCGGCCCGGCCTTCATCGTCACCCCCAATTTCTATGTGCTGAAGCAGTATAACACCAGCGATCTCTATGCCCTGTTCATCGGCCATGGCGCCGATCGCATCGCCCATGGCGACAGCAATTTCTCGGGCAATTGGGGCGCGGTCGGCGGGCTCTACCGCTCCGACATCGCCGCCCTGCAGCGGGCGCTGGAAGCTAAGGGCTACGATGTCGGCAGCGCCGACGGCCTGCCTGGCTTCAAGACGCGCCGCTCGATCGGCAAATGGCAGGCCAGCAACGGCCGTTCCGCTACCTGCTTTCCCGACGCCGACCTGGTTACCGCGCTGAAATAGCCGGATTTTTGCACCGCCGGTCTGGCCCAATCGACCGTTCTGCAAATGCTCGTTGCCGCGCTCGAAACCGCCGGATATGGTGAACCGGAACCGCACAAAAAATTGCCGAGACAACGGTCCGGGGATCACCGTTCGACGCGGCAAGAAATGCCACAACTCTGAGCCGGGAACTCAGGTCAACAAAAACAGGGAACAGTTAAAATGATGATGGAAAAGTTTGCTCTACGCTCCCGCTTCTTGCTCGCGGGCGCGGCCATGTCCGCGCTGCTTCTGGCCGGTGCGCCTGCCTTCGCGGTCACGCCCGCCGACACGCTGGTCGAGGGTTTCGCCATCGACGACATCATCACCATGGATCCGGGCGAAGCATTCGAATTGTCGACCGCAGAGGTCACCGGCAACACCTATGATCTTCTGGTACGCCTCGACCTCAGCGACACATCCAAGGTCAAGGGCGATCTCGCCGAAAGCTGGAGCGTCTCCGACGACGGCCTGACCTACACATTCAAGCTCAAGCCCGGCCTCAAATTCGCCTCCGGCAATCCGATCACGGCGGCCGACGTCGCCTATTCGTTCGAACGCGCCATCAAGCTCGACAAGAGCCCGGCCTTCATCATCGGCCAGCTCGGCCTCAATGGCGGCAACGTCACCGACAAAGCCAAGGCCGTCGACGATACGACCTTCCAGTTCACCGTTGACAAGGCCTATGCGCCAAGCTTCGTCTTGAACTGTCTGTCGGCGACCGTCGCCTCGGTCGTCGATGCCAAGCTGGTTAAGGAGCATGTCGCCGCGGTCACGCCGAGCGCCGACTACAAATGGGACAATGATTTCGGCAACGCCTGGCTGAAGACCGGCTATGCCGGCTCCGGTGCCTTCAAAATGCGCGAATGGCGGGCCAACGAGGCCGTCGTGCTGGAGCGCAACGACAATTACTACGGCGAAAAAGCCAAGCTTGCCCGCGTTATCTATCGCAATATGAAGGAAAGCTCGGGCCAGCGCCTGGCGCTCGAAGCCGGCGATATCGACGTCGCCCGCAATCTTGAGCCGAACGACCTCGATGCCATCGCCAAGAATGCCGACCTCACCACCACCTCGGCGCCGAAGGGCACCGTCTATTACATCAGCCTCAACCAGAAGAACCCGAACCTCGCCAAGCCCGAAGTTCGCCAGGCGTTCAAATATCTGGTCGACTACGACGCCCTGGGGTCGACCATCCTCAAGGGCATCGGCGAGATCCATCAGACCTTCCTGCCGAAAGGCGTGCTCGGCGAGCTGGACGAAAACCCGTTCAAACTCGACGTTGCTAAGGCCAAAGAGCTGCTCGCCAAGGCCGGCCTCGCCGACGGCTTCAGCGTCACCATGGACGTGCGCAGCGTCCAACCGCAGACCGGCATGGCGGAATCGATCCAGCAGACGCTGGGACAGGCCGGCATCAAGCTGGAGATCATCCCCGGCGACGGCAAGCAGACGCTGACCAAATACCGCGCCCGTAACCACGACATCTATATCGGTCAGTGGGGCCAGGATTATTTCGATCCGAACTCCAATGCCCAGACCTTCGCCAGCAACCCCGACAATTCGGATGAAGGCAAGACCAAGACCCTTGCCTGGCGCAACGCCTGGGACATCCCGGACCTGACCAAGCAGACCGAAGCGGCCCTTGTCGAGAAGGACGCGGCCAAGCGCGCCGCAATGTACCAGGATCTCGAGAAGAAGATCCTCGATACCAGCCCCTTCGTCATCATCCACCAGCAGCTGGAAGTGGCCGGCCTGCGCAAGAGCCTCAAGGGCTTCGCGCTCGGCCCGAGCTTCGACACCAACTTCGTCGGTCCCGTCTCGAAAGAGTGACGCCGGCGGACGCGCCGCATGAGTGTGGCTGAAAGCGAAGTGACGGCAGGGCGCGGTGGCGCCCGTGCTGTTGCCGTGGCCTCATCGATCGCCCGGTTCCTGGTTATCGCGATAACGACCTATCTAGGTCTGCTCGCGGTGACTTTCTTCATCGGCCGTGTCATTCCGATCGACCCGGTGCTGGCAGTGCTCGGGGACCGGGCGCCGGCCAATGTCGTCGAGCGCACGCGCCGCGAGATGGGCCTCGACCTGCCGCTGGTCGAGCAGTTCTACATCTATGTCAAACATGCCCTGAACGGCGATTTCGGCACTTCGGTGCTGACCACCAATCCGGTGATGACAGATATCCGCCGCGCCTTTCCGGCAACCCTCGAACTGGCGACGCTGGGGACGCTGATCGGTTCGGTGATCGGCGTGCCGCTCGGTGTGCTGGCCGCGGTGCGGCGCGGCAGCATCATCGACCAGATCGTGCGGATCATCGGCCTTGTCGGCTATTCCGTGCCGATCTTCTGGCTGGGGCTGCTGGCGCTGGTGCTGTTCTACGCCAAGCTGCAATGGATCGCCTTTCCCGGCCGCCTCGACGTCGTCTACGAATACACCTTCACGCCGATTACCGGCTTTTATCTGCTCGATGCACTCTGGCAGCGGCAGTGGGACGTATTTGCCGATGCCTTCCGCCACATCATCCTGCCGGCCTCGCTGCTCGGCTATTTCTCGCTCGCCTATATCAGCCGCATGACACGCTCGTTCATGCTGAACGAACTCACCCAGGAATATATCGTCGCGGCGCGCGCCAAGGGCCTGTCGGAAACGCGCATCATCTGGGGCCACGCGCTGCGCAACGCCGCGGTGCCGATGGTCACGGTGATCGCTCTGTCCTATGCCGGGCTGCTCGAAGGCTCGGTGCTGACCGAGACGGTGTTTTCGTGGCCGGGTATCGGCCTCTACATCACCAATTCCCTTCAGAACGCCGACATAAACGCCGTGCTCGGCGGCACCATCATCATCGGCTCGGTCTTCATCGCCATCAATCTACTCTCCGACCTGCTCTACCGGCTGCTCGATCCAAGGACCAAGGCAGGATGAGGACCAAGACAGGATGAGCACGGAAGCGATTCAAACCCGCCGCGACTGGCTGCTCAGCGAGCGGCCGGCGTCGCGCGTGCAGGCGAGGCTCGGCCGCGCCTATGTGGCGTGGCGGCGCTTTTCCGCCAACCGGCTGGCGTTTCTCGGGCTGCTCATCATCGTCGCCCTGCTGGTGGTCGCGGCGTTCGCCGATGTGCTGGCGCCCTATTCACCGACATTCGGCGACCTCAAGGGCTCGCGGCTCCTGGCGCCGAGTGCGGCGCACTGGTTCGGCACCGACGATCTCGGCCGCGATATCTATTCGCGCATCATCTTCGGCTCGCGCTGGACACTCTACGTCGTCGTTTTGGTTGCCATTATCGCCGCGCCCATCGGCTTGCTGGTCGGCACCGTCGCCGGTTACGCCGGCGGCTGGACCGATGCGATCCTGATGCGCATCACCGACATCTTTCTCGCCTTTCCGAAGCTGATCCTGGCGCTGGCCTTTGTCGCGGCGCTCGGCCCCGGCATCGAAAATGCCGTGCTTGCCATCGCCATCACCTCGTGGCCTCCCTATGCCCGCATTGCCCGCGCCGAAACGCTGACGGCGCGCAATTCCGATTATATCAAGGCGGTGCAATTGATGGGCGCCTCGCCGTTTCGCATCGTGCTTCGCCACATCATGCCGCTGTGCATCTCCTCGCTGATCATCAGGGTGACGCTCGACATGGCCGGCATCATCCTGACCGCTGCCGGCCTCGGCTTCCTCGGCCTCGGCGCGCAGCCGCCGCTGCCCGAATGGGGCGCGATGATCGCGTCGGGCCGCCGCTTCGTGCTCGACCAGTGGTGGGTGGCGGGTGCTCCGGGCTTTGCCATCCTCATCGTCAGCCTCGGCTTCAACCTACTCGGCGACGGACTGCGCGACGCGCTCGATCCCCGAAGCGGTGACCAATGAGTGGCGACCAATGAGCACGCTTCTCGAAGTCGACGACCTGCGCGTTACCTTCCCGACGCGCACCGGCCTGATCGAGGCAGTGCGCGGCGTTTCCTTCTCGCTCGGCCGCGAGCGGCTCGGCATCGTCGGCGAGAGCGGTTCGGGCAAGTCGCAGACCGGCCGCGCCATCATGGGCGTCACCCCGCCGCAGGCCGATGTGACCGCGAAGACGCTCGCTTTTGACGGCATCGACCTGCTGGCCGCCTCGGCGCGCGAGCGCCGCGCGCTGCGCGGCAAGCGTATCGCCATGATCCTGCAGGATCCGAAATATTCGCTCGACCCGGTGATGAGCATCGGCCGCCAGATCGTCGAGACGCTGCGCACGCATGAGAAGGTCTCCAAGGCCGAAGCCCGCGACCGCGCGCTGGCCATGCTGGAGGCTGTGCAGATCCGCGATCCGGCCCGTGTCTTCGACCTGCATCCGCACGAGGTTTCCGGCGGCATGGGCCAGCGCGCCATGATCGCCATGATGCTGATCGCCGGGCCGGAAATGATGATAGCCGACGAGCCGACCTCGGCACTCGACGTCACTGTCCAGCTCGACGTGCTCGGCATCCTCGACCGGCTGGTCAGCGAGCGCGGCATGGGGCTGATCTTCATCTCGCACGATCTGCGCCTGGTCTCGTCCTTCTGTGATCGTGTCATCGTCATGTATGCTGGCAAGGTGGTCGAACAGCTCAAAGCCTCGGAGCTCGGCCGCGCCCAGCATCCCTATACGCGCGGCCTGCTCAACTGCATGCCCAAGATCGGCGCCGACCGTCACCCGCTGCCGGTGCTCGACCGCAAGCCGGAGTGGGCAGCATGACGGCAGCCCTTTCCGTCGACAGGCTGGAGGTGGTCTTCGACCGCTTCCGCGCGTTGAAAGGCGTCAGCCTCGAGGTCGAATCCGGTGAATCCTTCGGCTTGGTCGGCGAGTCCGGCTCCGGCAAGTCGACGTTGCTCAGGGCAATCGCCGGCCTGGCGCCGGCCGCATCAGGCACCATCGCGGTCAACGGCAAAACGCTCGGCGCGCGTCGCGACAAGGCGTTCTACCGCGAGGTGCAGATGGTCTTCCAGGACCCGTACGGTTCGCTGCACCCGCGCCAGACCGTCGACCGCCTGCTGCAGGAGCCGCTCGCCATTCACGGCTTCACCCACGGCGAAAAGCGCATCCAGCGGGCACTCGACGAGGTCGGCCTCGGCACCGGGTTCCGTTTTCGCTATTCGCATCAATTGTCCGGCGGTCAGCGCCAGCGCGTGGCGATCGCCCGCGCCCTGATTCTGGAACCGTCGATCCTGCTGCTCGACGAGCCGACCTCGGCGCTCGACGCTTCGGTGCAGGCGGAGGTGCTGAACCTGCTGGAAGAGATCAGGCGCCGCCGCAAGCTGACCTTCCTGATGGTCAGCCACGACCTAGCCATCATCACCCACATGTGCGAACGGCTGATGGTGATGCAGAACGGCGAGGCGATGGAGAATCTGACCGCGGACGATCTTGTCGAACGCCGTGTCACCAAGGATTATACGCGCAATTTGCTGAGGGCCAGCGAGGGGTTCGTGCGGACGGCGTGAGTAGGCTTGCTTTCAATTCCCCGCGTCGTGTTCTTTCGCGCCCCCCTCTGGCCTGCCGGCCATCTCCCCCACGGGTGGGGAGATTGGCTGTCACCACTGATTTCGCCAATCGCCAACGTTATAGAAGGAACGCTGCCGACGAAGCTGCCAATCTCCCTCCTTGTGGGGGAGATGTCCGGCAGGACAGAGGGGGGCGCGAAGGAACGGGACTTGGCAACTTTGTGTCAGGTCGCCCGCCGGACGGGCAGGCCCAATCACCCGCCGCCAGTGCCAACTTGAGGAAAACCTGAAATAAGCCCAGAAGAGTCTCAACAGCCATCAAACGAGAGCGGGCGCCGGCCCGGTGAGGGATACGATGACAAATTCAGCCATTTCCGAACGCAAGAGCCAGTCGATTTCGCGCGGCGTCGGCATGACCACTCAGATCTATGCCGATCGCGCCGAAAACTCGGAGATCTGGGATGTGGAAGGCCGCCGCTACATCGATTTCTCGTCCGGCATCGCCGTCGTCAACACCGGGCACCGTCACCCCAGGGTGATCGAAGCGGTCAAGGCGCAGCTCGACCGCTTCACCCACACCTGCTATCAGGTCGTGCCCTATGAGAGCTATATCAGGCTGGCCGAACGGCTGAATGGCATGCTGCCCGGCAAGTTCGACAAAAAGACGATTTTTGTCACCACCGGCGCCGAGGCGGTCGAGAACGCGATCAAGATCGCCCGAAACGCCACCGGCCGGCCGGCGGTCATCGCTTTTTCCGGCGGCTTTCACGGCCGCACCTTCATGGGCATGGCACTCACCGGCAAGGTCGTGCCCTACAAGGTCGGCTTCGGCGCCATGCCGGCGGATGTCTTCCATGCGCCGTTCCCGGTTGCACTGCACGGCGTGTCGGTCGCCGATTCGCTGGCTGCGCTCGACCGGCTGTTCAAGGCCGACGTCGATCCGGCCCGCGTCGCCGCGATCATCGTCGAGCCGGTCCAGGGCGAGGGTGGCTTCTACGAGGCGCCGCGCGACTTCATGACCGCATTGCGCAAGATCTGCGACCAGCACGGCATGCTGCTGATCGCCGACGAGGTGCAGACCGGCTTTGCCCGCACTGGCAAGATGTTCGCCATGGACCACCACGAGGTGGCGGCCGACATCACCACCATGGCCAAGAGCCTGGCCGGCGGCTTCCCCTTGGCGGCGGTCACCGGGCGTGCCGAGATCATGGATGCGCCGAACCCCGGCGGACTCGGCGGCACCTATGGCGGCAGCCCGATCGGCGTCGCCGCGGCGCATGCCGTGCTCGACGTCATCGACGAGGAGAAGCTCTGCGACCGGGCCAACACGCTGGGCAACCGGCTGAAGCAGCGCCTGCAAGCGATCCGCGACGAAGCCCCGGAAATCGTCGATATCAGAGGCCCCGGCTTCATGAACGCGGTCGAGTTCAACGATGTGACGAAGGGGCTGCCGTCGCCGGAACTCGCCAATGCGGTCCGGCTGAAGGCGCTCGACAAGGGCCTGATCCTGCTGACCTGCGGCGTCTACGGCAACGTCATCCGCTTCCTCGCGCCGATCACCATCCAGGACGGAGTCATGAACGAGGCGCTCGACATCCTGGAAAGTTCGATCCGCGAGGCCTGCGCCGCCTGAGCGGCGAGGATATCGCCTAGGATTCAACTGCGGCGAAGGCCGAGATAGGTGGCAAGCCGCCGTTCAACGCCCTATGCGAGCACGAAATTCGGCAGTCGAATTGGTGCGTGGAAACGGTTCGGAAGGCAACTGTACACCGAGAAAGGCACAAAGCGGCTCCCACCCTTCGGAGGCCTGATAAGTAAGAAGGCGTTCAGGTGGCAGCGTTGATTTCACGGAAGCGTTATGTGCTTCATAGACAGCGATTGCGTGATCACGGTTATCAAATCGACCGCCAAAGACAGTGTTTCCAACCACCGCCACACCAAAGGACTGTGGATCATTGGTAGCAGCATCCATCGTGAGCCCTATTGTTTGCGCCATGCTGTCATACCAGGCTTCCGGGTCACGAACTGTCAGGATAACCTTTGCATGAAGGTAGTGGTCACTCACTTCGCGCCAAAAATGCGCCGTTGGCCAATCGACGGCGGAAAGATAGCCGGCATATGCCGCATCCCAGGTCGGGAGTTGTCCCTGTCCGGCGGCGCGCCACAGCGCCTTCTGCTCGGGATTGGCGTGGACATCTGCCATGTGATGACACGGCCCGAACCCAAGATGCTCCAACGCGAGCTTCAGCGAATATGTGCCAGTGCGACCCATGCCTGCGCCAATGACATATAGAGCCATGAGCACCCCCCGACGAATTTCAATTGGTCAAAATACCGCTGTTTCCTTTACTTCGCTATATATTTTGAAGGTCAGCTCCCGGTCGAACTTGGTCATTCAGGGTGATTGGGTTTGATCTTATCCCGCAGCGCGGACAGGCTCCTGGAAGGCGGCGAGCGCCGCCTTCAGTCCACCCGGCCCGGTCGCGACAATCTGCGGCGACGGCGAAAAGCCGGCGCCGAGCATCTTGCGGCCAAGCATGTGGTCGCCGGGCCGGTTGACCGATTCGATGCCGAGCAGCCGGCTTCCGGCATAGTGGTAGATCGAGAATTTGTTCTCGGCCACGTCGCCCAGCACGACATGGCTGTCGCCACCCGCAATCAGGCCGACCATCTGCAGCTTCATGTCGCCGATATCGGACCAGAACCACGGCACTGCCGAGTAATTGTCGGTGTGGCCGACGATGGTGCGCGCGGCGAGCCGCGCCTGGTCAGTGGCGTTCTGTACCGATTCCAGCCGCACATCGCCGCCGGTGAACCAGTGCCGGTAGGAGGCGGCATCGCCGATGGCGAGGATTTCCGGCACCGACGTACGCATCTGCTGGTCGACGCGGATGCCGTTGCCGATGGCAATGCCGGCGGCTTCGGCCAGTTCGACATTCGGCACGACGCCAATGCCGATGACGACCATCTGCGCCGGCAATCTTTCGCCGGATGAGGTGATTGCAGCCGAAACACGGCCGTTCTCGTCCTCCAGCCGTTCGATGGTGGTGCCGGTAAGGATGCGCACACCGGTGGCCTCCAGCCGCAGGCGCACATGGCCGGCGATGACCGCTGCCACGGCGCGGCCGAGCAGCCGGTCGACCGCCTCGACCACCGTAACCTTGCGGCCTGCCGCGGTGAGCGTCGCGGCAATCTCCAGGCCGATGAAGCCGCCGCCGAGGATGACGACCTCCTCGCTTTGCGCGCTCAATTCGCGGATCAGGCGGGCATCGCCGAGCGAGCGCAGCGACACAACGCCGGAAAGCTCCGAACCCGGCAGCGGCAGCAGGCGCGGCCGCGCGCCGGTGGCGAGGACAAGCCGGTCGAACGGCAACACACCGCCGCCCGAGATCCCCAGCCTGCGGCCGCCGACATCGATGCGCTCGATCCGGAGGCCTGGCCGGAAGTCGATGGCGCTGCCGGTATAAAAAGCCTCGCCGCGCAACGGCTGCGGCTTTGCTTGCTGATCCTTGATGAAGGTCTTCGACAGCGGCGGCTTGTGATAGGGCAATTCGTTTTCGTCGCCGACCAGGATCACCGGGCCGTCATAGCCTTCTTCGCGCAGGCTGGCGGCCGCTTGCACGCCCGCATGACCCGCACCGACAATGACGATCCCGTTCTTCATAACAGCCCGATTCCTCATCCAAATCTAGGACGTCTCGCCAGGTGGCGATTGTCCGGCGCCGCCGCAAGAGCGCCGATCCGGGTCGCACCCGGAACGGCCGCCTGTCAACTGCGTCATGCGCCGGCATTCCTCATACGTCGGTGTTAAAGTTGACAGTTCTAGTTTAGAATAATTCTAAACTGTTGTTTCAATTGAAGTTTTTCTATGCCACCAGTTGACATCCGGCGTCTTCGCCGTTTTATGGAAGCTCGCGCGTCAGCGCATCCCTTTGATGTCTGGGCCTTGAACCCTTTCGATTGGAGGCATTTCGGTGTCTTTCTTCCGCGAACCGCGCGATGGCGCGACCCTTCTTTGCCCGCTGGCAACTGCCCGCCGCGGCGCCGGCATTTCATTGATTCCCGAGGAGAGACAGTCATGAGAACGATGATGACCGCGCGGTATGGCGGCAGGCTTGCAGCGATCGGCGCCACGGCGATGCTGACGGCGGCTGTGTTCGTGCTGCCGGCCAAGGCGCAAACCGATGCCAAGGCGGTCATCAAGACCTATTCCGACATTGCGCTCGCCAAATACGAGGATTCGCTGATCACGGCCGAGGCGCTCGACAAGGCTGTCGATGCGCTGCTCGCCAAGCCATCTGCCGAAACGCTGAACGCCGCCCGCGAGGCCTGGAAGGCATCGCGCGTTCCCTATCAGCAGACCGAGGTCTATCGCTTCGGCAATGCCATCGTCGACGACTGGGAAGGCAAGGTGAACTCCTGGCCGCTCGACGAAGGCTTGATCGACTATGTCGCCAAGAGCTACGGCACCGAGTCGGACGCCAACGCGCTCTACACCGCCAATGTGATCGCCAACAAGTCGATCGAGATCAACGGCAAGAAGGTCGACGCCACCGAGCTGACGCCGGAGTTCCTCTCCGGCACACTGCAGGAGGCCGGCGGTATCGAGGCCAATGTGGCGACCGGCTATCACGCCATCGAATTCTTGCTTTGGGGTCAGGACTTACACGGCACCGGTCCGGGCGCCGGCGAACGGCCCTACACCGATTACGACCTCGCCAATTGCACCGGCGGCAATTGCGACCGTCGCGGACAGTATCTGAAATCGGCGAGCGACCTTCTGGTTTCCGATCTAAAGGATATGGTCGACGACTGGAAGGAAGGCGGCGCCGCCCGCAAGAACCTTGTCGATGGCGAGCTGAACGCCGCCATTTCGACCATCTTCACCGGCATGGGCTCGCTGTCCTATGGCGAGCTCGCCGGAGAGCGGATGAAGCTCGGCCTCTTGTTGCACGACCCGGAAGAGGAGCACGATTGCTTCTCCGACAATACCTACAACTCCCATCTTTACGATGCGATCGGCATCCGTGCCGCCTATCACGGCAGCTACAAGCGGCTCGACGGCACTGTCGTCGAGGGGCCGTCGGTGGCCGACATGGTCAAGGCGGTCGACCCGGCGGTTGACAAGGAATTGTCGGACAAACTGGACGTCACCGTCGCCAAGATGGAGGCCATCAAGGCGCGGGTGCTTGCCGGCGAGGCCTATGACCAGCAGATCGGAGAAGGCAACACGGAAGGCAATGCCACTGTGCAGGCGGCGATCGACGCGCTGGTCGATCAGACCAAGTCGATCGAACGCGCCGTCGGTACCCTGAAGCTCAATGCGATAGCCTTCGAGGGCTCGGACAGCCTCGATTCACCGGACAAGGTGTTCCAATAGACTATCGAAACCACCAGCCACGCGACGCAACGAAGCGACGTTAGCCAGAGCGACAAATGCTGATCTGCCATTGCAACATCATCACCGAAAAGGAGATAGAGCAGACGATCGTCGGACTGCTGGATGAGGACCCCTGGCAGCTGATCGTGCCGGCGAAGGTCTATCACGCCATGCACAAGCGCGGTCGCTGTTGCGGCTGCTTCCCAAATGTGGTCGAAACGATCATTCGGGTCACCGAAAATTACCATGCCCGCTCGGCGGCGAGTGGCGTGGACATCGTTTCACACCTGGATCGCGTCAGAGGCCTGCGCGTCCAATACGGGAGCAGAACCCATGAAAGGCGAACAGCAGATCATAGAGCGGCTTAACGAGGCTCTGTTTCTGGAACTTGGGGCGGTCAATCAATACTGGGTGCATTTCCGGCTGCTGGAAGACTGGGGATACGCCAAGCTGGCGAAGAAGGAACGCGCTGAATCGATCGAGGAGATGCACCATGCCGACCGGCTCGTGGCGCGCATCATCTTCCTCGAGGGCCATCCGAACCTGCAGTCCGTGGCGCCGCTGCGCATCGGGCAGAATGTCAAGGAAGTGCTCGAATCCGATCTGGCCGGCGAATATGACGCGCGCACCGCCTACAAGCGTTCGCGCGAGGTTTGTAACGAAGCAGGCGACTACGTGACGATGAAGCTGTTCGAGGAATTGCTGGCTGACGAGGAAGATCACATCGACTTCCTCGAGACGCAACTCGACCTGCTCGCCTCGATCGGCGAAGAAAAGTACGGCCAACTCAACGCAGCGTCGGCCGACGAGGCGGAATAAGGACATGCCGGAATGCGGCGCCCCCTAGATTTCATGCGCCGCTTGCGGCCGGCCGGGCATTGTGGCCTGCCGCCTCAGAAGAAGCCGCGATACGGTATCTTTCGCGGCGCCTTTCTTGCCGTGGTGGCGACGCTCACAGCCTCGGCGCTGGCCGGGGCGCCGCAACCGGCGGGGGTTGCCACCAGCCGCACGGATCTGACGCCGAAGGATCTGGCGCGCGTCATCGCCATCACCAGGCCGACCAGCGATTTCTCCAAGCCCGAGCAATTCGAGCTGATGCAGGGCGGCGCCGGCACCTCGAAGAAGGACGTCAACAAGGACGCCTTCTCGCAATCCTCTGCCAATGTCAGCTTCGAGGAAGAGGGTACCTTCAAGCTCGGCAACGCCATTTTCCGCAAGAACTGGGTGTCCTCGCCATCGTCGACACAAGCCTCGGATGGGCTCGGTCCGTTGTTCAACGAGCGCGCCTGCCAGAACTGTCATCTGAAGGACGGTCGCGGCCATCCGCCCCAAGGCGACAGCGGCACCACCTCGATGTTCCTGCGCCTGGCAAGGGAAGCCAGTACCGAGGAGGAGAAAGCCGCGCTCGCCGATCACAAGGTGCTCAACTTTCCCGACCCGGTCTATGGCACACAACTTCAGGAGCTAGCCGTTCCCGGCCTGCAGGGCGAAGGCAGGATGCATGTCGATTATCAGGAGCAAAAAGTAAAACTGGCGGACGGCAGCGTCGTGTCGCTGCGCAAGCCGAGCTATTCGGTCGAGGGTCTCGCCTACGGGCCGCTCGATCCGCACACCACGCTGTCGCCGCGCATGACACCGCCGATGATCGGCCTTGGCCTGGTCGAGCAGATCGCTCCTGCCGACATCCTTGCGCGTGCCGATGCGGCCGACCGCGATGGTGACGGGATTTCCGGCAGGCCAAACATAATACGCGACGCCAGCAGCGGTGAACTGACGCTCGGCCGTTTCGGCTGGAAGGCGCAGGCGGCATCGATCCGCCAGCAATCGGCGGACGCTTTTGCCGGCGATATTGGCATTTCGACGCCTGAAGTGCCGAAGCACTGGGGCGATTGCAGCGCCGCGGAAAAGACCTGCCTTGGCCTACCTAACGGTGTACAGGAGCGCCTCGGTCCGGTCGAAGCGCCGCCGCCGGTCATGGACCTCGTGACCTTCTATTCGCAAAACCTTGCCGTGCCGGCCCGGCGCGATCTCGACAGACCGGACGTGCTCACCGGCAAAAAACTGTTCTACGATATGGGCTGCATCTCCTGCCATACGCCGAAATTCGTCACCCGCCGCGGCACCCCGAACAAGGCGCAGGCCTTCCAGCTGATCTGGCCTTATTCCGATTTCCTGCTGCATGACATGGGACCTGGTCTTGCCGACGGACAGGCGGTGGGCGAGGCCACGGGAAGCGAATGGCGCACGCCGCCACTGTGGGGCATCGGGCTCACCCAGACCGTCAGCGGCAACACCTTCTTCCTGCATGACGGGCGCGCACGAAGCCTGGCCGAGGCGATTCTGTGGCATGGCGGCGAGGGCCAGAAGGCGCGTGACCGCTTTGCCGCTGCCGATGCGGCCGACCGCGCCGCGCTGATCAAGTTTCTGGAGTCGCTCTGATGCGGAAGCGTCTTGCATTCGCTCTGATGCTGGTCCTCGCCGGTGCGCTGCCGGCATCCGCGGCGGTGAAGGCTTCGGATGTGATCCAGCGGGCGATCGACGGCTTCGTCCGCCCGGCCTATGCCAGACTGCATGACCATGCGGACAGCTTGGCCAAGACCATGCACGCGCTTTGCCAGGCGCCTTCGCAAGACACTCTCGATGCGGCACGCGCCGAATTCTCAGGCGTCGTGGATGCCTGGTCGGTGGTGGAAATCATCCGTTTCGGGCCGATCGCGGAAAACAACCGGCTTGAGCGCATGCTGTTTTGGCCGGACCGCAAGAGCATCGGCCTGAAGCAGGTGCAGGCAGCACTTGCCGGCAAGGATCCGACAGCCGCCGATCCGGCCCAGCTGGCTACAAAGAGCGTCGCCATGCAAGGGCTCGGCGCACTGGAATTCGTCCTCTACGGCGACGGAGCCGGTCAATTGGTCGGCAGGGACGACGCCTATCGCTGCGCCTACGGTGCGGCCATTGCCGGCAATGTCGAGACGATTGCCGGCGAGGTTGGCGATGCCTGGAACGAGCCCAACGGCTTTGCCGCGCTCTGGGCCAATCCGGGTCCGCAGAACGCGCTCTACCACGACGGCACCGAAGCGGTGACCGAACTGGTCGGCGTCTTCATCAACGAGCTGGAAATGGTCCGCGACGTACGCCTGAAAGGCTTCCTGGGCGCCAAGCCGGAGGCCGACAAACCGAAACAGGCGATCTATTGGCGCTCGCAAAACACCGCCCGCTCGCTGACCGGGAATCTGGCGGGCATGGACACGCTGTTCCAGGCCTCGCAGCTTGGCGACGCGCTGCCGCCCGATGCGCGCTGGATGGCAGAATCGGTCCACATCCAGCTCACCAACGGGATCGAGGCGGCCAAGGCGATCAGGGGACCGATCGACAAGGCACTTGCCGATCCGGCGCTGCGCCAGAAGCTCGACTATTTCTCGCTGGTGACATCCAGCCTGACGACCCTGATCGGCACCAGGCTGACCGCCGAATTCGGCCTGACCGCCGGGTTCTCGTCATTGGATGGTGACTGATCATGAGGACGCCGCTGATCGATCGGCGCGATTTCCTGAGGGCCGCAGGCGCTGGTTTCGTAGCGGCGATGGCGCCGTCGGCCTGGGCAAAGACAATCGACGCCGACGCGGTCTTCGCCACCGCTTTCGTCAAGCGCGACGGCAGCTATGGCGCGGCCGTCCTGTCCGAGGCCGGCAAGTTGTTGCACACGATCGATCTGCCCGATCGGGGCCACGACGTTACCTTCGACCCGGTGTCCAAGCGTTCGGTGGTGTTTGCCAGGCAGCCGGGCACCTTTGCTGTCGTCTTCGACCATACCGGCCGCGATAAACCGCACACCATTGCCAGCGTTGCCGGCCGGCATTTCTTCGGCCATGGTGTGTTCTCGGCCGATGGCACGCTGCTCTACGCAACCGAGAACGATTTCGACAATGCCGCCGGCGTCGTCGGCGTCTATGACGCGCATGCGAAATTCAAGCGCATCGGCGAGTTCCCGACCTACGGCGTGGGCCCGCACGAACTTCTGCTTCTCTCCGACGGCAGGACAATCGCTGTCGCCAATGGCGGCATCGAAACGCATCCGGATTATGGCCGCGCCGAGCTCAATATCGCAACGATGAAGCCTTCCTATGTTCTGGTCGACCGCCTTACCGGCGATCTCACCGAAAAGCACGAATTACCGCCGGCGCTGCACCAACTGTCGATCCGCCATATGGATGCCGACCGCTCCGGCACCGTCTGGTTCGGCTGTCAATACAGGGGGCCGGGTACCGATCGTCCGCCACTGCTCGGCCGCGCGGCACGCGGCATGGACCTGAAATTACTCGACATGTCGCAGGACGTGCTCTCCGCCTTCAGGAACTATATCGGCTCGGTCGCCGCCAACCCTGCTGCCGGCACCATCGCGGTGTCTTCGCCTGAGGGCAATTCACTTGCCGTGATCGACGCGGCCAGCGGCCGCATCGTCGCCACCAAGGCGCTGGTCGAGGTTTGCGGCGTTGCAGCCGATGGGGAAAGCTTCATGGCGACGACCGGCGCCGGCGATATCGTCGAGTCCGGTGGCTCGATACATTCCGAGCCGGACTATGTCTGGGACAATCACGTGCTGCGTATCGAGCAGGTCGGCTAGTCCCGATACCTATTGTGGCGATTGCGTGCGTTGGAACTTACATTCTTGGACCCGCGCCGAAGCCAAGTCGCCTGACGATTTATCCATTATTCCCTTGCGGGGATCAGCCCTGGCGGGCAGAGGGAAGCTGTTTTCGAAACTGTCTCAACCGGCCGCTTCATGAAATTGCTTGCCATCGACTGTGCCGCCAATCTCTGCGCCGCCTGCGTCTACGAAGCGGCGGCCGGGAAAGAACTCGGCCGTTCGGTGCTCGATCTCGGTAAGGGTCATGCCGAGCATCTGATGGGTGTCATCGAAAAGGCGTTGGGGACCAGCAGAACCGACTATTCCGGCCTCGGCGCCATTGCCGTTTCGACGGGTCCGGGCTCCTTCACCGGTCTGCGCGTCGGCGTCTCGGCGGCGCGCGGCCTTGCGCTGGCGCTGAAAATCCCGGCGATCGGCGTGACGACTCTGGAGGCCCTGGCGGCGCAAGCGAGAGCGGCATTTCCCGGTCGCGCCGTGCTCGCCGCGCTCGATGCAGGTCGCGAGGAGATCCATGCGGCACTTTACGATGAGAGGTCGGTTCTGATCTTTGGTCCGGCCGTGACCACGCTCTCGCAAGCAGCAGCCATGGCGGTCGACAGATCTGCGGTTCTCGCCGGCACGGCGGCAACCCAAATTGCCGCGGCGGCCGGGCGCAGCTTCGATCTCGGCGGGACGGCGGCCACCGCCGACATCGCCGTCTATGCCCGGCTGGCCGCCGCCCAACGTGCCGGTAAAAAGGGCGAGGGCGAAAAGCCGAAACCGCTCTATCTGCGCGGCGCCGACGCCAAGCCGCAGGCCGGCTTTATTCTATCTAGGCAAAAAAACTGATGCGCATTCCATTCCTCCCGCCGCGTCGCAGGGACTATGCGATCGAGCCGCTGACGGTTGCCGACAGTGCGGCCATGTCGGTGCTGCATCGCGAGGATTTCGCGCGGCCGTGGACCGACGACGAATTCGCCGCGCTGCTCGAGCAGGACACGGTGTTCGGCTATGCCGCGCGCGAGACCGGACAGGGTGCCAAGCCGCCGGTCGGTTTCGTGCTGGCTCGGCTGGCGGCCGGCGAGGGGGAGATCCTGACGGTCGCGGTGGCACGCTCGCATCGGCGCCGGGGGCTCGGCTGGCAATTGATGGATGCGGTGCTGCGTGAACTGCATGCACAGCGCGCCGAGGCACTTTTCCTCGAGGTCGACGAGACCAATGTCGCCGCGATCGCGCTCTACCGGCGGTTCGGCTTCCGCGAGGTCGGCAAGCGCGCCAACTATTACAAGTCGCCGGAGCACGGCCCGACCGGCGCGCTTGTCATGCGCCGCGATCTTCGCTAGCCAAACGCCGGGGTGGTACGGATGATCGGAAAAATCAGGATTTTCCTGGCCCTGGGGCTGGTTGTCGTCGGCTCATTGGTGCTTGTGCCTTTGCAGATACTGTCGATGAGGACCGGACTCTGGCGCGAGACCTTCATCCTGAAGATCTGGCACACAATGATCGTCAGGGCACTGGGGCTGCGCATCCATGTCAAGGGAGCGCTGTCCGGCCAGCGCCCATTGCTGATTGCTGCCAACCACATCTCCTGGACCGACATCATGGTGCTGGGATCGATGGTCGATGTGACGTTCATCGCCAGGGCCGATATGGCCGGCTGGCCGCTGATCGGCATGCTGTCGAAGCTGCAACGCACCGTCTTCATCGAACGTGAGCGCAAACGCTCGTCGGGCGACCAGGCGACCGAGATCGCCGGCCGGATGGCCAAGGGCGACGCCATGGTGCTGTTTGCCGAAGGCTCGACCGGCGACGGCAACATGATCCTGCCGTTCAAGAGCACGCTGTTCGGCGCCGCTACAATGGCGATTGCCGAAGGGGCGGCCGAACAGGTCTTCATCCAGCCGGTGGCCATCGTCTATACGCGCCTGCATGGCGTGCCGCTCGGCCGCCGGCATCGGCCGGTTGCCGCCTGGATCGGCGATGAGGAGCTGATGCCGCACCTCAAGGTGCTGATGGCCGAGGGCGCCCTCGACGTCGAGGTGCATTTTGGCGAGGCGATTGCTTTCTCCAAGGGCTCCAGCCGCAAGGAGACGGCAAAGCAGATGGAACGCCAGGTGCGCGAGATGGTGCAGGCGGCGCTCGCCGAACCGCGCCCGAGCCGGTAGTCTGCGCAGGTTCCGGCCAGATTCGTCTGTTTTTTGTCGGGGAAAGGCGCTAGAAGCCGCGAAATGGAATTGAACACGATAGAACGCGACGACATCGGCGCTGCCGCCGAAAACCTGGTCGTTCCGCCTGCCGCGACCAGAAAGGTCTTCGTCAAGACCTATGGCTGCCAGATGAACGTCTACGATTCGCAGCGCATGACCGATGCTCTGGCGGCCGACGGCTATGCCGCGACAGACGCCATCGGCGAGGCCGATCTGGTGCTGCTCAACACCTGTCACATCCGCGAGAAAGCGGCGGAAAAGGTCTATTCCGAACTTGGGCGCATCCGTGAGCTGAAGGCGGAGCGTGCCAAGGCCGGGCGCGAAATGCTGGTCGGCGTCGCCGGCTGCGTGGCGCAGGCCGAGGGTGCCGAGATCATCCGCCGCTCGCCGGCTGTCGATCTGGTCATCGGTCCGCAGACCTACCACCGGCTGCCCGGGGTGCTGGCGAGGGCGCGGAGCGGCGAAAAGATCGTCGAGACCGATTATGCCGTCGAGGACAAGTTCGAGCATCTGCCGCAGCCGAAGCGCGCCGAACTGATCAGGCGCGGCGTGACGGCGTTCTTGACCGTTCAGGAAGGCTGCGACAAGTTCTGCACCTTCTGTGTCGTGCCCTATACGCGCGGCTCGGAAGTCTCGCGGCCGGTGGCACAGATCGTCGCCGAAGCCGAGCGCCTGGCGGATGCCGGCGTGCGCGAGGTGACGCTGCTCGGCCAGAATGTCAACGCCTGGCACGGAAGAGGTGAAGACGGCGAGGAATGGGGCCTTGGCCGGCTGCTGTTCAGGCTGGCAGAGATTCCAGGTCTGGCGCGGCTGCGCTACACGACCAGCCATCCGCGCGACATGGACGATGAATTGATCGCCGCCCATCGTGATTTGCCGACGCTGATGCCCTATCTACATTTACCGGTGCAATCCGGCTCCGACCGCATACTCAAGGCGATGAACCGCAGGCATATGGCCAAGGACTATCTGACGTTGATCGACCGCATCCGTGCCGCACGGAACGACATCGCACTGTCCGGCGATTTTATTGTCGGCTTTCCCGGTGAGACGGAAGCGGATTTCGAGGCGACGATGCAGTTGGTCGAAGACGTCAACTATGCCTCGGCCTTCTCGTTCAAATATTCTCCGCGCCCCGGCACGCCGGGCGCGGAGATGGGCGATCACGTGCCGGAGGCCGTCAAGGACGAGCGCCTGCAGCGGCTGCAGGCGCTGCTTCTGAAACAGCAGCAGCATTTCGGCGCAAGCCTGGTCGGCAGGACTATCGATACGCTGATCGAAAAGCCGGGCCGCCAGGCCGGCCAGAAGGTTGGCCGCTCGCCGTGGCTGCAGCCGGTTATTGTTGATGAAAAGGACGGCGAAATCGGTGACATTATCCAGGTACGAATCACGAAGACGGGCTACAACAGCCTGTTCGCCGAATTGGCCTGAAGGCCTCGGCAGATGAGGAGAGACGGTTGAGCGCTGCTGAAGTCAAGAACCTGCCCCAGAACCTACCCTCCGGGGCCTCGGATATCGCGCACATCGTACTGACTTTCGACAATAACAAGCTTGCCAGCGCCCTTTACGGCCAGTTCGACGAGAATCTGGCCAGGCTCGAGCAGAAGCTCGGCGTCGATATCCGCTCGCGTGGCAACCAATTGACCATCAAGGGCTCTTCCTCGGCCGCCGAGCAGGCGCGCCGCGCCTTGGACAATCTTTACGGCATTCTGCAGAAAGGCACCGATATCGGCCAGTCCGATGTCGACGGCGCCGTGCGCATGGCGATCGCCACCGACGACCAGCTGACGCTGCCGACGCTGGAGCGCAAGGGCAAGGTGTCCGCCGCCCAGATATCGACGCGCAAGAAGACCATCTATGCCCGCTCGCTCAACCAGGACGCCTATATGCGCGCGCTGGAGCGGTCGGAACTCGTCTTCGGCATCGGCCCGGCCGGCACCGGA
The DNA here is from genome assembly GCF_040320565.1 of Mesorhizobium sp. M0664. NCBI lineage: Bacteria > Pseudomonadati > Pseudomonadota > Alphaproteobacteria > Hyphomicrobiales > Phyllobacteriaceae > Mesorhizobium > Mesorhizobium sp. M0664. The sequence goes on from NZ_JAMYPW010000001.1 coordinate 358,694, forward strand.
AAGACCTATCTGGCGGTGGCGCATGCGGCAATGCTGCTCGAACGTGGCATGGTCGAACGCATCGTGCTGTCGCGCCCCGCGGTCGAGGCCGGTGAACGGCTTGGCTTTCTGCCGGGTGACATGAAGGAGAAGGTCGATCCCTATCTGCGGCCGCTCTATGACGCGCTCTACGACATGATGCCGGCCGACAAGGTCGAGCGGGCGATTGCTGCTGAGGTCATCGAGATCGCGCCGCTGGCATTCATGCGCGGCCGTACGCTGGCGCACGCTGCCGTCATCCTCGACGAGGCGCAGAACACCACGCCGATGCAGATGAAGATGTTCCTGACCCGGCTCGGCGAGAACTCGCGCATGATCGTCACCGGCGATCCGACCCAGATCGATCTGCCGCCAAACACCAAATCCGGCCTGGTCGAGGCGCTGAGAATCCTCGACGGCGTCACCGGCATGGTGACCGTACGCTTCAATGAAGGCGACGTCGTCAGGCATCCGCTGGTCGCCGAGATCGTCAAGGCCTACGACCGTGACGGCAAGCTGGCCAGGGGCTTGGGTGTCGAAAGCTGATACGATTATGCGGCCGCATGGCTGAGGAGCAAAAGGCGGGGGGACCGCTTCCCGTCGAGATCGATATCGCGATCGAGGCGGGCGACTGGCCCGACGAGGCGGCGCTGATGCGGCTTGTCGACCGTGCCGTCTCGGCCGCCTTTGCCGAAACCGGTGCGGACGGCCGTTCCGAGCTCAGCATCGTCTTTTCCGACGATGCCCATATCCGTACGCTCAATGCCGGCTGGCGCGGCAAGGACAAGCCGACCAACGTCCTGTCTTTTCCGGCTTTTCCGTTTGCCAGGGGCGGGCCTCTGCCGCCGATGCTCGGCGACATCGTGCTGGCCGCCGAGACTGTCGCGCGCGAGGCGGCACTGGAAGACAAGCCCATCGAGGACCATATCTCCCATCTCGTCATCCATGGCCTGCTGCATTTGCTGGGCTATGATCACGAAACGGATGCCGAAGCGGAACTGATGGAAGCGACAGAGCGCGCAGCACTTGCGAGGCTTGCCATTCCCGATCCCTACACGTAATTACAAAAGACCAATTGACCGGACGATGATGAACGACAAACCAGAGACTGCCGCCCGCTCCGACGCCGGCAGTGTGATCAAGCCTTCCGAAACGACGGAAGAGGGCTCGAGTCCGAGTACCACGACCGGCAGCTTCGCCAGCGAGGCATCGCCTGCCGGTCCTTCCCTGTTCGATCGCGTGCTCGGGCTTTTCAGGCACCGCAACGGCACCAGCCTGCGCGAGGAGATTGCCGGTGCGCTTGCCGAAACGGCGAGCGATGCAGAATCCTTCTCGCCCGGCGAACGCGCCATGCTCAACAACATCCTGCGCCTGCGCGAAGTGCGGGTCGAGGACGTCATGGTGCCGCGCGCCGACATCGAGGCGGTCGAGATCACCACGAAGCTCGGCGACCTTCTGGGGTTGTTCGAGCAGTCCGGCCATTCCCGCATGCCGGTCTATTCGGAGACGCTCGACGATCCGCGCGGCATGGTTCATATCCGCGACGTGCTGGCGCACATCACCAAGGTCGCCCGCGTCAGAAAGGGCAGGACGACCAGGAAAACTCCGGTCGCGACGGTTCTCGATCTTGCCCAGGTCGATCTGGCGCGCACCATAGGCGATCTCAGCCTGATCCGACCGGTGCTGTTCGTGCCGCCGTCGATGCTCGCCTCCGACCTGATGGGGCGAATGCAGACGACGCGCACCCAGATGGCGCTGGTCATCGACGAATATGGCGGCACTGACGGTCTCGTCTCGCTCGAGGATATCGTCGAGATGGTGGTCGGCGACATCGAGGACGAACATGACGAGGACGAGCCGATGATTACCCAGGCCGGCGAAGGCGTCTTCATCGTCGACGGCAAGGCCGAGATCGACGACGTCGCCAAGATGATCGGCGAGGATTTCGCCGCCGGCGAGCACGGCGAATATGTCGACACGATCGGCGGCATGATCTTCAACACGCTTGGCCGGGTGCCGGCGCGCGGCGAAGTGGTGCAGGCCATACCCGGCTTCGAGTTCCATGTGCTCGACGCCGATCCGCGCCGCGTCAAGCGCGTGCGCATCGTCGAGACCCTGAAGGGCGAGCGCCGCCGCCGCGCCGTCCGCACCGAGCAGGCTTGAAAGACGCGGCTTGCCCGATGCCGGTTGAGGACCCGTTCAAGCACTCGACCTTGGGCTCCGGCGTCTTCTACGAGGATACGCAGGCCGCATTGACCTGGCTTGAAAAGGCCTTCGGCTTCGAGCCGAGCATGGTGGTCAGCGATGCAGGTTCGGCGATGGTTATATCATCGTCGATTCCGAATGGGCCGACCATATAGCCAGCCCGGCTTCAGTTACAGGCAAGAACACGCGCGCGATCCTGAAGGCCATGTCTGGACCTTTTCCCAGACTGTCGGCGCTGTCCCACGCGAAGAGGCTGAGCGGCTGGGCGGGCTGAAGATACAAGGCTGGCATCGATAGCTATGAGCGGACTACGTCGCCCGGTTTGGAGCCAAGGCCGCGGCCTGATAAATCTTGCTTCCTGATTCGCACGACTCGGAAGCATAGATGGAGCGCCAGGCCGGCCGGATAATTCTGCTTTGGGGCTGGCGGCGCGCGCTGGTGGCGTTTCTTGCCGGCGCGCTGGCGGTTCTTGCCCAGGCGCCGTACGATTTCTTCGCCGTCTGTTTCGTTTCGTTTCCCCTGCTGGTGTGGCTCCTCGACGGCGCGACCGGCGAAGCCTCGGACGGTTTTCTGCGGCGCTTGCGTCCGGCCTTCGCCATCGGCTGGTGGTTCGGTTTCGGCTACTTTCTTGCCGGTCTCTGGTGGGTCGGCTCGGCGCTTCTGGTCGAGGCCGACAGCTTTGCCTGGGCCTTGCCGTTCGCGGTGGTCGGCATCCCCCTCGCGCTCGCCTTCTTCTATGGTTTCGCCGCCGTGGTCGCCCGGCTGTTGTGGAGCAACGACATCGGACGCATCGCCGCGCTCGCCTTCGGCTTTGCGCTGGCGGAATGGCTGCGCGGCTTCCTGTTCACCGGCTTTCCGTGGAATGCCGTCGGCTATGCGGCGATGCCGGTACCTTTGCTGATGCAGAGCGTCTCGGTGACCGGCATGGTCGGCATGGACGCGCTTGCGGTCTTCGTCTTTGCGCTGCCGGCGCTGCTTGCGGCGCGCCGGCATCTCCGCCTCGGCGCGGCATTGCTTGTCGTGCTCGTCGCCGCCCATGCCGGCTTCGGCTATATCCGGCTCGCCGCCCCCGAAAAGCCGGCCGCCCGCAGCCTTGACGTCCGTATAGTGCAGCCTGCCGTCGACCTTACCGAAAAATGGGATACCTCGGTGCGTGACCGTATCTTCGCCACCATGATGGGGCTTTCGGCCAAGGCGCCGGAGCCCGGCCATGACAGGCCGCAATTGATTCTGTGGCCGGAGACCTCCGTGCCGTTTCTGTTCACCGAACGTCCGGATGCCCTGCCTGCGATCGGAGAAATGCTTGGCGATGGCCAGATGCTGGTCGCCGGCGTCGTTCGCGAGGAAGGCGGCTCGGCGGCCGGCAGCCGTTACTACAACTCTGTGGTGGCGATCGACGAAAGGGGCGAAATCGTCGATGCCGTCGACAAGGTCCACCTGGTACCCTTCGGCGAATACCTGCCTTTCGCCGATCTGCTCGGCCGCTTCGGGCTTGAGCAGCTTGTTGCCGGTCCAATGACCTTCGCGGCGGGCAATGAGCGGCATCCGATCGCGCTGCCCGGCGGTATCCGGGCGCTGCCGTTTATTTGCTATGAGGTCATCTTTCCCGATCTGGTCGCAGTTGACGCAACGTCAGCCGAGCTTATTGTGAACGTCACCAATGACGCCTGGTTCGGCGACACGCCGGGGCCGTACCAGCACTTCAGGCAGGCGCAGATCCGGGCGGTGGAGAATGGGGTGCCCCTGTTGCGCGCGGCTAATAACGGCATTTCGGCCGTTGTCGACCCACGCGGTCGCATCGTCGACGCGCTGGCAATCGATGCACGCGGCGCGATCGATGTGCGTGTGCCGATCTCCGACCAAGCCATCGTTTCCTCCGGCCAACGACGCATTAACGGAATGCTGATCATGTTTTTGCTTGCCGTTGCGGCATGCATTTTGAACGTAAGGCAAAGGCTACGGGCGAATTGACAGCCGACACATTAGAAACTCATACTGTAAGCGCCTGAAAATTTTCGAAGTCGATAAGGTCGTTCTGTTGGGGCACGGGCCGCGGCGTCGTTTGGGCAGCAAAATAGAAAAAGCCGGAAAAATTCGGCGAGGAAAAAATGACAGAAGAAAACAAGAAAAAGCCGAATCCGATCGACATCCACGTCGGAAGCCGCATCCGGCTTCGCCGCAATATGCTGGGAATGAGCCAGGAAAAACTGGGTGAAAACCTCGGCATAACGTTCCAGCAGATCCAAAAGTACGAAAAGGGCACCAATCGCGTCGGCGCCAGCCGTTTGCAGGCAATCGCCTCCATACTCGGCGTCCCCGTCGCCTTCTTTTTCGAGGATGCGCCCGGTCAGGAGCCCGTGGGCAACCGTGGATTTGCCGAGGATGCTTCGATGACCTCCGCCGTCGAATTCTGCGGCAGCCCGGAAGGCCTCCAGCTGAATCGCGCCTTCGTCAAGATCGCCGATGTGAAAGTGCGCCGCAAGATCATCGAGTTGGTGAAGTCGCTTTCCACCGACGAAGTCGATTGACTGGCCCGTGAAGAGTTCAACAAGGAAGGGCTCGTCGTAGCTGGGCATGCAATTTCTCGCGGCTGCGCGCATTGAGGGATGTTCATTCCGCAGATGCGCTAAAGCGCAGATCGATTTCGCTCGACTCGCTTCCTGGAAGCCGTTTTCCTCAGTCTGTTGCGCAAGGGCTGATCGCAGTGCGCCCTGCCGCCGTCTCGGGATGCAAGGATAATAACGTCAAAATTCATGCCAGAACGGCTGCATGGCTTGACTAGCGACGCCCGGCACCGTTAACAACTGGCGCGCCAAAATCGGCGGCCTGCCGATATTTTTTTCAAGAGGGGACACCCGTGACGCGGCACAATTACTTCTTCACCTCGGAATCCGTTGCCGAGGGCCATCCCGACAAGGTCTGCGACCGCATCTCCGACGAGATTGTCGATCTCGTCTATCGCGAAGCCAGAAAGACCGGCATGGACCCGTGGAAGGTCCGCGTTGCCTGCGAGACGCTTGCGACGACCAATCGCGTTGTCATCGCCGGCGAGGTGCGCGTCCCCGAGACGCTGCTCAAGAAGGACAAGGAGGGCAACGTCCTGAAGGATGCGGCCGGCCATCCGATCGTCAACCCGGCCAAGTTCAAGTCGGTCGCTCGCAAGGCGATCCGCGAAATCGGCTACGAGCAGGCCGGCTTCCACTGGAAGACAGCCAAGATCGAGGTCCTGCTGCACGGCCAGTCGCCGGATATCGGCCAAGGCGTCGACAACGCCTCCGACCGGCAAGGCGAGGAGGGAGCCGGCGACCAGGGCATCATGTTTGGCTATGCCTGCCGCGAAACCCCGGACTTGATGCCGGCGCCGATCTATTACAGCCACAAGATCCTCGAATTGCTGGCGGCTGCGCGCCATGAAGGCAGCGGTGATGCCGGCAGGCTCGGGCCGGATGCCAAGAGCCAGGTCACCGTCCGCTATGTCGACGGCAAAGCGGCGGAAGTGACGCAGATCGTGCTGTCGACCCAGCATCTCGATGAGACGTGGGATTCGAAGAAGGTGCGCAACGTCGTCGAGCCCTATATTCGCGAAGCACTGGGCGACCTGAAGATTGCCGACAATTGCAACTGGTACATCAATCCGACCGGCAAGTTCGTCATCGGCGGGCCTGATGGCGACGCCGGCCTGACCGGCCGCAAGATCATCGTCGACACTTATGGCGGGGCTGCGCCTCATGGCGGCGGCGCTTTTTCTGGCAAGGACACCACCAAGGTCGACCGCTCGGCGGCCTATGCGGCGCGTTATCTCGCCAAGAACGTGGTTGCCGCAAAGCTCGCCGATCGCTGCACCATCCAGCTTTCCTATGCGATCGGTGTCGCCCAGCCGCTGTCGATCTACGTCGACCTGCACGGCACCGGCAAGGTCGACGAGGCAAAACTCGAGCGTGCACTGCGCGCCGTGATGGACCTGTCGCCGTCCGGCATCCGCCGCCACCTCGATCTCAACAAGCCGATCTATGCCAAGACGTCGTCCTACGGCCATTTTGGCCGCAAGGCCGGCCGCGACGGATCCTTCTCCTGGGAGAAGACCGATCTCGCCAAGGCGCTCAAGGATGCTCTCGCCGAACCGGTCGCCGAAGCAGTCGCCGCCTAACCGCGGCGCCTATGGATCCGAAGGACCGGCCAAGCCGTGCGACCGAGGCCTTTTTCGGTCGCCGGCGCGGCAAGACCATTCGACCACAACAGGCAGCGGCGCTGGAGAGCGGCTTCGCCGCCTACAGGCTCGATCTGACGGTTGAACCGCCGGCCGACCTGCGCAGCCTTTTCGAAGCCGAAGTTTCGGCTGTCCAGCTCGAAATCGGTTTTGGCGGCGGCGAACATCTTCTGCACCGTGCTACGGCAAGCCAGGCGACCGGCTTTATCGGCGTCGAGCCTTTCGTCAACGGCATGGCCAAGATGATGATGGCGGTCCGGGAGCGGCCGCTTGCCAATCTGCGCGTCTATGACGACGACGCCACACGTCTGCTGGACTGGCTGCCGCAGGCTTCGCTTGACGGCATTGACCTTCTCTATCCGGATCCGTGGCCGAAGAAGAAGCACTGGAAGCGGCGCTTCGTCAGCCCGGTCAATCTCGACCGCTTCGCGCGCGTCCTGAAGCACGGCGGAAAGTTCCACTTTGCATCCGATATCGACAGCTATGTGAACTGGACGCTCCTGCATTGCCGGGCGCACGACGCCTTCACGTGGCAGGCAAGCGAAGCAGCCGACTGGCACCGGCCCTATGATGGCTGGCCGGGGACGCGCTATGAGGCCAAGGCCATTCGCGAAGGCCGACGGCCCGCCTATCTCACCTTCGTGCGGAAATAGGCGGGAAATTAGAGCTGAGCACAAGGCGAGCCGGCCGAAGGCTCTCGGCGGCCACCTGGCTCAGAAGCGACGGATCTTGTTGAAGGCTGCCGGCTCCATGCCGAGATTGCGCAGATCATGCGCACGCGGCTTGCGACCGCGTTCCACAGCCCGCGACGCGGCTACGGCGCTGCCGAACACGCTAAAGACATCGCCTATGCCTGAAAAAAATCCACGATTGTTCATGATGGGACCCTTTCGAGCGCAGTGAGCGCTCCAATTGTGCAATGCAACGTAGATAGTCGTGCGTGGCCGGTGCTCAAACGGTGATCACTGCATGGGCGCCATGCATTTGGAGCAGCGCTGCGGACTCGGAGCCTTGCCGTCATGCAGGACGGGCTTGAAACGAGGACCACGATCGTCTATATCAGCTTCAAATTCTTGGTCGGTATGACGAAGAGTGGGTCCACCCGGTCCCGCTCTTTTTTATTACCTGCCGACCGACAGAAATCGAGTGACAGGACCGAATGACAGTGACGGCAAGCGAAGGCGACGACCGCATCATCCGCGAAAGCGGCATCGATGCGCGCATCGCGCTGATCGTTCAGCCGGTACTGCGCGCCATTGGCTTCCGCTTGGTACGTGTGCACTTGTCGGGCCAGAACGGGCTGACGCTGCAGATCATGGCCGAGCGCGAGGACGGCACCATGACGGTCGAGGATTGTGAAGAGGTCAGCCGGGCGGTATCGCCGGCGCTCGATGTCGATGATCCGATCGAGAAGGCTTATCATCTCGAAGTGTCGTCGCCGGGCATCGACCGGCCGCTGGTCCGCAAATCGGACTTTGCAGCCTGGACCGGCCATCTGGTGAAGATGGAAACGTCGGTTCTCGTCGCCGACCGTAAGCGCTTCAAGGGCAAGATCGCCGAAAGCGACGCGGACGGTGTGCTGATCGAGCGTGACAAGGCCGCTTACGGCGAGGAGCCGACGGTACGTGTTCCCTACGATGCGATTGCCGAAGCGCGGCTGATTCTGACCGACGACCTTATCCGCGATGCGCTGTCGAAGGACAATCGGGCGCGCAAGGAAGCCAGGAAACGCCGCGGCGAACCCGAAGACGCACCAGAGGGTGCGGAAGACGAAACCGAACAGGAAATGTGATTGGGCTGCCGGCCGTAAAGGTCGGCAACAAGCTCGGGAGAAAGAAGATGGTTGTAAGCGCCAACAGGCTTGAACTGCTGCAGATCGCCGATGCGGTCGCGCGTGAAAAGTCGATCGACAAGTCGATCGTCATCGCCGCCATGGCCGATGCGATCCAGAAGGCCGCGCGCTCGCGCTACGGCCAGGAAACCAATATCCGCGCCGACATCAATGCCAACACCGGCGAGATGAAGCTGCAGCGGCTGATGGAAGTGGTCGAGAAGGTCGATGACTACGCGACGCAGATTGCCATTTCCTCGGCGCGCGAGCGCAATCCGGACGCCCAGCTCGGCGATTTCATTGCCGAACAGCTACCGCCGATGGATTTTGGCCGCATCGCCGCCCAGTCGGCCAAGCAGGTCATCGTGCAGAAGGTGCGCGAGGCCGAGCGCGACCGGCAATATGACGAATACAAGGACCGTATCGGCGAGATCGTCAACGGTACCGTCAAGCGCGTCGAATACGGCAACGTCATCGTCGATCTCGGCCGCGGCGAAGCGATCATCCGCCGCGACGAGCTGATTCCGCGCGAAAACTACAAGTATGGCGATCGCGTCCGTGCCTATGTCTATGACGTGCGCCGCGAACAGCGCGGCCCGCAGATCTTCCTGTCGCGCACCCATCCGCAGTTCATGGCGAAGCTGTTCACCATGGAAGTGCCGGAAATCTACGACGGCATCATCGAGATCAAGTCGGTCGCCCGCGATCCGGGTTCGCGCGCCAAGATCGCTGTCATCTCGCGCGACAGCTCCATCGATCCGGTCGGTGCCTGCGTCGGTATGCGCGGCAGCCGCGTCCAGGCGGTCGTCGGTGAATTGCAGGGCGAGAAGATCGACATCATTCCTTGGTCGCCTTCGGCGGCGTCCTTCATTGTCAATGCATTGCAGCCGGCGGAAGTCGCCAAGGTCGTGCTCGACGAGGATGCCGAGCGCATCGAGGTCGTCGTTCCCGACGATCAGCTGTCGCTGGCCATCGGCCGCCGCGGCCAAAACGTCCGTCTTGCCTCGCAGCTCACCGGCTGGGATATCGACATCCTGACCGAGCAGGAAGAGAGCGAACGCCGCCAGAAGGAATTCGTCGAACGGTCGTCGCTGTTCATGGAAGCCCTCGACGTCGACGAGATGGTCGGCCAGGTGCTCGCTTCCGAAGGCTTCACCAGCGTCGAGGAGGTCGCGTATGTCGACTCCGGCGAAATCGCGTCGATCGACGGCTTCGACGAGGACACGGCTTCGGAAATCCAGACCCGCGCCCGCGAATATCTGGAGAAGATCGAAGCCCAGCATGACGAGAAGCGCAAGGCGCTCGGCGTCAAGGACGAGCTGCGCGAGATCCCCGGCATCACCACCGCCATGATGGTGACGCTCGGCGAGGACGGCGTGAAGACGATCGAGGATTTCGCCGGCTACGCCGCCGACGACCTGACCGGTTGGAAGGAACGCAAGGACGGCGAGACGAAGGTATTCCCGGGTGTGCTCGCCAACCACGGCGTATCACGCGCCGATGCCGAGCAGATGGTCCTGGCCGCTCGCCTGAAGGCTGGCTGGATCACCGAAGACGAGCTTGCCGCCGAGGGCGTGCCGGCTGACGAAACCGTCGGTGCGTGAGGTGAAACCGCATCGCACCGAACCCGCCCTTGGACGAGATGAACGATCGCACCTGCATCGTCACCCGCAGGCAAGCCGAACCGGATGAACTGATCCGTTTCGTCGTCGGCCCGGGTTCGGCCGTCGTTCCGGACATCAAGAGAAACCTGCCCGGCCGCGGTTGCTGGGTGACGGCCGACCGCCTACATATAGAAAAGGCAGCGGCCAAAAATCTGTTTGCCCGTGCTTTTAAGGCACAGGTGAGCGTGCCGGCCGATCTTGGCGGCATGGTCGACGCGCTACTTTCCAGGTCCGCTCTGGGCATGCTTGGCCTGGCCCGCAAGGCGGGCGCCATAGCGCTCGGAGCGACCAAGGTCGAGAGCGCCGTGCGCGGCGGACTTGCACTTTTCGTGCTCCACGCGACCGAGGCTTCCGACGATGGCGTCCGCAAGATAAGCCAGGCGCGACGGGCAACCGTCCACCTTGGCGGGCCTGCGATCCGCGCTTACAAACTTTTCTCCGAGGCCGAGTTGAGCTTGGCATTGGGGGGTACAAATGTGATACATGCTGCCGTTCTCGCGGGAGACGCGGGCAGGGCGGTCCAGAAGCGCATGGTTGCGCTCGACCGATATCGGGGCGGTTCCCCGGACGATCTGGCAATGCTTGCGGCCGTTGCTGACGAAGATGATGCCGCAGAGGATATGGAATGAGCGATACGAAATCGGGCGACGACAAGACGCTGAGTGTTACGCCGAAGAAGACCTTGACGCTGAAGCGCCCCGGCATGGAACAGGGCACGGTGCGCCAGAACTTCTCGCACGGCCGCACCAAGTCGGTGGTCGTCGAGACCAAGAAGCGCAAGTTCTCGCTGCCCGGCGACAAGCCGGAGCCGGCGGCAGCGCCTGTGTCCGTCTTCACGCCGAAGCCGGTCGCGGCAGCGCCTGCCGTGCAGGAAGCTCCCAAGGCGCCTCCCCCTCCGCCGCCGGTCGAACGCGGCGGCATGGTGCTGAACGAGTTGTCGCGCCAGGAAATGGAAGCACGCCGCCGGGCTCTCGAGGGCTCGAAGGTCCGCGATGTCGAGGATCGCCAGCGCGCCATCGAGGAAGCCAAGCGCCGCAGCGAGGACGAAGAGCGCCGCCGCCGCGAGCGCGAGGAATCGGCTCGCCGTCAGGCCGAGGAAGAGGCACGGCTGCAAGCCGAGGCCGAATCCCGCCGCCGTGCCGAGGAAGAGGCGCGCCGCCGTGCGCCGCTCGCCGCCGAACTGGCAACAGTCGATGACGAGGAAGAGGTCAAACCGAAGCGGACCGGTGCCGGCGCACCAGTGCGCCGTCTGGTTACGCCGGAAGTGGCGCGTCCGGCCAAACCGACCAAGGGCGAGGAAGACCGCCGCCGCGGCAAGCTGACTCTGAATTCGGCGCTTTCCGACGAGGATGCGCGCGCCCGCTCGCTCTCGTCGATGCGCCGCCGTCAGGAGAAATTCAAGCGCGCGTTGCATAACGAGCCACGCGAGAAAGTCATGCGTGAAGTGATCCTGCCCGAAACCATCACCATCCAGGAGCTGGCGCAGCGCATGTCCGAGCGCGCTGTCGACGTGGTCAAGTTCTTCATGAAGCAGGGCCAGATCCTGAAGCCTGGTGACGTCATCGACGCCGACACGGCCGAACTCGTCGCCACCGAATTTGGCCACACGGTCCGCCGCGTCGCCGAGTCCGACATCGAAGAGGGCTTGTTCAACATCGCCGATCGTCCCGAGGACCTGCAGCCGCGTCCGCCGGTGGTAACGATCATGGGTCATGTCGATCACGGCAAGACCTCGTTGCTCGATGCCATCCGCAATGCCAACGTCGTCTCCGGCGAGGCCGGCGGCATTACCCAGCATATCGGCGCCTATCAGGTCGAGAAGAACGCTCACAAGGTTACCTTCATCGACACGCCCGGCCACGCCGCCTTCACGGCAATGCGTGCCCGCGGTGCCCAGGCGACCGATATCGCCATCCTCGTGGTGGCAGCCGACGACAGCGTCATGCCGCAGACGATCGAATCGATCAATCACGCCAAGGCGGCCGGCGTTCCGATCATTGTGGCGATCAACAAGATCGACAAGCATGACGCCGACCCGCAGAAGGTGCGTTCGGAACTGCTGCGCCACGAGGTGTTCGTCGAATCCATGGGCGGTGAGGTGCTGGATGTCGAGGTGTCGGCGACCAAGGGCATCAATCTCGACAAGTTGCTCGAAGCGATCCTGCTGCAGGCCGAAATCCTCGACCTGAAGGCCAATCCGGACCGCACCGCCGAAGGCGTGGTCATCGAAGCCCAGCTCGACAAGGGCCGCGGCCCAGTCGCTACCGTGCTGGTGCAAACCGGCACGTTGATGCCGGGCGACATTCTCGTCGCCGGCAACGAATGGGGCCGGGTACGCGCACTCGTCAATGATCGCGGCGAGCAGGTCAAGGAAGCGCCGCCGGCAATGCCGGTGGAGGTGCTCGGCCTGCAAGGCACGCCGCAGGCCGGCGACCGCTTCGCCGTGGTCAACAACGAAGCCCGCGCCCGCGAGATCACCGAATATCGCCAGCGTCTGGCGCGTGAGAAGGCGGTGGCCAGGCATGCCGGCCAGCGCGGCTCGCTTGAACAGATGATGTCGCAGTTGCAGACCAGCGGATTGAAGGAATTCCCGCTGGTCATCAAGGGCGACGTGCAGGGCTCGATCGAGGCGATCAACGCCGCGCTCGACAATCTCGGCACCGACGAGGTGCGCGCCCGCATCGTCCATGCGGGGGCTGGCGGCATTACCGAAAGCGACGTGTCGCTGGCGGAAACTTCGGGGGCTGCGATCATCGGCTTCAACGTTCGCGCCAATGCGCAGGCCCGCGCAGCCGCGGCTGCGGCAGGCATCGAGATCCGCTACTATTCGATCATCTACAATCTGGTCGATGATGTGAAAGCGGCGCTCTCCGGCCTGCTCTCGCCGGAGCGTCGCGAGACCTTCATCGGCAATGCCGAGATCCTCGAGATCTTCGACATCACCAAGGTCGGCAAGATCGCCGGCTGCCGTGTCACCGAAGGCAAGGTCGAGCGTGGTGCGGGCGTCCGCCTGATCCGGGACAACGTCGTCATCCACGAAGGCACGCTGAAGACCCTGAAGCGCTTCAAGGACGAGGTTTCGGAAGTTCCGGGCGGCCAGGAATGCGGCATGGCCTTCCAGAACTACGAGGACATGCGCGTCGGCGACGTCATCGAGTGCTTCCGCGTCGAGATGGTGACCAGGACGCTGTAAAGCGCTTGGCACCGATATGGGCCAGGACGCTTCAAATCTGGAAGGTATGTTCCCTCTATGGGAATATACCTTCCAAACAAATGATACGCAGCTTAAACGTGCTGCGCGTTCGTTTTCCGACCTGCGGTATGGTCGATCCAGGCGTTGGATTCTCACAGGTCTTGCTTGGCTGATTTTGATAGCCTCAGTTCTTTTGATTATCTGGACATCTGCGTTGGCCGTCGCTCTGCTGGAGTACCTTTCAAAGGGCGTGGTCTCCAGTGAGACAATTTACGTTCTCGCCCCAATTGCGATGGGGACTATATATATTATAGTAGCTCGTAGTTTTCTTGGTTTCTTTAAAAGGAAAGTAAATAATAAGAAAATTGGCAATATCACCGAACCGGTAAAGATCTTCGATGGGTATATTATTCAGTTTTTGGACTCGATAAAGAATCGAAGGATAGAACGGGTGCAACTGAGCAACGACTAGCTGTTTTTCCTCATAGATAACGGTACCCATTTCGTTTTTATCCCAAGGGATGTCGTTCCCGCCGATGCGCTCGAGAAAATAAAAATCTGGGCAACTCAGGCTCGGTCGTAGAACGAAGACCTATTAAGGTCAGTTGCCCAGGGTAGCCAAACCTGCCCAACGGCGTTAAGTCAGCGGTTTGAGGCGGTTCGAACCCGCGCGAAGGAAGAATTTTCATGCCAAGACCACCATCGGCTGGCCCATCCCAGCGTATGCTTCGCGTCGGCGAGCAGGTGCGCCATGCTCTGTCGGAAACCTTGCAACGTGGCGAGATCCTCGATCCGTTGATCGAGAATGCCGTGGTGTCGGTCTCGGAAGTGCGCATGTCGCCCGATCTGAAGATCGCCACCGCCTTCGTCTCGCCGCTTGGCGCCAAGGATGCCGGCGTGGTGGTCGAAGCGCTCAACAAGCATGCGAAGTTCGTCCGCGGCCGTGTCTCCGGCGCGCTGCGGCAGATGAAGTACATGCCGGAATTCCGCTTCCGGCTCGACACCAGCTACGACAATTTCCAGAAGATCAACGAATTGCTGCACTCGCCCGAAGTGGCGCGCGATCTCAGCGCCGACGACAAAGACAAAGACGACCGGAAGGACAGCGAATAGTGGCGCGTCGCGGCAAGAAGAAGGGCCGGCCGATCTCGGGCTGGCTGGTACTGGACAAGCCGGTCGGCATGGGCTCGACTGAAGCCGTCGCCAAGATCAAATGGCTGTTCCAGGCGGAAAAGGCCGGCCATGCCGGCACGCTCGACCCGCTGGCGTCCGGCATGCTGCCGATCGCGCTCGGCGAAGCGACCAAGACCGTGCCATACGTCCAGGACGGCGCCAAGGTCTACCGCTTCACGGTTGCCTGGGGCGAGGAGCGTTCGACCGACGACCTCGAAGGCCCGGCGACCAAAAGCTCGGACCGCCGTCCGGCGGAAGCCGACGTACGGGCGCTGCTTTCGAAATATACCGGCGTCATCATGCAGACGCCGCCGCAATTTTCGGCGATCAAGATCGCCGGCGAGCGCGCCTACGACCTTGCCCGCGATGGCGAGACGATCGACATTCCACCACGCGAGGTAGAGATCGGCCGGCTCGACCTGGTCGAGCACATGGCAGATCGCACCATCTTCGAGGTCGAATGCGGCAAGGGCACCTATGTCCGCTCGCTGGCGCGCGACATGGGGCGCGACCTTGGCTGTTTTGGTCACATCGCCGAGCTGCGGCGGGTCGAGGTCGAGCCGTTCACGCAGGAAGATTTCGTCACCTTGGCCGAGTTGGAGGCCGCCCGCTTCGGCGAGCAGGGCGAGCCGCAAGCAGCAGACGCGCCGATCGACTTCGGTACCATCGATGCCCTTCTGCTCGACACCGCCGCGGCGCTCGAATGCTTGCCGCAGGTTGCGATCAGCGACGATGCGGCAACCAAAATCCGCCTCGGCAATCCGGTCATCATTCGCGGCCGTGACGCGCCGGTAGAAGCGGAGGAGGCCTGCGCCACCGCGCGCGGCAAGCTGGTCGCCATCGGCGCCATCGAGCAAGGCATGTTCAAGCCAAAGCGGGTCTTTGTCGGGTAACAGCTGTCGCCCGGCGCATGATCTCCAAACCGGATTCTATTTTGGGAAAGGATCATGCGCTAAATCAACAGGCCTACGGCGTCGTTTGCAGTCCGAAAGGATGCGCTGCGCTGTAGTGCCGTTCGACGCTGCACTCGAGGGGGCACATGGCAAAGGCTGACACGGTCAACAAACGAGCGGCGCTCAAAACACGGAGGCCGCCGGTCGGGGCTTCGCCCGGCACGCTGATCGCCGACCCGGCGGCACGCCGTTCCGAGCTCAGGCTGACGTTGATCTCGCCCGAAAAGTTCAAGACCATCGACAATGCCAGCATCGACGACGTCAACACCCATTGCCACAATTGGCCGGTTATCTGGCTCGATTGCACAGGCCTCGCCAACATCCAGCTGATCGAGGAGATCGGCCGGATCTTCAACCTGCATCCGTTGGCGCTGGAAGATGTCGTCAACACCGGCCAGCGGCCGAAGGTGGATTTCTTCGAGGACCATGCCTTTGTCGTCGTCAGGATGATCGACGATGTCACCGCGCATCGCTACGAACAGATCGCCGTCTTCTTCGGCAGGAACTTCGTCGTCACCTTCCAGGAGCGCGAAGGCGACCCGTTCGATCCCGTGCGCAAGCGGATCGCAAGCTCGGTGCCCAACCGCTTGCGCTCGCGCGGCGCCGACTATCTCGCCTATGCTTTGATCGACGCCATCGTCGACAGCTATTTCCCGCCGATCGAGGCTGCCGGCGAATTGGTCGACAGCATTGAGGACCAAATGCTGAACCAGGCGCACAAGCATCAGATGCGGCAGCTTCACGAATTGCGGCGCGATGCCAATGTGCTGAAGGGCGTGCTTTGGCCGATGCGCGACGCGCTGGCGACCATGATCCGCAACGACGTCTCTTATGTGAAGGCCGAAACCAAGATATTTCTGAACGACACGCTCGATCATTCGCTGCGATTGATCGAACTGGTCGAAACCCAGCGCGACATGCTGACCGGCCTGATCGAGATGCACTTGTCGCTCAGCCAGGCGCGCACCAACGACGTCATCAGCTATCTGACGATCGTCTCGGTGATCTTCATGCCGCTTACCTTTCTCGTCGGCGTATGGGGCATGAATTTCGACCCCGACACCTCGCCCTGGAACATGCCGGAGCTGAAGGCCTATTACGGCTATCCGCTGTCGCTCGCCTTCATGGCGCTTGTTGCGGTCGGGCTCTTTGCGTACTTCAAATGGAAGAAATGGCTCTGACTAGGCGGAAGTGCCCGTTTATGCAGCAAAAAGCCGGCTTGTGAATTAGGCTGGCCTTTTTGTCGGAATTGCACTATATGCGCCGCAGCTTCGCGCTTTGACGCGTTGCTTGCACCGGCCCCTGCTGGACGACATCCCGGCTGAGGGCGTCCCGTTTCCTCAAACAGACAAGGAAAAACACGATGTCGATTACTGCCGAACGCAAGAAGGAATTGATGGGCGAATTCGCAACCGCCAAGGGCGATACCGGGTCTCCGGAAGTCCAGGTGGCCATCCTTTCCGAGCGCATCAAGAACCTGACCGATCATTTCAAGGACCACAAGAAGGATAACCATTCCCGCCGTGGTCTGCTCGCTCTCGTTTCCCAGCGCCGCAGCCTGCTTGATTATCTCAAGCGCAAGGACGACGCGCGCTATCAGACGCTGATCGAGAAGCTCGGTCTGCGCCGTTGACGAATTGACCGGCGGGTTCTTTCGAGAGCCCGCCGGTCGCGCATTGGAGCATCGGGTCATCCAAGGCTCCATGAAGGAAGTAGAGCGCCGCGCATCGGTTTGGATGCGCAAAGGACGCTCTGAAGTTTAGATTTGCGCAGGATATTTTCCGAAAACCTGGTTTTCGGGTTCACGCGCAAGGCCACTCGGATCGATTGGCCAA
Organism: Mesorhizobium sp. M0664; assembly: GCF_040320565.1. Classification (NCBI taxonomy): domain Bacteria; kingdom Pseudomonadati; phylum Pseudomonadota; class Alphaproteobacteria; order Hyphomicrobiales; family Phyllobacteriaceae; genus Mesorhizobium; species Mesorhizobium sp. M0664. The sequence continues at coordinate 375,773 of NZ_JAMYPW010000001.1, forward strand.
CCCGGTTTCGAAACAGCAGAGGGCCGCTCGAAACCGCCCATGGACGGTCATGGGGCAGGATTGCAGGACGCTCGTGCGGCAAATGCGCTGAATAGCCGAGCTTCCCGTTGTCTTGCCCGTGGCTGCCCGAGAAAGGAAGCCAAGGGAAAGGGGCATCCGCGCACGCTGAAACGGCGCGGCCCTTTCCGCATACGAAGGACAAGACATGTTCAATTACCACAAAGTGGAAATCGAATGGGGCGGCCGTCCGCTCATTCTCGAAACCGGCAAGATCGCACGTCAGGCTGATGGCGCGGTGCTGGCCACCTACGGCGAAACCAAGGTTCTCGCCACCGTCGTCTCGATGAAAGAGCCGAAACCCGGCCTCGATTTCTTCCCGCTGACGGTCAACTACCAGGAGAAGACTTACGCCGCCGGCAAGATCCCGGGTGGCTATTTCAAGCGTGAAGGCCGTCCGAGCGAGAAGGAAACGCTGGTTTCCCGCCTGATCGACCGCCCGATCCGGCCGCTCTTCGCCGAAGGCTACAAGAACGACACCCAGATCGTCGTCACCGTCGTCCAGCACGATCTCGAAAATGACCCGGACATCCTGTCGATCGTCGCCACCTCCGCCGCCCTGACCTTGTCCGGCGTGCCGTTCATGGGTCCGGTTGGCGGCGCCCGCGTCGGCTACATCAACGGCGAATACGTGCTCAACCCGCATGTCGACGAGATGCAGGAATCGAAGCTCGACCTAGTCGTCGCCGGCACCGCCGACGCCGTGCTGATGGTCGAGTCCGAAGCCAAGGAACTCGGCGAGGACCTTATGCTCGGCGCCGTCATGTTCGGCCACAGGGGCTTCCAGCCGGTGATCGACGCGATCATCAAGCTGGCTGAAGTCGCGGCAAAGGACCCGCGCGACTTCAACGCGCCGGACTATTCCGCACTTGAAGCCGAGATGCTCAAGATCGTCGAAGGCGAGCTTCGCGACGCCTACAAGATCACCGACAAGCAGAAGCGCTATGCCGCCGTCGACGCCGTCAAGGCGAAGGTCAAGGCCGCGTTCGCGCCGGCAGAAGGCGAAGAGGCCAAATACACGTCCGAACAGATCGGCACCGTGTTCAAGGAGCTCCAGGCCAAGGTCGTGCGCTGGAACATCCTCGACACCGGCTCGCGCATCGACGGCCGCGACCTGAAGACGGTCCGCAAGATCGTCTCGGAAGTCGGCGTCCTGCCGCGCACGCACGGCTCGGCGCTGTTCACTCGCGGCGAGACCCAGGCGCTGGTCGTCGCCACGCTCGGCACCGGCGAGGACGAGCAGTATGTCGATTCGTTGACCGGCATGTACAAGGAGAAGTTCCTCCTGCACTACAACTTCCCTCCCTATTCGGTCGGTGAAACCGGCCGCATGGGTTCGCCGGGCCGCCGCGAAATCGGCCATGGCAAGCTCGCCTGGCGCGCCATCCGGCCGATGCTGCCGACCGCCGACCAGTTCCCCTATACGTTGCGCGTCGTTTCGGAGATCACCGAGTCCAACGGCTCGTCGTCGATGGCTACCGTCTGCGGCACCTCGCTGGCTCTGATGGACGCGGGCGTGCCGCTTGCCAAGCCGGTCGCCGGCATTGCGATGGGCCTGATCAAGGAAGGCGAGCGCTTCGCCGTGCTCTCCGACATCCTTGGCGACGAGGACCACCTCGGCGACATGGACTTCAAGGTTGCCGGCACCGCCTACGGCATCACCTCGCTGCAGATGGACATCAAGATCGAGGGCATCACCGAGGAGATCATGAAGATCGCCCTCGACCAGGCCAAGGATGGCCGTCAGTACATTCTCGGCGAAATGGCCCACGCGCTGTCCGGCGCACGTGCCGAGCTCGGCGAGTTCGCGCCGCGCATCGAGGTCATGCACATCCCGACCGACAAGATCCGCGACGTGATCGGCTCGGGCGGCAAGGTCATCCGCGAGATCGTCGAAAAGACCGGCGCCAAGATCAACATCGAGGACGACGGCACCGTCAAGATCGCCTCGGCCAATGCCAAGGAGATCGAGGCGGCGAAGAAGTGGATACACACCATCGTCGCCGAGCCGGAAGTCGGTGAAATCTACGAAGGCACGGTCGTCAAGACCGCCGACTTCGGCGCTTTCGTCAATTTCTTCGGTCCGCGTGACGGCCTCGTCCACATCTCGCAACTCGCCAATGACCGCGTCGCCAAGACCTCCGATGTGGTCAAGGAAGGCGACAAGGTCTGGGTCAAGCTGATGGGCTTCGACGAGCGCGGCAAGGTCCGCCTGTCGATGAAGGTCGTCGACCAGGCCACCGGCAAGGAAATCGTTCGCGACAAGAAGAGCGAAGGCGAAGAAAACGCCGCCTAAGCTGATCTAACTATGCAATCGAAGCGGGCGCGCCGGAAGGTCGCGCCCGTTTGCGTTTCAACAACAGCCTTGCAGTTCAAGAGTGGTGAATGTCCGCCGAGCCGCTGAAAACGCTTTTCCATCCGTTCGAGGCCGGTGCTGTCTCCCTGCCACGAAAGGATGAACGCATACTCTTTCTCGGTGCCGAGCCCGGCTTTCGCTTGCCCGAAAGTTTTGATGCCAAGCTTCATCTTGTCCAAGGCTTCAGGCCGCACTTTCGCGCCTTGCAGGCGTCCGGCTTCGCGGTCACGCCGCAGGTCGAAGGCGAGGCTTTCGACGCGGCATTTGTGCTCGCTGGCCGCCATCGCGGCCAAAACGAGTTGCGCGTTGCCGAAGCGGTCGAACGCGCAGCACCAGGCGGGTTGATCGTCGTCGCCGGCAGCAAGGACGATGGAATCGCCAGCCTGCGCAAGCATGTCGGCGCCCTTGTGCCGCTCGAAGGCCACCTGCCGAAGCATCACGGCATTGCCTTCTGGTTTCGCCGGCCGGCCGATACCGTTGCCGCGGCAACGCTTCGCGCCGCCAATCCGGACTTGGTGGTCGAGGACCGCTTCCGCACGGCCCCAGGCATGTTTTCCTTCGACAAGATCGATGCCGGATCGAAGCTGCTAGTCGAAAATCTGCCCAACGATCTGCGTGGCAGCGTTGCGGACTTCTGTGCCGGTTGGGGCTATGTCGCCGCCGAAGTCGCCGCCCGCTCACCCGGCATATCGGCGCTTGACCTTTACGAAGCGGATTTCGAGGCGCTGGAGGCGGCCAAGGCCAATGTCGGCAACACAGGCGTGGAGCCACGTTTCTTCTGGATAGATCTGTTGAGCGAACCGGTCGAGCGCCGCTACGACGTGGTCGTCATGAACCCGCCCTTTCACCGCAGCCGGGCGACTGAGCCGGAAATCGGTGCCGGCATGATCCGCGCGGCAGGCAAGGCGCTGAAGCCCGGCGGCCGGCTGTTCATGGTGGCAAACCGCCAGCTTCCCTACGAACCGGTGCTGGCGGCCGCCTTCTCCAGCCATGCGGAGCTCGCCCGCGACGGCATGTTCAAGGTCTTATCGGCGCGACGCTGAAATCCTGCGGGGCAAGCCGGCGATACGTCGCTCGCGCTATTCCCGCCCGCCGTCGGTCTGCTTCAATTCGTCAAGCGTCGGCATGGAAACGATGTGATAGCCGGAATCGACATAATGGATTTCGCCGGTGACGCCGGAGGACAGGTCGGACAGCAAATAGAGCGCGGAGCCGCCGACTTCATCGATCGTCACTGTACGGCGTAGCGGCGAGTTGCGCTGCTGGTAGGAGAACATGTGGCGTGCGTCGGAAATCCCGGCGCCCGCAAGCGTCCGTACCGGTCCCGCCGATATGCCGTTCACCCTGATGCCGCGCGGGCCGTAGTCGTTGGCGAGATAGCGGACGCTGGCCTCCAGCCCCGCCTTGGCGACACCCATAACGTTGTAGTTCGGCATGACACGGACCGAACCGGCATAGGTCAGCGTGACCATCGAACCGCTATCCTTCATCAATGTGGCGGCGTGACGGGCGATCTCGGTGAAGGAGTAGCAGGAGATCACCATGGTGCGGATGAAGTTGTCGCGGCTCGTGTCGGCGTAGAGGCCTTTCAGCTCGTTCTTGTCGGAAAAGCCGATGGCATGGACGACGAAATCCAGCCCGCCCCACGCCTTCCCCAAAGTCTCGAAAGTCGCGGCGACCGACACGCTGTCCTCGACGTCGCAAGGCACCACCAGGGATGCGCCCAATTTCTCGGCGAGCGGCTTGACCCGGCGCCCGAAGGCCTCGCCCTGATAGGTGAAGGCGAGGTCCGCGCCATGTTCGGACAGTTTGCGGGCGATACCCCAGGCGATCGAATGATCGTTGGCAACACCCATGACAAGCCCGCGCTTGCCCTTCATCAATCCGTCCATGGTCGGCAAATCCTTATGCGGAATAGCGCTGGAAAATCAGCGTTGCGTTGGTGCCACCGAAACCGAACGAATTGGACAAAACGGTGTCGATCCTTGCATCGTCGATGCGCTTGCGCACGATCGGCATGCCCTCGAATTCCGGATCGAGGTTCTCAATGTGGGCGCTCTCGCCGATGAAGCCGCCTTGCATCATCAGGATCGAGTAGATCGATTCCTGCACGCCGGCGGCGCCCAGACAATGGCCGGTTAACGATTTGGTCGACGTGATGAAAGGCATCTTCTCGCCGAACACCTCGCGGATGGCGCCCATTTCCTTGGAGTCGCCGACCGGCGTCGAGGTGCCGTGCGTATTGATGTAGTCGACCGGCGAGGACACCGTTGCGAGCGCCTGCTTCATGCAGCGCGCCGCGCCTTCGCCCGACGGCGCCACCATGTCGTAGCCGTCCGATGTCGCGCCATAGCCGACGATCTCGGCATAGATCTTGGCGCCGCGTGCCTTGGCATGCTCGAGCTCTTCAAGAATCAGCACGCCGGCGCCGCCGGCAATGACGAAACCGTCGCGATCGACGTCGTAGGCGCGTGAGGCGACCGACGCCCTGTCGTTGAACTTGGACGACATGGCGCCCATGGCATCGAAGAGATCCGACATCGTCCAGTCGAGATCCTCATGGCCGCCGGCGAAGACGATGTCCTGCTTGCCCCACTGAATCAGCTCGTAGCCATTGCCGATGCAATGCGCAGACGTCGAGCAGGCCGATGAGATCGAATAGTTGACGCCGTGGATCTTGAACCAGGTGGCAAGCGTCGCCGACGCGGTCGACGACATCGCTTTTGGCACCGCGAACGGCCCGATCCGCTTGGGGCTGCCGTTTTTGATCGTGGTCTCGGCCGCCTCGACGATTGCACGGGTCGACGGTCCGCCGGAGCCCATCACGATACCGGTGCGCTCATTGGTGATGTCGGCCTCGTCGAGGCCGGCGTCTGCGATCGCCTGGTCCATTGCGACATGGTTCCAGGCAGCACCCTGCGACAGGAAGCGCATGGCGCGACGGTCGATCATGCCCGACGGGTCCAGCGTCGGCGCACCCCACACCCGGCAACGGAAGCCATGCTCGGCGAAAGAGTCGGAGAAGCTGATGCCGGATCTGGCATCGTGCAGCGAGGTCTGCACCTCGTTGGCATTGTTGCCTATCGACGACACGATTCCGAGACCTGTGACTACGACCCGTCTCATTCGCAACTCCTTCCAGCGGACCCCGAACCTGAAATCAATTTCCGGAATGGAACCATGCGCAAAATTAAAGTGCTACAGCGTTCATCAGACGTCCAAGACGTCGTACTGCAGGGTCTTCGTTCAGACGGCGGCCGATTGCTTGGACAGACCGACCTTCAGATCCGTTGCCGCGTATATGGGCTCGCCATCTGCCTTCAGCCAGCCATCGGCGATGCCAAGCACAAGCCGACCGCGCATCACGCGCTTGAAGTCGACGCCATACTCCACCTTCTTGACCGAAGGCGTGACCATGCCTTTGAACCTCACCTCACCGGTCGACAGCGCCATCCCCTTGCCGGGTTCACCGAGCCATCCGAGATAGAACCCCGTCAACTGCCACATGGCGTCCAGGCCCAGGCATCCCGGCATGATCGGATTACCGATGAAATGGCAGGCGAAAAACCACAAATCCGGCTTGATGTCGAATTCCGCGCGGATGAAACCCTTGTCGAACGCACCGCCGGTCTCGCTGATCTCGGTGATGCGGTCGAACATCAGCATCGGCGGATAGGGCAACTGCGCATTTCCCGGTCCGAACAGCTCGCCGCGGGCGCAGGCAAGCAATTCCTCGTAACCGTAGCTGGATTTCGGATCCGCCATCAATCTCGTCCCCGTGATCGTCCCGCGCGAAAGGAGCCCTTGTCGGTGGTTTCCTAACACAATCTGTTTCAGGCCGGAAACCGGCGTTTGCGCTTAACCTGCCCGTCTGCCCGGGTCAATGCGCGCTATTGATCGCATTCGGTCGACAGAATATATGTCAGGACACGTCCAGTTTCGGCAGATGCTCAATTTCTGCCATTTTGGACCTGTCTGAGGCGGAACTGTGAGCGCGACGGATAGATGGATCTGGGTTGCCGGAAGGATAATGTCGCTGTGGACAAGCGGGTTCGTGAGGCCGGTCTGAGGCCGACACGCCAGCGCATCGCGCTGGCCGATCTGCTTTTCGCCAAGGGCGACCGCCATCTTTCGGCCGAGGAACTGCACGAGGAGGCGCTTGCCGCCGGCGTGCCGGTGTCTCTGGCCACCGTTTACAATGCTCTGCACCAGTTTACCCAGGCCGGTCTTCTGCGCATCCTTGCCGTCGAGGGATCGAAGACTTATTTCGACACCAACACCTCCGATCACCATCATTTCTATATCGAGGGCGAAAACAGGATCTTCGATATCGACAGCGGCCCGGTGACGGTTTCCAACCTGCCGGAGCCGCCGGAGGGCATGGAGATCGCCAATGTCGATATCGTGGTGAGACTGCGTCCGAAACGCTGCGACTGACCGGCATCTTATGAAATTCCTGGATTTGACGCTCCGGCTCGAATGGGTCGCCGTCGCGGTGGCGGCTCTTGTCTTCTATGCAATCGCCGGTGTTTCCTGGTGGCTGTTTGCCGTGCTCATTCTGGCGCCCGACCTGTCGATGCTGGGTTACATCGCCGGGCCGCGCGTCGGGGCCGTCGCCTACAACGCCTTGCACACACTGATCTTGCCCGTTCTGCTGGCGCTTCTCGGCAGCGTCTTTGACAATGCAATGGCGATAGCTGTCGCGCTGATCTGGATCGCCCACATCGCCATCGACCGCGCTCTGGGCTACGGTTTGAAGCTGTCAAGCAGTTTCCAGGATACCCATCTCGGCCGCATCGGCCGCTAAACCATCCCCGAACCGAAGATCAGCGAAACAAATGCCGGATCCGGTGCTTCCAGCGCTGGCCCGACCTGCGGTTCGGAAAAGTCAGTTCTTGACCTTTTCGCCGGGATAGGCACCCCAGACCAGCGACTGCGCGAGCCAGCCGGTATGGCCGTCGAAGGTCATTTCGCACCACTGGCCATCGCAGGACTTGATCGTGCCCATCACCCCCGGTTCGAGGATCGCGATGACGCCTGCGTCTTTTGCCGGGTCGTCAAGGAGGTTGACGCGAGCGTCCTTGCCGCGCTGCCAGGGGGCGACGATCGCCGTGCGACGGCCCGAAAGCAGCGACTGATTGATCCAGCCTTCCGAGCCGTCGGCATCACGCACACGGCGCCACGTATCGAACTCCTGGATGATCTCCATCGGCAGGCCTGGCTTCATATACATCCAGTCGACGGAATAATTGACGCCCGGCCCAACGCGCGAGTTGACGCGGCCGGATTTCAGGCTGACGAAGCGCGGCAGCGGCAAGCCGCTTGGTCCGAGCGTGATGCTCTGGGCGGGTGCGGCGGCACTTTGCGCCATCACCAGTGGGCTATGGATGAGAGCGCCGAGGAATGCTGCACTGAGGGTCAGGCGGAGCGACGCGAAACCAGACACTTTCGTTCCTTTCGGCACCGGCCCATCGGCCTTCGCCCCTTTTTCTTTGTCTTCGGCGGAACCGCTTGTTACATGAATGACCGGTACCGCGATCGGCTCTCAGTTTCGCCGTTCTTGGTTAAAGAGGTCTCAACGAGATCGGGTTCGAGGAAAACAATGGCAGGCAAAAAGAAGCCCCTCGTCGTCATCACGCGCAAATTGCCCGACCCGGTCGAGACCCGCATGCGCGAGTTGTTCGACGCCCGCTTGAATGTGGAGGACAGGCCGATGACGCAGCCGGAACTGGTGGCTGCGGTCAAGGAGGCCGATGTGCTGGTGCCGACCGTCACCGATAATATCGACGCGGCGCTGATTGCCCAGGCCGGCGACAACCTCAAGCTGATCGCCAATTTCGGCAATGGGGTAGACAAGATCGACGTTGCGGCAGCGGCCAAGAAAGGCATCACCGTGACCAACACGCCGAACGTGCTGACCGAAGATACGGCCGACATGACCATGGCGCTGATGCTGGCCGTACCGCGGCGGCTGGCCGAAGGCGCCAACGTGCTGACCGGCGATAAGAAATGGGCGGGCTGGTCGCCGACCTGGATGCTCGGCCGGCGCATTTGGGGCAAACGGCTCGGCATTGTCGGCATGGGTCGCATCGGCACCGCCGTCGCCAGGCGTGCCAAGGCGTTTGGCCTCTCGATCCACTACCACAACCGCCACCGCGTACTGCCGGCAATCGAGGACGAGTTGGAAGCCACGTATTGGGAAAGCCTTGACCAGATGCTCGCCCGCATGGACATTATCTCGGTCAATTGTCCATCGACACCGGCAACCTTCCACCTGCTTTCGGCGCGGCGGCTGGCGCTTCTGCAACCGTCAGCTTACATAGTCAACACCGCGCGCGGCGATATCATCGATGAGGAATCGCTGGTCAAGCTCATCCATGACGGCAAGATCGCCGGCGCCGGCCTCGACGTCTACGAGCACGAGCCGGCGCTGAACAGCAAGCTGCTGAAACTCGCCCACAAAGGCAAGGTCGTGCTGTTGCCGCATATGGGCTCGGCGACGCTCGAAGGCCGTATCGACATGGGCGAGAAGGTAATCATCAACATCCGCGCCTTCTTCGACGGTCATCGCCCGCCCGACCGCGTGCTGCCGCTGCGGGCGTGACCGGCCATCGTGGCAGCGAATTCTGGTCGCGGCAGCTGCCTGCTCGCTTTTGGATAGCGTTTGCTTACAAAAGCACCTTGCGCATGGTGATTGAGGTCGGCCGGTCGTAACCTTTGTGTGCTGTCCGTTCGGTTTCGCGAAAGCCGAGGCGGGCGAAGGCAGCGTGGTTTCCAGTCAGTTCGACCCGGGTCTGGAGCTCGATGGCGGTCCTGTTGCGGCTGCGGGCAAGATCTTCGACGGCCTGCATCAGCTGTTTTCCAATGCCTTGTCCCTGAAGCGTCGGCTCGACCGCGAGCTTTCCAATATAGAGGTCGTCTGCGCGCTTCAGGACGAAGACGCAACCGACGATCTCGTTTCCCTTCAGTGCCAGGAATGCTGTCTCCTCCAGCGCTCTAGCCCTGAGATTTTCAACGGTGAGCCGATGCGCCGAGGACGGCGGGTCAATAACCTCGTCCATAAAGGCGAAGGCGCGCATGACCAGCGCCAGCACCTCGTCCCAACGGTCGAAATCGGCCGCAAGCTGCACGATGGAAACGTCGGCAGGCAGGCTCATGGGCTGGTTCGCTTGTAGCGGATCGTGTCGAAGCGTGCCGCCAGCGCATCGTAGAGCAGCAGTCGTCCGACCAGCGGCTCGCCAATCCCGGTGATCAGCTTGATCGCTTCCATGGCTTGCAGCGTGCCGATGACCCCGGTCAGCGCCCCGACAATGCCGGCCACCGCGCAGGATGGCACAAGTCCCGGCGGCGGCGCCTCGGGAAAGAGATCGCGGTAGCTTGGGTTCAACTTGCCGTCCGGGCCGGTTTCGAATGGCTTCAGTACGGTGACCGAGCCGTCGAAGCGGCCAACGGCGGCATGCACGAGCGGCCGGCTTTCCGCGGCGCAGGCGTCGGCCACCGCGTAGCGTGTCTCGAAATTGTCGGAGCCGTCAACGACGATGTCATAACGGGCAATGAGGGTAGGGGCGTTGTCGACGGTCAGCCTGAAATTGTGCTCTTCCACGACGACGTTTGGATTGATGCGGATGATCGCCGCTCTGGCACTGTCGGTTTTTGCCATGCCGACCATGTCCGTGCCGTGGATCACTTGTCGTTGCAGGTTGGAAAGCGAAACGATGTCGTCGTCGACGATACCGAGAGTGCCAATCCCTGCGGCGGCGAGATATTCGAGCACAGGCGCTCCCAATCCGCCGGCGCCAATGACGAGCACCCGCGCCCGCTTCAGCCGCTGCTGGCCGGCGCCGCCGATCTCGGGCAGCACGATGTGGCGGGCGTAGCGTTCGAGCTCTTCATCGGTGAGGGCGGCTGTGATCATCGCCGGACCATATAGCGGAGGAAAAAGCTTGTCAGGTATCAATGCATGCCGCTCAGAAGTGCGCCATGAACCAAGTTCAAATGGTCGGCCTGACCGTGCCGTGATCGACGGTCAGGAATTGCGCGCGTCCCTTGAGGCTGTCAAACAACGCGGCATCGGTCCCGGTCATGAAGGCCTGGCAGTTTAGTTCCTCCAGGATCGAGAACAAGGCCGCCCGTCGACCGCCGTCGAGATGGGCGGCGATCTCGTCGAGCAGCAGGATCGGTGTCATGCCCGACATCTCACCGGTTAGCCGCGCATGCGACAAGACAATGCCGACCAGCAGCGCCTTCTGCTCGCCGGTCGAACAGAGCTCGGCCGGCATCGCCTTGGGCCGGTGGCGCACCACGAGGTCGGAACGGTGCGGGCCGTCGAGCGTGCGTCCGGCGGTGCGGTCGCGGTCGCGCCCCTGGACAAGCGCACGACGGAACCGTTCCTCTACGTCGACGGCCGGCAAAATACCGAGTTCGCCTTCCAGTTCGCCAGAGATGCCGATGTCGGCTTGCGGAAACGGTCCGTCGCCGGGCAGCCGGTCGATCATGGCGGCGAGCAGGCGCACCAGTTCGGCACGCGCCGCGGCAATCGCCACGCCGGTCTCGGCCATTTGCATCTCGATCGCATCGAACCAGGCACCGTCGCGTGAACCGTCGGCGAGCAGTCTGTTGCGGCCGCGCATTGCCTTTTCGTAGTCAAGCGCGCGCTGGCCGTGGCCAGGATCGATCGCCAGCACCAGCCGGTCTAGGAAGCGCCGGCGGTCGGCAGCCGGCCCGGGGAACAGGCCGTCCATGGCCGGTGTCAGCCAGACCACGCGCAGCCATTCCAGCATGTCTTCGGCTGAGCGTGCCGTCGCGCCGTTGATCCGCACCCGCCGGCCGGCTTCGCCGTCGCTGCCCGATATTCCGGTACCGATCTCGACCTGGCCTTCCGGCCCGTCAAGCCGGGCATGCAGCGCAAAGCCACCGTCGCCGCCTTCGCGCGCCACCTCGGAATAGGGTGCGCGGCGCAGGCCGCGGCCCGGCGTGAGCAGCGAGATCGCTTCAAGCAGATTGGTCTTGCCGGCGCCATTGTCGCCGGAGAAAACGACAGCGCCGGGATCAAGGTCGATTGCCAACGCCGCATAGTTGCGGAAATTCGTAAGTATGAGCTTACTTATGTACGTCTGCTGCGGTTTTGCAGATCTGGTCACGACAGCAAGATGGCCCCGTTCGGGCCCTACACCCGCATCGGCATCAGCACGTAGAGCGCGGTCTCGTCGGCCATATCGTGGATCAGTGTCGGGGAACCGGCATCCGCCAGCATGAACTTCGCCTCCGTGCCGGTCAGTTGCGCGGCAACGTCGAGCAGGTATTTGGCGTTGAAGCCGATTTCAATCGGATCGGACGAATAGTCGGCCGCCAGTTCCTCGGTGGCACTGCCCGAATCCGGGTTGTTGACCGCAAGCGTGACCTGCCCTTCGGCGATCGAAAGCTTCACCGCCCGGCCGCGTTCGGACGAAATGGTCGAAACGCGATCGACGGCAGCGGCGAAACTCTGGCGATCGATAATCAGCTTCTTGTCGTTGCCGGTCGGAATGACGCGCTGGTAGTCCGGGAAAGTGCCGTCGATCAGCTTGGAGGTCAAGATAACGCTGCCGATGGTGAAACGGATCTTGGTGTCGGACAACTCGGTGGTGACTGCAACATCGGGATCGTCGACCAGCTTTTGCAGCTCGCTGACCGTCTTTCGCGGGATTATGACGCCAGGCATGCCCTCAGAGCCTGCCGGCGCATCGATCTCGGCGCGCGCCAGCCGGTGGCCGTCGGTCGCGACAGAGCGCAGCTTCAGCTTGCCGCCGGCCTCGTGCGTGTGCAGATAAATGCCGTTCAGATAATAGCGCGTCTCCTCGGTGGAAATGGCGAACTGGGTCTTTTCGATGAGGCCCTTTAGTCCGAAGGAATCGAGCCGGAAAATATGCGAGAACGACCCGGCTGAAAGCTCGGGAAAGTCGGACTGCGGCAGGCATTGCAGGCGGAAGCTCGAGCGCCCCGACGTCACCGTCATGGCGTTGCCGTCTTCGTCGGTCTTCAGCGCCACCTCCGCGCCGTCGGCAAGCTTGCGCACGATGTCGTAGAGCAGATGTGCCGGGACCGTCGTCGCCCCGCCACGTTCGACCTTTGCCGGCGTTGCTTCGGTCACCTCCAGGTCGAGGTCGGTCGCCTTCATTTCAAGGCTGGCCCCCTCGGCGCTGAGCAGCACGTTCGACAGGATCGGAATGGTATTGCGCCGCTCGACCACGCGGTGAACATGGTTGAGCGACTTCAGGAGATTTGACCGTTCCAGGATAACACGCATGACAAAACAGGCTCGCTTGAATGAATGAACGGGTCTCCGGCAAGCGGCGCCCCGCGAAAGGTCTGAACAGGCTCAGAATCTGCGTAAACTGACAGGAAAAACCCGGCAAACGCAAGCCCGCGCCACCGGTTCGGACCGGCTGCACGGGCTTTCTGGGGATAAAAAGGCCGGAGTCCGCGAGCCGGCGTTTTTCGGGCCGTCAGGCCTGGTCGTTGATCAGCCTTCTCAGCAATTCGAGTTCCTGCGCCAGTGTGTTGTCGGCACCGGAAAGATCCTCGATCTTGCGCACCGCATGCAGCACGGTCGTATGGTCACGACCGCCGAACCGCCGCCCGATCTCCGGCAGCGAGCGCGGCGTCATCACCTTCGACAGATACATGGCGACCTGCCGTGGCTTGACGATGGTGCGTGTGCGCCGGTTGGACAGAAGTTCGGTCTTCGACACGTTGTAGTGGCGCGCGACGATGCGCTGGATGTCCTCGATACGCACCCGCTTGGGTTCGCCCGAACGATAGATGTGGCCAAGGATCTCGTCGATGCGGTCGATGGTGATCTGCGGTTCGAAGGATTGACGAAACAAAAGCTGGTTGAAGGCACCTTCGAGCTCGCGTCCGCTGCCGGTCACCGTGCGGGCGACGTGGTTGAGGATCTCTTCGGAAATATCGAGCGACGCATCGTCGAGCTTGGCGGTGGCAAGCCTGAGCTTGAGCATACCGATACGCATGGCGAAATCCGGGGCTGACATTTCCAGCGCGACGCCGCCGTTGAGGCGCGAGCGGACGCGTGGCTCCAGCGACTCCAATTCCGACGGCGGCCGGTCGGCAGCGACCACCACTTGCTTGGCGCTGTCGAGCAGCATGTTGATTAAATGGCAGAATTCGTGCTGGATCGACTTGCCCTGCAGGAACTGCATGTCGTCGATGATGAGGAGGTCGATGTCGCGCAGCTGTTCTTTCAGCGTCAGTGCGTTGTTGTCGCGGATCGCGGTGGCGAACCGCCACATGAAATACTCAGCCGTCAGATAGACGACCCGCGATTTCGGATTCTGCTTCAGCGATTCTGCGGCGATCGCCTGCAACAGGTGCGTTTTGCCCAGCCCGACCGTCGCGTGAAGAAAGAGCGGATTGAAACGCACCGCGCTCGACTGCGATTCCGCGACCGCCTTGGCGGCGGCAAAAGCCACTCGGTTCGATGGTCCTTCGATGAAGGAGGTGAAAGTATAGCGTGGATCGAGTGGCGAACCGAGAACATTGTGCCGGAACTCGGTTTCTGCCGGCATCCCCGGGCGGGGTACCGGGACCCGTTCGACCCTGCTGGGGCTCGCCGTGCCCGCAGAGAGCGCGGTTTGCGTCTGCCTGGTCATCTTGCGCGCCGGGGCCACTTCTGGCTCGACGCTGTTGCGGCCCTGCCGTGTGGCGGTGCGAACCACGATCTCGATCTTGAGGATTTCCGGATCCTCGTGCTTCCACAACTCGGTGATGAGATCGAGATAGTGGCCGTTGATCCATGAACGCAGGAATGCGGTTGGCACTGAGATGCGGACAATGCCCTTAGAGGATTCAGCGACCTTCATGCGCCCGAACCAGCTCGAATAGACCTCGGTTCCCAGACGCGCCTTCAACTGGGCCTTGACCCGATCGAACTTCTGTTCAGCTTCATTGGAAGCCGCCATGTCGTTCCTTCCGATTAACGTTCCAGGAAATGGGAGGTCGCCTGTAAGCTCCCTTTCGATGCCGCCGCTCTGCATGATCGAGTTCCTTGTCTCTTGTACCTGTTTTCCGCCGGGGATGCGCCTCCTGCATCCATGTTTCCGGCGACCGTGTCTTCGCTGCGACACCATCGCCGCCGCCGGGCTGATGAATCGCCTCGTTGTCGGTCCGGCGCCGAAGAGCCGATCCGCTTTGGTCATGTCAGGGCAACAAAATGCCGTCCGGCGAAAAACCGCCGGCGCACCGTCGACCTGCCATGTACAATTACGCCAGTCCCCTACCGTATCGAAAAGACAAACCAACCCCGTCCGCGGAGTTGAATCCGCGCTGTAAACTCTGCCAATTTGAGCTGGCCGGTTTCAGGCTGGTCAAGGGCCAAGGGCCCGTCCCTTCGATGGACAGACATTACCGAAATCGCTGTGGATAGGGCAAGGCCACCCCTAACGGATTTTTAAGGAATCTGACTAGCAAGGGACGTTTCGAACGCCATGCCGCAACAGTTGATTTTGACAAAGCCATTGTGATTCAAACCCTTTTCCGGCGAATGTGAAAAAGGCCACACAACGCGAAATTTTCTGAAATAATTCACTTGACAGCCAATTGCCGCCTATCGGCCACAGCCGATGTGAACAAGCTGTGGATCACCATCGGTAAGCCTCTGAAAAAAAACAGTAATCTGTGACGCTCGGAAATTTTCGCATTGGCGGTTTCGAAGGCTGCGAATATCAGCGGGTATGTATACGCCGGCAAAGCATTTCGAACTTTGAAATGCATGCGGAGCGCCATTTTGCGGGCTTTCTTTTAAGTACTTGCCGGCAAACGAAAAAAACCCGGCGCGATTGGCCGGGTTTGAAGAAGCGCAGTTCAGGAAAAGATATATTAGGCCGACAGCACCTTGACCCGTTGGGCCAGCCGCGACACCTTGCGCGATGCCGTGTTCTTGTGCACCACGCCCTTGGTCGCGGCGCGCATCAATTCCGGCTCGGCCACCTTGAAGGCAGCCTGTGCGGCCGCCTTGTCGCCGGCCGCGAGCGCCTCTTCGACCTGGCGGATGTAGGTCCGGACGCGGGAGCGGCGGTTCTTGTTGATCGCTGCGCGACGGGCGATCTTGCGCGTTGCCTTTTTGGCCGAGGAGGTATTGGCCATGGTGCCTCTCTTCTGATCTGGTGGGCGCTTGCGGGATACCGCAGGGCGCAAAAAACAAACGGGCAGCCACAGGGCCGCCTCGGTTGGTGCGGCTTATAGTTCAGCTTTTCCGGCGCGTCAACGCTGCAGCGCTTTCTTTTTGACCGGCGCCTTCGTCATCTCATCGGTTCGTGAAATTCGGCTTCCGCTTGCCGCTGAAGGCCGCCATGCCTTCCTTCTGGTCATCCAGCGCAAACAGCGAATGAAATAGCCGGCGCTCGAACCGCAGACCCTCGGTGAGCGTCGTCTCATAGGCGCGGTTGACGGCCTCCTTTGCCATCATCACCGACGGCAAGGAAAAACCAGCGATCTTGGACGCTGCCTTAAGCGCTTCCTCGATCAACTCGCCGGCTGGCACCACGCGCGAGACAAGGCCGGAACGCTCGGCCTCGGATGCGTCCATCATTCGACCCGTCAGGCACATATCCATCGCCTTCGACTTGCCGACAAAGCGGGTCAGGCGCTGCGATCCGCCCATGCCGGGCATGACGCCCAGCGTGATCTCGGGTTGGCCAAACTTGGCGGTGTCGGCGGCGATGATGAAGTCGCACATCATCGCCAGTTCGCAGCCGCCCCCCAGCGCATAGCCCGCCACTGCCGCGATGATCGGCTTTCGTGCCCGCGTAAATTCCTCCCAGCCGACGAAGAAATCCTGCAGATAGGCATCCACATAGGAGATGGACTGCATTTCCTTGATATCGGCACCTGCCGCGAAAGCCTTTTCCGAACCAGTGATGACCATGGCGCCGATGTCGGCATTGGCGCCCATGCTATTCACCGACGCGACCAGTTCCGCCAGCACTTGTGAATTCAGCGCGTTGAGCGCCTGCGGCCGGTTCAGCGTAATCAGCCCGACCTTGCCGCGGGTTTCGACGATGATGGTTTCATAGCCCATGCTTTGCTCCTCCTCGGTTCTGGTTCAAGCCTGACAGGCCCGGCAGTGGAAGGTCGAACGACCGCTTTGCACGATACGCTCGATGTGGCCGCCACAACCAGGCTTGGAGCAGCCTTCCCCCTCGCGATCGTAAACCGCGAAGGAATGCTGGAAGTAGCCCAGTGATCCATCGGTCTGCATATGATCGCGCAACGACGAGCCGCCGGCGGCGATCGCATCGGCGACGACCGAGCGGATTGCTTCGGCCAGGCGTTCGCTTTGCTCTTTGGCTTTCTTGCCGGCTCTCGCGAGGGTGCCCGCTTCGCGCAGCGGCGACAGGCCGGCCCGCCAAAGCGCTTCCGAGACGTAGATATTGCCTAGCCCGGCAATCAGCCTCTGGTCCAGAAGTGCCGCTTTCAGCGGTGACTTGCGACCTTTCAGCAACGAAGCGAGCAGCGCGCCGTCCAGTGCGTTGCCTGTAGGCTCGACGCCTAATCCCGCCAGCATCGGATGCATGTCGGGCTCCCCTTCCGAAAACAGCATGAACCCGAAGCGGCGCGGGTCGTTGAAGATCACGCGAGAGCGGACGCCGGAAGGGGATGCGATGTCGAAGACGACGTGATCGTGAGCAGTGTTTTTCGAGCGTTCGTGGTGGAACGCGCCGGGCGTTGCGCTCTCGTCGGCCGTTTCGATGCGAAACGAACCCGACATGCCGAGATGGCAGATCAGAACCGGGCCGTTGTCCATGTGCATTGTCAGATATTTGGCACGGCGGCCGAGCGCCGCAATCGTCTTGCCGGTCAGCCGCTCCGAAAATCTCTCGGGGAACGGAAACCGCAAATCCGGCCGGCGTGCCTCGACACCGACAATGCGGGCACCTTCAAGGGCCGGCTGCAGACCGCGCCTGACTGTCTCTACCTCCGGCAGCTCAGGCATGGCCACCTATCGTGGCATGGAAGGAGGTGCCGTGACGGCCGCGCGCCAGCCCGAGATGTTCGGCCACGGTTTCGCCGATGTCGGCAAATGTTGTCCTCAGTCCGATGTCTGCGCCTTTGAAACCCGGCCGTGTCCCGATAATCGGAATACGCTCGCGCGTGTGGTCGGTGCCGCGCCACGTCGGATCATTGCCGTGATCGGCGGTCAAGATGAGCAGATCGCCTGGCCTCAGCCGTGCGAATGCCTCGGGCAGGCGCCGGTCGAAAGCTTCGAGTGCGGCGGCATATCCCGCAACGTCGCGCCGATGCCCGAACTCGGTGTCGAAGTCGACAAAGTTTGCGAAGACGAGGTCGCCGTCGCGGGCGTCTTCCATGGCACCAAGCGTTTTGTCGAACATCGCCATGTTGCCGGCAGCCTTGCGGACTTCCGAGATCCCCCGATGGGCGAAAATGTCGCCGATCTTGCCGATCGCGATAACCCGGCTGCCGCGCGCCGTCAGCCGGTCGAGCAGCGTCGGTTCCGGTGGCGGTACGGCATAGTCGCGACGATTATGCGTTCGCTCGAACGTGGCGGCGGTTTCACCGATAAACGGCCGCGCGATGACGCGGCCGATATTCAGCGGATCGACGAGCCTGCGCACCAGTTTGCAGAACTCGTAAAGCCGTTCCAGGCCGAAATGAACCTCATGCGCGGCGATCTGCAGGACGGAGTCGATCGAAGTGTAGCAGATCGGCTTGCCGGTGCGGATATGGTCTTCGCCGAACCGTTCGATAATCTCGGTGCCCGGAGCATGGCAATTGCCGAGGATGCCAGGCACCTTCCCTTCACGCACCATTGCTTCGGTCAACTCGGCCGGAAAGGCAGGAATCTTGTCTGGGAAGTAACCCCAGTCGAAACGGACCGGCAGGCCGGCTATTTCCCAATGGCCCGATGGCGTATCCTTGCCGCTCGAAACCTCTTGGGCCGCGCCGTGAAAGGCGGCGGCAAGCGGTGCACTGCCGGCATTCTCAAACCTGAAACCCGTTGCCGTTGCCGCGGCTTGGCCGAGACCGAGCGCGAGCATGTTTGGTACAAGAAGGGGTCCGGCACGCAGGCCTTCGCGGTCGGCGCGGCCTTCTGCGCAGGCCCGCGCGATGTGTGCGAACGTATTGGAGCCGGTGTCGCCATAACGTTCGGCATCGGCCGCGCCGCCGATGCCGAAGGAGTCGAGGACAAAAAGGAAGGCGCGTGCCATCGAAAGGTTCATCATTGCCTGTGTGTTGGCTCAGACATAGGGTTCCGCGCCGCCATTGGCAATTCGGAAACCCAAACAGCACGGCTTGGCGTGCTGGTCCCGGAGAGACGAATCGCGGCATGGTCGATCTGCGGATGGAAATGCGCGGCGCGGAGCTCGCATGAGGCTTGCCCTGACAGCATTCGCCACCGTACTGGCTTTGCTGCTGGATGCGTCTTGCACAAACCTGGCGCGAGCCGATTGGCGCGATGTTATCAGAACGTTCCGTATCGGTATCGTCGCCGAACCGTTGCCGGTCGAGGGACTATGTGCTGGCTGCAGCCATCGTGCGTCTAGTCTCGGCCCGCGGTCGCAAGCAATAGCAACAGACCGGTTAGCGGGCTTCAGGCGTCAGCAATCGCTGCACGGAATGGTCGGGCTCCTGCGCGGCCGCAGATAATAAGTTTCCGCCATCGATATCGAATTGAAGACCGAGCTCAACCCGAACCGGCTTTGGCCGTCCGCCGACCAGGTAATGATTGGCTTGTAGGCGAGATCGCTTTCGACCCGGATGAGGAACGTGCCTTTGATCTTGAGCGCGCTAGGGACCGTTGTGGTGGAATCCTTGACCGCGTCGACGCTAGAGACGCCATCGACCAGTTTGCGCGACCACACGACCAGGACTTTCGGCGTCGTCTCGTTCGTCACCTGTATCGCCGTGATAATGATCTTCGGTTTCGAGCGGTTGTAGGGCTGGAGCGTGGAACTGCCGATCGCCATGATGGCATCGACATCGGCCGCCTTGACGGTCTGCTGCTGCGTGACGAGGTCCGCTACCATGCTGCCGATGCGGCTGACCTTCTTGCTGGTCTCGATGGCTTGCGAGGCCTCCATTGTCATAAAGTACATGATCAACAGGATAGGCACGATGAGGGCAAACTCGACAGCCGCAATACCGCGGCGGTCCGAGCAAAGTCGGACTGCTCTTGTACAAATCCCTGCGATGCCCAGCTGTGCCCCCGCACGAATCATGGCTTTGCCCTTTTCAAGCGACTACGTGGTTCAGTTGTCGAACGGCTCGTTCTGCCAAGTGATCGAAGCAAAATGCAGCGTTTTGCCGTCCTTCAGGTTGGCCATCGATTTGGCCATGAAGTCGGTCATCACCGGCCATTTGTAAAAAACACGCAGCATGTTTCTCGACTCCGCCAGGCCAGGTGCGACGGTGAAGGTCTGTGTGCTCGTGCCTTTGGTCAGCACGACGTCGCCATCCTGGACCTTGAAACCGGCCAGCGCCGCATCGGCGAAGGTCGGATATTCGCGCAAGTCCACCAGCAATCCGGGACAGGTCTTGGCGACCATGATCTCCAATTTGGTGCAGATCATATCCCGCAGCTTGGTGCCGGACACATCGGTCGGTCTTAATTGGCCGGTACGCAGCTGGCGCGCGATGTCGTCGGTTGCGTTTGCCATCACTTCCTGTGCGGCAAAAGAAATGCAGCTCTCCAGGATGGCGAAGACAAGAAGCGCGAAAGGAATTGCAAGCATGGCGAATTCGATCGCCGTGCTTCCGCGGCGGTCGCCCAAAAACCGTCTTGGAGAACCTGCTCGTCCTGCCTTGCTCATGTCCGCTGCCCGCCGATGCCGCTTCTGTATCGGTCCACCCTTAGTCGGAACCGATTGAAGTCCGGTTGGAATGACCGTTAAATTCAACGGGAAGGCCTTAACCCGGCGATAACCGAAGCACGTTCCCGCCAAAGACGGAGACGTCGGCTAGCTAATGCACGGCGCTCATTTCGGCTTCAGAGGCCTTCTCGGCATCGCTCTTATACGAGCTTTCGCAATATGGCGCACAGGACATGGTCTGTACTTCGGAACGCCGATAGATGCGCACCGACGACGCTGCCTGGCGCACGACGGTTATTTGCTCATCGACGATCGGATTGCCCTGCTGGTCGAGGACGACGAGATTGGTGACGCCAAATCCCTTGCCGGTCAGTACGATCGTCGATGCGTCCTGCACGGAGGCGTCGGCGATCGCCGGATTGCCGACGACAATCGTATCGGCGGCGCGCGACAATTTGATGATCTTTGCCTGGTTCATCGTCACCTCGATGCCGGCGCCGGCCTTGGCTGGAAAGGCGAAAGCCGCTGCGGCAAAAAGCACGGCAACTGGAAATGATGATCTCGGCCCGGCCATTGAGGCGCCCCCTGGCAAACTGTTCAACGGAACATGAACGAGATTGGTGAACCAACCGTTAAGCGGCTGGAATTCAGAATCAAGCCGGAACCGGCATTGGGTCTAGCCGGCACGGCTGAAACGTCTTTGCCGAATTGCGCCTGTTGCGCCTTTTGTCGGCCGGGGCCCTGGCGGCGGGTATTTTAGTTCTGGGTTAACCACGCAATGTCGTCGAAGCGGGAAAGGAATCGGTAAGCCTGTTTATTAAGCCGATTGAAACAGCTTCTCCTTAGATTCGCAGTATCCGATCAGCCACCAAGAGAAGTTGACGGAAGTGCTGTAACAATTGGAGTAGGAGCTCGAATGTCTAACCTCATCGCACGTTTTGTGAAGGACGAATCCGGCGCGACCGCTATCGAATACGGTCTGATCGCCGCTCTTATCGCACTCGCCATCATGGTCGGCGCCGGCCAGCTCGGCAACTCGCTGAACGCCAAGTTCACCGCCATCTCCACTAAGGTGAACGGTAGCTGACCGTAACGGGTTCGCTTGTTCTGAAATAAGGGCCGCCGCACTGGCGGCCCTTATTTAGTCCTGGTATGAATTGAAATTTGCGCCTCATCAGTCGTTAGTCGAATAGGATTGGGTTGGGGGCCAGATGCAATTGGGTCATAGGCGCGCCGATGCTTGAAGCCGTGATCTTCGTCGTATTTCCGTTCTGCATGCTTTTTGCCGCGATCTCCGACATGCTTTCGATGACGATCGCCAATCGCGTGCCGGTGTTGCTTGTGGTCGTCTTCGCCTTGGTTGCGCCTTTGACCGGTATGGACTGGGCCACCTATGGCTGGCATTTCGCCGCCGCCGGCCTGGTTCTCGCGGTGACGTTCGGCCTGTTCGCGCTGGGCGGCATGGGCGGCGGCGACGCCAAGCTTCTGGCTGCCACTGGCATGTGGATGGGACTGAACATCCATCTCATCGAATACCTCGTCGCCTCGACATTCATCGGCGGCCTGCTGACGCTAGCCATCCTCGCCTATCGAAAATCGCCGCTTGCCGCCGTCACAAGCCATAATCCGTTCCTGCGCCATTTCGCCGATGAGGCGACCGGCGTTCCGTACGGCATCGCGCTTGGCATTGGCGGTCTGCTCACCTATTCCGACTCGCCATTGATGGCCTGGGCACTCACCAGGCTGGCGGGCTGAATTTCACTTTACGCGGTTGGCGCCGAGCAGGCGAGTTGGCCACGTTTTCCTTCGGGCCGGGCTTGTCGGTCCAATTTATATAAACGTTAAATTAATCACGATCGTAAGTATAACATTAACCTTGTTTTGACGATTGCCGCTGCAAAGTCCCGCTTGGCTACGTGGTTTGCCAAGGCGAGGTTCGGACAGATGCCAGCATCCCGATTGATTATTCTGAGCGTGGCGATAGCCGCGGCCGGTGGTGCAGGCTATGTCGCGAAGAACATGGTCGTGGCTCCGCCGCCTCCGGTTGTCGATTCCGGTCCTCAGGCGCCGGCGATCGCGCTGCAGGATGTGCTTGTTCTTTCCGGCGACGTTCCGATGGGCAGTCCGCTTGAAAACAACATTTCCTGGGAGTCATGGCCGTCCGCAGGCATCAACGCAAATTTCATCACCCGCGCCGCCGAGCCTGAAGCGCTGGACAAGCTGAAGGGCGCCGTCGCTCGCGTGGCGCTCTACGCCGGCGAGCCGCTGCGGCGCTCGAAGCTGATCGGTGAAGGGCAAAGCTTCATGTCGTCGATCCTGCCCTCCGGCATGCGGGCCGTTGCCACAAGCATCTCGGCCGACACCTCGGCCGGTGGCTTTATTCTTCCCAACGATTTCGTCGACGTCATCATGACCCGCCGAGCCGATCCCGCCAATGGCGGTGGTCCGGGCTTCACGACCGAAACTATCCTGAAGAACATTCGCGTCCTGGCGATCGACCAGACCATTCAGGAGGACGAGGAAGGTAAGAAGACCAGGGTTGGCCAGACCGCCACCCTGGAACTGACGCCGCAGCAGTCCGAGATCATCACCGTCGCACAGCAGATGGCGGATCGCCTGACATTGGCGCTGCGCTCGATCAAGGACAGCCAGGACAAGAATGTGGGCGAAGCCGATTACCTGGTTTCCGGCAATGGCCGGCGCGGAACAGTGCGGTTGATCAAGTCGGGCGAAGTTTCCGAAGTGGGGGCAAGGAAATGAGGCTAAAAACCAAACTGCCGCTCATCCTGGCTGCGGCGATCGGCCTGTTTCTCCTTGGAACGAATGCATATGGCATTGTCGATGCCAGTGCGGCGGGCAATGCCAGGGTGACGGCTTCGACCGCCACCCAGCGGGTTAAGCTCGGACTGAACAAGTCGGTGGTCATCGACCTCCCGAGCGATGCCTACGACATTCTCGTCGCCAACCCCGCTGTAGCCGACGCGGTGACCCGCACCGCCAGGCGCATCTATCTGTTTGGAAAGGCGGTCGGCGAGACAAATATCTTCGTCTTTGGCTCGAATGGCGAGCAGATCGTCAGCCTTGACCTAGCGGTCGAACGTGACGTCGCCGGGCTGGAGGATTATATCAAGCGCTTCATCCCGTCATCGGAGGTCAAGGTCGAGTTGCTGAACGACAACGTCGTTCTGACCGGAACCGTGGACACTCCTCTGGACGCCAAGCGCGCGGCCGATCTGGCAACTATTTTCGTGTCCGGCGGCGAGGCAACCACGGGTCAATACTCGCAGACCGCTGCCGGCGGTTCGGCTGAAGCCGGCGTCGCGATCGATAACCCGGATGCCGAGCGCCGCGTCAGCAAGATCGTCAACCTGCTGCAGATCATCGGCGACGACCAGGTGACGCTGAAGGTGACGGTCGCGGAAGTCAGCCGCTCGGTGATGAAGCAGCTCGGCGTCAACATGGTGGGCAACGGCAGCAGCAACGGCATCAGCTGGGGCGCGGTAAGCGACAATTTCACTGGTTTGGGCAAGTCGCTGTCGAACTCGGGCCTCTCTATCGGGAGCTCGACGCTGCAGGCCTACATCAATGCCATGGAACAGTCCGGTGTCATGAAAACCCTCGCCGAACCAACATTGACGGCCGTATCCGGCGAGAAGGCGACCTTCAAGGTTGGCGGCGAATACAACATGGTGACCAGCGTTTCCCAAGCCGTATCAAACGATAACCAGACCGGTCTGAAGACGTATTCGGTCGAGAAGATCGAATACGGCATTGGCCTGGAATTCCAGCCGGTGGTGCTGTCTCCCGGCCGTATCAGCCTGAAAGTCAGAACCTCGGTTTCCGAGCCGACAACGGAGGGATCTGTGTCTTTGTCCGAAGGCGTAACGAGCCCGGGCATGAATGCCCTGTCGCTCCGCAAGCGCTTGGCCGACACAACAGTGGAACTGCCTTCGGGCGGCTCGATGATGATTGCCGGCCTTGTCCGCGATGATCTCAGGCAAGCTGTCAACGGCTTGCCCGGTCTGACAAAGATTCCAGTGCTTGGCGCGCTGTTCCGCAGCAGGGATTTCGTTCGCAACGAGACCGAGCTCGTCATCATCATTACGCCCTATCTGGTGAAGCCGGTGGCGCGCAACGATCTTGCCAAGCCGGATGACAATTTCAACGCCGCCAGCGATGGCGCCGGCATTTTCCTTGGCCGCGTCAACCGTGTCTACGGCACCATGCAGACCAACAAGCCCAACGGCCGTTACCACGGCGTTGTCGGCTTTATCTACAAGTAAGCGGGGAAGCGGTCATGTCTAAGGCAACATCGAAGGCACGGGCGATCACCGCGACGCGGTCAGTCCATTCGCGAATCTGGCGGCCGGCCGTTCCCATTATGGCGATCGCGGTGGCGGCATTGCTGGCCGGCTGCGCCAATCGCGACAGCGTCACGGTGGGTGCCATACCGGACGATTATCGCACCACCCATCCGATCGTCATAGCTGAGAAGATACAGAAGATCGACCTTCCGGTCGGCGCCGGCGACCGTGGCATGACCAGATCCCAGCGTGACACGCTCCTGGGCTTCCTGGACGGATACGACAGGAGCGCGGCTCCGGTGCTGACGATCGAGATTCCGAGCGGCTCAGCCAACGAAATCGCAGCGGCCGCGGCCGGCCGCGATTTCGCCAGGCTGGCCATAGCCAGCGGCATCAGCCGGAAGCGGATCGACATGCGGTCCTATCAGTCTGTTTCGGCCGAAGCGTCCGCACCGGTTCGTGTTGCCTACGTCTCGGTGAAGGCTCAGACGGATAAATGCGGGCGCTGGCCCGAAGACCTGCTGCAGACTTCGGAAAACAAGCACTATGCCGATTTCGGCTGTTCGTATCAGAACAACCTGGCTGCCCAGATGGCCAATCCGTCCGATCTGATCGGGCCACGCAAGCCGACGCCGATCGACGCGGAAAATCGCGGCGCGGTGATCGACGTCTATCGTGACAGAGGTATTTCGGACGAATTCCTCGGCAATTCGGAAGTCGAATATTAACGAGTGTTGAGGCTCAACAAACCCTAAGCCGCGCAAGTCACGGAAAGTGATGACAATGAGCAATCTTGCCTATGACACAGAGGTACCGGGCGGCGAAACCTCGGAGCAGGATATTGCCGCGATGCAGGCGTTGCGGCCGATCCCGCGCATTTCGATCCAGGCATTTTGCGAGACCGAAGGCGTAGCCAATCCGGTCGAGCGCGCCGGCGAGGATCGCCGCATGGCCAAGGCCCATTTGAAGGTGCATATGGGGGGCATCCCCACCGCTATCGAATTCTATCAGTCGGCGCCGACGCCGAACCTGATCCTGCTTGAATCGCGCAGCGAGCCGAAGCTGTTGCTGGAACAACTCGCCCAGCTCTCCGAGCATTGCGACCCGACCTCCAAGGTGGTGGTTGTCGGCCACTACAACGATGTCGGCCTGTACCGCGAACTCATCCGTTCGGGCATTTCCGAGTATGTCATCGCGCCCGTATCGATGGCCGACATCGTCAGCGTGGTGTCTTCGATCTTCGTTGATCCGGAAGCTGAGCCGATCGGCCGCTCGATTGCCTTCATCGGCGCCAAAGGCGGCGTCGGCTCCTCGACCATAGCCCATAATGTGGCCTGGGCCATGTCGTCCCTTTTCAAATCCGAAGTGGTTGTCGCCGATCTCGACCTCGCCTTCGGAACGGCCAATATCAATTTCGACCAGGATCCGGCGCAAGGCATTGCCGAGGCAGTCTTCTCGCCGGAACGCGTCGACGAGGTCTATCTCGACCGGCTGCTCGCCCAATGCGCCGAGCACCTGTCGCTGCTTGCGGCCCCTTCGACCCTGGAGCGGGTCTACGATTTCGATCCAGACGCCTTCACCCAGCTTATCGACATAGCCCAGCGTAGCGCGCCGCTCCTCGTGCTCGATGTTCCCCACGTGTGGGCCGGCTGGACCAAGAACACGCTGGTCAAGGCCGACGAGATCGTCATCACGGCGACGCCCGAACTTGCCAATCTGCGCAACACGAAGAACCTGGTCGACATGCTGAAGCGGCTTCGTCCGAACGACCCCGCGCCAAAGCTTGTGATCAACCAGGCCGGTGTGCCGAAACGTCCTGAGATTACGCCGTCCGACTTCTCCGAATCGCTCGGCCTTTCGCCGATGTCGGTCATCCCGTTCGAGCCGCTTTTGTTCGGAAATGCTGCCAACAACGGACGTATGCTCGGTGAGATGGATGCCAAGAGTCCGGTTGTCGCCACGATCAACGAGATCGCCCATGTGCTGACAGGGCGCAGCGAAATCAAGGTGAAGAAAAAGGCTGGCCTCGGCAATCTGATCGGCAAGCTTTCGCGCAACAAGAAGTGATGCCTCAGCGGTGGAATTGGTAAGCGATCATGTTTGGTAAAAGAGGCAGCGACGACGGCAACCGGACCATTCCGGAATTCCGTCAGCCAGCACCCGCGCCTGCCGCGCCGGCGGCCGCGAACCCTGTGGAAGCGGCTGTAGCTGCCAGGCCGGCGGCGCTGCCGCCATCCGGCGCGCCTGCCGCGCCGGCGGTTCGCCGTGCGGTCGAGCCGCCGCCATTGGCGCCGGAGCCGAAAAGTATCCAGCGCCAAAAGAGCGAAACCTACTACGACACCAAAAGCCAGGTCTTCGCCGCACTCATCGATACGATAGATCTGTCGCAGCTCGCCAAACTCGATCCCGAAAGCGCGCGCGAGGAAATCCGCGATATTGTCAACGACATCATCGCGATCAAGAATTTCGCGATGTCCATCGCCGAGCAGGAAGAGCTTCTCGAGGATATCTGCAACGACGTTTTGGGCTACGGGCCGCTGGAGCCACTGCTTGCCCGCGACGATATTGCCGACATCATGGTCAATGGCTCCAAGAACGTCTACATCGAAGTCAACGGCAAGGTCGAGCAGACCGGCATCCGTTTCCGCGACAACCAGCAGCTCCTCAACATCTGCCAGCGTATCGTCAGCCAGGTTGGCCGCCGCGTCGATGAATCAAGCCCGATCTGCGATGCGCGTCTTCCTGATGGCTCCCGTGTCAACGTCATCGCACCGCCCCTGGCTATCGACGGCACCGCACTTACCATCCGCAAGTTCAAGAAGGACAAGCTGACGCTCGACCAGCTGGTCAAGTTCGGTTCGATTTCTCCGCAAGGGGCCGAGATTCTCAAGATCATCGGGCGTGTCCGCTGCAACATTGTCATCTCGGGCGGTACCGGCTCAGGCAAGACGACGCTGCTCAATTGCCTGACCAACTATATCGACCGCGAAGAACGCGTCATCACCTGCGAGGACTCAGCTGAGCTGCAATTGCAGCAGCCGCATGTGGTGCGTCTCGAAACCCGTCCGCCCAACCTCGAAGGCGAGGGCGAAGTGACCATGCGCGACCTGGTCAAGAACTGTCTGCGCATGCGCCCCGAACGTATTATCGTCGGCGAAGTGCGCGGACCCGAAGTGTTCGACCTGCTGCAGGCGATGAACACCGGCCATGACGGCTCGATGGGAACGATCCACTCGAACAGCCCGCGCGAATGCCTCAACCGCATAGAGTCGATGATCGCCATGGGCGGCTACACGCTGCCGCAAAAAACCGTGCGCGAGATCGTCGTCGGCTCCGTCGACGTGATCATACAGGCTGCACGCCTGCGCGACGGATCGCGGCGTATCACCCACATCACCGAGGTAATCGGCATGGAAGGCGACGTCATCATCACCCAGGACATCGTTCTCTATAACATCAAGGGCGAGGACGCGAACGGCAGGCTGCTGGGCGAGCACGTGTCGACTGGCATCGGCCGTCCGCATTTCTGGGAGCGCGCCCGCTACTACGGTGAGGAGCAGCGCCTCGCGGTCGCGCTCGAGGCGATGGAGAAACGCGCTGATTGATCCGTCTGGAAGCGTGGGGGCCAGGGTCGATGTTCGGAATTGACGGCACCGTATTGGCATTCGTCGTGCTCGCCGGCTTCAGCGCCGGCGCTGTGGCCTATGCTTTCCTGTTCAACCGGATCAGCACCGAGAAGCAGGTCGGCAAGCGGCTTGAATCGATCAAGACCGCCGAGACGGATCGTTCCGTCGTCAAGGCGTCGCGCGATCGCGTGGCGGAAGCGGCCAAGCGTCGCAAGTCCGTCCAGGATTCGCTGAAGGATCTCGATCAAAAGCAAAAGTCCAATCAGAGCCTGGTCAAGAAACCACCGCTGAAGATCCAAATCCGCCAGGCCGGCATGAAGATCTCGCTTGAGCGCTTCTATGTCTACTCGGCGGTCTGCGGCGTCGTATTGACGGCTCTTGTATATTTCATCGGCGCACCGTTGCTGGTCTTGCCGGCTGCGCTGCTGGTCGGCGTCTTGGGTCTGCCCCGCTGGTTCGTCTCGTTTCGCCGCGCGCACCGCGTCAAGGCGTTCCTCAACGAATTTCCGAACGCGCTCGACATCATCGTGCGTGCGGTAAAATCCGGCCTGCCGCTGAACGACGCCGTGCGTCTGATCGCCAACGAATCCCCCGAGCCGGTCAAGACCGAGTTCCGCCGCATAGTCGATTCGCAGCAAATGGGTTTGTCGATCCCTGACGCGGCCATGCGCATGCCAGAAACGATGCCGTGCACCGAGGCGAGCTTCTTCGGCATCGTCATCCAGATCCAGTCTCAGGCCGGCGGCAATCTTTCCGAAGCGCTGGGCAATCTTTCGCGCGTGCTTCGCGACCGCAAGAAAATGAAAGCCAAGGTCCAGGCATTGTCCATGGAAGCCAAGGCATCCGCCGTGATCATCGGCGCGTTGCCTTTCGTCGTCGCCTTTCTCGTCTATTTGACGAGCCCGAACTACATCATGCCCCTCTTCATCACCAGCACCGGCCATCTGATCCTCGGTTGTTCCGGCATCTGGATGTCGATGGGCGTCCTGGTAATGCGCAAGATGATGAATTTCGAAGTCTAGGACTCGTTATGACCGATCACGTCATCAGAACTCTCACCGACCCGTCCCTGCTGATCGCACTGCTGGTCGGCATCGCGGTGTTTGCGACCGTCTTCACGCTGCTGCCCGCTTTTGGCGGGAACCAGCTCAAGGCGCGCATGAAATCCGTAGCGCTGGAGCGCGATGAGCTGCGCGCCAAGCAGCGCGCGCGGCTGGCAGTCGAAGCCGACCGCCGCCGCAAGGGCCTGCGCGAAGAACAGTCGGTCGGCATGCGCAATATTGTCGATCGCCTGGATCTCAGGCGTGCGCTGGCGGATGAAGGTACCTTGCAGAAATTGAAAGTGGCGGGTTTTCGCGGGCAAAATCCGCTGACGCGCTTCCTTTTCTTCCGTCTCGTCCTGCCCTTCATCGGCTTTGCATTGGCGGCGATGTATCTGTTCGTGCTCGGCGGATTGCCCGAGCAGCCGCTTTTCGTGAAGCTGTTCGTGTGCATCGTGGTAGCCTATGCGGGATTCTACGCGCCGGTGCTCTACGTCAACAACCGCGCTACCAAGCGCAAGCAATCGATTCAGATGGCGTGGCCGGACGCGCTCGACCTGTTGCTGATATGCGTCGAGTCCGGCATGTCGGTGGAAGCGGCGCTTCGCAAGGTCGCCGATGAGATCGGCGCGCAATCGGTGGCATTGGCGGAAGAATTCATCCTGACAAACGCCGAGCTTTCCTATCTGCAGGAGCGCAAGCAGGCCTACGAGAACCTTGCAAGCCGAACTGGCCTGGAATCCGTCAGGTCGGTGTCCCAGGCGTTGGTTCAGGCCGAGCGCTACGGCACGCCCGTGGCGCATGCATTGCGGGTGCTTGCCAGTGAGAGCCGCGACATGCGCATGAATGCCGCCGAGAAGAAGGCGGCCGCGCTGCCGCCGAAGCTCACCGTGCCGATGATCCTGTTCTTCCTGCCGGTGCTGTTCGCCATCATTCTGGGTCCCGCCGGCATCCAGGTGAGCCAGCGCGGCATCTTTGGCGACCAGCCGAAATCAAGCAGCGAGTAGCGCCAGCGGCGTTGCCAGAAACGCTGATACGATTCAGAGCCACGCTGCCGGTGCAGCGCGGCTCTTTGCGTTAGACATGTTGCGGAATTCGCGCGCCGGTTCGGCGCTCGAAGCGGTCAGTTGGTGGCGGGCTTTGCCTTGTCCTGGTCCTTGAGCTGGCTCCAGGCATTCTGCTGCGCCAGCATCTGGCGAAGGTAAGCGACGTTAGCCTGCGCCTGATCCGGCGACAGCTCTTGCGAGGCGATCTTCTCTGCCTCGTCGAAACGGCCTTGCAGACCGACGACCAGCGCAAGGTTCTGGCGGACGCGGCTGTCTGCATTCGGCTGCTGGGCGGCTGAGCGCATATAGGTTTCGGCTGTGCGCAAATCACCTTCCAGCACGTACGACATGCCGAGATTGGAAAGGATCGACGGTTCGTTCGGCCTGAGGTCAAGCGCCTTGCGATAGCCTTGGCGAGCCTCGTCCTTCTGGCCGAGCTGGTCGAGAATAGCAGCTTCCGCCGATACCAGTTTCCAGTCAGGATATTCGGGCGTCTGGGCGCGGCGCACGGCATCGAGTGCCGGCTCGAACTGTCCGTTGGCGGCAAGCGCCTTGCCATAGGCGGCGAGCACGTCGCGATCCTTCGGCAAGGCGATCGCCAGCTTGCGCATCACCGCAAGCGATTGGTCTGCGTCGCCGTCCATCTGCAGCGCCGCGGCATAATTTGTCGCGATCCGCTTGTCGCTGGGGTTTTTCGAATAGGACTGGCCGAGCGCCATCGTAGCGTTGTGCAGTTCGCCCGCCGACATTGTTTCCAGCGGCTTGCCGCTTGGACGAGAAATCGAGCCAGTCGTCAATTTGCTGGTTCCGCAGCCGGCGACGCCTGCAGCAAGCACCATCATCAACGCCGTGGTGATCAGCCTATTTGCGCTGGCGTTCATCCTGCGGTTGGTCGGCATCGGCACCAGGGCTCCGTTCATGCGCGTGACCATTTGCGAGGTCATCTTTCCTCCCGCAGAAATATTCTGTTAACCCTAACGGAGAGTTAAGAAACGCCGACTCGGAAGCCGGAGGCCAGCGAATGCCTGTCGAACTCGTCGAGAAAGAATTGAGCAATGCGCTGCCGGTCCATCTGGTGGCGAAGGATGCTCTGGCGGCGGCGGGCCTTGCGCCATCCTCGGTCGCCTGGGCCAAGGCCAACGGCTTTTCCGGCGAGGCCGGCAGGACGCTGATCATGCCTGGCGACAACGGCGCGATTGCCGGAGCCCTGTTCGGCACCGGTGATGGCGAGGGCGCACTGGCCATCGGCGCACTAGCGAGAGCCTTGCCCGCAGGCGAGTGGCATTTTGCGTCCGCACCGGCCAAGCCGGAGCTTACGGCACTCGCCGTGGCGCTCGGCGGCTATGTCTTCACCCGCTACGGCAAGAAGCCAGGCAAGACGCTTCGCCTCGCGCTGCCGGCAGGCACCGACGCCGCCCGCATCCGCCGCCTCGCCGATGGCATTTTCCTGGCGCGCGATCTGGTTAACACGCCGACCAGCGATATGGGCCCCGGGCAGTTGGAAAAGGCCGCCCGGACCTTGGCCGCGACGCACAAGGCCGAAATATCGGTGACCAAAGGCGACGATCTTCTTACCGCCAACTTTCCGATGATCCACGCCGTCGGTCGGGCTTCTGCCGACGCGCCACGCCTGATCGACATGATTTGGGGGCCGAACAATGCCCCCAAGATAACGCTGGTCGGCAAGGGCGTCTGCTTCGATACAGGCGGTCTCGACATCAAGCCGTCCTCGGGCATGCTTTTGATGAAGAAGGACATGGGTGGCGCTGCCAACGTGCTGGGTCTCGCTTCCATGATCATGGCCACCGGGTTGAAGGTTCGGCTGCGCGTGCTCATCCCGGCTGTCGAGAATTCGATAGCCGGCAACGCCTTCCGGCCAGGCGACGTGCTGGTGAGCCGCAAGGGCATTACCGTCGAAATCGGCAACACCGACGCCGAAGGACGGCTGGTGCTCGCCGATGCCCTGGCCTTGGCCGATGACGAAGAGCCGCAGATGCTGGTCGATATGGCAACGCTGACAGGCGCTGCCCGTGTTGCGCTCGGTCCCGACTTGCCGCCGTTCTATACCGGTGACGAGACGCTTGCATCCGAGCTGGCGGACGCCTCCGTTGCGGTCGAGGATCCGCTATGGCGGATGCCGTTGTGGAAGCCCTATGACGCCAAGCTGGCGTCGAAGGTGGCCGACGTCAACAACGTCACGCCGGACGGTTTCGCCGGCTCGATCACCGCGGCGCTTTTCCTGAAGCGCTTCGTGGAAAAGACCGCCGGCTGGGCGCATGTCGACATCTTCGCCTGGAACCCGTTCGACCGCCCGCACGGCCTTGCCGGTGGCGAAGCGCAAGGCATCCGGGCGCTGGAGCAGGTCATTTCGAACCGCTACGGCTGATTCTCGGGCATAGCCGACGAAGGTTATTGACTGAAACGGAACCGAAACAATTTTCCGTCATGCTGGACGGATGTCGATTATCATGCGTCCAAGCCAAGCGTTGCGACTATGGCAACAGGTGGTGCTGTCGGAGGTGCGCGACGACGCGCCCGATCTCACCATGCGCCAGACGGCGATCCTGTTCACCATCTATCTCGATCCGCCGCCCCACACGGTACGGGGGTTAGCCGCCCGCCTCAACGTCACCAAGCCGGTGATCACCCGTGCGCTCGATACGATGGGGGCGCTGAAACTGGTGTCGCGCCACCGCGACGAGCTCGACAAGCGCAACGTGCTGGTCAGGCGCACAGTCGAAGGCGCGCTCTTTGTCGAGCGCTTTGGCGATGTTATCATTGCCAGAGCCCAAGAGTTGCCCATTTGAACGAGTTGCCGATTTGACCGCCAGGGATGCCCGCCTCCATGCCTTCCGCTCCGATCTCGCCGACGCCAGGCTGCGAGGCGAGGTCGCCGCCGACCGTTTCGTCGCCGGCCGGCCGGCTCGCATATCAGCCTGCGTCGCCGACATCCGCAAGGCGCCGCGCCCGGACGCCGGCGTCGATACCCAGCTTCTGTTCGGCGAAGACGTCCTCGTCTTCGAGGACGTTGAGGGCTGGGCCTGGATACAGGCCGAGCGCGACGGCTATGTCGGCTATGTCGCCGACACCGTGCTGGGCGGTCGGGAGCATGCGCCCACCCATGTTGTCTCGGTGCCGCGCACTTTCCTCTATCCGGGACCGGATTTGCGGTTCCCGGTGAGCGGGGAGCTCTCGATGGGGTCATTGGTGGCGGTGACGGGCTCAGCGGAAACGCGCGGCACGCATTATGCTCTGCTGCCGTCCGGCCAGGCGGTCATCTCGAGTCATCTCAGGCCGGTCGCCGAGGTTCATCCCGACTACGTCGCGGTCGCCGAGGCGTTTCTCGGCACGCCCTATCTGTGGGGCGGCGTCTCCGGCTTCGGCATCGATTGTTCCGGTCTCGTGCAACTTGCAATGCACATGGCTGGCAGGCAAGTGCTGCGCGACACCGACATGCAGGCGGCGACCGTCGGCGAGCCGCTCGAACCCGGGCCGGATTTTGCCGGGTTGCGGCGCGGCGACCTGGTCTTCTGGAAAGGCCACGTCGCGATCATGACAGATCCGGAGACCATGATCCACGCCAACGGCCACACCATGCTGGTGTCGCGTGAAGGACTGAGGGAGGCGGTCGCCCGTATCGGCTATCTCTATGGCGGACCGACCGGGTTTCGCCGGCCGTAGCGCGAATCGATCACCTTTTGTTCTGATTCTGCTTGGCGATTGCGCGCCGCCGCGCTACGTCTGGCGCGTGACAGAGCAGCCGCGCCTTGCCGAACAGAATGCCGCCGTCGTCCTGCCCGAGCCATTTGTCAAATGGTTTGCGGAAAAGGGCTGGTCGCCGCGCGCCCACCAGATCGATTTGCTGGCCAAAGCCCAGGGCGGCCGGTCGGTATTGCTGATCGCCCCGACCGGCGCCGGCAAGACGCTGGCCGGGTTCTTGCCATCGCTGACCGAACTGGCCGGCCGGCCGAGGAGAAGGCCGGGGCAGGCGCATCGAGGCATCCACACACTCTACATCTCGCCGCTGAAGGCGCTGGCCGTCGACATCGAGCGCAATCTCGGCAAACCCGTCGAAGAAATCGGGCTGCCGGTCACCGTCGAGACGCGCACCGGCGACACGCCCGCACACAAGCGCCAGCGGCAGAAGCTGGCGCCGCCCGACATTCTCCTGACCACGCCCGAGCAATTGGCGCTGCTGATTGCCGCGCCCGATGCCAAGCGCTTCTTCGAGGACCTGCGCTATGTCGTGCTCGACGAATTGCATTCGCTGGTGACCTCGAAGCGCGGGCATCTCCTGTCGCTCGGGCTGGCCCGGCTGCGCTCGTT
This sequence comes from Mesorhizobium sp. M0664, assembly GCF_040320565.1. Classification (NCBI taxonomy): domain Bacteria; kingdom Pseudomonadati; phylum Pseudomonadota; class Alphaproteobacteria; order Hyphomicrobiales; family Phyllobacteriaceae; genus Mesorhizobium; species Mesorhizobium sp. M0664. The sequence continues at coordinate 410,353 of NZ_JAMYPW010000001.1, forward strand.
TGTGCCCGCCCTGCAGACGATAGGCCTGTCGGCGACGGTCGCCGAGCCTGACGAATTGCGGCGCTGGCTGGTCAGCCAGAATCCACCGGGGCCGATGGCCGAACTGATCGTCGTCACTGGCGGCGCCAAGCCCGACATCTCCATTCTCGATTCGGAGGAGCGCGTGCCGTGGGCGGGACATTCGGCCCGCTACGCAACGCCGGAAATCTACAACGAGATCAAGCGCCACAAGACAACCCTGCTGTTCGTCAACACGCGCAGCCAGGCGGAGTTGCTGTTCCAGGAGTTGTGGCGGGTCAACGAGGAGACCTTGCCGATCGCGCTGCATCACGGCTCGCTCGACGTCGCGCAGCGCCGGCGTGTCGAAAAGGCAATGGGCGAGAACGCCCTGCGCGCCATCGTCGCCACGTCGACGCTCGACCTCGGCATCGACTGGGGCGATGTCGATCTAGTCGTCCATGTCGGCGCGCCGAAAGGTGCCTGCCGGCTGGCGCAGCGCATCGGCCGCGCCAACCACCGTATGGACGAGCCGTCGAAGGCGATCCTGATACCGGCCAACCGCTTCGAGGTGCTGGAATGCAGGGCGGCGCTCGACGCCAATTATCTCGGTGCCCAGGATACGCCGCCGCTGGTCAATGGCGGGCTCGACGTCCTGGCGCAGCACGTGCTGGGCTGTGCCTGCGGTGCGCCGTTCCATGCCGATGCGCTGTTTGAGGAAGTGCGAACGGCAGCACCCTATGCCGATCTCGATCGGCCGACATTCGATCGCGTCATCGATTTCGTCGCCACCGGCGGCTATGCGCTGAAGAACTATGAACGCTACGCCCGTATTCGTCTCAACAAGGACGGGCTGTGGCGGGTCTCAAATCCTCGCGTCGCCCAACAATACCGGCTCAATGTCGGCACCATCATCGAAGTGCCGGCGCTCAACGTCCGCTATGTCCAGGCCGGCAGCAGAGGCGCGGCTTCGCGTGGCGGCCGGGTTCTGGGCAAAATCGAGGAGGCGTTCCTCGAAACGCTGACGCATGGCGACACCTTCATGTTCGCCGGCAAGCTGCTGCGCTTCGAAGGTATCCGCGAGAATGAGTGCTTTGTCTCGAATGCACCCGGCAGCGACGCCAAGGTGCCGTATTACGGTGGTGGCAAATTCCCGCTTTCGACGTACCTGGCCGAACAGGTCCGCGCCATGCTGGACGATCCGCAGCGCTGGAAGAAGCTGCCGGAGCAGGTCGCCGACTGGTTACGCTTTCAGGCCGACAAGTCGGTGCTGCCGAAACGCGACGATCTGCTGATCGAGACCTTTCCGCGCGGCAACCGCTACTATCTGGTGGCCTATCCGTTCGAGGGCAGGCTGGCGCACCAGACGCTCGGCATGCTGCTCACCCGCCGCCTCGACAGGGCGGGAGCCAAGCCGCTCGGCTTCGTCGCCACCGACTATGCGCTTGCCATATGGTCGCTGGCCGATATGGGCCATATGTTCAGGGCGAAGAAACCGTCGCTGGCTGCGCTATTCGATCAGGACATGCTGGGCGACGACCTCGAAGCCTGGCTCGCCGGCAGTTGGTTGTTGAAGCGCACCTTTCGCAATTGCGCGCTGATCTCGGGATTGATCGAGAAACGCCACCCAGGGCAGGAGAAGAGCGGCCGCCAGGTAACCGTGTCGACGGATCTCATCTACGACGTGCTGCGCAGCCACGAGCCCGACCATATCCTTTTGCAGGCGACGCGTGCCGATGCCGCGACCGGTCTCTTGGATGTCAGCAGACTTGCCGAGATGCTCTCGCGCGTCCAAGGTCGAATCATGCATAAGAACCTCGAGCAGATATCGCCGCTCGCCGTGCCGATCATGCTCGAGATCGGCAAAATGCCGGTGCACGGCGAGGCCGATGACACGCTGCTGATGGATGCAGCCACGCTGGTCGAGGAGGCCATGGGGACGAAATGACTGTCGCGCTCGCCATGGCTGCGCCTCTGGCGGATGCTGGCACTGTCCGTATCGCCGGCGAACGCGCGATCTGCGACCGTCGCGGCGTGCTCTATTTTCCCGAATTCCGGCTTCTGACCGTATCCGACCTGCATCTGGAAAAAGGCTCATCACTGGCCAGGCGCGGCACGCTGGTCCCACCTTACGACACCGGTGCGACGTTGCTCCGGCTGCAGGCGGTGATCGCCGATTATCAGCCTGCGATCGTTATCAGCCTGGGCGACAGTTTTCACGATGGCGGCGGCGCCGCACGTATGCACGCGAGCTTTCGCCAAAGGCTGGAAGGGCTGATGGTCGGGCGCGACTGGTTCTGGGTCGCCGGCAATCATGACCCGGAAGCACCGGCCGACCTGCCGGGCGAAACCGTGCGCGAATTGGCCATCGGTTCTCTGCTCTTCCGGCACGAGCCTTCGGCGGTAAGGGTAGAGGGCGAGATATCGGGCCATCTGCATCCTTGCGCCCGCATCGTGCAGCAAGGCCGTTCGGTGCGGCGTCGTTGCTTTGCCGGCGATGGCGGCCGCATGATCATGCCGGCTTTCGGCGCCTATACCGGCTCGCTCAACGTGCTCGATCGCGCCTATGCCGGGCTGTTCCGCCGCGAAACGCTGATGGCCTATATGCTTGGCACACAGCGCATTTTCGCGATTTCCCACGCGATGCTCAGGCCGGGCTGAACCTACCTGCCGTAGTACAAAGTGACCGTGTGCTTGGCCTCGGCGAAGAACAGCCAGCGCTCGACCAGCATTCCGGCGAGTTGGGCGATTGCGGCGAGTATCGACAGTGCTGCCGCATAGGGCCACGGCAAGGCGAACGCCGCGACCAGCAGCAACGCGGGCAAAGCAAAGGCCAGCACCTGCGTGATCTGGCGGAGTTTAGCGCTGTGCTTGCGCGCAATGCGAAAACCCATCTCCTTGAGCAGATAGTTTTCCTCGGTATGCGGCCATTCCAGCGACCGCACCGTGCCGCCGGAAAGCCCGGTTGCGGTGTTGGCATTGGTCGGGATCTCCAGCCTGTCATTGTATCGCCAGGTCGCCAGCTTCAAACCCCAGCCGAGTGCGGTCAGCAACAGGGCAGCTGCCAGAAGCATATTCGAGCCTGCGGCAAATCCCTGCAGCAGGGCGTTGAGCAGTACGCTGCCGGTCATCGCCGAAAAGACCAGGTAGGCGGGGAGGGTGAAGCGGCTGTGCCACTGGGCAATCGGCTTCAACGACGCGTAGATCATGCCGGTGGTGCAGACGGTTGCGACCGCGCCGATGGCAGCCAGCAGCCCGGCGACAGCCACCCAGCCGCTCGTGCGTCCGAGGATCACCCAGCCGATGCCGAACAGTCCCGCGGGGACGAAGGTCGCGACCGACGCAACGCCTTCGCGCGACAGCCATGAGCTACGCCATTGCGAGAAGGCACGCCAGGCGCGTTCGGGCCGGCCGAGATGGCCGGCCGACGACAGCAGGCCTGTCGAGATCAGGCCAAGCGCCAGCCCCATGCCGGTGAGGCCAAGCCAGAAATCGGGCGGGATAAAGCCCTGTCCAGCGAGCACGCCAAGCAGCGCGAGCAGGCCGTAACCGGCGCCCGTGGCCGTGGTGAAAAAGACGACGGAGAAGGCTGGATGCATGAAGGCACGGGTCAGTTCGAAAGCATGCGGTCGACCCAGCCGAGGAAGCCGCCTTCGGCCCGCACCGCTTCAAGCGCTGGCGCCGGCACCGATGCGGCGCGGGTGGTGTGGGCACGTGGCGGCAGATATTTGTTGGTCGGCTTATAGCCCATTTCCGGCATCAGATCGACACCGCCGCGCTCGGCCACCAGTTGCGAGATAGCGGATGCCGGATCGCCTAGATCGCCAAAATGCCGCGCGCTGGTCGGGCAAGCAGCGACGCAGGCCGGCACGCGATCTTCTTCCGCCAGATTGTCGTTGTAGATGCGGTCGACGCACAACGTGCATTTCTTCATCACGCCGACATTGGTGTCGAATTCGCGCGCTCCGTAGGGACAGGCCCAACTGCACAGTTTGCAGCCGATGCATTTGTCCTCGTCGACCAGCACGATGCCATCCGACGCCCGCTTGTAGGAGGCGCCGGTCGGGCAGACCGTGACGCACGCCGGCGTCTCGCAGTGCAGGCAGGAGCGTGGGAAATTGACTGTGCGCCCACCCATCTCCGTGATGTGCTCATAACTGTGCACGCGGTTGAACCAGACGCCGTCGACATTGCCGCCATAGGGGTCGATGTCGGTCAGCGGCGCCATATGGCCGCCGGTATTCCATTCTTTGCAGGCGGTAACGCAGGCCTGGCAGCCGACGCAGGTGTCGAGATCGATGACAAGGCCGAGCTTCTTGTCGGTATGGGCGGGAAGGCAAGTCATTCGGCGGCTTCTCTTTTCATGCGGAACTCGGCGCCGAAACTGAGCTTGTCGGGCGAGAGCTCAGAGTCCGGCAGCTGGCGGAACCGCTCGAACTGCGGTTCGGTGAAGCCCGCTTCCTCGGGCGCGCATTTGACGATGCGCACGCGCAGGTCGAACCATGCGGCCTGGCCCGTTACCGGGTCGGAGTTCGAATAGCGTTTGCCGTTGGCATCGGCGGAGGTCTGGTCGCCGATGATGTGGTTGAGCAGGAAGCCGCGATTGGATTCGGCCGCGTCGTCCTTGAGCCCCCAGCTGCCGCGCCGTTTGCCGATCGCGTTCCAGGTCCACACCGTATCGGCGTTGACGCCGTCGGCCAGCTTGATCTGCCCCTTGACCTTGCCGTTGATGCTCTCGATCCAAACCCAATCGTCGTCGACAAGGCTGAGGCCGGCTGCCGTCCGGTAGTGCACGAACAGTCGGTTCTGGCTGGTGATCTGCCTTAGCCAGGCATTCTGCCCGCCCCAGGAATGGTACATGTGCATCGGCCGCTGCGTCAGCGCGTGCAGCGGATAGGCTTGGCTGTCGACCGCAGCCTCTTCGAAGGGCGCATACCAGAACGGCAGCGGATCCATATAGGTCTCGATGCGGCTGCGCTCCGCCTCCGGCGGCAGCACCCCGCCATGGCCGCGCGCCGCAAGGCGAAAGCGCTGCATCGGCTCCGAATAGAGTTGGAAGACGATCGGCTCGGCCTTCGGCATGAAGCCCATGCTCTCAGCCAATTCGAGATACGAGCGGTTGGCCATCTTGTAGTAGCGCTGATCGGCGGCGAAATCCTGGTGCCAGAAGCCGCCATTATCTATGTAGCGCTGCAACTGGTCGGGATTGACCTCGCCCTTGCCGACCGAGGCCCCGTCCTTGCCGCGCCAGCCGGCGAGCGGACCGACACCTGGCGTGCGCTCGTGATTGACGATGTAGTCGGCATAGTCGCGGTATTTGGCGGAGCCGTCGTCATGAACGAAGCCGGGCAGACCGAGCCCCGCGCCGAGTTCGATCAGCACCGTCTGGAACGGCCTGACGTCGCGGTCCGGCTCGACGACCGGATGGCGGATGGCGTCGCCCGGACCGTCGGCATGGCTGATCGGCCGGTCGAGCAGACTGATACAGTCATGACGCTCGAGATAGGTGGTGTCCGGCAGCACCAGATCGGCAAAAGGCACGGTCTCGGCATAATAAGCGTCGGAATAGATGATGAACGGGATCTTGTACTCGCCCGACGCTTCGATATCGGTCAGCATCGCCATCGTCTCGACCGTATTCATCGACGAGTTCCAGGCCATGTTGGACATGTACATAAACAGAGTGTCGATCTTGTAGGGATCGCCGGCCCAGGCGTTGCGGATAACCGTGTGCATGAGCCCGTGTGCGGCCAGCGGCGCATCCCAGGAGTAGGCCTTGTCGATACGAACAGGCTTGCCGCCTTCATCGATCAGCAGGTCCTCCGGTCCGCAGACGAAGCCGAGCGGCATGCCTTCGAGCGGTGTCATCGGCTTCACATTCTTGCCGGCGGGCATTGGACCCGGCGGCGCGGACCGCGGATAAGGCGGTTTGAAGCGGAAGCCGCCCGGCACGTCCACCGTGCCGAGAAGCACCTGAAGCAGATGAATGGCGCGGCAAGTGTGAAATCCGTTCGAATGGGCCGAGATGCCGCGCATCGCATGCATCGACACCGGCCGACCCTTGATGGTCTCGTGCCGGCGGCCGGCCCAGTCCGTCCAGGCCACCGGCAATTCGATTTGCTGTTCGAAGGCGACATGGGCGAGTTCTGCGGCAATGCGTCGGATGGTGTCGGCGGAGATGCCGCACCGGTCAGCGACGGCGTCCGGTGAATAGCTCTCGTCCAGATAACGGTCGGCGACGAGTTGGAAGACCGGCACGCAGCGGCGGCCGTCGACGAGAAAGCTGCCGGTCAATGCGGGCTTCGCGTCGGCATCGCTGGCATTGACAGGCATCTTCGCCACCCTGTCCCAAGCCTGCGGATTGCCCTCGCCATTGCGCATGAACAGCCCGTCATCGACAGCTCCAGGCTCCTGAACGACCAGGATGTGGGCATTGGTGTAGCGCAAGAGGTACTCGAGATCGATGCGGCCAGCCTTCAGCAATTCATGGATGAGGGCGAACACGAACAGGCCGTCGGTGCCGGGCCGGATGCCGATCCAGTCGTCGGCAATTGCATTATAGCCGGTGCGGCAGGGATTGATTGAAACCACCTTGGCGCCGCGCGCCTTGAGCTTGCCGAGTCCGATCTTGATCGGATTGGAATCATGGTCTTCGGCAACCCCGAACAGCATGAAATATTTGGTGTTGTCCCAGTCGGGCTCGCCGAACTCCCAGAACGAGCCGCCAATCGTGTAGAGGCCGCCGGCCGCCATATTGACCGAGCAGAAGCCGCCATGGGCGGCGAAGTTCGGCGTGCCGAACTGGCTCGCCCACCAGCCGGTCAGCGATTGCGACTGGTCGCGCCCGCTGAAGAAGGCAAGTTTCTTCGGATCGGTTCGGCGGATGTTCGAAAGCCGTTCTGTCGCGATCGACAAGGCTTCCTCCCACTCAATCTCGCGGAACTCGCCCGAGCCGCGCGGGCCGGTGCGCAGTAGCGGCTTCTTCAGCCGGGCCGGGCTGTAATGCTGCATGATGCCGGCGCTGCCCTTGCCGCACAGCACACCGCGGTTGACCGGGTGATCCTTGTTGCCGTTGATGTAGCGGACCTTGCCGTCTTTGATATGGACGTCGATGCCGCAGCGGCAGGCGCACATATAGCAAGTCGTCTTGGCGACGCTGTCGGAGACATCGGGCGACGTATCGACGCCGTCGCCTTCAGCGGGCGCGCGTGTATCGGCAAGCGGCCGTTGTGATGGTGCCGAATTGGCTCCGCGCAGCAGGTTGTTGGTCATGATCCGGTGATGCTCTTGCGCTCCGCGACCTTGGCTCTCGTCTTCGGGCCGGGGCCGCGCATGTAATGCTCTTCCGGCCGATAGCGTTCACCCAAGAGCCGCGGCCGCAGGCTGCGGGTCCAGTGCGCAAACACGGATTTGAACCGCCCCACCAATTCTACCCTCGACTGCTCTGGCGCGACTTTTTTCCAATTTCGGGTCAAAATTTAGAACAAAGCGACCGATCCGTCTAACAACTTGCTCTTGTAATTCCAATCGGATTTGCTTCTTAGTGTCGGAATGACCCTGGACCAGTTGCGGATCTTCGTTGCCGTCGCCGAACGGGCGCACATGACCAAAGCGGCCGAGTTGCTGGGCATCTCACAGTCGGCCGCGTCGGCCGCCATCCGCTCGCTCGAACAGCAGCACGGCGTCCAGTTGTTCAACCGAGTGGGCCGCAATATCGAGCTCGCCGAGACCGGACGCCGATTCTTGCCCGAGGCCAAGGCGGTCCTCGAGCGGACTGCGGCCGCCCACAATGTGCTGGAGCATGTCGCGCAGACGATATCAGGCAGTCTCTCGATCGCTGCCAGCCAGACCATCGCCAGTTATTGGCTGCCGCGCCGGCTCGCCTCTTTCCACGAAGCCTATCCTGCCGTCAGGCTGAGCGTGAGCATTGGCAACACCAGGCAGGTCGAGACCAATGTACTTGATGGCGCAGCCGATTTTGGCCTGGTCGAGGGGCGCACCGAATCCGACATTTTGCGCCGTGCCAAGGTCGATATCGATCGCATGATGCTGGTCGTGGCGCGCTCGCACCCTGAGATCGCAGAAGTTTCGCCTGGACATCCCGACCTTGGCGGGCTTCGCTGGATCATTCGCGAAGGCGGGTCGGGCACGCGCGAGGTGCTGGAGGACCTTGCCCGACGCGACGGGATTTCGTTCGCGGACCTGCAGATATTCCTGGTATTGCCGAGCAATGAGGCTATTCGCCAGGCAGTCGAGGCCGGCGCCGGCGCCAGCATCATTTCGGAACTCGTCGTCGCGCGCGCGGTCGCCGAAGGCAGTCTGCGTTCCGTGCCGGTCGATCTGCCGAAGCGCGAATTTGCCATGATCACGCATCGCGACCGGCAGCCAAGCCTGGCCCAGATGGCGCTCAAGGCGCATCTTGGCGGCAAAGCTGAGAGATTCGCGCCGCTTTAAGCCGATCAGCCGAACTTCCGCTGCGCGTCGAGCGCCAGCCCAAGCCCGACCGAGCCGAACACATCGCCTTCGATTACCGACGCCTGCGGCACCAGCGCCAGGATCTGCTGCCTGGCCAGCGGGATCGCGGTCGATCCGCCGGTCAGGAACACCGCGGTGATGTCCGAGGCCTTCACCTGTGCGTCGCGGATGGTCTGCTCGACCGTAGCCGCAACACGCTCAATGTCCCTGGCTATGGTGGCTTCGAGACCCTTGCGCGTGATTTCTGCCGTGAACCTCACCTCGGGCAGCGCGACCTCGACATCGGCCGACGATCGGTCCGTCAGCTCGATCTTGGCCTTTTCGACCAGCGCCGCCAGCGCGTGGCCGTAACGATGCTCGATGATGTGGATGAAGCGGTCGACCAGGTCTGCGTGCTCCGCCTCGTAGCGGATCTGGCGCAGATGCGTCATCGCCCTCGCGGTATAGACCAGGTTGATGCGCTGCCACGTCGCCAGGTCGATGAAGTAGCTCGCCGGCAGATTACGTTTGCCATCCTTGGTCGGTGAGAGATGGCCGAGCTGCGGCATCACATGGGCGATGCTCAGCAGCCGGTCGAAGTCGGTGCCGCCGATGTGGATGCCGCGGCTGGCCAGGATGTCGTCCTTGCGGTCAAGCGAGCGGGCGCGCTCGGGCGAGACCCGCACGATTGAGAAGTCGGACGTGCCGCCGCCCATGTCGACGATCAGCGCCAGTTCCTCGCGCGTCACCTTTTGTTCGTAGTCGAGTGCCGCGGCAATCGGTTCGAACTGGAAGGCGATCTGCTTGAAGCCGTGGGCACGAGCGGCGTTTTCGAGTTCGTGCTCCGCCTTGGCGTCGGCCTCGGCATCGTCGTCGACGAACTGCACGGGCCGTCCCAGCACGACGCTGTCGACCGCGTCATGGGCTTCTTCTTCCAGCTTCTTTTTCAGATGGCCGACGAACAGGCCGACAATCTCCATGAAGCCGATCGAGCGCGCCTTGATGCGCGTCTTTTCGTGGGCGAGCGAGCTGCCGAGCACACTCTTCAACGAGTGCATCAGGCGGCCTTCGATACTGTCCGTATAGTTGGCAAGGGCGCGTCGCCCGAAATAGGTGCGGTTGTCCTCGAAATTGAAGAATACCGCACTGGGCAGCGTGACTTGGCCGTCTTCCAACGCCACCAGCCGCGGCTGCCCGTTCCTGACCACGCTCACGGTGGAATTCGAAGTGCCGAAGTCGATACCGGCAAATGCTGGTCGCATCGTGCGTTCCTGTAGTTCTGATTTGGGGAGCAGCAGCTCGTATCCGGTCGGGCCGGGGGTCGCGGTCTAACCCATACCCTCGGAAAGGGAAACCACTTTTACGAGAGTTCAGTCTTTCCTGAACACCAGTCTTCCGAGCCAGCCGGTCAGCATGGCCAGCGATACGGCAAAGACACCGTAGAGGAAGGAATAGTCGTGCGCGACGCGGAAGATCGACTGTTCGAAACCGGACTTGCGGATTTCGAGCTGGGCGGAGCTTTCCTTGATGAACAGGCCGCTCTTGAACAGGAAGGCACGGGCCTTATGGGTGCCGACCGGAACGTTTGGGGCGAGCCTGACGGTGGCGCGGAACAGGTTCTGCGACAGGAACTGCACACCGCCGACATTCTCGCTGTAGAGGCCGGTCGCCGCCTTGCGTTCGCGCAGCGCGGCGGTGAACTCCTCGATTGTCGCCGGGCTGTCCTCCGCGTCGGCCGGCTGCAAATAGAGGTTGGAGGCGCCAAGCGACAGCTGCTTGTAGCTGTTCGGATCGGTGACGTCCTGCAGCGGCCGCGTCGTCGCCACCGAATAGGAGACAGGTACGTTTTTGAAGGTCTCCGACTCCAGATTGACCCAGACGCCGAGCACCCGGTCCTTGCGGCGCACGACGACCGGCCGAGCCGGGCCTTCCAGCACGACGATCACGTCGTAGCGCCCTTGCCGCGCGACAAGCGGATCGGCATTTTCCAGTGAGCCGAAAATGGTCAGGTCGGCGCCGGAAAAGCCGGCGGTAATCGAGACATTGTCGGTGGAAAGGCCGATCTGGATGTTTTCGGTTAGTGGCGCCTGCGCCTTCGCCGGTGGCGCAGCAGCCAGCAGCGACAGCAAGGCGGCGGCCGCGAGCGTCCTTAGGCCGGCCATCAGCTCAGGCCCACGCCGGACAGAGAATAGAGATTGGGCGGCGTGACGAAAAGATCGATGGCAAGCCGGATGGCTACCGCCAGCACGAGCAGCGCCAGCAGCGCCCTGAGTTGCTCGCCCCGCAGCCTCTGACCAGCCTTGGCGCCATATTGCGCGCCAGCGACGCCGCCTGCCATCAACAGGAAGGCGAGCATGACGTCGACCGTCTGGTTGGTGGTGGCGTGGACCAGCGTGGTGTAAGCCGAGGTGAAGATGATCTGGAACAGCGAGGTGCCGATGACGACGTTGGTCGGCACTTTCAAAAGGTAGATCAGGGCCGGCACCATGATGAAGCCGCCGCCGACGCCCATGATCGAGGACAGGAAGCCAATCGCCGCGCCCAGCCCAAGCACCGGAATGACGCTGACGAAGAGCTTCGAGGCCCTGAACCGCATCTTCAGCGGCAGGCGGTGGATCCAATTATGCTGGCCGGATTTCTTCAACACCGGTGCGGCGCCGCTGCGAGTAGCGCGCAGCGCATTGACGCTCTCGACCAGCATCAGTCCGCCGACGGTGCCGAGCAGCACGACGTAGAGCAGCGAGATGAACAGGTCGAGCTGGCCGAGCCGGCGCAGGAGCGCAAAGACATAGATACCACCAGTCGAGCCGACGATGCCGCCGGCTAAAAGCACGCCGCCAAGCTTGAAGTCGAGCGTGCCGCGCTTCATGTGCGACAGGGCGCCGGAGAAGGAGGAAGCGATGACCTGGTTGGCGCCGGTGGCGACCGCGATTGCCGGCGGTATGTTGTAGAAGATCAGCAGTGGCGTAATGAGAAAGCCGCCGCCCACGCCGAACATGCCCGACAGGAAACCCACCGCCGCACCCATGGCCAGCAGCACGAAGATGTTGACGGAAATTTCCGCGATCGGGAGATAGATGCCCACCCGTCAGTCTCGATCAGTTTGCCTCCTGGCGAATGCAACCGTTGCGGGCATTTTGCGTCAGAAGGCTATCTCGTTCTTGCGCCGGCCGGGCCGTGAAGTCAAACTTCGCCGCACCGCCGAAACAAAAAACAACTCAATCAGTTAACAGGCAAATCTGTGGCAAGGGCGTCGCGGAAACGACGCATCCGCCGTTATTTACGCGCAAGCAGCGCCTTGACCAGCTTTTCGTCGATCGCGCCGGTTGCCTTCATATCGTTGTCGGCCTGGAAGGCCATGATCGCGTTCTTGGTTTTCTGGCCCATCATCCCGTCGGGATTGCCGGCCTCGTAGCCGTTCTTGTTGAGAATGCGCTGGATGTTCTGGACCGCTTTCTTCATGTCGATGCTGGCGGTCGTCTGCGGTGTGCCGTCCTGCCACGATTCAGGAACGTCGGCCGAATTGGCGGCTGGATCGAGCGGCTTGGCCTTCCACAGTTCAGCCGCGGCCCGCGCACGCTCCAGCTGCTCGGGCCTCAGTGCCTTGGCGATCTCATCGCGCTTGGCCGCCGCATCCTTGTCGCCGGTCTTGGCGACGAGTGCGAACCATTTGTAGCTCTCCTCGAGGTTCTGCTTCATGCCGACGCCCTTCGCCGCGAGGATGCCGAGATTGAACTGGCTATCCTTGACACCGAGATCCGCCGCCGCCTGGAACCAGCGCGCTGCCGATTCATTGTCGGTCACGCCATCCGCCGCCATCGCAAACAGCACGGCAAGATTGTGCATCGCGCTGGCATTGCCCTGCGCTGCGGCAAGCTGGTACCAGGTTTTCGCTTTCTTGATGTCGCGTGCGACGCCGATGCCCTTCTCGTAGAAATTGCCGATGCGGTATTCTGCCGGCGCGAAACCGAGTTCGGCAGCTTTCTCATACCATTTGGCCGCCGCCGCCATGTCTTCTTTGACGCCGCGAGACTCGGCGTAGCGCGAGCCGATCTCGAACAGCGCCTTGGCGCCGCCGCCCGCCGCTGCATCGCGCAGGGCGGCCGGACCGGCATCGGCCGGAACGTCGATCTTGGCAACGCCTGCCGCGGCAGCATCCGCCGGTGGCACCGTGCCGGTCGTGTCCTGCGTCGCAGCGGTGGCTATAGCAGGCGCGGCAGCCATTGGCTCGGCGTCGCTGGCCGTCGCCGCTGCCGGCGTGGGCACTGCGGCCGCGGTGTCTTGCGCCGCCAGGTCAGCGGGCTCCGCGGAAGCCGAGGGCGCCGTCGATGTCTCGGCTGCCGGTGTAGCGGGGCCGGTTTGCGCCGCCGTGTCGTCCTTGGTCATCGATGCGGATGGCTCTGCCTGCCTGACGGTGGGCGACGGCGCGCTCTCCTGTGGTGTCGTCTGCGCGTCCGCCTTCGGCTCGCTGGCAACGCTGGCCAAATTGGTTTCCACCGGCTGTACGGCCACGGCCGGTGCCGCCTCATTGTTGGTAACTTCGACCGGGTCGGAGAAGAAGGCTTTGCCCAGTTGCAGGCCGGCAAGCGCCAGCATGATGGCGATTGCCCCCATCAGGATCGGCTTGCGCCGCGCCTTGAGCAGGTCGCCGATCCTGAGTGCCTTGACCGGGCCTTTCATCGTCGACTGGCGCTTGAGGGCGTCCGCCTCGGCAGCCGCCGCTTGCGCAGCCCGTCTGGCTGCCGCAATGAAGTCCGATTTTGCCGCCTCAGCGCCGCCTTCCCGGGTCGGCTGCCCGCGCTCGTCGCGCACGCGCTTCATGATGGCGCTGAGGTCGGGTGCGCCGGAGCCGGGTTCCAGTGGCCGGTTGGCGAGCTTGGGGTCGAGGGGCTCGTCGAGATCGACGCTCGGTATCTCGGCGCTCTGCGCCGAGCCTGCAAGCGGCGGCATCTCGGCGTCCTTCTTGCCCTTCAAGGCGCGCGCCAGCCCGCCTAACATCGATTTCCTGCCGCCGCCTTGCTCGGATTTTTCACGCGTCGTGTCTGAACCGAGAGCCGCCAGGGCTGCTGCGGCGGCGGCCTCGGCTGGCGTACGCGGACCTGGCTCGTCGCGCACGAGCGCCGCGGCGCGGCCGTCGAGATCGGCCATGCTGCCTGTCAACGGCAGCGGCTGGTCGAGGTCCATCGACGGTGCGTCCTGTATCGAGATCTTGGATGGCCGGCCGAAACGCTTGCTCAACTCCGCGCTTGCCGGTTCGCCCGTCTCCAATGAACCAAGCCTGTCAACGATCTTGAGCAGCGTATCGTGGATAGCCTCGAACGTTCTCGAATTGCGCTCGTCCGAACGCCGCGTCAGTGCCTCGAGCGTCTTCAGGTCCTGGGCGAGGCCGGTAACGGCCGCCGTGTTGGCGCTTGATCCGGCCAGTGAGCGGACGGCGCTCTCAGCCGCCTCGCGCGCCGCGCCGAGGATGGAATCGCGGGTTCCGGCCAGCGACTTCTCGATTTCGTTGAGACGCGGGCTGATGTCGTCGAATTCCGGCAGCGGCGTGCCAGGCTTGGAAAGATGCGCCGTCAGGCCGGCGACCTGCGCTTCAAGACTGCGGATCAACGCCGGGTCGATGCTGGCGACCTGTGCCGCGGACGAATCCAGCCGGCTTGAGATGTCTTCGAGCCGGCTCTCCAGGCCACGGATCGCCGCCTCGTTGGCGGGATCTGGAACGCGCGTCTCAATCCGCTTGGCCAGCGCGGTGAAGCGGGCGTCGATGGCATCCATGATGCCGGCGCTATCGACCTGCGGCATGCGCTGGTCCAGCCTGTCGGCGACCTCGTCCAACCGGCGCTCAAGGTCGCGAAACAGCATGTTGCCTTGTTCGATTGCGTCGCCCTGGCGACGTTCCATCATGCTGGACAGCACGTCGAAGCGCTGCTCGAGCCCCTGGAAGATGTAGTCGGCGTCGGGCATGGCAGGTGCGTGGTCGATCTTGTCGGCAATAAGCGCGACTTGCCTGGCAAGGCGCTCCATCGCCTGTTCCGGCAGATTGGCTCGGCCGGCCAGTTCATCCACGCGGCTCGACAATGTGTTGAGACGGTCGATGACCTCCCGACCCGGACGATCCTGCGACACTTCTTCGATTTGCTGGGCCAGTGAATCGATCCGCTTCTCGATGCGTTCGAAGGGCTCGGGGTCGAACGAATTGGCTTGCGCGGCAACCGTCGAGGCGACGATCGCGCGGGAAATCTCGTCGAGCCGCTCGTCGATCTGACTGAATGTGTCGCCGCCGCGATTGTCCTGCTGGCGGGCGAAATGGTCGACCGCTCCGGCAAGCGTGCGGACCTTTTCCTCGAGCGAGCGCAGCGACAGCGATTCCGGCAGATTGCTGACGGCATTGCTGATCTGTTCGAGCCGCTCCGTTAGCGCCGACAGGCCGGGTGCATCGGAACGCTTGCGCTGATCGGCCTCGACGCGATCCTCGAAAGCGTTCCAGCGGCGGTCGAAATCGTCCCAGCGGCGTCCGACCGCCTGCACGCTCTCCTCGCGCGCCAGCGTATCGAGCGCGGCTTTGACCTGCTCAAGCTCGAGCCGCAGCATATTGACGCTTCTGTCGTCGCTTTTTTCGGCCAGTGTCTGGATGGCGCCGGAAAGCCGCTCGAATTCGACGCTGAGTTCGGCGCTGCCTTTGCCGCCGCCATTTGACTGGAAGGCTCGCTCAATATTCTTGCGCAGTACCTCGAACTCGCGTTGCAGGCCGGAGGTCATCTGCTGGCGCAACTCTTCGCGCAGGCCGCGCAATTCGCCGGCGATCTTGCCGGCTAGGGCGACGCCGTCCTCCTGGCCCCGCACCCGGTCGATATCGCGGGCGATCGCCTGGTAATTCTGGTCGAAAGCCGCTGCTGGACCTTTCGGCCGCTGCGCGCGTGGATCCTCATACCGGCGCTGCTGGCCATAGGGTTGGGCGCTGGGATAGCGTGGTTCTGCCGCTGGTCGGCGCGGATCGGCGTGGCTTGCCGTCTCCTCGCGCGTCCGCTCCAGCCGCTGCTCCAGAGTTTCCAGGGAGCGGTTGAGCTCTTCAAGCGTCGTGTGCGGCCGGCGTTGCCTGCCGGCGTTGAGTGTATCGAGGTAGGACCGCTTGCTGTTCATCAATGCGCCCGTTTCAGAATTGCTGGCTTTCACCAGGTTCCCAAAGTCCTGCCGGGACGAAGGCGACTGCTTGGCTTGTTGCAGTGGAAGACGAGCTTCCCGGTCTCATCCGCGCTCCGAAAAACCGTGAAAAATTCAGTACAGGATAGACACGGGTAACCGACATGCGCACATTTCGCCCCAACGTGGTAAACAACGCGTTAACCAAGCTTAAGAAGTTGCAACTTTGTCGGCTGGCTGCCGACGGCGCCGGGTGTCTTTTTTGGACGCGCAAAAGACGTTGTAGAATTTTGATCAGCCGCATGATCGCTCCCGAAATCGGCAACGACCTTTTAGGTTGTCCGCTGGTGCTGCGGCATAAAGTTGCAAGACCAGAACACTCTTGCGTGCTGAGGCGGCTATCGATATAGAATTGACGTAAACGTAAATGAGCGGATTACGCCGTTTGCGATTTGTTTGTTGAAACCACGAGTGGAAGCACGCCCCCGCTTTCACTCAGGCGACGCAAGGTCCGCGACCGCGACGCCACCAGACGGGGAAAGCCAGTGACCATGAAACTTATTTCGCCCGGCCAAGCCGCGGCCAACACCAACGATATGTCGAGCGAAGCCGGTGAAGAGCTTGTCCGCATCGGCGAAATGGCCAAGAAATACGGAGTGACGCTGCGTACGCTGCGCTTCTATGAGGACAAGGGTCTGCTCAACCCGCAGCGCGACGGCTCGACCCGTCTTTATACACGCCGCGACAGGGCCCGGCTGAAGCTGATCCTGCTTGGCCGCAAGGTCGGGTTCTCGCTGCGTGACGTCAAGCAGATGATGGACCTCTACGATCCGAACGGCTCCAACACCAAGCAATTGCGGCTGGCGCTCGACAAGTCGGAGAAGCAGCTTGCCCGCCTGCAGAAGCAGCGGGCGCTGATCGACGATGCCATCAGCGAACTGAGTGCTTCGATGTCGACCGTCCGGCAAATGCTGATCGAGCGCTCGACCCCGCAGGCCAGTGTGGCGAGCTAAACTAAGCTTTCGATTTGTGACGAATAGGAGCCGCGCGGCTTTCGCTGCGCGGTTCTTCGTCGTTTGCCGTGCTTTGTCGTTTGTCGTCCTGGCGCGCGGGAGAAAATTTGCCGCAGCGCAGAATTGACGTTTACGCAAACGTCAATATTTGTTATCTCGACCACAACGTTGGTCCGTCTGCCATCCTCATATGCTGGGGCTGAGTTCGGGGCCAAGACCGCATGGTGGAGGAAACGCATGCCGATCTACAGAGCGCCGGTCCGGGACACGCTGTTCGTGCTGAACGAAGTGCTGGGATATCAGCGTTATTCCAATCTTCCCGGATTTTCCGACGCCACGCCGGATGTGCTCGAGGCCATCCTTGCCGAGGGCGCGAAGCTCGCCGAAAACGTGATGCAGCCGCTGAACCGCGTTGGCGACGTGGAAGGCTGCATGCGCCATGACGACGGTTCGGTAATGACGCCGAAAGGCTTCAAGGAAGCTTTCGACCAGTATCGCGAAGGCGGCTGGATGGGGCTCGCGGCACCTGTCGAGTTTGGCGGGCAAGGCTTGCCCTACGCAGTGCACACTGCGGTTGCCGAATACATGGTGTCGGCCAATATGTCGCTGATGATGTATGCCGGCCTGACGCAAGGCGCGATCGCTGCGATCATCACCCATGGCACCAAAGAGCAGAAGGCAACATGGTTGCCGAAGCTGGTCGAGGGCGCCTGGACCGGCACCATGAACCTGACCGAGCCACACTGCGGAACCGATCTTGGCTTGCTGCGCACCAAGGCCGTCCCAAATGGCGACGGCACCTACAGGATCTCCGGTCAGAAGATCTTCATCTCGGCCGGCGAGCATGACATGTCGGACAATATCGTCCACCTGGTGCTGGCCCGTATCGAGGGCGCGCCGGATGGCGTGAAGGGCATCTCGCTGTTCATCGTGCCGAAGCTCAAGCTCGATGCCTCAGGCAATCCGGGCGAGAAGAACACCGTCTCCTGTGGCTCGATCGAGCAGAAGATGGGTATCCATGGCAACTCGACCTGTGTCATGAATTACGACGACGCTGAAGGCACGCTGCTCGGCGAGGCCAATGGCGGGCTGAAAGCAATGTTCACCATGATGAATGAGGCGCGGCTTGGCGTCGGCCTGCAGGGCCTCTCGCTATCGGAGGTCGCCTATCAGAATGCGGTTTCCTACGCCAAGGATCGTCTGCAGGGCCGCTCGCTGTCAGGGCCGAAGGCGCCGGACAGGAAGGCCGATCCGATCATCGTCCATCCGGACATCCGCCGCAGCCTGATGACCATGAAGGCTTTCAACGAGGCCGGCCGCGCGCTGGCGCTGTGGACGGCGATCAAGTCCGACATCGCTCACCGCTCCGGAGACGACAAAGATCGCCAGGTCGCAGACGACTACACCGGCCTGATGACGCCGGTGGTCAAAGGCGTGCTCACCGACAAGGGGTTCGATCATGCGGTAATGGCGCAGCAGGTCTTCGGCGGCCACGGCTATATAGAAGAGCACGGCATGAGCCAGTTCGTCCGCGATGCGCGCATCGCCATGATCTATGAGGGTGCCAACGGCATCCAGGCGCTCGATCTCGTCGGCCGCAAGCTGGCCTTGAATGGCGGCCGCGCGGTCCAGGCCTTCTTTAGGGAAGTCGGAGAGTTCTGCGAGGAGAACCGCACCGACGAGACGATGGCGCCCTTCACCAAGGCGCTGAAAAAGGGCCTCAACGATCTGCAGGCGGCGACGATGTGGCTGGTGCAGAACGGCATGGCCAAGCCCGACAATGCCGGTGCCGCCTCGACCGACTACATGCATCTCTTCGGCCTGGTGGCGCTGGGCTATATGTGGGCGCAGATGGCCAGGGTGGCCGCAGCGAAATTGGCTGATGGCGCTGACGGCGCTTCGTCTTTCTACGACAACAAGCTGGTGACGGCGCGCTTCTTCATAGAGCGGATCATGCCGGAGACGTCGGCGCATCTTGCCCGCATCTCCAGCGGTGCCGACACATTGATGGCACTGCCGGCGGAAGCGTTCTAGCTTCGGCGTTCCCCTCCCCCTCGAGGGGAGGGTGGCCCGAAGGGCCGGGAGGGGTCCTGCGTGCAGTGCGCCGACCTCCATTCTGGTGCATGCCTTGGAGGAAAATGATCGCAATGCCGTGGCACATGGCGCAGGTTGTAAAAGATAAGGTCGAGCAAGTCATCGGCGACCCCACCCGGCCGCTTCGCGGCCACCCTCCCCTCGAGGGGGAGGGGAACGTCGGCGCGAGGGAGAAACCATGACCCACCCCGCCGAAATCCTTGGCCTTCCCAAGCCCGCCTGGGCGGCGGACGAGGTCGGCATGCTTTACGACATGGCGCACCGCTTCATGTCGGAAGAGATCGCGCCGCGTTACGACGAGTTCGAGAAGAACGAAATGGTCGACCGCGAGAGCTGGCTGAAGGCGGGTGCTGCCGGCCTGCTGTGCGCCTCGATGCCGGAGGAATATGGCGGATCGGGCGGCACCTTCGCGCATGAGAGCGCCATTATCGAGGCGATCGGCCATGTCGGCGTCGACGGGTTCGGCATTGGCCTGCACAATTCGATCGTTGCCCCCTATATCCTCCACTACGGCTCGGAGGAGCAGAAGAAGAAGTGGCTGCCGAGGCTGGCGAGCGGCGAGCTGATCGGCGCCATCGCCATGACCGAGCCCGGTGCGGGCTCCGACCTTCAGGGCGTCAAGACGCGCGCCGAAAAGGACGGCAACCAGTACAAGCTCAACGGCTCGAAGACCTTTATCACCAACGGCCAGCTCGCCAATTTCATCATCGTCGTTGCCAAGACCGATCCTGAGAAGGGCGCCAAGGGCATCTCGCTGATCGTCGTCGAGACCGACGAGCTGGAGGGTTTCGAGCGCGGCCGCAACCTCGACAAGATCGGCCTCAAGGCCAACGACACGTCGGAACTGTTCTTCAACGACGTACGTGTGCCGACCTCGAACCTGCTCGGCAACCACGAAGGCCAGGGCTTCGTCCAGTTGATGCAACAATTGCCGCAGGAGCGGCTGCAGATCGGCACCACTGCTATTGCCATGGTCGAGCGGGCGCTGGCGCTTACCATCGACTACGTCAAGGAGCGCAAGGCCTTCGGCAAGGCCATCATCGAATTCCAGAACACCCAGTTCAAGCTTGCCGAATTGAAGACCGAGGCGACCATCGGCCGCGTCTTCTATAATGACTGCGTTGCCCGCCACGTTAACGGCGGCCTCGACCCGGTGACCGCTTCGATGGCCAAATACTGGCTGTCAGACCTGCAAGGAAAAGTCGTCGACGAATGCCTTCAATTGCATGGCGGCTATGGCTACATGAATGAATATCCGATTGCGCGCATGTTTCGCGACGCCCGCGTCCAGCGCATCTACGGCGGCACCAACGAGATCATGAAATTGCTGATCGGGCGCTCGCTCTGAGCGACTTTTCGGCAAACCCAAGGAGCAGGAAAATGGCCGAAGCTTATGTCTATGATGCCGTGCGCACGCCGCGCGGCAGGGGCAAGAAGGATGGCTCGCTGCACGAAGTGCCGGCGGTGCGGCTCGGCGCCAAGGTGCTCGAGGCCATCCGCGACCGCAACGGGCTGGACACCGGCACCGTCGACGACATCATCTTCGGTTGTGTCGATCCGGTTGGCGAGGCGGGTGCGGTCATTCCACGTGCCGCCGCTTTCGAGGCCGGCTACGACACCAAGGCGCCTGGCATGCAGATATCGCGTTTCTGCGCCTCGGGCCTCGACGCCATCAATTTCGGCGCCGCCAAGATCGCGCAGGGCGCCGACGAGGTCGTCATCGCCGGTGGCGTCGAATCGATGTCGCGCGTCGGCATGGGCGCCTCCGGCGGCGCCTGGTTCATGGACCCATCGGTCGGCCTACCCGGCTGGTTCGTGCCGCAAGGAATCTCGGCCGACCTGATCGCCACCAAATACGGCTTTTCGCGCGACGACGTCGATGCCTACGCAGTCGAAAGCCAGAAGCGTGCCGCCAAGGCGTGGGGCGAGGGCCGCTTCAAGAATTCGGTGATCTCGGTCAAGGACCAGAACGGCCTGACCATCCTCGACCATGATGAACATATGCGGCCCTCGACCGACATGCAGTCGCTTGCCGCGCTCAACCCGTCCTTCGTCATGCCCGGCGAAATGGGCGGCTTCGACGCCGTCGCCGTGCAGAAGCATCCCGAGGTGGAACAGGTCAACCACGTCCACCATGCCGGCAATTCCTCCGGCATCGTCGATGGCGCGGCGGCCGTGCTGCTCGGCTCGAAAAAGGCGGGAAAGACGCTCGGCCTCAAGCCGCGCGCACGCATCCGTGCGTTCGCCAACATCGGCTCCGAACCGGTGCTGATGCTGACCGGCCCCGTCGACGTCACCGAGAAGCTGTTGAAGCGGGCGAAGATGAAGCTGTCGGACATCGACCTGTTCGAGCTCAACGAGGCCTTCGCTTCGGTGGTGCTGCGCTACATGCAGGCTTTCGACATTCCGCATGACCGGATCAACGTCAATGGTGGGGCCATCGCCATGGGCCATCCGCTCGGCGCCACCGGTGCGATGATTTTCGGTACGGTGCTGGATGAATTGGAACGCCGCGACCTCAACACCGCGCTGGTGACGCTTTGCATCGGCGCCGGCATGGGCACTGCAACGATCATCGAACGCGTCTGACGGAGAGAGATGATGAGCTACACCAATTTCACCCTCGACATCGACGCCGACGGTATTGCGCTGGTCACCTGGGACATGCCGGACCGTTCGATGAACGTCTTCACCGAGGAGGTGATGCTCGAACTGAATACCATCGTCGACAAAGTGGCGAGCGATGCAGCGATAAAGGGCGCGGTGATCACCTCCGGCAAGGATACGTTCTCGGGCGGCGCCGACATCACCATGCTGCAGAAGATGCTGGCGACCTTCGCCGCCGACAAGGCGAAGGACCCGGAGAAGGCGACCAAGGCGCTGTTCGACAATGCGGGCACCATGAACGGCCTGTTCCGCAAGCTGGAAACGTCGGGAAAGCCATGGGTTTCGGCGATCAACGGCACATGCATGGGTGGCGCGTTCGAATTGTCGCTCGCCTGCCATGGCCGTGTCGCGGCCGATTCAGACAAAGTGAGGATGGCGCTTCCCGAAGTGAAGATCGGCATTTTTCCGGGCGCCGGCGGCACCCAGCGCGTGCCACGGCTGACCGACCAGCAGCAGGCGCTGCAAATGCTGACGTCCGGCCAGACGCTGTCGCCTCAGAAGGCCAAGTCGATGGGCCTGATCCATGAGCTTGCCGAGCCGGACAAGCTGGTCGAAACCGCCAAGGCGATGATCAGGAACGGCTTGAAGCCGGTGGCGCCATGGGATGAAAAGGGCTTCAAGCTGCCCGGCGCCCCGATCTATTCGGTGGCCGGTGCCAATCTGTGGCCCCCGGCCATCGCCATTCTGCGCCGAGAGACCTATGGCAATTATCCCGCCGCTGCCGCCATCCTGAAATGCGTTTACGAGGGCTTGTTGGTGCCGTTCGACACCGCCCTGCGGATCGAGCAACGCTATTTCACCGAGATTATGCAGACCAGGGAAGCGGCAGCGATGATCCGTTCGCTGTTCGTGTCGCTCCAGGAACTGAACAAGGGCGCGCGCCGCCCGGCCGGTGTGCCGGAAACGAAGTTCAAGAAGATCGGCGTACTCGGCGCCGGCTTCATGGGCGCTGGCATTGCCTATGTGACGGCCAAGGCCGGCATTCCGGTGGTGCTGCTCGACCGTGACATGGAGTCCGCCGCCAAGGGCAAGGCGCATTCCGAGACCCTTATCTCGGATCAGGTGAAAAAGGGCCGTGCCAAGCCGCAGGACAAGGATCGGTTGCTGTCGCTGATCACGCCGACGGCCGATTACGCGGATCTTGCCGGCTGCGATCTTGTGGTCGAGGCGGTGTTCGAGGACTCGGCCGTCAAGAAGGATGCCACCGAACAGGCCGAGGCTGTGCTCAAGCAGTCGGCGATCTTCGCCTCGAATACGTCGACCATACCGATCACATCGCTGGCCAGGAATTCGGCGCGGCCAAAGAATTTCATCGGCATCCACTTCTTCTCGCCGGTCGACAAGATGATGCTGGTCGAGATCATCCTCGGCAAGAAGACCGGCGACAAGGCGCTGGCCACCGCGATCGACTTCGTCCGCGCCATCAAGAAGACGCCGATCGTTGTCAACGATACGCGCGGTTTTTACGTCAATCGCTGCGTACTGCGCTACATGTCGGAAGCCTACAAGATGCTGATCGAAGGTGTTCCGGCGCCGATGATCGAGAATGCGGCGAAAGCCGCCGGCATGCCGGTCGGTCCTCTGGCATTGACCGACGAGACCGCGATCGACCTTGCCCAGAAGATCATGAAGCAGACCGTGCGCGATCTCGGCGACAAGGCGGTCGATCCGAAGCAGATGGCGCTGATCAACACGATGGTCGACACGCATGGTCGCTTGGGCCGCAAGAACAGCAAGGGCTTCTATGACTATCCGGCAAAACCGGCCAAGAAGAAGCTGTGGCCAGGTCTCAGGGATCTCTACCCGCAGCTGGCGCCGGAGCAGGTTGATTATGAGGAACTGAAGCAGCGGCTGCTGGTCACCATCGCGCTTGAGGCGGTACGGGTGATGGAAGAGGGCATCGTTACCGACCCACGCGAGGCCGATGTCGGCTCGATCCTGGCCTTCGGCTTCGCGCCCTATACAGGCGGTGCACTGTCCTACATCGACGGCATCGGCGCTAAGAAATTCGTCAAAATCGCCAAGCGCCTGCAGAAGAAATACGGCACCGAGTTCAAGGCGCCGAAGCTGCTGCTTGATATGGCCGAGAAGGGCGAGACCTTTTACGAGCGCTTCGATCCCTATACCAAGGACGAGGCCAAGGAGGCAGCCTGACGCCGTCTTCGGCGGTGGACAAGATGGCGGCCAAGGGGTAGAACAGGGAAGGTATTTTTTCCTGTTTCGAAGGAAGAGCAAGGTGCTCTCGCACGACCGCGTTTGGGCCGCCATCGACGCTCTCGCCGAGCGTTATTCGCTTTCGGCCTCCGGACTGGCCAGGCGCGCAGGCCTCGACTCGACCGCCTTCAACAAATCGAAGCGGCTGTCCTCAGATGGACGGCCGCGCTGGCCGTCGACCGAATCGCTGGCCAAGATCATTGAGGCGACCGGCGCCTCGCTGGACGAATTTGCGGGGCTGGTCGAGGGTCGGGGTAATTCCGGCGCACTATCCGTGCAGAGATCGTCGGTGCCGCTGCTCGGCTTCGCCCAGGCGGGCGCCGGTGGCTTCTTCGACGACGCCGGGTTTCCAGCGGGGCAGGGATGGGACCTGATCGAGCTTCCGGCACGGGCAACCGAGACCTCCTATGCCTTGAAGGTCCAGGGCGATTCCATGCTGCCGCTCTATCGCAATGGCGATGTCCTGATCGTCGAGCCGGGGGCTACCATACGAAAGGGTGATCGCGTCGTCGTCAAGACCAATGCCGGCGAGGTGATGGCCAAGGTGCTCGACCGCCAGACACCGAGGTCGATCGCGCTGGTCTCCCTCAATCCCGATCACCCGGACCGCGACATCCCCATGCGCGATGTCGAATGGGTGGCGCGGATTGTCTGGGCAAGCCAGTAGGCGCGGGGCCGGTGCGTCTGACTCACCTTGCCTTGGCTGTTCTGGCGATCCCGGCGATGGCCACGGCAATTGTCGCCGGCGGCCGCGCCGTCCAGAGCGAAAGCGGCGGCCCCTGGGAGCAAATCCAGGTCGGCGCTGAACCGCAGCCCGCCGCGCCGGCTACGTCGGCCATCCCGAAACCAGTGCCAGCCAAGCAGGCGGCGCATTCGAGGGCAATCGATCCAGACATCGTGGTGCCGCCGCAGCTCGGTTCCAACGAGCTTGAACGGATAGAGCCGCGCGCCCCGTTGAGCGATCTGGCATTGGCCGGACCGCCCAAGCCGCCAAAAACGAAAATGCCCGACGACTGGAAAGGCACGAAACTATTCCAGCCCGTCGCGTCGGCCGCCGGGGTCATCGAAGCAAAGGGCTATTCGATTGCGGTTTCCGGTATCGACATCGTCAAGCAGGAGGAGACTTGCACCGACGGCGGCGAGTCGTGGAATTGCGGCATTCGGGCGCGAACGGCCTTCCGCGCCTTTCTCCGCAGTCGTACGGTGGTCTGCGCCGTGCCGCCCGAAGGCGGTCGTGATCTGATCGCCGCCGAGTGCCGGATCGGCAATCAGGATATCGGCCAATGGCTGGTCGAAAATGGCTGGGCGCGCGCCGCCAAGGGCGGCCCTTACGCAGAAGCCGGCGAGAAGGCGCGTGCAGCAAAAAAAGGCGTCTTCGGGCCGGCGCCGAGCGTTTCAGGCCTGCCGCCGCTCCCGGCTGCTGCGTCGCGATCCGCGCCTGTAGCGCCTAGCTCGATCCTGGAGGAGCAAGACGGCGTCCTCATGCCGCCAGCTGACCAGCCAGCGCCCGCTGAATGAGCTCGCGCGTTTCGGCGATGCCGTAGAGCGCAGCGAAGGAGCCGAAGCGCGGTCCGCGTTCCTGACCTATCAGCACCTGATAGATCATCTGGAAGAAGGCGACGGAGACACCGGGTCCGCCCTCCGGGCTCTGCTTGGAATGGTCCTGGTAGCGCTCGATCTTGCGCGCAACATTGAGGGCAGCGTTCTGGATTGCCTCGCTGTCGGCATCAGCCGGCAGCGCGGCGAGCGCTACCGAAAGCTTGGTCAGCGCCTCGCGCTCGACCGCGTCGGCAGCACGGTACACTTTCGCCGGCTTCACGAAATCGTCGAAATAGCGGATGGCATATTCGGCCAGCCGGTCGAGCTCGGGATGGGTTGTCGGCGTCACACCCGGCGCGTGGCGCGAAATGAAACCCCACAGCACGTCCCTGTTCTGCGCATTCGAGGCGCTGACCAGGTTGAGCAGCAGCGAGAACGGAACCGGCAGGTCGACTGCCGGGGGATTGCCGTCATGCATGTGCCAGACCGGATTGCCCAGCCGCTCCTTCCAGTCCTGCCTCTGATAGGCAGAGAGGAACGTGTAATATTCGTCTACCGCCTTCGGGATGACGTCGAAATAGAGCTTCTTCGCGGTTCGCGGGCGCTGGAACATGTAAAGGCTAAGGCTCTCGGTCGGCGCGTAAGTCAGCCACTCGTCGATGGTCAGCCCATTGCCCTTCGACTTCGAGATCTTCTGGCCGTTCTCATCGAGGAACAGCTCGTAATTGAAGCCCTCCGGTGCCGGAGCATCGAGCGCGCGGCAAATCTGCCTGGCGAGCTTGACGGAATCGATCAGATCCTTGCCGGACATCTCGTAATCGACGCCGAGTGCTGCCCACCGCATCGCCCAATCTGGCTTCCATTGCAGCTTGGCATGACCGCCGGTCACCGGCGTCTCGAAGCGCTCGCCGGTGTCCGGGTCGCGCCACACGATGGTGCCGGCGTCGAGCTTGCGCTCGTCGATCGCGACTTGCATGACGATGCCGGTCTTGGGATGGATCGGCAGGAAGGGCGAATAGCTCAGCGCCCGCTCCTCGCGCAGCGACGGCAGCATAATTGCCATCACCTTATCGAAGCGCTCGAGCATCTTGAGCAGCGTCGCGTCGAAGCGGCCGGAAGTATAATAGTCGGTCGAGGAAGCGAATTCGTAATCGAAGCCGAAACGGTCGAGGAAAGTGCGCAGCCGTGCGTTATTGGCGGCGCCGAAGGACGGATACTCATTGGAGAACGGGTCCGGTATCCTGGTCAGCGGCTTGCCGAGATACGCGCGCAGCATGTCCTTGTTAGGCACATTGTCCGGCACCTTGCGCAATCCGTCCATGTCGTCGGAGAAGCACAGCAGCCGCGTCTTGACCTTGTCTTCAGTCAGTACGCGGAAGGCGTGGCGCACCATAGATGTGCGCGCCACCTCGCCGAACGTGCCGATGTGCGGCAGGCCGGACGGGCCGTAGCCGGTCTCGAACAGCACCGTTTCCGGGTAGCCGCTGCTCGCGTAGCGGGCGGCGATCTTTTTCGCTTCCTCGAATGGCCACGCCTTGCTTTCGGCGGCGGCGGCGAGGACTTCCGGGCTGAGATCGATCGGCTGTTGTTCGGCCATGATGCTATTCCTGCAACTTTGCCAGCATCCATGCCGGCAGCCGCATGCTCTAGACCATGATCCCGAAAAGTGGAACCCGGTTTTCGGGCAGGACCGTGATCAGGCAAGAAGCCCCCGTCCCGATAGTCAGGATGGATCAACTTCCAAGGCGTGATCGGAGCGCCAACGATCGCGGCTGTTTTTCCTTGCGGCGCCGGTCCCTCGTTCCTAACTTCGGGACCATCTCAAGGAGTTGTAAATGCCATTGTCGCCACACGAAGCCATGATCTACCTGATGGTCATCACCTCGGCGTCAGACCGCGACATGACCGACGTCGAACTGGCGCGGATCGGCGACGTCGTTCGATCCTGGCCGGTGTTTGAGGATTTCAACCAGGAGCGGCTGGTCGAGGTCGCCCAGGCCTGCCAGAAAATGCTGCATGAAAAGGATGGGCTGGAGGGCGTCCTGGCGCGCGTCGCCGAGGCGCTGCCCGAACGCCTGCGTGACACCGCCTATGCCGCCGCCTTCGAGGTCGCAGCTGTCGATCTCGAAATGCGCCTGGAGGAGGTACGCGTTCTGCAGCTCGTCCGCCGGGAACTCGACCTCGATGCGCTGACGGTCGCCGCCATTGCGCGAGCCGCCAAGGCCCGCCTTCGCACACTGACCTGAGCCGGCGGCCAAGCTCAGAAAAAACTGACGGGAAAATAGCGCAGATAGAACTCGGCGAACGTGCCTTTCACCGAGATTTCCTGCAGCGCGTAGTCGAAAGCGGCGGCCAGTGCCGGATCGTCGGCCCTGGTGGCGATTGCCATGCCTGAGCCGAGATATTCGGGCGCCAGATAGGGGCCGCCGGCAAAGCGGCAGCAGCCCGCTGCATCCGAACCGCCGAGCCAGAAGGCGAAACGCATGCCGTCGCCGAAGGCGGCGTCGATCTTGCCGGCTTTCAGCTCGCCATAAAGCTCCTCCGGCTTTGCGAACGGGACGATTTGGACGTCGCCGAAATAATCGCGCAGCACCCGCTCGTGCGCGGAGCCGGCGATCACGCCGACACGCTTGCTGCGCAGCTTGTCGAACATTGGTTCGGTCAGCGCCTGTGTCTTCAGCATGATGAAGCGGGCCGGAAATTGCAGGTAGGAGCGTGAAAATGCGTATTTCGACCGCGACTCCGGCGTCGCGGCGATGCCGGCAATGATCGCTTCGCCCTCGCCTTTCCCGAGCGCACCTTCGAGCTCGGCCCAGGGCAGCGCCTGGATCTGGCATTTTTCGGCAACGCCGAGCTCGGCGCAGATGGCGCGCGCCAGGTCGACATGGAAGCCCGACAGCCGGCCTGCCCCATCGAGGAAATTGAACGGCGGGAAATCCGTGGTGGTCAGGAATCGCAGCCGCGGCAGCATCGAAAGGTCCGGCTTTGGCAGCCGCTCCTTGGCGTCCCAGAACACGGGCACCTGCGGCTCCGCGGCGAGCGCAGCAGCCGCAAGCGATTGCGCTCCGATCAATATCGAGATCAATGAAATGGATATGCGCCGAAACGCCACGCGACGACTCCGTTCGGTCTTGCCCCGGCTTTCGTACGAAATAACACAGGTTTTTGTACGAAAAAAACACAGGTGCGACGGTTTTTGGTTTCATCATTGCAATTTAGGGATATTGTTTAGTGAGTTTGCAAGTGACTGCGTGATGCCGGCTGAAGAGGAGCAGTAGGACGCACGGGGGAGGCAGCTTTGCAGTCCGGGGTTGATGGCGTGGTGCGGGTTGATCACTGCCATTGGCCTCAAGAGCGGAAGGCAACATGGGGTAGATGTTGCGATGGGTCATTTCGATCGTACGCTGGAGTTGATAGATCAGTTGCAGCACGCCGGCACAGCCGCCGCCGTCTGCGAAAAGCTGTTGGGGGTAACAAGCGGGTTCGGGCTGACGGCGCTGATGGCCGGGACGGTTCCGCAACCTGGCACGCCGAGAAACCAGCAAAAGGACCATGTGCTGCTCTGCGACTGGCCGGCTGAATGGCTTGAGCGCTACGTCGCGCGCAACTACGTCGATCACGACCCCGTCGTCAGCCACATGAAGCAGCTTCAAGCGCCATTCCAGTGGCGGGAAGCATCTCAGGGCATCCGCATCGGCAAGAGCGGCGGCGAGGTGATGGGCGATGCCGGGGAATTCAAGCTGCGCGACGGGTTGGCCTTCCCGCTAATCACGCTCGATGGCCAGATCGTCATGGTGTCGCTAGGCGGCGAGGCTGTCGAATTGTCGAGCGCCGAGTTCGGGTTGGTGTCGCTGGTCTCGACTTATGCGATTGGCCGCGCAATGCAGCTCCACACCATGGCGGGCAAAACCATCGATCATGTCGAATTAACGCCGCGTGAGCGCGAATGCCTGCAATGGGCTGCTGTTGGCAAGTCCGAATGGGAGATTTCACAAATTCTCGGCATTTCGGAACACACGTCAGAGAAACACCTTCTTAACGCCAAAAGCAAACTCGGTGCCGTCAACCGGGTCCAGGCCGTCGCGGAAGCGATAAGGCGCGGCTATATTAACTAGGTCGGCCGCGCCGGCCTAGAAATTCTTGCTTGCGTGATCGCGTAATTTTTTTGGGAAAGCACGGCCGTATCTTCCTATTGAAACTAGGAGACGGCAAATGCTTTTTTCCCTCACAACCCAGGAATTGATGGAACGGCCCGACCTCTGGGAGGCAGTTCATCGTTTGCGTTACAGAGTTTTCGTCGAAGAGATGGGATGGACCGATCTGCAGCGCCCTGATGGCCTCGAGATCGATCAATTCGACCACGACGAGGCAGTGCACCAGATCGTCATCCGCAATGGCGAGCTCGCCGGTTATCAGCGGATGTTACCGACAACCCGGGCCCATCTTCTAACCGATGTGCTGGCGGACCTTTATGAGGGAACCCCACCGTCGGGCCCGAATGTCTATGAACTGACCCGCTATGCGGTTGCGCCGGGATTCCGCGACGGTCGGCGCGGCGTGTCGACGGTCGGCACCGAGCTGATCGCCGGCTTCGTCGAGTGGGGTCTGAAGCGCAACGTCAACCAGGTGATCATCGAATTCGAGCCGATGTGGGTGCTTCGCGCGCTGCAGCTGCATTTCCTGGCAACGCCGCTCGGTTACCAGCGTACCTATGGCAACCAGCAGGTGGTTGCCACACTGCTCACCTTCAACGAGCACACGCTCGACGTGGTGCGTTCGCGCCGCAACCACTTTGCGCCGGTGCTGGCCAGAGGGTACCCGGACATGCTCGGACAGAGACGCGCCTCGTGAGATTGGAGAGAGGCCATGAACGTTCACTCAAAAGCAGAATTCCGCAATCACACGCTGATCGTCACGGTATCGTCGGGTGACGGCCGCCCGGTGCTGGACAGGCGGGCCTATGAAAGCCTGGCCAGGACATTCCACGAAGCCGCTGTCGACGACGACGTCCGCGTAGTGGTCCTGCGCGGCTTGGCCGGGTGCTTCTGCCTCGGTGCCGATTTCTCCGAATTTCTTGACGCCACCAAACATCGGCGACTGATCGCCGCCGTCACCGATATGTTCCGCACGCTGGCGACGTTTCCGAAACCGGTCCTTGCCTGTGTCGACGGCGACGCCGTCGGCGTCGGTTGCACCATCCTGTTCCACTGCGACATGGTGATCGCCTCGAGCAAGAGCACGTTTCGGGTGCCGTTCGTCGATTTCGGCCTGGTGCCGGACGCGGCGACCAGCATTCTGGCGCCGCAGAAGCTCGGCTATGCCGGGGCGTTCCGCTTCTTCTGCCTGGGCGACACGCTCGCCGCCGAAGATGCCAGGGCACTGGGCCTTGTCGGCGAGATCGTGACGGACGGCAGCGTCGAGGAAGCCACGTTAGCAAGAGCCAGGCAACTCGCCAAGAAGCCTGTCGCGGCGCTGCTACAGACGCGCGACCTGCTTAGGGGCGACACCGGCGCGCTCTGCGACCGCATCGATCAGGAGATCTCGCTTTTCCAGCAGGCGCTGCAGGACGACACCACGCTGAAGCGACTGCAGCGGATTGCCCGGCTGGCGGCATGAGAGCCGCGTATCGATGAGGTGAGCTTATTTTTCGAGGAAAGTCGGCCCTTCGCCGATGATCTTCTTGTCCTCCTTGCCGATGACGTCGAGGTCGCGGCCGTCATAGGGAAGCGAAAGGAGAATGCGCTGCATGACGGCCAGCCGCGCGCGCCGTTTGTCGTTCGCCCGCACAATGATCCAGGGCGCGAACTCCTTGTGCGTGCGCTCGACCATCAGGTCGCGCGCTTTGGTGTATTCGTCCCATTTGCTGATGCCGGCGATGTCGATTGGCGAAAACTTCCAGCTCTTCAGCGGGCTCCAGCGGCGGTCGTGGAATCGCTCGAGCTGCGTTTCCCGGCCGATGTTCAGCCAGAATTTGAAGAAATGTATGCCCTCGTTGCGAATCATCCGCTCGAAATGCGGAACCTCGTCCAGAAATTGCTCGTGCTGCTCGGGCGTGCAGAATCCCATCACCGGTTCAACGCCGGCGCGGTTATACCAGGAGCGGTCGAAGGTGACGAATTCGCCCGACGTCGGGAAGTGGTCGACGTAGCGCTGGAAGTACCATTGTCCAAGCTCGGTGGGCGTTGGCTTGGTCAGCGCCACGTTGCGCGCCGTGCGAGGGTTCAGATACTGGCGCAAAACGAAGATCGTGCCGCCCTTGCCGGCAGCGTCGCGCCCCTCGAACAGCGACATTACCCGCTTGCCCGTCGACTGCAGCCACGCCTGCGCCTTGACCAGCTCGATCTGCAGCTTCTCTAGCCTCTCGTCATACTCCTCGCTCTTCATCTTCTTGTCGTAAGGGTAACCGCCGGCAGTGAGCTTGCGGTCCTCGACCCAGTCGGGAAGCGCGGGGGCCTCGATGTCGAACGCCCTCTCCTTGCCGTCGATCATGATCTTCAGCGGCCCCGATGAGGGTGCGGCGGGGCTTTCGTTGGCGTTTTTCATCGAGGCGAACCTTTCCAGCTTCCGGACTCGTGCTATTGGGAGCCTTACTGCATCGGCCCGAAAATCGGAATCGATTTTCGGAAAGAACGATGCAGCAGATAAAGAGGTAGAGCGTCCTTTGTGCGCCCAATTGGACGCACTGCGCTCTAGCGCCGGTCCAGCAAGAAGTTCTTGAAGTGGCCGCAGACGGAGCGCAAATGGCCGACATCGGCACAGAGCGGAGAGGCAGGGCGCAAACCGTCGCCATGCGGCTGTGGAACAGCCGCTGGCTGCTGGCGGCCGGTCTCGTTGCGGTTCTGATGGTCTATGGTTTTGCCGGCATGTCTGGCTATGTGGTGCTGCTGGCTGGCGCCGTGCTGGTTGCCGCTGCGATGCTGCCGGCCGGCATCGCCCGCCAATCGACCGAAAATGCCGCGGCCATCGAGTCGGGCGTGCAACAACTTTCCGGCGAATATCTCGCGGCGGCGGTTGCCGATCCGCTGATCATTTTCGATCGCTCCGCCGCCATCGTCCACGCCAACGCCGCTGCCTTTGCCGCCTTCGGTGGGATTGCCCCCGGCATGTCGCTGTCGCTGAAATTCCGCGCGCCGGAAATGCAGGCCTTGCTGGATAGCATCTTGGCGGGCAACGTCGCTTCGGACAGCGTCGACTACATAGAAAAGCTGCCGGTCGAACGAGCCTATCGGGTGAGCGCGTCTTCAGTCGGCCATGCCACGGATCTCTACGTGCTGGTGTTCAAGGACCAGAGTGAGGCGCGCCGGATCGACAGAATGCGTGCCGACTTCATTGCCAATGCCAGCCACGAGCTGCGCACGCCTCTCGCCTCGATCGCCGGCTTCATCGAGACGCTGCGCGGGCCGGCCCGCAACGACCCCGCGGCGCGCGAGCAGTTCCTGCAGATCATGCAGAACCAGACCAGCCGCATGGCGCGCCTCATCGACGACCTTCTGTCGCTGTCGCGCCTGGAGATGAAGCCCTATCTCAAGCCGGGAACCGAGGTCGACGTGCGCCAGGCCATCGACAGCGTCATCGATTCGCTTGGGCCGCTCGCAAAGGAAAACGGCGTCGTCATCGAGCGTGATTTCGCGGAAGGGCCGCTCGACGTGGCCGGCGATCGGGACGAGCTTTTCCAGGTCTTCGAAAATCTGCTGGAAAACGCCTGCAAATATGGTCAGTCGGGCGGACGTGTCGTGGTGTCGATCATACGCAGCGACAGCGATCCCGAACCGGGCATCGACGTCACCATCAGGGATTTCGGCCCCGGCATCCCCGAAGAGCACATCCCGCGCATCACCGAGCGTTTCTACCGCGTCGACGTCGAGAACAGCCGAACCCAGAAGGGCACCGGCCTTGGCCTGTCCATCGTCAAGCATATCCTGACCCGCCACAACGCCAGACTCTCCATCAGGTCGGAGATCGGCAAGGGTGCGGCGTTCACGGTCCATTTGCCGGCTCGCTAACGTAGTACTATCTCTAGCACATAATGGGCCGTTTCTTTTTTCTGTCATCCGGCTAGCGTATCAGCGGGGATTCGAGGGAACGACTCAACCACGAGATCCCGGGAAGGCATTTCGTCCATGCAGTCCGTGCATATCGTCAGCGCCTATGACGAGGAGCTGAAATATCTGTCGAAGCGCATCGCTGCGATGGGCGGGCATGCCGAGCGCATGGTCGAGCAGGCGGTCGCGGCGCTGGTCAATGCGGATCCGGGGCTTGCCCAGAAAGTCATTCGGGACGACCTAGTTCTGGATGAGGGACAGCGCGAGATCGACGACAAGGCGATCATCATCATCGCCAAACGCCAGCCGATGGCGACGGATCTGCGCGAGATCGTCGGCGCGATCCGCATCTCGGCTGACCTCGAACGGGTAGGCGACCTCGGCAAGAACGTCGCCAAGCGGGTGGTTGCCGTCGCAGACGGGCGCCAGCCGAACAGCCTGTTCCGCGGCCTCGAGGCTTTGGCCAATCTGGCACTGACCCAGCTCAAGGAAGTACTCGACGTCTATGCGTCGCGGTCGGTGGAGAAAATCGGTTTCGTGCGCGACCGCGACGACCAGATCGACGCCATGTACACCTCTCTGTTTCGCGAATTGCTGACCTACATGATGGAAGACCCACGCAACATCACGCCCTGCACACATCTCCTGTTTTGCGCCAAGAACATCGAGCGCATCGGCGACCACGCCACCAACATCGCCGAGACGATCTACTATATCGTCACCGGCGACCAGATGCCGGCCGATCGTCCGAAGGGCGATAAGACGGACAAGATTATTCTTCCCGCAACCCAACCAGCGAAGTGAGTTCTCTCAGCACTGATGCGAATTTCGGATTCGCCACCCGACAGAAAATTGCGCTAAGCTTTCGACGCGCCGACTTCTCAGTTCCGCGATGAAGGCCACGCCTTCAGGAGGCTGCGATGGAATATGTCCGCGAGTTTGCTCCTGCGCCGCCGATGTCGGGTATAATCGCTTGCGGCGTCTATACGGCTGGGCGGCGCATCGCCGACATTCCGATCGAGGAAGCCGGCGAATGGGCCGGGAAGCCGGGCCACGTGGTCTGGATCGGACTGCTGGAGCCCGACCGCAATTTGTTGCTGCGCGTCCAGGCGCAATTCCATCTGCATGAGCTGGCGATCGAGGACGCCGAGCATCCGCACCAGCGACCGAAGATCGAGCAATATGGTGATGCCCTGTTCATCGTTGCCCGCACGGCGCAGCTGATCGACAGCCGCGTCACCTTCGGCGAGACGCATCTGTTCGTCGGCGCGGGCTACATCGTCAGCGTCAGGCATGGCCCGTCGACCTCCTACGCCGCCGTTCGCCAGCATTGGGAAAGCTGCCCGCATTCCCTTGCCAAGGGCGAGGATTTCGTCCTCTACGCCATTCTCGATTTCATCGTCGACAACTATATGCCGGTGCTTGAGCAGATCGAAAACGAGGTCGAGGCGATCGAGGACAAGGTTCTGCTGAAACCGATGACCGGCTCCGATATCGAACGGCTTTACATGCTGCGCCGCGATCTCTTGCGCCTGCGTAATGCGGCCCTGCCGCTGGTGGAGGTCTGCCGGCGGCTCACCAGCGCCGATCTGCCGCAAATCCACACAGCCATGCACCCGCTGTTTCGCGACGTCACCGACCACATCCGCACTGTCCAGGAAAAGATCGACAGCCTGCGTGAGGTTCTCGCCTTCGCCTTCGAGGCGAGCCTTCTGGTCGGTCAAAGCCAGGAGACGGCGATCTCCAAGAAGCTTGCCTCATGGGCCGCAATCTTGGCCGTGCCGACGGCATTCGCCGGCATTTACGGCATGAATTTCAGCGACATGCCGGAACTGAGGATGGAATATGGCTACCCGGCCGTCCTGGCGGCAATTGCCCTGATCTGCACGTTTCTTTACTGGCGGTTTCGCAAGAATGGGTGGCTATGAAGTGGGTGAATGATCAATAGTGAATAGGGCTAGGCAAGAGCCTTGCTTTCTTACTCCAAGCTCAGCCCGCCACCATTCACCATTCACCATTCACCTGCTCCGCCGCCGCTCCGATGCCGGCTGGAACGCCACGCGGGCGTGGTACTTGCAGTAGGGGCCGGTTTCGGCGGCGTCGTTGCCGCAGAAATGGAAGTCTTCCGAAAGCGGATCGCCGTTCGGCCATTTGCAAGTGCGCTCGTTGAGTTCGACAAGTTGCAGATGCCGCGAGATCGGCACGACGACGTTCTCGACCGGGCGGATATAGTGGCGCGCCACCGGTTCGGCATCGAACTGCGCCTTGAGCGCGGTCGCACCGATCGACATCGAGGTGGTGGCATGGCGCGTGGCGCTTGCTGCCCGGGACACCGATTTCTGGATCGTCGATCCCTGCACCGTCTTCTTCTGGCGTGCCGGTGAGGCGGTCGTGCGTCCGCGACCGGACAGTTTCAGCCGGTGCACTTTGCCGATGACCGCATTGCGGCTGACCCCGCCAAGCTGTGCGGCGATCTGGCTGGCGCTGAGGCCCTCCGACCACAATTTTCTGAGAAGTTCGACTCGCTCGTCAGTCCAGTTCATGAGACCGCGCTCCTGCTGAAACGTGCGGCAATCGGAATCCATTCCCGACCCGGCTTCTGCCGGGCAGACACCACATATATCGGGTGATTAGGTCCGCCGCACGAAATCTAGTTATTTCTCTGCTACAATTACCTTATGCGCTGACTCGGTGACAAGAGTCCCAAGGCCAACACGAATCGGTTTTTTCGGTTTTCCCCAACTTGCCCGGTCGCTTAGGAGCCGGCGTTATGCTGGGGGGCTTGCCGCGCGACCTTGCGCGACCTTTTCGTTGACTTCACGGCCGAAAAACACGATAAGCCACAAGGGCCGCCGCTTTGGCGGCTTTTTGATTTTTCCGGTTCCGGAGACGCATATAATGAGCGGTTCGGCGCTTTTCGAGACCTTTGTTCGCGCACCCCTGGCTTTCGACCACGGTGAAGGCACCTGGCTGGTCACCGACAAGGGCGAGCGATATCTCGATTTCGCCGGCGGCATCGCCGTGAATTCGTTGGGCTACAGCCATCCGCATCTGGTCGCGGCCCTCACCGAGCAGGCCGCCAAGCTCTGGCACGTCTCTAATCTGTACGAGATTCCGGGACAGAGCCGGCTCGGCGAGCGGCTGGCCGACGCAAGCTTTGCCGACAAGGTGTTCTTCACCAATTCCGGCGCAGAGGCGCTCGAATGCGCCATCAAGACGGCGCGGCGCTACCACTTCGTCAAGGGCCATCCCGAGCGCTACCGCACAATCACCTTCGAAGGCGCCTTCCACGGCCGCACCCTGGCGACCATCGCCGCCGGCGGCCAGTACAAGTATCTGGAAGGTTTCGGCCCCAAGGTCGACGGCTTCGACCAGGTCGGTTTCGACGATGTGGATGCCACCGAGAAGGCGATCACGCCTGAAACCGCGGCGATCCTGATCGAGCCGGTGCAAGGCGAGGGCGGCATCAGGCAAGTGCCGACGCAATCGCTGAAGCGGCTCAGGCAGCTCTGCGATCAGCACGGACTGCTCCTGATTTTCGACGAGGTCCAATGCGGCGTCGGCCGCACCGGAAAGCTGTTCGCGCATGAGTGGGCGGGTGTCACCCCCGACCTCATGGCGGTGGCCAAAGGCATCGGCGGCGGCTTCCCGATGGGTGCCTGCCTCGCCACCGACGAGGCAGCGGTCGGCATGACCGCCGGCGTGCACGGCACCACCTTCGGCGGCAATCCGCTGGCAATGGCGGTCGGCAACGCCGTGCTCGACGTGGTACTGGAAGACGGCTTTCTCGAAGACGTCCAGCGCAAGGCACTGCTGTTGAAGCAGGGGCTCGCTGGCGTCGCCGACGAATTTCCGGATGTTATCGAAAGCATCAGGGGCACCGGCCTGATGCTCGGGCTTAAATGCGCGATGCCCAACACCAAGGTCACGGTGGCACTGCGTGACCAGCATCTCTTGACGGTTCCGGCCGGCGACAACGTTATCCGCCTGCTGCCGCCTCTCACCGTCACCGACGCCGAGATCCACGAAGCGCTCGAGCGCATTCGTGCCGGCGCCAAGAGCCTGGCAGATGCCATCGTCGCTGCCGCTGCGAAGTAATCCTGGAATTCCTGATGTCCCTTCGCCATTTCACCGATCTTTCCGCCGTTTCCGAAGGCGATCTGCGCTTCATGCTCGACGACGCAGCGGTGCGAAAGGCAAGGCTCAAGGCCGGCGAACGCAGCAAGCCGCTCGAAGGCAAGGTGCTGGCGATGATCTTCGACAAGCCGTCGACGCGCACGCGCGTGTCGTTCGACGTCGGTATGCGGCAGTTGGGTGGCGAGACGATCATGCTGACCGGCACCGAGATGCAGCTTGGCCGCTCGGAGACCATTGCCGACACGGCCAAGGTGCTGTCGCGCTACGTCGATGCCATCATGATCCGCACCACCTCGCATGACCGGCTGCTGGAACTGATGGAAAACGCTACGGTCCCCGTCATTAACGGGCTGACCGACGAGACCCATCCCTGCCAGCTGATGGCCGACATCATGACCTTCGAAGAGCACCGCGGTCCGGTGGCCGGTAAAACGATCGCCTGGACCGGCGACGGCAACAACGTGCTGCATTCGCTGCTGGAGGCATCCGCGCGGTTCCATTTCAAGCTGAATGTCGCCGTGCCCGAGGGCAGCGAACCGGCCCAGAAGCATGTCGACTGGTCGAAAGCCAATGGCGGCAAGCTGAAATTCACCCGTTCGCCCGAGGAGGCCGTTCACGAGGCCGACTGCATCGTCACCGACTGCTGGGTGTCGATGGGCCAGGAGCACCGTGCCCGCGGCCACAATGTCTTCCTGCCCTATCAGGTCAATGCGGCACTGATGGCGAAAGCCAAGCCGGATGCGCTGTTCATGCACTGTCTGCCGGCGCATCGCGGTGAGGAGGTTACCGACGAGGTCATCGACGGACCGCATTCGGTGGTGTTCGATGAGGCCGAGAACCGGCTCCATGCCCAGAAGGCGGTCCTGGCCTGGTGCCTGGGCGCTTGATACGAGCCGCGGTGATCCGGGCCGGCCTGATCTGCGCCGCCTTGATCTGGGCCGCCTTGATCCGGGAGTTGGTGGTGCCTATCTCAGGCGCATCACGCAAATCGAGCGCGTCTCGTCGCATGCGCCCCGGAGGGCGGCATCGCCGCGCCCCGGAGCTTTGTCATGTTGGAAACTCATCAATTGGCTGAACATAAACCCAAGCTCGGCGAATTCGGCTACGCCGGCGACGACCATGTCGTGCCGTTCGAGGTCGGCCCGCTCGACGTGCGCGGTCGCACCGTCCAGCTCGGGCCGATGCTCGATGCTATTCTCAGCCGCCACGACTATCCCGAGCCGGTCGCCCGGCTCCTGGCTGAAGCCTGTGTGTTGACGGTATTGCTCGGAACTTCGCTGAAGTTCGAGGGCAAGTTCATTCTGCAGACCCGCACCGACGGGCCGGTCGACATGCTGGTCGCGGATTTCTCCACGCCGCACGCGCTGCGCGCTTATGCCCGCTTCGATGCCGACCGGCTGCAGGCTTTGACTTCTGCCGGCGAGACGTCACCGCAGACGCTGCTCGGCAGCGGCGTCCTGGCGCTGACCATCGACCAGGGCGCTCACACACAACGCTACCAGGGCATCGTCCAGCTCGACGGCGTCACACTGGAAGATGCCGCACGCACTTATTTCCGCCAGTCTGAGCAGATTCCGACCGACCTCCGGCTTTCGGTTGCCAAGCTTCTGACGCCCGGCGTCGGCGGTGCCCGCGAGCAATGGCGGGCCGGTGGCCTGCTGGCACAATTCCTGCCGCAGTCGGCGGAGCGCATGCGCGTACCCGACCTTCCCGGTGGCGATGGCGATCCGCGTGAGGAAATCCACGACCCGACCGACAATTCCTGGCAGGAGCTGCTGGCGCTGCTTGGTACTATTGAACCGACCGAGCTGATCGATCCGACGATCGGCGCCGAACGGCTGCTTTACCGGCTTTTCCACGAGCATGGCGTCCGCGTGTTCGGCGGGGTGCCGGTCGCCGACCAGTGCTCATGCTCGAGGGAGAAGATCCACGGCATCCTCGAAGGCTTTTCCGCCGAGGAGATCAGGGACAGCACCGAGGATGGCAGCATTCACGTCGCCTGCGAATTCTGCTCGAAGCAATATGACTTCGACCCGGCGGAGTTTGCAGCGGCCGGATGACGGCCGTCAATTGACGGTGCGCCGCATTCCCGGCAAGTCGAGCGAGAAGGCGGGGATGGCGACGTCGAACGTCTCGCCCCGTTTGTTGCGCATGGTGTAGTGCCCGACCATGATGCCGGACGGCGTCGAGAGCGGGCATCCAGACGTATACTGATAGCTGTCGCCGGGGTTGAGTCCGGGTTGCTCGCCGACAACCCCGGGGCCGCGCACTTCCTCGACCTTGCCGGTGCCGTCGGTAATGTGCCAGTAGCGCGACAGAAGCTGCACGAACTCATCCGACTGATTGTCGATGGTCACCTGATATCCCCAGACATAGCGGTTTTGCGGCGGGTCGGAGTGATCCTCCAGATAGAACGGCCTGACCTGCACTTCGATGTTGCGGGTGACGGCGCTGTACATAAACTGCTCCAAAGCAATGTAGATGGAACTTTCGACGCTCAGCGCAGTTTGATCAACGATGCGCGTCATCTCCTTGCCCGACTCGAGCGCAGGTGCCGAAAAACAATGTCATTTAAGTGACACATGACAATGATGGTGTGCAGGCTTGTGCCGGGCGACTCAGCGTTCTGTCGAATTGTTGAAAACGGCCGTCATGCGGCCGGCACTTCTGGAGTGACCAGATCTCGATGGAACCGACATTCGCAGCCGCCCTCCTTTCCATAGCCCTCCTTCTTTCAAATCTCGCCAGCATCCTGTTAGCTTCGCTGAAGCTGAAGCGACCAGCCAGGATCGCACCGCCCGCGGCCAACGCGCCGCCGGTATCGATCGTCATCCCGGCGCGCGGCGTCGAGCCGTTTGCCGAAGAGACGCTGGAGCGCGCCTTCTCACTCGACTGGCCGCGCTACGAACTCATCTTCTGCGTTGCCCATGCCGACGACCCGGTGGTCAAGCCGATCACCGCCGCAATGGCGCGCTTTCCAGCTATTCGCGCCCGCCTTCTAGTCGGTGACGACCGCATCAGCGGCAATCCAAAACTCAACAATTGCGTGAAGGGTTGGGAAGCGGCGCATTATCGCTGGGTCATCCTTGCCGATTCCAATGTGCTTATGCCGAGCGACTACGTCCAGCAGCTGATGGCGGCATGGCGGCATGGCACTGGCCTCGTCTGCTCGACGCCGATCGGCTCACGGCCGGACGGCTTCTGGGGGGAGGTCGAATGCGCCTTTCTCAACACGCTGCAGGCACGCTGGCAGTACGCCGGAGAGGCGCTCGGCCTCGGCTTCGCGCAGGGCAAGAGCATGTTGTGGAACAAGCCGATGCTCGACGCCAATGGCGGCATCCGCGCGCTTGCCGCCGAGATCGCCGAGGACGCCGCCGCGACCAAGCTGGTCAACGGGCTCGGACTGCGGGTCAATCTTGTCGCCTCGCCCTTCGAACAGCCGCTCGGCCGGCGCACGCTTGGCGAGATCTGGTCGCGGCAGGCGCGCTGGGCGCGGCTGCGCCGCGTCACCTTCGCGCTGTTCTTCGCCCCCGAGATCCTGATCGGCGCGGCGCCGCCGCTGGTGCTTGCGCTGATCGCGGCGGCTGACGCCGGCGTCAGCCTGCCGGCAACCGCCATCGCCGTGCTGGTCGCGGCCTACCTGCCGGAATGCGCTTTGGCCTCGGCTAAGGGATGGCAGCTGTCGCCGCGCACGATCCCGGCGATGATGGCGCGAGACCTGATGCTTCCCGCCATTTGGGCGCGCGGATGGCTGAGCGGCGCCGTCGACTGGCGCGGCAACGTGATGACTATCCAGACAAAGACCGTCGCGGAGCTGGAAGAGACCCCGTCCGGTGCCTGATCGGGCGCGTTCCCGCTCGCCTCTGTTCGGCCAGCCCTTATCCGGCAACTCTCAGTGCCTGCTCGATGTCTTCGAGCAGGTCGTCGGCGTCCTCAAGGCCAACTGACAGCCTGAGCGTTCCCGGTCCGATGCCGAGCTCGGCGCGGGCCTCATCGGTCAAGTTCTTGTGCGTCGTCGTCGCCGGATGGGTGATCAGGCTCTTGGCGTCGCCGAGATTGTTGGAAATGAGCACGACGTCGAGTGCGTTCTGGAAGGCAAAGGCGGCCTGCTTGCCGCCCTTCACATCCAGGCAGATCAGCGTCGAGCCACCCGACATCTGCTTCTTGACCACGGCCGCTTGCGGGTGGTCGGCGCGGCCGGGATAGATGATGCGGGCGATTTGCGGGTGCTCGGCCAGGAAATCCGCGATGCGGCCGGCACTTTCCGTCTGCTGGCGTACGCGTAGCGGCAGCGTCTCCAAGCCTTTCAACAGGGTCCAGGCATTGAAGGGCGAAAGGCTCGGGCCGGTGTGACGGAAATAGTCATGCAGGTTCTCGTCGATCCATTTCTTGTCCGACAGAACGATGCCGCCAAGACAGCGCCCCTGGCCGTCAATATGCTTCGTGGCCGAATAGACGACGATGTGGGCGCCGAGCTGCAGGGGTTTCTGCTGCAAGGGCGTAGCGAAGACATTGTCGACGATCAGCCTGGCGCCGATCGAATTGGCAAGTGCCGCGACGGCGGCAATGTCGACTACCTCCAGCGTTGGATTGGTAGGGCTTTCCAGGAAAAACAGTTTGGTGTTTGGCTTGACCGCCTTTTCCCAATTGGCGATGTCGGTGCCGTCGACCAGCGTTGCCTCAATGCCGTATTTCGGCGCCAGCGTCTCGACCACCCAGCGGCAGGAGCCGAACAGCGCGCGCGCCGCCACGATATGGTCGCCCGCCTTGGCGCTGCACAGCAGTGCTGCCGTCACCGCCGCCATGCCGGATGCCGTGGCGCGCGCGTCTTCGGCTCCTTCCAGCGCGCACATGCGTTTCTCAAACATGTCGACCGTCGGATTGGCATAGCGCGAATAGATGAAGCCCGGCTCCTCGCCCTTGAAGCGCGCCTCCGCCGCTTGCGCCGTCTCGTAGACATAGCCTTGGGTGAGATACATCGCCTCGGAGGTCTCGCCGAAGCCGGAACGCAGCGTTCCGGCATGCACGAGTGCGGTCTGAGGCTTCCAGTCGCGCTTCTTGGTCATCATTCCATCCAAACACCAAAATTGGTCCAAACAACAAAAAACCGGTCGCGAAAGTCGCAACCGGTCCATATGGCCTTGCGGCCCGACGGTCCTTTAGCGACTTGTTTAACGTGGCTGCAAGCCGACCGGCCAAATCACCACGGGATAACGAGCTTTAGACCCGCGCCACGCTTGCGTCAATTGCCGGCATGATTAAGAGGGTTGTACCAAGCAGGTGCCAAAGGCGTCCACGGTCGGACCTGCGACAGAACAAGACCTCGCCCGGCGTTCGAACGGAGCCAGACCCTTGCGGCAGACAGGCATTCTTCCCGATCAGGATATTTCCGCGCTGTTCCAGACGGGCGCGCTGAAATCGCCGCGCACGCTCGATGCCGATCAGATCCAGCCGGCCAGCCTTGACCTCAGGCTCGGCGACAAGGCCTGGCGGGTGCGTGCTTCCTTCTTGCCCGGCCCGGACCACAGGGTTGCCGACAAGCTCGACCGGCTGAAGCTGCACGAGATCAACCTCGCCGAAGGTGCTGTGCTGGAAACCGGCTGCGTCTACATCGTGCCGCTGCTCGAAAGCCTGGCGCTGCCCGCCCATATTTCCGCCTCCGCCAACCCGAAAAGCTCGACCGGACGGCTCGATATCTTCACTCGGGTAATGACCGACCGCGGCCACGAGTTCGACAAGATCGCCGCCGGCTATGAAGGCCCGCTCTACCTGGAGGTCAGCCCGCGCACTTTCCCGATCGTCGTGCGGACCGGCTCGCGGCTGTCGCAGATCAGGTTCCGCACCGGCAATGCGCTCTTGTCGGAAAACGAGCTGCACGAGTTGCACCGCGCCGAAATGTTGGTCGCCACCGAACCACCCAACATCTCAGGCGGCGGCATCGCGCTGTCGATCGACCTCGACGGCGACAAGGATGGGCTTGTCGGCTATCGCGGCAAGCACCACACCGGCCTGGTCGACGTCGACAAGCGCGCCGCGCAGGATGTCGTCGATTTCTGGGAGCCGCTCTACAAGAGCGGTGCCGGCGAGCTGGTGCTCGATCCGGACGAATTCTATATTCTGGTGTCGCGCGAGGCGGTGCATGTGCCGCCGCTCTACGCGGCCGAAATGACGCCCTTCGATCCGCTGGTCGGCGAGTTCCGCGTCCATTATGCCGGTTTCTTCGACCCGGGTTTCGGCCATTCGGCGTCGGGCGGCACCGGCAGTCGGGCGGTGCTCGAGGTGCGTAGCCACGAAGTGCCGTTCATCCTCGATCACGGCCAGATCGTCGGACGGTTGGTCTACGAGCACATGCTGAAACGGCCGCGGGCGCTCTACGGCACAGATCTCGGCTCGAACTATCAGGCGCAGGGCCTGAAACTGTCCAAGCATTTCCGCGCCGCCCGCTGAGCTTGTTCGCAATTCCGTCAGCCGCGAAACAGATATTCTTTCGCGGCGCCAAGGCAGCCATGAAACTGACCGATAAAGAGCAGTTCTCGCACTGCCAATCGCTTCTTCCCCCAAAATCCTCTGGTTTGCTTCTCGTCGTCAAGTGAGGCGCTTGAGCTGGACTGCAAGGGGAACAACTGCTTGTCGATACATCCCAGCACATGGGCTCTGGCGGAGTCGATACCGCAGGCTCTGCCATTGTCGTTCAGTCTGTCAGCGCGGAGTGCGGACGTCATGCGATCCGCGTTGCGCATCAGAAAGCTCACTTGCGATTTCGAATGACCGGTGGCCAGAAGCCGGTTAGTCATCGACATCCGGGCCCCGCGATAGGATTTTGCGCTGCATTGTCCGGCGCTGTAAGCCGCTGGGGAGAAATAGGCGAGGAACAGGACTAAACTTACGAACACAGTGCCAATCCGCAGGCCGTTCATTTCTCGCCCCTGAATTATGTCACCAGTTTACAACGCCTTCACCGCCACCTTCACCGGCTGCTCGATTTCAAGCGGGTTGCGCAGAGGCAGGCCGAAATCCTGCGCCTCGATTTCGAATACGTCACCGGCCTCGGTCCTGATGCCGTCGGCAAAGGACAGCGTCGCCGTGCCGAACATGTGCACATGCACGTCGCCCGGCTGGCGGAAGGCCGAGTATTTGAAGTGGTGATGCTCGAGATTGCCAATGGTGTGCGACATGTTCGCCTCGCCCGACAGGAACGGCTTTTCCCAAAGCAGCTTGCCGTCGCGCAGGATGCGTGAAGCGCCGCGGATATCGGACGGCAGATCGCCGATCAGGATCTCCGGCCCGAACGAAGCGTTGCGCAGCTTGGAATGGGCAAGGAA
Organism: Mesorhizobium sp. M0664; assembly: GCF_040320565.1. NCBI lineage: Bacteria > Pseudomonadati > Pseudomonadota > Alphaproteobacteria > Hyphomicrobiales > Phyllobacteriaceae > Mesorhizobium > Mesorhizobium sp. M0664. Next base: position 454,969 of record NZ_JAMYPW010000001.1, read on the forward strand.
GAGATAGTTCACACGCTCGGTGACGTGGTCGGAAAACTCGTTAGACAGCGTGAAGCCGACGCGGAACGGGGCGCCGTCGTCGCCGATCACATAGATACCGGCGATTTCCGGCTCCTCGCCGGCATCCTGGGCGAAGGCCGGCGACATAAGCGCCGCCCCGGGCGCCACCGCCATGGTGCCGTTGCCCTTGTAGAACCATTCCGGCTGCACGCCGATCTGGCCTTTCGCCGGCTTGCCGCCCTCAAGCCCCATGCGGAACATCTTCATGGAATCGGTCAGCTGTTCCTCGCCGTCCGTGCTGAGCTTCTTGTGCATGGAATCGCGGGTCGCGGCGGAGCCGAGATGCGTCAGCCCGGTGCCGGTGAGATGGAGATGCGCCGGATCGGGATGGTTGATCGGCGACAGCAGCCGTCCCTTCTTGTAGGCTGCGTCGAGATCGACGGTTTCGCCGAAGCCCTTGCGCTCGATCAGGGCGACAAGCCCGCTGCCGGTACGCGCGGCTTCCATCGCCAGCGAATAGACGCTGCGGGCGCCGTTGATGACGCGGGTCTTGCCGCCGTTGCGGGCAACGACGCGGATCGTCTCGGCGTCGTCGAGGATTTGTGAGATCAGCATGGTAACCCTCTCTGAATTGTGGGCTGGCCTGCCCTTTCTCGGCAAACCCTGCCCTGCGCGGCCAGGACCCTGTCCGCGCCTCGGTTGAAATTCTTCGTCCGGATTGCGCTCGCGGATCAGGTCCCTCGGGGGACTTCTTTGCGCCGCCCGGCAGCGCCGCGATGTGACCCGTATGCCTCCTGGTTGCCTCTCAAGCCTTGTTCTTGTTGTAGACGTCGAAGACGACGGCGCCGAGCAGCACCAGGCCTTTGACCACCTGCTGCCAGTCGACATTGACGCCCATGATCGACATGCCGTTGTTCATGACGCCCATGATGAAGCCGCCGACCACCGCGCCGATGACCTGGCCGACGCCGCCCATCGCCGAAGCGCCACCGATGAACACCGCGGCGATGACGTCGAGCTCGCTGCCGAGGCCGGCCGCCGGCACAGCCTGCCCCAGGCGCGCTGCGATAATCAGACCGCCGAGTGCCGACAGCACGCCCATATTGATGAACACCATCAACGTCAGCCGTTCGGTCTTGATGCCCGATAGCTGGGCTGCCTTGGCATTGCCGCCCATTGCATAGATGCGACGGCCGATCGTCATGCGTTTGGTAACGAAGACGAACAACGCGATCAGCACGCCCATCACCATGAGAACGATGGGGAGGCCCCTATAGGTGGCGAATTGGTAGACGAGAAACAGCGCCAGCGCGCTGATCACCAGGGTCTTGACGACGAACAGCGAGAAGGGCTCGGCTTCGTAGCCATGCTTCTCGCGGGTGCGCCGAGCCCTGAGCCCGAAATAGGCATAGGCGAGCACGGCGACGAGGCCGATCACGATCGTCGTCAGGTGCAGCGTCAGGCCGCTGCCGACAATGGTTTTGCCGGCGGCGTTCACGGTTGGCGGTATCAGCGTCAATGGGCCGATCAGGTCCGGAATGAAGCCGGAACTGAGCGCCTTGAAGCCGACGGGAAGCGGCCCTACGGAAGACCCGCCACCCAGCAGCGCCTGGCAGATGCCGCGGAAGATCAGCATGCCCGCCAGCGTGACGATAAAGCTCGGTATTCGGTGATAGGCAATCCAGTAGCCTTGTGCCGCGCCGATCGCACCACCGACGATCAGGCAGATGATCGACACCACCAGCGGATTGCTCAATGGGCCAAGCGGCCAGATGACCATCATCATCGCCGCCAGTGCGCCGATGAAGCCGGCGACGGAGCCGACGCTGAGATCGATGTGACCCGAAACGATCACCAGAAGCATGCCCAGCGCCATCACGATGATGAAGCTGTTCTGCTGCACGAGATTGCTGAGGTTCACCGGCTTGAACAGCGTTCCGGACGTGGTGAACTGGAAGAACACCATGATTGCGATCAACGCCAGCACCAACCCGTATTCGCGCAGGTTGGTGACCAGCGCCGAGACGGCAATGCGAGGTCCCTGTTGTAGATCCTGGGCAACGCCGGTCTGCGGCCCGGGAGCGCTTTCGGTGCTCATGATGCTTTTCCTTCTCCGCGGACGATGGCGCGCATTATCTTTTCCTGGCTGGCGTCGCTTGCCGCCATTTCGCCGACGATGCGTCCTTCGTTCATGACGTAGATGCGGTCGGTGATGCCGAGCAGTTCGGGCATTTCCGACGAGATGACGATGATTGCCTTACCCTCGGAGGCGAGACGCGCGATGATCGTATAGATTTCATACTTGGCGCCGACGTCGATACCGCGTGTCGGCTCGTCGAGGATCAGCACTTCCGGATTGGCGAACAGCCATTTCGACAGCACCACCTTCTGCTGATTGCCGCCAGAAAGGTTGCCGGTCATCTGGTAGACGCTCGAGGCGCGGATATTGGTCCTGCCGCGATAATCGTTGGCGACCGAAAGCTCGCGCAAATCGTCGATCACGCCGTGGCGCGACACGCCGGGCAGGTTGGCCAGAGTGATGTTGTGCTTGATGTGGTCGATCAGGTTGAGCCCGTAGGTCTTGCGGTCCTCGGTAACGTAGGCGATGCCGTGTTCCACCGCCTTGCTCACCGAAGAGACGTCGATCGGCTTGCCGTTGAGGAACACCTCGCCGGTGATGCGACGGCCATAGGACCGGCCGAACAGGCTCATGGCAAACTCGGTCCGGCCGGCACCCATCAGCCCGGCAATGCCGACCACTTCGCCCTTGCGGGCGTTGAGGTTGATACCCTTGATGACCTGCCGCTCGGCATGGATGGGGTGGTAGACCGACCAGTTTTTCACTTCGAGAACGGTCTCGCCGATCTTCGGCTCGCGCGGCGGATAGCGGTCATCGAGCGAACGGCCGACCATCGAAGTAATGATGCGGTCCTCCGAGATGTCCTTCTTGGCCAGCGTCTCGATGGTCCGCCCGTCACGGATGATGGTGACCTTGTCGGCGACCCGGTTCACCTCGTTGAGCTTGTGCGAGATCAGGATCGACGTGATGCCTTGCCGCTTGAATTCGAGCAGCAGATCGAGCAGCGCCTGGCTGTCCTTTTCGGACAGGCTCGCGGTCGGCTCGTCGAGAATGAGCAACTTCACTTCCTTGCTGAGCGCCTTGGCGATCTCGACCAGCTGCTGCTTGCCGACGCCGATATTGGTGATCAGCGTGTTGGGGTCTTCCTTGAGGCCGACCTTCTTGAGCAGGGCGCTGGTGCGCGCCTCATTGGCATTCCAGTCGATGACGCCGTATCTGGCGTGCTCGTTGCCGAGAAAGATGTTTTCGGCGATCGACAGCATCGGCACCAGCGCAAGCTCCTGGTGGATGATGACGATGCCCTTGCGCTCGCTGTCATGGATGCCTTTGAAATGGCACTCATCGCCGCGATAGATGATCTGGCCGTCATAGGTGCCGGACGGATACACACCCGACAGCACCTTCATCAGCGTCGACTTGCCGGCGCCGTTCTCGCCGACCACGGCATGGATCTCGCCTTCCTCGACCATGAGCTTGACGTTCGACAGCGCCTTGACGCCGGGAAACGTCTTGGTGATGTCGCGCATCTCCAAAATCGTCGATGCCATTGAGAATACCACTCCTGCGAGGTCCGCAAACAATACCGGGCTGGCTCGCCAACGAAAAGGGGCCCTGCCTGCGCAGGACCCCAGGCTTTGTAACCGCGATTACTTCAGCTCTTCGGCCTTGATGTAGCCGGAGTCGACCACCAGGGCCTGATAGTTCGACTTGTCGACGTCGTGCGGTGTCAACAGGATCGAGGGAACGACCTTGACGTCGTTGTTGTAGGTCGTGGTGTCGAGGCCTTCCGGCTTGCCGCCCGAGAGCACCTTGTCGACGAGTTCGACCGTCGCCTTGGCGAGTTCGCGGGTGTCCTTGAACACGGTCGAATACTGTTCGCCGGCGATGATCGCCTTGACCGAAGCGGTCTCGGCGTCCTGTCCGGTGACGATCGGCCATGGCTGATCGGCGGTGCCGTAGCCTACGGCGCGCAGCGAAGCGATGATGCCGCGCGACAGGCCGTCATAGGGCGAGAGCACGCCATCGACGCGGCTGCCGTCCGAGTAGTTGGCGGAGAGCAGATTGTCCATGCGGGCCTGGGCGGTTGCCGCCAGCCAGCGCAGCGTGCCGACCTTGTCCATGCCCATCTGGCCGGACTTCACGACGAGGGTCTTGTCGTCGATCAGCGGCTGAAGAACCGACATGGCGCCGTTATAGAAGAAGAACGCATTGTTGTCGTCCGGCGAACCGCCGAACAACTCGATGTTGAACGGGCCCTTCTTCTCGGGATAACCGAGACCCTTGAGCAGCGATTTGGCCTGGATGACGCCGACGCCGAAATTATCGAAGGTGGTGTAGTAGTCGACATTTGGCGTCTTCTTGATCAGGCGGTCGTAAGCGACGACGACAACGCCGGCGTCATTCGCCTTCTGCAACGCATCGCCCATCGTGGTGCCGTCGATCGAAGCGATGATCAGCGCCTTCGGGCCCTTGGTGATTTCGTTTTCCAGCTGGCTGAGCTGGTTCGGAATGTCGTCCTGCGCGTACTGCAGGTCGACAGTGTAGCCCAGAGCCTCGAGCTGGGACTTGACGGCGTCGCCGTCGTTGATCCAGCGCTGCGAGGTCTTGGTGGGCATCAGCACGCCGATCAGGCCTTCGCCCGCCTGCGCCGGCAGCGTCATGGCCGCGATGCCTAGGGCCGCGACGGCGGCCAGTGTCTTGATAATCTTCACATTAACTCTCCCTGGTTGATGGACGCGTACCCTTGGGTTTCGTGGGCCGCGCAATCGTGCAGGAGCGCCAAACGCGCCGCTGCCGTCAATCGATCTCCGGTATCCTCCCAATCGGCCCCGAGACTCTGGTTCAATCGATACGAGTTTTCCCTCGTCACCGACCGTCAAGCCTCAGGACGCGCGAAGGGTGTGTCGCTTTGCCATAACTGTCAAATGCGATCTTTGATGGTTGCTATATCGAGACTGATATGGCTTAGGCTAGTGACGACGCTGCCGGATCCAGCCAGGGCGCCGGGCGTAAGAGTAGGGAAGAATCATGGCAGCGCTGCGAAATCCTGGCGGAATATCAGCCGGTTACGATGAGATCCCGGGTGATGGCGGAACCTTGCTGCGCAGCGGCTTGAGCCTGCGTCACATGCGCATGATCGCAGCCCTCGACGAGCACGGCCGAGTGAGCGCCGCGGCCCAGGTCATGAACATCTCGCAGCCGGCGGCCTCGCGCATGATCGCCGAGATGGAGGCCGTGCTCGACGTCAAGCTCTGCGAAAGGCTGCCGCGCGGCATCACGCTGACACCCTATGGCAAGGCGTTGGCACGGCGCGCGCGATCGATCCTGCTCGAGATGCGTGAGGTCGACCGCGAGATTTTCGAGCTCAAGGCGGGCAAAGGCGGCTCGGTATTCCTGGGCGCGGTGACAGCACCGGCGATCGAGCTGGCGGTGCCGGCGATCCGCGAGATCCGGCGCCTTTATCCGCGCATCGAAATCACCATGCAGGTCGAGACCTCGAACGTCTTGGCGCGCGAGCTGATCGCCTCGCGCCACGATTTCATCATCGCCCGCATCCCCGACGACCTCAATCCGCGGCTGTTCGAAGCGCGCGTCATCGGCGTCGAGAAAGCCTGCCTGATCGTGCGCCGCGGCCACCCGCTGACCAAGGGCAAGGCGGTCCGGTTGGAAGACACCGCCGCCTATGACTGGGTTTTCCAGTCGGGCGGCTCGCCGCTGCGCCAGGCGATGGAAAGCAACTTTTTGAACCGCAACATCGCGCTGCCGGACCGCATCCTCAACACCAGCTCGCTGCTATTGACTCTGGTCATGGTCGCGCAATCCGACGCCATTGCGCCGGTTTCGATCCAGGTCGCGAAGTTCATCCAGAACCCCGAAGGCCTGGCCGGCGCCATCGATGTTGTCCAGACTGAATTCGACATCGAGGTCAGGCCCTACAGCCTGATCACGGTGAAGAACCGCGCGCTGTCACCGGCAGCCAAGATGCTGCACGATTTTATTTTGCGAGAGGTGGGCTGAGGGTTGGAGCGGGTAGCGGGCGCATCCCGCGGCCGGCCAGACGACCAGACAGGCCCGCCAGCAGCGGCGCCGATGCACGTCGGCCACTACTGCCTGATGCTCAAAAAAGCCCGCCAGCAGAAGCCAGCGGGCCAAGGGTAGACTTTCCGGTTGGGGTCATTCGAGGCCCCGCCGACCCCCAATGTGAGATATTCCACGAACTGGCACATCGGCCAAACAGATGAAAGACGGCCAGCCCGGGCTGTAAAACTGCCTATAAATCCGCTGGTTTTCAGCTTGGCCAGAACAAGTGCAATGCACCGGGGGCAAAAGCTGGAGCGGGTAGCGGGAATCGAACCCGCGCGTTCAGCTTGGGAAGCTGACAAGCTACCATTACATCATACCCGCGCTGGTTCCTCCGATATCATGGGGCGGCGCCGATGCGCAATCCGGTTTGAGGGCTCGGCTTGATGCAGGGCTATCAACTGCGTATTTCTAGGCATGTGCCCGAATCGCGGCACCCGACTGTGGAGACAGGCTTGTCCGCACTGAACCGCTTTCTCGGCGATACGCCGCTCCGGGTGATCCTGAAGCTGCTTGTGGTGTCGTTCCTCGTCGGGCTGGTCATGAATGCCTTCGGCTGGTCGCCGATGGATGTGCTTTACGGCATTCGCAAATTCTTCATCGACCTGTGGAATTTGGGCTTCCACGCCAGCGACCGTTTCCTCGACTACATCCTGCTCGGTGCCGCGATCGTCGTGCCGGCCTTCATCCTGCTCAGGATCGCCAACTACCGGAAGTGAATTTTCAGGTATAGCCCGCCGCCACCTCGAACAGGATGGCGTGCCGTGCAGCAAGTGCTGCGACATCCGTCGAATAGCCTCCGCCGATAACGCCGCATACCGGTATGCCAAGCGTGCGGAAATGGCGGATCACCATATCGTCGCGGGCGTGCAGCCCGTCATCCGTGAGCGACAACCTGCCGAGCCGGTCCTCGACATGGACATCGACGCCGGCATTGTAGAAGGCGAGGCCCCAGCGCCTTCGCGCCGACAGCTCCGGCAGGATGGCGTCCAGCCGCTCCAGATAGGCTGCATCGCCGGCGCCGTCGGGCAGGGCGACATCGAGATCGGAGGCGATCTTGCGCGCGGGGTAGTTGCGGTCGCCATGCATGGAGAAGGTAAACACGCGCGGCTCGTCGTTCAGGATATCCGCCGTGCCGTCGCCCTGATGCACGTCGAGGTCGACGACCAGGATGTTTTGGACAGCAGCTTCGGCGAGCAGCACCAGCGCGGCAACGGCTACGTCGTTGAAGGTGCAGAAGCCGGCGCCTTGCGCGCGCCGTGCATGATGGCTGCCGCCGGCGGTGTTGCAGGCGATGCCGTTCAGCAACGCCAGCCGCGCCGCCAGCACCGTGCCGGCCGTTGCGAGCTGCGCCCTCAGCGAAACCCGCGGTCCGACGGGAAAGCCGATCTCGCGCTCGATCGCCACCGGCACTTTGCAGGCAAGCACCTGGTCGACATAGTCTGCCGCGTGGGCAAGCTTCAGCCATGATGGCCGCGCCGCCTCCGGCTTGTTGAGCGCTTCGGGACGTGCCAGGCCGCGTGCCCGCAACGCATCCATCAGCAGCGGATATTTGCTCATCGGGAAGCGGTGGTTGACGGCGAAGCCGGCGTCATAGTCGGGATGATGAACGATCTGCAGGGGCATGGGGCGGCCGGTGCGCCAGAGGCGGATTTCGGTAGACCATAACGGGGTGGATGGTTGCGCGAGGTCCGCAAACTGGGGCACATCGGCTGGCCGATCAAGCCGCAACAGGAAGCAACACGCGTTTGGAGCAGGCTTTACCCACCGAAGCCCACGCCACCGAAGCCAGGGCCTTTGTCGTCACCAACCGCTCGGTGCTCGCCATCGCCGTGCCGATGACGCTTGCCTATCTGACGACGCCGTTGCTCGGAATTGTCGACACGGCGGTGGTTGGGCAGTTCGGCGACGCCGCCCTTCTCGGCGGCCTGGCGGCCGGCGCCCTGATCTTCGATGTCGTCTTCACCACCTTCAATTTCCTGCGCTCCGGCACCACCGGCCTCGTCGCCCAGGCCTTCGGGCGCGGCGATGCGCTGGAGGAGCAGGCGGTGTTCTGGCGCGCCGTGCTGATCGCGGTCGCCGCCGGCATCGTGCTTGCCGCGCTTGCGCCGCTGGTCTCCACCGCCGGGCAATGGTTCATCGGCGCCGAGCCGCGCGTCAGCGCGGCGATGGACGTCTATATCCGCATCAGGATGCTCGCGGCACCGTTCTCGCTGATCAATTACGCCATCCTCGGTTACGTGCTTGGGCGCGGCGAGGGCGGGCTCGGGCTGATGCTGCAGTTGATACTGAACGGCATCAACATCGCCCTCTGCTTCCTGCTTGGCCTGGAGCTCGGCTGGGGCGTCGCCGGCGTCGCCTGGGCGACGCTCACCGGCGAATTCGTCGCCATGCTGCTTGGTCTCGCCATTGTCGGCCGGCGCTTTTGGGCGGCGCCCAGGTTGCCGCGCCACCGCGTCCTCGATCTGCCGGCATTCCTGCGCATGATGTCGCTCAATCGCGATATCATGATCCGCTCCTTTTCGCTGCTCGCCGCCTTCGCGCTGTTCACGCGCCAGGGCGCACAATTCGGCACTCTGACGCTGGCCGCCAACGCCGTGCTGATGAACCTCTTCCTGGTTGCCGGCTATTTCCTCGATGGTTTCGCCACCGCTGCCGAACAGCTCGCCGGGCGCGCCATCGGCGCCCGTGCCGCCACGGCGTTTGATCAGGCGGTGCGTCTGACGCTGCTTTGGGGGCTCGGTCTGGCCGGCGCGGCGACGCTCTTCTTCCTGCTGGAGGGCACGGATCTGATCGCCCTGATCACGACCTCGACGGACGTCCGCGCCATTGCCGACATATACCTGCCCTGGGCGGCGTTCACCGCGCTCAGCGGCGTGCTGGCTTTCCAGATGGACGGTGTCTTCATCGGCGCAACATGGTCGCGCGACATGCGCAACATGATGCTGTTGTCATTCCTGGCGTTCAGCGCCGCGCTGCTGATCCTGGCGCCGGCCTTCGGTAATCACGGCTTGTGGGCGGCGTTGCATGTCTTCCTGCTGGTACGCGGCTTCAGCCTGCTCGCCATATTGCGGCTGCGGGTGCGCACAGCCTTTAACTGATCGCTAAAGCGGTTTCGCCGCCCAGTGATCGAGGCGGCTGTCGCGAAGCTCGCACAGCGACTTCAGCCCTTGATTGTCCATGAAACGGGCCATGCCGGAAAGAATGCGCCCCGGCAGCGCGGGCCCGGCATAGATCATGCCGGTATAGAGCTGGACGAGATCGGCGCCGGCACGGATCTTTTCCAGCGCCGTCTCGGCGGAATCGACGCCGCCGACGCCGATGATAGTAGGATCCGGGCCAAGCAGTTTTCGCATCCTTGCCAGCACGATAGTCGAGCGCTCGAACAAGGGTTTCCCCGAAAGCCCGCCGGTCTCGCCGGCAAGGCCGGCGCTGCTCAGGCCGGCTCGCGCGATCGTTGTGTTGGAGACGATGACGCCGTCCATTTGCTTGTCGCTGATCTCGGCAGCGATGTCCTCAAGCTCGGCCTCGACCAGATCCGGCGCGATCTTGAGGAACACGGGCGGTTTTGCCGGTGCCGCCGCACGCGCGGCCATGACCCGCGACAGGAGCTCGCCAAGCTGTTCGCGCGCCTGCATATTGCGCAGGCCCGGCGTGTTCGGCGAGGAGATATTGATTGTCAGATAGCCGGCGTATCGCGCGAACCGGATCACGCCGCGCTCATAATCACTGACGCGGTCGGCGCTGTCCTTGTTGGCGCCGATGTTGATGCCGATGATGCCGGGGCGGCCTTTTCGGGCGGCAAGACGCTTCTCTGCGGCGGCGTGGCCTTCATTGTTGAAGCCCAGCCGGTTGATCACCGCCCCGTCCGAAGGCAGCCGGAAGATGCGCGGCTTCGGATTGCCCGTCTGCGGCAGCGGCGTGATCGTGCCGACCTCGGCGAAGCCGAAGCCGAGGCCGAGCAGCGCGTCCGGCACTTCGGCATTCTTGTCGTAACCCGCGGCCATGCCGAGCGGGTTCGGGAAATCCAGCCCGCAACGGCTGACCTTTAACCTGTTGTCCTGCGGCGGACGACCGGCGACCGGCAGCCCGCATCTCAGCGCGGCAATCGACAGCCCATGCGCGGTTTCCGGATCGAGCGTAAACAGCAGTTTCTGGCCGATCCGCTCGAACGCGCTCATTCGGCCTCCAGCGCCGGGAATTCATGCCGGCCGTCAGCGCCGAGCGGCAATGCCTGCACCGAAACGACCGCATCGAGGCCGAGCCCGCCATAGAGATGCGGGAACGGGGCGCCGCCGCGCGAGACCTCATATTTCAGCGCATTGCCGAGGCGCGCGCTGTCGACGGCAACCAGCAGCAACCCCGCCTGGCCGGCGAAATGTTTTACTGCCGTTTCCCGAACCTGCCCGGCGGTGGAAAAATGGATGAAGCCGTCGGCGACGTCGATAGGCGCGCCGGTGAAGCGGCCTTCTCTTTCAGCCTCGCGCCACAGCGCCTTGGGAACTATCTTGTAGATGATCTCAGACATGGTTGCGCTATAGTCCGAACCGACCACGCGGGGAAGGGCAGGCCCGTGTTCTTCCCCATTTCAGGTTCGTCCCCATTTCAGGCGCAAACTGTGATAGATTGCGCTGACTGGCTCATGGAGGAAAACATGCGTCTGAAACACGTCTTGATCCCCGCAGCGGTGGTGTCGCTTGTCGCGGCGTCGGCCTTTTCCGAGGAAGCCGATCGCTACCGGTTGGAGAAATCGGCCAATGGCTATGTCCGCATGGATACGCAAACCGGCGCCATGTCGCTCTGCGAGGAACGCTCCGGCCAGCTCGTCTGCAAGACGGCGGCCGACGAACGTGCCGCCCTCCAGGATGAGGTCGACCGGCTGCAAAATTCGGTGAAGGCGCTCGACGAGCGCGTCGCCAAGCTCGAAAATTCGCTTGCCGCGCGTTTCGAATCGACTTTGCCCAGCGAGGAGGATTTCAACAAGACGATGGGCTACATGGAGCGCTTCCTGCGCAGCTTCATGGACATCGTCAAGGACATGGACAAGGACGAAGACGGCGCCAAGCCCAATTCGCAAAAGACCTAGGCAATTCGTAAAAAGACCTGGGGCGGGAATAGCAATCCGGCCACGCCGAACAGCAGGCGTAGCGTTATGATCGTTCAGATCCTGCAAGGCGGAAAATCGCCAACGGGATTCGGGGAGGGATATCACCGTTGGGCTACACATTCGTCATTGCCGACGATCATCCGCTTTTTCGCGGTGCATTGAGGGAGGCACTCGCGGGCATCGGAGACGTTGCCGCCATTCACGAGGCCGGCGATTTCGAAAGCGCCAAGGCGCTGGTCCTGGCCAATGAGGACGTCGATCTGGTGTTGCTCGATCTCTCGATGCCGGGGGCAAGCGGCCTTTCCGGCCTGATTTCGTTGCGCGGCATCCATCCGGCGGTGCCGATGATGGTGGTCTCGGCGCATGACGACCCGGTGACGATCCGGCGCGCGCTCGATCTCGGCGCCTCCGGCTTCATCTCCAAATCGGCCAGCATGGAGGAGATCCGCAATGCGGTGCAGTCGGTGCTCGCAGGTGATATCGCGGCACCCGCCGGGGTCGATCTCGGCGTCGAGCGCGATCCCGAGATTTCCGACCTGATCAAGCGACTGCAGGCGCTGACCCCACAGCAGACGCGCGTGCTCGGCATGCTGGCTGAGGGACTGCTGAACAAGCAGATCGCCTATGAGCTCGGGGTCTCCGAAGCGACGATCAAAGCGCATGTCTCGGCTATCCTGCAGAAGCTCGGCGTCGACAGCCGCACGCAGGCGGTCATCCTTTTGTCCAAAATTGGCAGCGACCCGGTTCAAGCCGCCGGCTGATTCCTATTCGGCCGCCGGCGCCAGCGGCCTGACCCTGGCCATCATCGAGCGCAGCATCGCCGGTTTCAGTGGTTTGCTGATCACCGGCACGTCGAGCCTGCCGGCAGCGCCGCGAACCTCGCTGGAGCGGTCGGCGGTGACCAGCACGGCCGGCAGGTCCTCGCCATGGATCGCACGCAACTGGGCGATCAATTCGAGGCCGGTCCTGTTGTCGAGATGATAGTCGGCAAGCACGATGTCCGGCCGATGCATGCCGGACCTGTCGAGATCCTCCGCGCCGGAAAGCGTGTCGACGCTGCAGCCCCAACCCTCGAGCAGGAGCCGCATGCCGTCGAGGATGCGGGCGTCGTTGTCGATGCAGAGCACATTGAGCCCGGCAAGCGAGGCCGCTGCACGGGCAGGCGGCTTCGCCTCCGCTTCGCGCCGCGGTGCCTGCACGGCCGCCACCGGCAGCAACACGGAAAAGCGTGTGCCCTTGCCTGGGTTGGAGAAGATCCGGATTTCGAGGCGCAGGACGCGGGCGATGCGGTCGACAATGGAGAGCCCAAGGCCGAGGCCTTCCGCCTCGCGTGCGCCCTCGTCGAGCCGGGTGAATTCGCGGAACACGGTGTTGAGCTTGTCGCCGGCAATGCCGATGCCGGTGTCGATAACCTGGATCTCGGCCAATTCGCCGCGCCGCCGCACGCCGACCAGGATGCGGCCATGGCGCGTGTATTTAATGGCGTTTGAGACCAGGTTCTGGATCAGCCGGCGCAGCAGATTGCGGTCCGTCATGACGCTGAGCGACGACGGCATGATCGAGAGTTCGAGCTTCTTTTCGGCGGCAAGCGGCCGGAAGTCGTTGCCGATCTGGCGCAGCAGCCCGTCGAGGCCGAAGCTCGTATCGTCCGGCTTCATCGCGCCGGCATCGAGGCGCGAAATGTCGAGCACCGCACCGAGGATGGTCTCGACCGATTCCAGCGACGATTCGATGTTCATCGCCGCCTTGCCGGCAGGTCCCTTGCCGGTCTTCTCGATCAGCGACGAGCAATAGAGGCGGGCGGCGTTCAGCGGCTGCAGGATGTCGTGGCCGGCGGCAGCGAGGAAGCGGGTCTTGCCGAGATTGGCCTCCTCGGCCAGCATCTGCGCCTGCGCCAGCTCCTCGTTGACGCGGGTGAGCTCGGCGGTGCGGCTCTTCACCCGCTGTTCCAGGGATTCGTTGGCGCGCTTAAGCGCCAGATCCTGCTCGACACGTCCGGAAATGTCGGCGTAGGTGGCGACGATGCCGCCATCCGGCATCGGATTGGAGCGCAATTCCAGGATGCGCCCGCTTGTCTTCAGCTCCATCTGCCATGGGCTGACGAAGCTGGTCAGGCGGTTGAGCATGGTGACGCGCTGGTCTGCCGGTATGTCACCGCGCTCGGCAAGGTGGCGCAGGATACGATCGAGTGAGACGCCGACCTGGCCCATCTCGTCGGGCAGGTCGAACAGCGCCCGGTACTGGCGGTTCCAGCAAATCAACCGGAAATCGCGGTCGAAGACAGTGATGCCCTGTTCCATCTGGTCGAGTGCGATCTGCAGCAGATCGCGATTGTGCTGCAGCGCCTCCGTGGCGTCGTCGAGCAGGCGGAAGGCGTCCTTGGATTCGCGGTCGTTGCGTCGCAGCAGCAGCGACAGGATCAGCCGCGCCGAGGATGAGCCGACGGCACTGGCCAGAAGTTGTTCGGAGAAGCGGATGACGTCCATGCTGGCCTGTTCGTTGCCGAGCAGGGAAGTGCCGCTGCTCTTTTCGAACGACTGAAAGGACCGCTCGGTCCGTTCGACACCGAGATAGCGCGCGATCGTGTCCTTGAGGTCGTTGACGGTAATGGTGGTGCGGAAGCGGCGCAGGCTGGGCAGCGGACCCGCTTCGCGCGGCACGAAGATCGACGCCTGGATGCGTTCCAGCGGCACCGACGCCCGCGACAGCGAGCCGAACACAAAAAACAGCGTGTTGATCGAGAGGCTCCACAGCACGCCATGGTTCAGCGGCTCGGCGACGGTGCCGAAAAGAGCCTGCGGCCGCAATGCATCGAAGCCGAACAGGCCGTGGACGAGGATGCCGGTATCGGGCGCGACGAGCGAGGGAAGCAGCAGCGTATAGCTCCAGACGACGATGCCGGCGACCATGCCAAGTGCGGCACCCCTTCCGTTGGCGCCGCGCCAGATCAGGCCGCCGATCATTGCCGGCGCGAACTGCGCGATCGCGGCGAACGACATCAGGCCGATCGAGGACAGCCGCGCGCTGTTGGTGCTCTCGCGGTAGTAGAGAAAGGCGATGAACAGCATGATGAAGATCGCCGCCCGCCGTACATTGAGGATGAGCGTCGACCAGTCCTCGTTCTCGGATGTCGTGGTCCGCAGCAGCCGGCGCACGAACAGCGGAATGACCAGGTCGTTGGAGATCATGATCGACAGCGCGACGCTTTCGACGATCACCATTGCGGTCGCCGCCGACAGCCCGCCGATGAAGGCGGCCATGGCCAGCACGTCGTGGCCGCTGAACAGCGGCAGCGACAGCACGTAAAGGTCGCTGCTGGTCCTGGGGCCGACCAGTTCCAGGCCGGCCAATGCGATCGGCAGCACGAACAGGTTGATTGCCACCAGATAGAGCGGAAACACCCATGTCGCGGTGCGCAGCTCGGCCTCGCTGCGGTTTTCGACGATGGTGACGTAGAACTGGCGCGGCAGCATGAGGATGGCAAAGCCGCTCAGGCATGTCAGCACCAGCCAGGTAGCGAGCGAGGTGTTGTAGCCCATCGCCTGGCGCACCTGCGTGTTTTCGGCGAGCTGGTCGAACATATCGCCTGGCCCGCCGAAGATCAGGAACGTGACCATCAGGCCGATCGCCAGGAAGGCGGCGAGCTTGACCACGGTCTCGACCGCCACAGCCAGCACCAGCCCGTCCTGGTGCTCGGTGGCATCGGCATGGCGCGTGCCGAACAGCACCGCAAACAGCGCCAGCAGCATGGCCACGACCAGCGAGATGTCGCTGACGAACGGATCGAACGACGGCGGCGAGCCGGTATAGTGCTCGACCATCAGGCTGACCGAGCCGGAGATCGCCTTCAATTGCAGCGCCATATACGGCACCGCACCGATGGTCGCGATCAGTGTGGCGATCGCCGCGACAGCAAAACTCTTGCCGTAGCGGGCGCCGAGAAAGTCGGCGATCGAGGTGATCTTCTCGGTCTTGGCCAGCCTGACGATGCGCTGCAGCAGCGGAAAGCCGAACACGAACACCAGGACCGGTCCGATATAGATGCCGAGGAACTCGAGGCCGCGCTCGGAGGACAGGCCGACCGAGCCGAAGAAAGTCCAGGAGGTGCAGTAGATGGCAAGGCTGAGCGCATAGATGAAGGGCCGGGCGCGGCCGGGCCCGGTTGACGTCGAGCGCCGGTCGCCCAGGCTGGCGATGGCAAACAGCAACGTCACATAGGCGATCGCGATGATGACGATGAACCAGCCCTGCACGCCTCGAACTTCCTCCCTGCGCCGGCTTTTTCATCCGGCCTTGCAGACGCAATCACAGCTTGGCGACCGAGTCCATCGCGGCTTTCGGCGCATTATGGCCGCGGCTTCGCACAATCAAGGCCGGGGAAACACGTCTTTGCGCCTGTCGCAACCGCAGGTTTTTGCTATTCTGCCGGCCGGTCGATGCCGAGGCGTGGACGGCAGCACGGCCGGTCAGGACAAGGAGGGTCGAATGCTGAAAGAATTTCAGGAATTCATTTCAAGGGGCAATGTGATGGACCTGGCCGTCGCCGTCATCATTGGCGCTGCCTTCGGCAAGATCGTCACCTCGCTGGTCGACGACATCATCATGCCGGTCATCGGGGCGATTTTGGGCGGATTGGACTTCAACAACTATTTTCTGCCCTTGTCCTCGGCCGTTAACGCCACATCGCTGGCTGAGGCAAAGAAACAGGGCGCGGTCTTCGCCTATGGCAGCTTCATCACCGTGGCGCTGAATTTTCTCATTCTCGCCTTAATCATCTTCCTGATGGTCAAAGCGGTGAACAATCTGCGCCAGCGGCTGGAGCGCGAGAAACCGGCCGTCCCGGTTGCCCCGCCGCCGGCCGATGTCGCGCTGCTCACCGAAATTCGCGATCTCCTCGCCAGAAAGTAGCGCCTGCGGTAACTTTCTGGACCAAAACCCCGGTCGCTTGCGGCCGGGGTTTTCTGTTTTCGTCCGCCCTGAAACACGCTAGCAGTCGAGCAAACGAAAACGGACCCATCCATGACCCTGATCGATACTCTGCGCGCCGAAGCGCGGGCGGCGCCTGAAAGCGGCATTGTCGCCGTCATGAACCGCGGCCGCGGCCGCGACGGCATGATCCCGCTCTGGGCCGGCGAGGGCGACCTGCCGACGCCTGCCTTCATCACCGATGCAGCCGCCAAGGCACTCGCCGGCGGCGAGACCTTCTACACCTGGCAGCGGGGCATTCCCGAACTCAGGCAGGCGCTCGCCCGCTACTACACCAGGCATTTCGGCAAGACTTTCGCCAACGAGGAATTCATCGTCACCGGCTCCGGCATGCATGCCATCCAGATGGCCATCGATGCGCTGGCCGGCAAGGGCGACGAACTCGTCTACCTGTCGCCGGCATGGCCGAACTTCGCCGCCGCCGCCGGCATCGCGGGCGCCGTTCCAGTCGCGGTCACGCTCGATCAGTCGGGCAATGGCTGGTCCTGCGATGTCGACAAGATCGCAGCGGCGATCACGCCACGGACCAAGGCGCTGTTCGTCAACACGCCGTCCAACCCGACCGGCTGGACCGCCGACAAGGAGACGCTGCAGGCGATCCTCGATCTCGCCCGCGAAAGGGGCCTGTGGATCATCGCCGACGAGATCTACTCGCTGTTTCATTACGGCGATAGTCGCGCGCCGTCCTTCATCGACATCATGGCCGATGAGGATCGCATCTTGTTCGTCAATTCCTTTTCCAAGAACTGGGCGATGACCGGCTGGCGCATCGGCTGGATCAAGATCCATCCCGCCTTGCAGCAGGTGTTCGAGAACCTGGTCCAGTATTCGACTTCCGGCGTTGCGCAGTTCATGCAGCGCGGCGCCGTCGTTGCCCTCGATGAGGGCGACGCCTTCATCGTCGAGCAGGTGGAGCGGGCGAGGGCGGCGCGCGACCTGGTGTGCGGCATTCTCGCCGAAACCGGCAGGGCGCGGTTCACCGTGCCGCAGGGCGCATTCTATCTGTTCTTCGCGGTCGACGGCATCACCGATTCCCGCGCCGCGGCCTTCGACATGGTCGACCGCGCCAATGTCGGCCTAGCTCCCGGCACCGCCTTCGGCCCCGGCGGCGAATCCTTTCTCAGGCTATGCTTCCACCGCCGTCTCGACCAGCTCGAGGAAGCCGCGCACCGGCTGGCGAAATGGATGAAGAATATGTGAGCTGCCTCGAAGGGTTTCGAGAACCGGAGCGCAGCGGACATTTGGGTCCGTGAGCACCGGAAGCGCAGAAAGCCGCGTCAGATGGCCGCCGGAGTAGAGTTTCAAACGGGCTTCAGCCGCCCGACTTCGGCACCAGCAACGGAATGACGCGATCGCTCTTGGCGACCGACGGTCGGCCCGCCGAACCGTAGGGAATCCCCAACGCATCCCATGTCTCGACTAGCGCGTCCTGCAGGGACGCAATCAACGCGTCCGAATGGAACGGTGTAGGCGTGATGCGCAGCCGCTCGGTGCCGCGCGGCACTGTCGGGTAGTTGATCGGCTGGATGTAGATGCCGTGCACACCGAGCAGGCGGTCGCTGGCCATCTTGCAGAGCTCGGGATCGCCGACCAGAAGGGGCACGATGTGGGTAGGCGACTCCATCACCGGCAGGCCGGCCGCGGCCAGCACTTGCTTGGTCCGTGTCGCCTGACGCAGCTGCGCATCGCGCTCGGCCTGCGAGCGCTTGAGATGGCGGATCGAGGTGGTTGCCGCGGCAGCGATCGCCGGCGGCAACGCCGTGGTGAAGATGAAGCCCGGCGCATAGGAGCGCACCGCGTCGATCACGGCGCTGGTGCCGGCGATGTAGCCGCCAAGCGTGCCGAACGCCTTGGCCAGCGTGCCCTCGATGATGTCGATGCGGTCGGCCAGCCCTTCGCGCTCGGTGATGCCGCCGCCGCGCGGCCCGTACATGCCGACGGCGTGGACCTCGTCGATGTAGGTCATGGCGTTGTAGCGCTCGGCGAGTTCGACGATCTGCTTGATCGGCGCGATGTCGCCGTCCATCGAATAGACGCTCTCGAAGACAATCAGCTTGGCGCGCTCGCGGCCGGCCGTCTGCAGCAGGCTTTCGAGATGCGCGACGTCGTTATGGCGGAAGATCTTCTTCTCGGCGCCCGAGCGCCGCACGCCCTCGATCATCGAAGCGTGGTTGAGCTCGTCCGAGATGATCAGGCAATTGGGAAGCAGCTTTGCAATGGACGAGATCGACGCCTCGTTGGAAACGAAGCCGGAGGTGAAAACCAGTGCCGCTTCCTTGTCGTGCAGGTCGGCAAGCTCCAGTTCGAGCTCGACCAGCGGGTTGCTGGTGCCGGAGATGTTGCGGGTGCCGCCGGCCCCCGACCCCATCTTGCCTGCCGCCTTCTGGAACGCGGCAATGACGTCGGGATGCTGGCCCATGCCGAGATAGTCGTTGGAGCACCAGACGGTGATTTCCTCGGCGCGGCCATTGGCCCGCCAGATGGCGCGCGGGAATTTCCCGACGATACGCTCAAGGTCGGCGAAGACGCGGTAGCGACGCTCCGCATGGAGCTGGTCGATCGCTTCCTCGAAAAACCGCTGATAGTTCATGTCGCCTTCCCAGTTTTGCGCGGGATCATAGTCATTGGCCCATTCGTCGTCCACCTGGCCTTTTTGGTCAAAATGCCACGCCCCGAGCCTGTTCCTAACGACCACGGAACGTGGCCTATTCCCTTGATGTGGATCAATCTTGTTTCAGGACAATGCCACGCGCCGATGAGACTGGTTACCGCAGGTTTTAATGGCCTGGCGGCGGATTTTCCAGTACGGCGACGATTGAGACAGTTCCGATAAATCATGAATAGCGAGGATGCGGATGACGGTTTTGGTGACAGGCGGTGCCGGCTATATCGGTAGCCATATGGTCTGGGAATTGCTGGACACGGGCGACAGCGTCGTCGTCCTCGACCGGCTTTCTACCGGCTTTGAATGGGCGGTGGCCCCGGAAGCAAAGCTCGTCGTCGGCGACGTCGCCGACAGGGAACTGGTCGCTTCGATCATTCGCGACAATAAGATCGACGCGATCATCCATTTCGCCGGCTCGATCGTGGTCCCCGAATCGGTCGCTGACCCGCTTGCCTATTACGAGAACAATACCTGCAAGACGCGCACCTTGATCGAGACTGCGGTGCGCGAAGGCGTGCCCAATTTTATCTTTTCCTCGACCGCCGCCGTCTATGGCGGCGCCGGCCTGGAGCCGGTGCGCGAGGATGCCCGGCTTGCGCCGGAATCGCCCTATGGCCTGTCCAAGCTGATGAGCGAATGGATGCTGCGCGACGCGGCAAGTGCCCATGGGTTGCGCTATACGGCGCTGCGCTATTTCAACGTCGCCGGCGCCGATCCGAAGGGCCGCACCGGCCAGTCGACGCCCGGTGCCACGCATCTGATCAAGGTCGCCTGCGAGACGGCGCTCGGCAAGCGCCCCTTCATGCAGGTGTTCGGCACCGACTATCCGACGCCGGACGGCACCTGCATGCGCGACTATATCCACGTCAGCGACCTGGCGGCGGCGCATCGGCTGGCGCTTCAGCGGCTGCGTGCCGGCGGATCGAGCCTGGTCGCCAATTGTGGTTACAGCCACGGCTATTCGGTGCTCGAGGTCATCGACAGCGTCCGTCGCGTCTTCGGCCATGATTTCGACGTACGGATGGGCGATCGCCGCGCCGGCGACGCCGCCGCGGTCGTCGCCAATTCGGAGCTGGCGCGCGGCGAGCTCGGCTGGACCCCGCAGCGCGACAACCTTGACCAGATCGTTGCCGATGCGCTTGCCTGGGAGCGCATCCTGACCAGCAAGAATTCGGCTCTGGGGTGAAGTGGGCTCTCCGCAAAGGTTGGTTCAGCGCGCTGGGGGCGGAATGAAAATCCTGGTGCTTGGGGCCGGCGTCGTCGGTACGGCGGCGGCCTTTTATCTGGCCAGCGACGGCCATGAGGTGACGGTGATCGAGCGCCATCCGGCGGCGGCACGCGGCACCAGCCGGTCGAATGCCGGCCTGGTGTCGCCCGGGGATGCCACCGCCTGGGCCTCGCCCGCCGCGCTGAAGACGTTCTTGCGCGGCCTCTACAACCACGATCTCGGCATCAAGGTGCGGCTGCGCTTCGATCCGTATTTTTTCGCCTGGAGCCTGCGCTTCCTGCGCCAGTGCACGCATAAGCGCATGCGCGCCAACACCGACGTCAAGCTGCGTCTGGCGCTCTATTCGCGCGACTGCATCAACGCCGTCTCCGCCGAAACCGGCATCCACTATGACGAGCGCAAGAAAGGCATTCTGTATTTCTTCCGCTCGCAGCAGAGCTTTGATACCGGCACCGACAATTATCGTTATCTCGGCGAACACGGCCTGCCGATCGAGATCGTCGGCCGCGACCGGCTGGTCGAGCTCGAGCCCGGCCTTGCCGGCGCCAAGGACAAGATAGCCGGCGGCGTCTATTCGCCGATCGACCAGACCGGCGACTCCAGCCAATTCACGCAGAACCTCGCTGCCTATGCCGCCGAGAAACTCGGCGTCCAATTCCTCTACGGCACCACGGTCGAAGGCCTCGACATCGACGGCGACCGGGTGCGCGCCGTGATGACCTCGGCCGGCCCGGTGGCGGGTGACGCAGTGGTCATTTCCATGGGGCCGGAGAGCGGTCTGCTCGGCCGCCGCTACGGCATCGATCTGCCCGTGTATCCCGTGAAGGGCTATACCGTGACTGTTCCGCTGGAAGATGAAAGCAAGGGGCCGATCATGGGTGGCGCCGACGAGGACCGGCTGATCGGCTATTCCAGGCTGGGAAATCGGCTGCGGATGTCCTCGACGGCGGAGTTCACCGGGTTCGACCGCACGTTCAAGCCACGCGATTTCAACTCGATCCTGAACACCGGCAAGGACCTGTTCCCCGGCGCTTTCGACGAGAGCAAGGCCGAGGTCTGGGCTGGACTTCGCCCGATGATGCCGAACTCCGTGCCGGTCATCGGCCGGGCGCGGTACGACAATCTCTACCTCGACACCGGCCACGGTCATCTCGGCTGGACCATGGCCTGCGGCTCGGGAAAGTTCCTTGCCGACATAGTTGCCGGCCGCAAGCCGGAGATCGATCCGCAAGGATTGCTCTATGCGGGCTAGGCATCTCCGGGCATCAGGGCGGCATGAGCTCGGCGGTCAGGCTCGTTCGTCGACCGTTGAACGCCAGGAGCGCACGTAACTTGTCCAGAGTGGATCGGCCGACGGTTCGGTCCTTTCGCCTCTGCCTTGCGGTGTCCCCTGGTCCGACGCCAGCAAGGCGGCGCCGATACTGGTGCCGGTGGCGGCCTCGGAGGCGATGACGCCACGCGCCGTCGCCGCAGCCAGCATGCGGGTGAACAGCCGGTTGCGGGCGAAGGGTCCTTCGACGATGGTTGGACCGTCCGCGCCGATCAGGTCGAGGCAGGTCGCGGTCATCAGCGCCAGGTAGAACGAGATGGTGACAAAGCGCTGGCCGACGCTCATACCGTCCGCGTTAAGCCATGATGCGGTATGATGCGGAAACGGGCCCGAACCCTGTTGGGTCGAGGGCAATAGGGACGTCTTGCGCGCCAGCACCGTGGCAACATCGTCTTCCGTCCAGTTCTCCGATTGGCCCTCGGTCAGCACGGAAAACTCGCGGCCACCCATGAAGCGCGCCGACGGCACGGGATCGCCGAGCGCGTTGACATTGACCAGCGTATCGCAGGCCGGGTCGAGCGCGATCTTGTTGCCGCCAACCGCCATCGACACCACCCAGGTGCCGGTCGAGACCACGGAGAAAGGCGGTCGGTCGGACAGGAGATGTGGCAGCAGCGAGGCGTTGGAATCGTGCAGGCCGCAAAACACCGGCGTTTGCGGGTCGAGCCCGGTCCGTGTCGCAAGCGCGGGCAGGATCGGGCCCAAGCGGTCCTTGGCCTGCCGCACCGGCGCCATTAGCCGGCGCCATTGCAGCCGGTCGACCAGCGACGAAAAATCCGCTTTCCACGGGTTCCACAGATCGGTGTGGCAGCCGAGCGAAGTCACCTCGCTGGCGGCGACGCCGGTCAGGCGCAAGGCCCAGTATTGCGGATACATCAGGATCGCGGCGGTTCTGGCGAAATCCGCCGGAAAGCGCTTCTGCTGCCAGAACAGCTGCGTGCCGAGATTGAGGCCGGCCGGCAGGCGCGGCGTGCCGGTCTCGGAGAACGCCGGACGGATCGTGTCATAGTCCCCGGCAAGGGCATCCGGACCGTCGAATTCGTAGTCGAGCACCGGCAGCGCCAGCTCGCCTGATGCGTCGACCAGCACGGACGTTGCGCCATGGGTGGTGATCGATATCGCATCGATGCGCTGCTCGCAGTCGATCTCGGCCAGGCTGCCAAGGATAAACGCCCATAACCGCTCGACGTCATGGTGCGGGTATGGGCCTTGCCGAACCGGCTCGTTCACCATCCTGCGCAGCGTGACTTCGCTTGCTGCGGCAAGATCGACCAGCGCCACCTTGGCGTTGGTCTTGCCGATATCGATGACGGCGACGTGGCGGGTCATTCCATATGGAACATTGTTTCCAGCGGCACCGCCACCGGCTCGTTGTTCGGCTTGGTCTCCATGATGTCCGCCATCTCGGCCCACCAACGCTGCATCACCGGATGCTTCGGCAATTCGTCCATGCCGTGGTCGTCACGGCGCCACAGCACGCCGAACAAGGTGTTGGTCTCTTCGTCGAGATGGATCGAGTAATCGGAGATACCGGCCTGCTTGAGCAGCGCGACCAGCGACGGCCAGATGTCGTCGTGGCGCTTCTTGTATTCGGCCTTCATGCCCGGATTGAGCTTCATCTTGAACGCGTATTTCTCCGGCATCAGGCAAAGCGCTCCCGCCGTACTCGCCGCCACAGGATCGGCAGCGCGATGACGATGATCAGCAGCAGGCCGATGAAGATCGACATAACAATCCCTGGCACATTGAGCAGGCCGAGGCCGAAGGTCACCAGCCCCATGATGAAGGCCGCGAGCACGACGCCCACTATGCTGCCGGCCCCGCCCAGGATGCTGACGCCACCAAGCACCACCATGGTGATGACTTCCAGCTCGTAGCCCTGTGCGATGGACGGCCGGGTCGAGCCGAGCCGCGATGTGATCAGCACCGAGGCGATGCCCGCCATCAGGCCGGTCAGGCAAAACAGGATGAATTTGATACGGCCGACGCGTACGCCGGAAAACTGCGCCGCGACCGGGTTGTTGCCGATGGCAAAGACCCGGCGGCCGAAGCTCGTCCGGTGCAGAAGGAACCAGTAGACGACTGCCGCGATCAGGAAAAGCGTCAGTTCGAACGACACCACCCACCAGACATAGCCCTGGCCGAAGAAGGCGAAGCTCGCGGGATAGCCCTTGTAGGCCTGGTCGCCGAGGATGATGAAGGCAATGCCGCGAAACAGGCTCATCGTGCCGATGGTGACGACGATCGACGGCAAGCCGAGCCTGGTGACGAGCAGTCCGTTGAAGGCGCCGCAGCCGAGCCCGACGACGAGGCCGATTGCCACCAGTTCAGGCGTGCCGGCGCCGGCCTGCACCGCCATGCCCATCATTGTTGACGCCAGCGCGATGATGGCGGCCACCGACAGGTCGATTTCGCCGGAGATGATCAGCAGCGCCATGGCCAGCGCGATCAGCGCCTTTTCGGTGAAGTTGAAGGTCAGGTCCGACAGCGACCATGGGTCGAGGAAATAGGGCGAGGCAAAACTGTTGATGGCAAAGATGGCGACCGCCACCGCGACGAGCAGCGCCTCCCAGGAGAAGACCGCCGCGGTGAACGGCTTGTCGAGCCGATCGGGAATGTGGCGTGGGGCAGGGGTATCGGTCATGCCGCTTCCGCCTTTTTGAGAATGATGCGGCCTTGCCGGCGTTCGCCGCGCGCGTTGAGCACCACGGCCAGGATGATGGCGCTGCCTGAAATCGCCATCTGCCAGAAGGGTGAGATGTTGATCACCGGCAGTGCGTTGGAGATGATGCCGAGGAACAGCGCGCCGAGCACCGCGCCGCCGACCGAGCCGATGCCGCCGGCGATCGAAATGCCGCCGATGACGCAGGCGGCGATGATATTGAGCTCATAGCCATTCGCGACCTCGACCGAGGCGATGACGTAGCGCGAGATCCACAGATAGCCACAGAGGCCGCCGATCATCCCCGAGATGCAGAAGACGATGAATTTCGTCCGTCCGACATCGATGCCGGCATAGACCGATGCGGTCGGGTTGACGCCAATGGCATAGATCGAGCGGCCGAGCGCGGTGCGCGTCATCACGAGGAAAAACAATGCAATGACCAGCAGGGCGATCCAGGACAGAACCGGAATGCCGAGGAAAGCCGCGCGCTGCAACCCGATGAACTCAGCGCTCATCTGGTCGGCGTTGACCC
This sequence comes from Mesorhizobium sp. M0664, assembly GCF_040320565.1. Taxonomy (NCBI): domain Bacteria; kingdom Pseudomonadati; phylum Pseudomonadota; class Alphaproteobacteria; order Hyphomicrobiales; family Phyllobacteriaceae; genus Mesorhizobium; species Mesorhizobium sp. M0664. Next base: position 479,642 of record NZ_JAMYPW010000001.1, read on the forward strand.
ACGCGCCGCCTGAAATGACGAACGTGGCGCCGCGGTAGATGGTGAGGGTGCCGAGCGTTACCACGATCGAGGGAATGTTCAGCCGCCATACCAGCAGGCCGTTGATGGCGCCGAGCACCAGGCCGACCAGAAGTGCGATGACGATCAGCAGCGGGATCGGGATCGCCGGATGCGCGGCGTTCAGCATTGCCACCACCATGCCGGTGAAGCAGAGATTTGAAGCCATCGACAGGTCGATCGAGCGGGTCAGGATGACGACCATCTGGCCGAGCGCCAGGATCATCAGGATCGACGTGTCGTTGAACACCTGGCGCAGGTTGGCCGGATCGGCAAAACCTGGAAACCGCGTGGAGATCAGCCCGATCAGCACGGCGATTGCCGCCAGCAGCCAGACCTCGCGATGTTTGAGAAGAGCCTTCATGCCGCGATCCCCGCTGCCGTCCTGACCAAGGTTTCGGCGTCGAGCCCTTTATTGTCGTAGACCGCGGCAATGCGGCCCTCGCGCATAACCACGACGCGGTCCGACATGCCGAGGATTTCCGGCAATTCGGACGACACCATGATCACCGACAGGCCTTGCGCGACGAGCTCGGCCATGAAGCCGTGCACGGCCGCCTTCGAGCCGATGTCGATGCCCTTGGTCGGCTCGTCCAGGATGATCACCTTGGGCGCGGTCGCCAGCCATTTGGCGATGACGATCTTCTGCTGGTTGCCGCCCGACAGCGTGCCGACGTCCTGGCTGAGCGAGGAGGCGCGCAGATCGAGCCGCTCGGTGTAGGAGCGGGCCAGCGCGAACTCTTCGGCCAGCCGCAATATGCCGGACTTGGATGTCCGTTTGAGCGAGGGCAGCGAGACATTCTGGAAGATCGGCAGGCCGATCACCACGCCTTGCTTGCCGCGTTCCTCCGGCACATAGACGATGCCGGCGTCGATCGAATCCGCCGCCGATTTCGGCGCGATTGCCTTACCCTCCAGCGTGATCGTGCCGCCGCTGGTGCGGGTGATGCCTGATATCGCCTGCATCACCTCGCTGCGCCCGGCGCCGACAAGGCCGTAGAAGCCGAGGATTTCGCCCCTGTGCAGCTCGAAGCCTATGTCGTCGAACTCGGTCGGGTGCGACAGGCCGGAGACGGCCAGCACCGGCGCGCCGATCTCGGCCTTGCGCTGCGGAAAGATGTGATCGACCGAGCGGCCGACCATCATGCGCACGATCTGGCTCTGGCCGGCGTCCTTGATCAGGCCTTCGCCGACCATCTCGCCGTCGCGGAACACGGTATAGCGGTCGGCGATGCGGTAGATCTCATCGAATTTGTGGCTGATGAACAGGATCGCCTTGCCGTCGCTCTTGAGGAATTCGATCAGCAGGAAAAGCTCTTCGATCTCCTTCATCGAAAGCGCTGCCGTCGGCTCGTCCATGATGACGATCCGCGCGTCGATGGACATGGCGCGGGCAACCGCGACTAGGTGCTTGTTGGCAATGCCGAGGTCCTTCAGCCTGGCGTCGGCGTCGATATGGCCGGCGCCCATCGTGTCGAGCACCTCGCGGGCATTCTTGCGCATGGTGCGCCAGTCGATGGTTTTGAAACGCGTGCGCGGCGCATGGCCGAGGAAGATGTTTTCGGCCACCGTCAGGTCGTCGAACAGCACGGTTTCCTGGTGGATGGCGGTGATGCCGTGCCCGAACGCGGCGTGGGCGCTGGGCAGTGTGACCGGCTGGCCGTCGATGCTGATCGTGCCAGCATCCGGCTGGTAGATGCCGGTCATGATCTTGACCAGCGTCGACTTGCCGGCGCCGTTTTCGCCGATCAGCGCGGTTACCTGGCCGGGATAGAGCGACAGGCCGACATTGTGCAGCGCCCGCACGCCGGGAAAGCTTTTCGAGATGCCGGACAGCGTCAGGCGCGGTCCGGATGACAAAGGCGCTTCATGTGCCACTTCGTGCCGGGCTGTCGTGTCCATAATCGTATCAAGCCCTGTAGCAAGGTTCGTTTGAAAGCGCGGCGGGACCTGAGCCCCGCCGCACCGTTTCGAAGGTCCCAGGATCAATAGATCTTGGAGAACTTTTCGATGTTCGACTTGTCGAACTGGAAGGGCGGAGCCATCGCAGCCGAGTTGGTGTCGTCGAGCGTGACCTTGCCGACGCGGCCGATCGACAGCGTAGCACCGGGCTTGGCCTCTTCCTTCTTCACCGCCAGATCGTGGGCGAGGTAGACGGCGGAGTAGCCGAGGTCGATCGGGTTCCACAGCGCAACCGCCTGGCTGGCGCCATTGTCGATGAACTTTTTGAACTCCGACGGCAGCGCCAGGCCGGTGACGTTGACCTTGCCGATCAGGCCTTCATCGGTCACCACCTGCGCGGCGGCAACGACGCCGACCGTGGTCGGTGCGATGATCGCCTTGAGGTTCGGATAGGACTTCAGCAGGCCCTTGGCTTCGTCCGTGCTCTTGGCCGAGTCGTCGTCGCCATAGACGGTGGCGACGAGCTTGATCTTGGGGAACTTCTCCGGCAGCACCTTCTTGGCCGCGTCGATCCAGGCATTCTGGTTGGTCGCGGTCGAAGAAGCCGACAGGATGGCGACATCGCCGCCTTCCGGCAGGTAGTCGGCGGCCAGCTTGATGATGGTCTCGCCGATCAGGTTGGTATCGGAGGGGTTGAGGTGAAGCTGGCGTCCTTCCGGCGCGACGCCTGAATCCCACGAGATGACGGTAATGCCGCGCTGCATCGCCTTCTTCAGCACTGGCACCAGCGCGTCGGCGTCGTTCGCCGAAATGGCGATGGCATTGACCTTCTGGGCGATCAGCGAATTGACCACTTCGATCTGCGCTTCGGCGGTCGCCTTGGTCGGGCCGGTGTAGATGATGTCGACATCGCCGAGCTCCTTGGCCGCCTCTTCGGCGCCCTTGTTGGCGGCGTCGAAGAAGCCGTTGCCGAGCGACTTCACCACCAGCGCGATCTTGACGTTTTCGGCGTAGGCGGCATTCACGAACATGGCGGCGGAGAACGCCGCCGTAACCATCAGTTTCTTCAGAAAGCTCATCGAATATCCTCCCTTGAGCGTTGCATTCCATCGCCGCTGCGGGCGCGAGTGGTTCTCAGGCCTGCAGCGAAGATTCTTCCTTGTTGGTTGCCGTTGTGCGGGCGATGATCAGCGTCACGCCGGCGGTCTCCAGCATCTTGGCTTCGCGATCCTCGATGGCGTCGTCGGTGATCACCGTGGCGATGCGCGACAGGCCGCACAGGATCAGGCTCGAGCGTTTGCGGAACTTCGAGGAATCGACCAGCACCACCAATTCGTCTGCCTGGTCGATCAGTTTCTGCTCGGCCTGGATCAGCAGCGGGTCGCCTTCCATAAGACCGAGCGGCCCCAGCCCTTGCGCGCCCATGAACATGCGGCGCGCGTAGAAATTGCGCGTCACGTCATTGTCGAACGGCGACAGGATGATGTTCTGCTCGCGGTAGATGGTGCCGCCCGACAGCATCACCGTGTTCTTGGAGTGCCTGAGCAAGTGCTCCGCGATCGGGAAGGAATTGGTGAAGATCGGCATGCGGCGGCCGGTCAGGAAATGCACCATCTGGAAGGTGGTGGTGCCGCCATTGATGATGATCGGCTCGCCGTCCTTGCACAGTTCGACGGCTTCCCGCGCGATTGCCCGCTTCTGCGAAGCGTTGATGGTCTCGTTGACGGAAAAGGGCCGGCCGGCCAGGCCGATGAACTGCGGCGGCGAAAGCGCCTCGGCGCCGCCGCGCACCCGGCGCAGCCGTTTTTGCACATGCAATGCCGCGATGTCGCGCCGGATCGTCGCCTCCGACGACTCCGTCAGGTCGACCATCTCCTGCACCGTCACCACAGGCTTTTCCTGGACGGCGGACAGAATGATCCTGTGGCGCTCTTTCTCGTGCATGGTTCCTCCCTGCCGGAGCATCTAGTCACCCAAAGCGCGCAGTGTCAATCATTTCCGATCAGATAATTTCATTGTGCAATGCAATATGACTGATATTGATCGTTTGTGATTGACAAGGCCGCCGCTTGGGTAGAAATTCGTACAAAAGGGACCCGCGCCGTTTGCGTGTCCCAAAGGGAGAATACCTATGCTCGACAAGCGCTCCGGCACGCGCCTCGCCAATCTTTGGGATGACGCAAAAGCGCAAGCAATGAGCGAGCCCGAACGTCTGGTCTATCGCTCGAATGTTCTTGGCTCCGACAAGCGCGTCACCAATTATGGCGGCGGCAACACCTCCTCCAAGATCTGGCAAAACGATCCGCTCACCGGCGAGAGCGTGGAAGTGCTGTGGGTCAAGGGCTCGGGCGGCGACAGCGCCTCGATCAAGCTCGACGGCTTCGCCACGCTCTACATGGACAAATTGCGCGCGCTGAAAGGTCTCTATCGCGGCCTCGAACATGAAGACGAGATGGTCGGCTATCTGCCCCATTGCACCTTCAACCTCAACCCGCGCGCGGCTTCCATCGACACGCCGCTGCATGCCTTCGTGCCGAAGCCTTATGTCGACCATATGCATCCCGATGCCATCATCGCCATTGCCGCCGCCAAGGATTCGCAGGCGCTGACCAAGGAGATCTTCGGCGACACGATCGGCTGGCTGCCATGGAAACGTCCGGGCTTCGAGCTCGGCCTGTGGCTGGAGAAATTCTGCCGCGAAAACCCCGAAGCCAAGGGTGTCGTACTGGCCAGTCATGGCCTGTTCAGCTGGGGCGACACGCCGAAGGAATGCTACGAGACGACGATCTCGGTGATCAACCAGGCGATCGACTGGTTCGAGCGCAAGAGCCAGGGCAAGCCGATTTTCGGCGGCGAAGTCGTCAAATCCCTCGATGCGCCTGCGCGTCGCGCCGCGGCCGCAAAACTGATGCCGAGGATCCGTGGCCTGATCTCGGAGAACAGCCACAAGCTCGGCCATTTCGACGATTCCCCTGCCGTGCTCGAATTCGTCAATTCCAGGGATTTGCGGCCGCTGGCGGCACTCGGCACGTCCTGCCCGGACCACTTCCTGCGAACCAAGATCCGGCCGCTGGTCATCGAGTTCGACCCCCAAAATCCCGACGTCGATGCCGTCATTGCCCGTCTTGCCGATGATGTGGCGGAGTATCGCGTCGGCTATCAGGCCTATTATGACCGCTGCAAGCACGCGGATTCGCCACCGGTGCGCGATCCGAACGCCGTCGTCTATCTGATGCCCGGCGTTGGCATGTTCACCTTCGCCGGCGACAAGGCGACGGCGCGCATATCGGGCGAGTTCTACGTCAACGCCATCAACGTCATGCGCGGTGCCTCGACGGTCTCGACCTATGTCGGCCTGCCCGACCAGGAAGCCTTCGACATCGAATACTGGCTGCTCGAAGAGGCAAAGCTGCAGCGCCTGCCGAAACCAAAGGCTCTTGCCGGCCAGATTGCGCTGGTCACCGGCGGCGCCGGCGGCATTGGCCGGGCCACCGCCAACCGGCTGCTGCGCGAGGGCGCGTGCGTCGTGCTGGCCGATATCGACGAAGCAGCCCTTGCCGGCGCCAATGACGAGCTTGCCAAGGCCTATGGCAAGGATTTCGTGCGGCCCGTAGTCATCAACGTCACGTCCGAGGATCAGGTGATCTCCGGCTTTGCCGAAACGGCGGTCGAATTCGGCGGCATCGATATTCTGGTCTCCAATGCCGGCCTGGCCTCCTCGGCGCCGATCGAGGACACCACGCTGACGCTGTGGAACAAGAACATGGACATCCTGTCGACCGGCTATTTCCTGGTTTCGCGGGAGGCGTTCCGGCTGTTTCGGGCGCAGAAGATCGGCGGCAACGTCGTCTTCGTCGCCTCCAAGAATGGGCTTGCCGCATCGCCAAACGCCGCCGCCTATTGCACTGCCAAGGCCGCCGAAATCCATCTGGCACGCTGCCTGGCGCTGGAAGGCGCGGAAGCGCAGATCAGGGTCAATGTCGTCAACCCCGACGCCGTGCTGCGCGGCTCGAAGATCTGGAGCGGCGAATGGAAGGAACAGCGCGCCGCCGCCTACAAGATGTCGACCGACGATCTCGAGGAGCACTACCGCTCGCGTTCGATGCTGAAGCGGTCGGTGTTCCCCGAAGACATCGCCGAGGCGATCTATTTCTTCGCCTCCGATATGTCGGCCAAATCGACCGGCAACATCATCAACGTCGACGCCGGCAACGCACAGAGCTTTACGCGATAAGCAGTCGTTTGAGGGTTGGCGCCGACGCCGGAGCTTTACCCTTCTCCCCGTTACCATACGGGGAGAAGGTGCCGGCAGGCGGATGAGGGGCAGCGCCAACCGAACGCATTTGGGAGGAAACTTTAGTGTCCGAAACCATCATCTCCGCCGATGTTGTCGAGAAAGATAATGCCGCGCGCAACGCCAATCTCAAGCGCGACTACGAGTCCCTCGGCGAGCGCCTCGACCGCCGCGGCATCGCCATCGATGCCATCCGCGACAAGGTCGAGAAATTCGCCGTCGCCATCCCGTCCTGGGGCGTCGGCACCGGCGGCACCCGCTTTGCCCGCTTTCCCGGCGCCGGAGAGCCGCGTGACATTTTCGACAAGATCGAGGACTGCGCCGTCATCCGGCAATTGACGCAGGCGACGCCGACCGTCTCGCTGCATATTCCCTGGGACAAGGCCGATCCGAACCGGCTGAAGCAGGCGGCATCCCGCTTCGGCCTCGGCTTCGACGCCATCAACTCCAACACCTTCTCCGACGCCAGGGACCAAAAACTTTCCTATAAATTCGGCTCGCTGTCGCATGCCGATGCAGCGACACGCCGGCAGGCGGTCGAGCACAACCTCGAATGCATCGAGATCGGCAGGACGCTGGGCTCCAAAGCGCTGACGGTATGGATCGGTGACGGCTCGAACTTTCCCGGCCAGGTCAATTTCGCCAAGGCATTCGAGCGCTATCTCGACGCGATGAAGGAGATCTATGCCGGACTGCCGGACGGCTGGAAACTGTTCACCGAGCACAAGATGTACGAGCCGGCCTTCTATTCGACCGTCGTGCAGGATTGGGGCACCAACTACATCATCGCCAACGAGCTTGGCGACAAGGCGTTCTGTCTGGTCGACCTTGGCCATCACGCCCCCAACGTCAACATCGAGATGATCGTGTCGCGACTGATCCAGTTCAAGAAACTTGGCGGCTTCCATTTCAACGATTCGAAATATGGCGACGACGATCTCGACGCCGGCTCGATCGATCCCTACCGGCTGTTCCTCGTCTTCAATGAACTGGTCGATGCCGAGCTTGCCGGTGCCGAAGGTTTCGATCCGGCCCACATGCTCGACCAGAGCCATAACGTCACCGATCCGATAGAAAGCCTGATGTTGTCGGCGGTCGAGGTGCAGCGCGCCTATGCCCAGGCGCTGCTGGTCGACCGCAAGGCGCTCGAAGGCTTCCAGGACGCCAATGACGCGCTGATGGCGACGCAGACGCTGAAGACAGCCTATCGCACCGACGTCGAGCCTATCCTTGCCATGGCGCGGCTGAAGACCGGCGGCGCCATCGATCCGGTCGCCGCCTACCGCGCCGCGGGCTACCGGGCGAAGGTCGCAGCCGAACGGCCGGCGGTGGCGAGCGTCGGCGGTGGGATTGTTTGATATTGGCTGAAAAACGAAAACCCGCCTAAGGCGGGTCGTCGGTGCGAATCAATCGCGATTGTTGCGTTTATAAGCCCAGGCTTGGGCGGATCGCATTCCAGTCTTCCCAAGCATTCTCAAGCCTGATGTCATCATAGCCGCGCTTCTTCGCCACCTGCGCGGCGACGTCGTATGGCATCGCCATGCATGCGGCGCTGTCCCTGATCGCCACGACTTCGTCCTCAGTCAAAGGCGAGCCCTTTTGCTGTTCGCGATTGAGCAGAACCGCCACAAGCGATGGGATCGCTACCAAAACCAACTGCTCGTCGGTCACGTCGAATTCTGCTTCGGATCAGCCATGCTTGCGCCTGTACCATGCTCAGTGGCTGCGGCCTATCCTTGCCATGGCGCGGCTGAAGACCGGCGGCGCCATCGATCCGGTCGCCGCCTACCGCGCCGCCGGCTACCGGGCGAAGGTCGCAGCCGAACGGCCGGCGGTGGCGAGCGTCGGCGGCGGGATTGTTTGATGTTGAGGGTGAAAATGAAAACCCGCCTCGGGAGGGCGGGTCGTTGGAGCCAATTAGCACCACACGCAGATTAGTAGCATAGCTGCCGGCACAAAGCAAGAACAAAATTGCTGTAACGTGAAAATTCTGGGAGCCGCGATGAAGCGTGGCCTTGTTTCCAACGCTGCGGCGCTCAGAAGTAACGGCATGGATCCTAGGGTCTCCGCGACGCAGCGGAGACCCTAGGATCCATGCCGTTGCAGTCGCCGAAGATTGCAACGGCGGTTGCGAGGCGAACCGGCACAGGCGTGCGAACCCTCCCGATTCTTTCGATCTTCGCAGTAGACTCGACCTCCCCAAACCGCTTTCCTAGGCCCACCCCAAGCCTCGGAGAACGGCCATGCACAATTTCCGCCGGACGCTGATCGCCGTCAGCCTCTCCCTCACCTTGGCCTTTATCCCGTTCCTTGCCCTTGCCGCCTCGCCGCAGCCGGCGAAGGGCGAGCACGGCATGGTGGTGACCGCCCAGCATCTTGCGTCTGAGGTCGGCGTCGAGGTGCTGAAGCAGGGCGGCAACGCGGTCGATGCCGCGGTCGCCGTCGGCTATGCGCTGGCCGTGGTCTATCCGACCGCCGGCAATATCGGCGGTGGCGGCTTCATGACCATCCGCTTCAAGGACGGCCGCTCGACCTTCCTCGATTTTCGCGAGCGCGCGCCGCTGGCCGCGACCAAAACCATGTATCTCGACAAGGACGGCAAGCCGGTAAAAGGCGCCAGTCTCGACGGCTATCTGGCGGTCGGCGTGCCGGGCTCGGTCGCTGGTTTCGAGATGGCGCGGGAGAAATACGGCACGCTGTCGCGGCAGGGCTTGCTGGCGCCGGCCATCCGCTTTGCCACGGAAGGCTTCGTGCTGGAGCAGGGCGATGCGGCCTCGCTCCAGGGCGGCGCCGAGCGGTTGGCAAGGGACCCAGCGGCGGCGGCCATTTTCCTCAAGCCGGACGGCAAGCCCTATGCTGTCGGCGAGCGGCTTGTTCAGCCCGATCTCGCGGCTTCGCTGGCCGCCATTTCCGACCGCGGGGCGGATGCCTTCTACAAAGGCGCGACCGCCGACGCCATCGTCAAGGCGAGTGGCGAGAAGGGCGGCATTCTGGCCAGGGCTGATTTCGAAAGCTATGCGGTGCGCGAGCTCAAGCCGGTGACCTGCAATTATCGCGGCTACGAGATCATTTCCTCGCCGCCGCCGAGCTCCGGCGGCGTCATCATCTGCGAGATCCTCAACGTGCTTGAGTTCTATCCGTTGTCCTATCTCGGCGCCGGTTCGGCCGAGACGGTTCACGTCATGGTCGAGGCGATGCGCCACGCCTATGTCGACCGCAATTCGGCGCTCGGCGATCCCGGCTTCATCGACAATCCGGTCGCAAAACTGCTCGACAAGAATTACGCCAGGGAAATTCGTGAAAAGATCGATCCGTTCCGGGCCGGCGTCTCGCAGGAATTGATGCCGAAGGGTTTTGGCGAGAGCAAAGAGACGACGCATTTTTCGATCATCGACAATGATGGCAATGCCGTCGCGGTAACCTACACGCTGAACGGCTCTTTCGGCGCCGGCGTTGTCGCCGCCGGCACCGGCATCCTGCTCAACAACGAGATGGACGATTTCACCCAGAAACCCGGCGTGCCCAATCTCTATGGCCTCGTCCAGGGCGAGGCGAATGCGATTGCGCCGAAAAAGACGCCGCTGTCGTCGATGAGCCCGACCATCCTCGCCAAAGACGGCAAGCCGTTCATGGTCATCGGCAGCCCCGGCGGTTCACGCATCATCACCATCACGCTGGAGGCGATCGTCAACGTCGTCGACCACGGTATGAACATCCAGCAGGCCATCGACGCACCGCGCATCCATCACCAATGGTTGCCCGACACGGTCTATATCGAACCTTTCGGCCTGTCGCCCGATACCGAAAAGCTGCTTACCGGCATGGGCTACCGCCTCGATCTTGCCGACACGACCTGGGGCCAGGCGGCCGGCATCCTGGTCGGCGGCAAGAGCCTGGCGGAAATCGAGAAGGGTGGCGGCGCCCGCTACAATGGCGCCATCGACAGCCGCGCCGCAGCCGGCAAGGCTATCGGGTATTAGACCCCAAAAGTGGGAATCGGTTTTTCGGATAAGATCATGGTCAACAATAAGATTTCGCTCTGAATCAGGTGACCAGCGCGATCGTGGACGCTATCAGCATCAGCGCCGCGATGCCGACGAACAGGGCGTAGATGCGTGGCCGGTCGAGCAGAAGCGCATTGCCGGATATCCATGCCGCGGTGGCGCCACCAAGCGCGAAAAAGAAGGTGCTGCGGCGCCCGAAGCTCAAGCCGGCAGCCATCAGGCCACCGATGATCAGGGCGCCGAACACGATGATCACGGCGACCGCGTATTTCTCGAAATCGTTGCTGCCGGCGCTCGGGCCGATTGCGTTCAACCTTGACAGATCGTCCGGATCGAACGGGCTGGTCGACCCATATTCGTCTTGACCGACAGGCTCATGCATTATTCGTTCTCCGCAAACCGACAGCAAATCATCAAGCCTCGCCGAGCGCAACCGCTCGCCGAATGTGATCGGCACGGTGTTCAACACTTTCTGGCGGCGGCTTGCCAGAGATTTTTGAATTCGCGCTTGGATCGCCGCCCCGCTGCGCGGCCTGGTCAAGCGCCTTGCCCGAGCTGAACCTTCATGCCGCCCTGGCCAAGGACTGCGTTGCCTGAACGGAAGCCCCAAGCACCGCCTGTGCGCTGTCTGCCTGCCTTTCATCGACATGCGCCAGCACCAGGATCACACCTTGTGCGGCATCTGGCTTGCCTAGCTGCTTGCCGATATCGGACAATGCGCCGAAAAGTCTGCCGGCAACGCAGCCCAAGGCTGCACCGACGAGGGCCGATGCCAGCCATCCCGCGCCGAGGGGATCGATGCCGGGGATATCGAAGGCGCCGAGGCCGGCCAACAAACCCGCCGCGCCAAGGGCGGCACCGGTGCCTGGACCGCGCAAGACGGCGCCGATTTCGTCGTCGTAGGGTCCGATGATACTGATCTGGTGGCGCGCAATTCCTGCCGCCTGAAGTGCTTCGACGGCTCGCGCCGCCTGGTCATGGGAATCAAAAAGTCTGCTGATTGTTCGCATTGAAACTGCCTGTGAGGCCCCCCGGCCCTCGACGGTGCGGCGGGTTCCTGCTGAGCGACGACGCCGAGGAACCGCCTAACGCATACGTCGCCCGCCGCACATTTACGCGCGGCGGGCGACGACTGCCCGAGCTTTCACGTCACTCGATGATCTTGACGATCTTGCGCGTGCCTGGGTCGACGACGACGGTGCGGTTGTCGACGACGACATAGCGGTATTTGACGTTGGGGACTTCATGAAGCTCGACGGTATCGGGGAGCGTCGAGCCGATATTGAGCTCCACCCCAGGGATTTTCACCGAGGCCAGCGGCTGCTTCTTCACATACTCCTTGATGACCGTTTCCTGCTGCGGTTCGATGACAACGTCTTGCGCCGCAGCGGCGCCGATGCCTGCCAGCAGCAAAAATCCCGCCACCGCGGTGGAAAGATGCATTCTCATGGTCGTCTCCTTTGCGAACTCGGTCCGCTCTTCACGCCAAGGCTCACTCGAACGGAAGGCAGCTGAAAACGTTCCGTCGACGGGGCTTCGGTCCCGCCCGGCAGGGACCAACCGACGTGTTGCCGCAGGACCTAAGTCTGATCCTTGCGCGCAAAGGGTGGGTTTGCCGCGTGACCCGGAACCGTGGCGGCGCGTGGCCGTTGCTGGCTGCACGTTCCGGGAGGATTCCATGGAAAAGGTCGACGGTTGCTCGCACCGGTCCTGGCTGTTTCCATTCCGATCGAACCCGGCATCTGCGCAGCACTGTCCCTTCCTGCGCCGATAAGGGTTCGCGCGTCACTTTGTGGCGGGCGAACCCTCAGATTGCTGCGTGCACCAAAGTTGACCCCCTGAAGCGAAGAGAAGGGGCGAGGAGAGCGGAAATGGCCGATAACAAGAGCAAGCGAGACTTCAGCGACCGCAATCGCGTTTCGGCGGATGAATATTATGAGGTCGAATATTTCGCGCGGGAAAATGGTGTTTCGCCCAGCCAGGTGAGCAAGCTGATCAAAAGGACCGGCGGCGACCGGATGATCCTCTCGCAGGCGGTGAAGGCATTGCGCGAGCGCAAGTGAGCTGGCGGCGAAGCCAACGGTGGAAAGGCACTGATCGCGATCGGCCGAGATCCGGCCAGCTATCGACAACGTGCCCGGATGCCGCCGCTTCGGCCAAGCGCAATGCCCCGCTACTTCTTCGATTCCGATGAAGACGGAATTGTCTATTCCGACGATCAGGGAACGTTATATGACGATCTCCCGCTGGTCAGGAAAGAAGCCCTTCGCACATTGGCCGAGATGGCCAGGGATGGCCTTCCTCATCGCAGGATTGCAGTCAAGGTCCGGGACGACCGTGGCGGTCTGGTCCTTGAAGTGGCTTTGACCTTTGCCGTTGAAACGCGGCACTTCGACGAGCGGATTTTCCGGATCGACTTGCGCACGAACTGACGGCTCGATCATCATCGCGCCGAGCATCAGATTTCTGGTGCAGCGGCATCTTCCCCTGGCGCGGAACATTAGAAATCTCTAATTGTTATCTTAAGCAGCGGGAACCTCCCAGGTTTCTGCTGCAGATCGGGTGCAACCCGATCGGCCCGCGCCCTCCGCCAGAGGCGCGGGCTTCGTTTGTTTAGCCGATGCGCAACGCCGTTCGGCAGCAGCATATTGGAGGCCTGCGGGAGCATTAGTAACATCTGTCGCTACCGCGGCGCCCTGGCGCCCAGGCAACGGAGCCCGTCGTCCGACAGGGCGGCGGGCTTTTTTGACGCGGGTCGGTCATCACGCAATCGATGGAATTCTGGCCGGCGCCGCTTCGTGTGGCATGGGGTAAGGTGCCCTGACGCAGCGCCGGCCAAGCGGAAATCAGGTCCGCCGCAGCCAGATTGTAGCCGCGCCGGCGCAGCAGGTAATTGCGTGATCGCGGAAGCCGCACCATTGCAGAGCCCTCCCAGCAGTTCGGTCTGCCCAGCGGCTGACCCGATGCATTCATTCATTCTGACGATGCACCGGACGCCCCGACGGCGGAAATTGGACGCAGCACTCGCTCTCGATTCAGCGGCCGATGCTCCCTGCAGATTTCGGACGAAAGGCCATTCTATCCTTGTCGCGCCTGGATTCTTATCAGATCGTGGCAAGGTTTGCCTTTACGGCCGCGTTTGCCGGCGTTCTGCTGTTCGCCCTTTTGCCGGAGCAAGTCCTGCGGGGCCTTGGCCTGGCTTTCACGTCTGATCACGACAAGCTCAATCACGCCGCCGCCTTCGTCGTCCTGGCGGCTCTCGGAAGTTTCGGCTGGCCGGAACGCAAGGCGAAGCTGATCGTACTCCTCGTTCTCACGGGCGCGGCGATCGAGGGGCTTCAGGCCGTGCGACTGATAGGGCGCGACCCGGATCTATTCGACTGGGTCGCCGACTGCGCGGGAATCGCGTGCGGACTGATGGTTGCAAGCTGGACAAGGCGGCTCGCCGGCGGATTGCCATAGCTCGAAAGCGCATAACGGAATCGGCGCGCCCGTGCCCCAATAAGGGGAAATTGGCCGGCGCCACTGGGGGGCGCGTTGGGGTAAGTTGCCTGATGGGGCGCCGGCCAGGCGGAAAAATTACGTCCGCCGCAAAGTAACATAGCAGGAACGGCAAAGCGCGGCAGTAGCGTGATCGCGGAAGGTCCGCGTTGGCGCCTCCGGTGCGGTGACCCGTTTTGGATCAACAAATCTGGCACCTGAATTGCACTGCAGGCAATGCCGGGAAATCCCGGCAATCGTCCCCGAATATGGGGCCTCGCCGCTTCGCAAATGGAGCGGCGGGCCTTTTGCCGGACGTTGAAAAGTAGGCCGATCAGCGGCTTAGCCGATCACGGTGTGCTTAGCCCGATTTCCCCTGCCAAGTGCTTATTCTCACAAGAGAAATTCTAAAGCGCCCAAGCATCGGTGCTTGACACAGGTTTCGATAACTGGATAAGTGGATACACAGATACGCTCTGATCGGACCAGGGACATGGCAGCTGACGCAATCGAGCCGTTGGGCATCACGACCGCCGAGGAGGAGGCTTATCGCCACATTCAGCGGGCCCTGAGGATGGGGCGTTACCGGGCCGGGGACCGGCTGATCCCGGAAGAGATCGCGACGGAAATCGGCATGAGCCGCATGCCGGTTCGCGAAGCATTCCGCCAACTGGCCGCGGAAGGTCTTGTGGTCATTCGCCCGAACCGTGGCTGCATCGTCGCCGGGCTTACCCTCGATGAGATCTACGAAACCTTTGAAATACGCTCGGTGCTCGAAGGGCTGGCGGTGAGGCTTGCCATGCCGCACATCGATGCCGAAGTGCTTGAAGAACTGGAACGCCAGCTGGACCGCATGGAGCGCGCCAGCCAGACCGGCAGCAGCGACTGGGTCGTGCGCCATCAGGCCTTCCATTTGCAGATTTGCCAACTGAGCAACCGACCCAAACTCGTCCGGCAGATTGCCAGCCTGCACGTCGTGATCGAACCCTACCTGCGCATCTGGTTCGACTATGTCGACAAGCCCGCCAGCGCGCGTGCCGAGCACGAGATCCTGATCGACGTGCTGCGGTCAGGTGACGCCGGCAAGGCTGAGATTGTCATGCGGGATCATATCGTCGAGACAGCGCCGCTTCTGGCCAACTTCGCAAGTCCCGGCCGCCGCTAGGGAATACTCGTTGAAGCCGAAAGATAATCCGGCACGACGAAAGGGAACTGCCGTACCGGCAAAAAAGAGGAGAATGACATGAAAATTAGCCGCATCGCAGCCATTGCGTCGGTCCTGTTCGGCCTGGTCCAGGCCGCCGTTGCACAAGAAACACCAAAGGCAATTACCATTGCCACCGAAGGAGCCTACGCGCCCTGGAATTTCACCACAGCCGACGGCAAGCTGGACGGCTTCGAAGTCGATCTCGCCAATGATCTGTGCGGGCGAATGAAGATCGAGTGCAAGATCGTCGCACAGGACTGGGACGGCATGATCCCCGCGCTGACCGTCGGCAAGTTCGACGTGATCATGGCGAGCATGTTCATCACTGAAAAACGTCTGAAGGTCATTGATTTTACCCAGCCATATGCGGTTGACCCCTCAGGTTTCGCGGTCGCCAAGGATAGCGAACTGGGCAAGCTCGGCATTTCCAACGAGCGGTTCAAGCTGGACAATGAAGCCACTTCGCAGGCGGCAATCGACAAGCTCAAGCCATTGCTGAAGGGAAAGATCATTGGAGTTCAGGCTGCAACGGCGAACCTGGAATTCCTGAAAAAATACTTCTCGGACGTCGCCGAGATTCGCGAATACAAGACCACCGAGCAACACGATCTCGATCTTGCCGCGGGTCGCATCGACGCGCTCTTCGCGCAACAGACAGCGCTGGCCGCCACGCTGAGCAAGCCGGAGTTCAGCGACTATACGCTTGCAGGACCAGGATTTGTCGGGGGTCTCTTCGGTCTTGGCTCCGGGGCCGGCATCCGCAAAGAGGACACCAAGCTGAAAGACATGCTCAACGGCGCCATCGACGCCGCGACCGCCGACGGCACGATCAAAACCCTGTCGCTTAAATGGCTCAAGAGCGACGTTACTCCAGTCAAGTAAGCGCTTGCCGGCGAACGGCCATTCCTGACCACGTTCCGGAGCTGAGCCGTTCGTCCTGCCGGGGCATCAATGCCGGGGGTATAAATGCCGGGGGTATCAATGGTTGACGCATTCCGGCTGCTTGGTTTCCAGCACGGAGGTTGGGGGGCTGCTCTTCTCATGGCGGCCTCGGTCACAGTGCTCCTGTCTGTGCTGGGCTTTGCGCTTGGCGCTGTATTTGGCGGGCTGGCAGCGGCCGGGCGTCTCCGCAACTCCAAAATATTGAGGTTCTTGGCCCTTGGCTATTGCACGGTTTTCAGGGGCGTGCCCGACCTTCTGACCATTTATCTGCTTTACTATGGAGGTAGCGTCGCCCTGACCTCGCTTGGTCATAGCCTGGGCGGGTCCGGATTCGTCGGCGTTCCGGCCTTTGCCACGGGAACCTTGGCTATCGCGATCATCTCGGGCGCCTATCAAGCCGAGGTCTATCGAGGGGCTTACGTCGCCATCGACCAGGGACAGCACGATGCCGCTTGCGCGCTTGGTCTCAACCGGCTGCAGCGGCTGCGACAGGTTATTTTTCCCCAGCTCCTGAGATACGCGCTGCCAGGTCTCGGCAATGTGTGGCAGTTGGTTCTGAAGGACTCCTCGCTGATATCGGTAATCGGCCTCGTTGAACTGATGCGCCAGGCGCAGATCGCTGCAGGTTCGACCCGTGAACCGTTCATCTTCTACATTGCTGCAGCCTTGCTCTATCTGGCTATCGCTTCCGTCACGGGCCACGCCTTTTACCGTCTGGAACGGAAGGCGCCGTGACGCGTCCGGTCGGCATGATAGATTTCAGTTTTTTCCTTGAGATCCTGCCGAAGCTACTCGCCGGCCTGCCGCTCACGATGGAACTGGCCCTGACTTCCATCGTTGCCGGCTTCATTCTTGCCGTCACATTGGCGCTTGCCCAGCAATCGGAATCGCCCTTCGTCGTCTTGCCGATCCGTGGCTTCGTTGCCGTGTTTAGGGGCACGCCTCTGCTGGTGCAGATTTTTCTGACCTATTATGGCCTTGGTCAGTTCCGGCACCAACTGTCGGCAATTGGATTATGGGCCGTTTTCCGCGAACCCTACTGGTGCGCAATCATCGCGCTGACCCTCAACACCACCGCCTATGGCAGCGAAATCCTCCGCGGCGCGATTCAATCGGTGCCACGCGGCCTTGTCGAGGCGGCGCGGTCTGTCGGCCTGTCCACCTGTTTGACCTATCGGCACGTTATCCTGCCGCTGGCCTTTCGCCAGGCGCTGCCGAGTTACGGCAATGAAATCATCCTGATGATCAAGGGCACGTCTCTGGCTTCCATCGTGACCTTGATGGAGGTGACTGGAATTGCCCAGGGATTGATCTCCCAGACCTACCGCGCCTTTGAAGTCTTCATTTGCGCGGGCGCCATTTATCTCGCTTTGAACTTCGCGATCATCCGTGCCTTGGCGGCACTCGAATACTGGATGTCGCGGCATCTGCGGCACCGCCCCTCGACGATGAGCGACGCCGCCTCTTGAGCACGATCAGAAGGGCATAGCATGCGAAATTTTGAGAAACCAACGCGCTCGGTCGTCGTTTCACGCGAGGCCATGGCCGCCACCTCTCATCCGTCGGCGACCCTGACGGCGGTCGAGATCATGGCGGCCGGCGGCAACGCCATGGATGCCGCCATCGCAGCCTGCGCGGTGCAATGTGTCGTCGAGCCAGCCTCGACCGGCATTGGAGGCGACTGCTTCGCTCTTCTGTCGCGAAACGGATCCGGCGAGGTCATCGCCTACAACGGATCGGGCAGGACACCCGCCGCCCTGACAATTGACTGGTTCCTCGAACGTGGCATGGCCGAGGTGGCCCGCAATTCTCCCGGCTCCGTCACCATCCCGGGAGCCATCGATGCCTGGACCAGATTGCACGCTGATCATGGACATATGCCCTTCGATCAAATCCTGGCCCCCGCTATACGTTTCGCCGAGGAAGGCTACGCCATTTCACCGCGGGTCCATCGTGACTGGGCGTTGGAAGAAGAACTTCTGGCCTCCGATGTAGCCGCGAAACGGATTTTCCTGCCAAACGGCCGCGCGCCACGTGTTGGCGAAGTGCATCGCCAGCCTGAGTTGGCTGCAACGCTGCGGCTGATCGCCAAGAAGGGACGAGAGGCCTTCTACACTGGCCCTGTGGCCGACGACATGGTCGCCTATCTTCGTGGGCTCGGCGGATTGCACACACTCGAAGATTTCGCCTCGGCAACAGGCGAATACGTGACCCCGATCAGCACGGCGTTCCGAGGCTGCGATGTGTTCGAATGTCCGCCGAATGGCCAGGGTGTGATCGCGCTGCTCATTCTAAACATCCTCTCGCGCTTCGAAGCGCACGGCGACCCGCAATCCGCGGACCGGCTTCACCTGGAAATCGAAGCAACACGCCTCGCTTACGCCGCGCGTGACCTGCTCGTCGCCGATCCCGACACTTCCGAGGTCCCGGTGGCCGACATGTTGTCGAATGCCTGGGCCGATCGTCTGGCCGGCATGATTGACCTAAAGCGCGCCCGCGCGGACCTGCCGGCGTTCGATATGCCGCTGCACAGCGACACGGTCTATATTTCCGTTGTCGATAAGGACCGCAATGCGGTCAGTTTCATCAACTCGGTCTTCGACAGCTTTGGCTCGGGTCTGGTCTCGCCACGCTCCGGTGTCGTCTTGCACAATCGCGGGCAAAGCTTTTCGCTTGACCCCAGGCACCCCAATGCAGTGGCGCCGAACAAGCGACCTTTGCATACTATCATACCCGGGATGCTTGCGAGAGACGGCCGGGCAGAAATGCCTTTCGGCGTTATGGGCGGCTACTACCAGGCAATGGGCCACGCGCACCTGCTGACGAAGGTGCTCGATTTCGGGATGGATCTGCAGGAGGCGATTGATCTGCCGCGGGTCGCCCCCGTCAGCGGCACCATGAACGTCCAGGCCGAACACGGGCTCGCTGGCGAAACCGTAGCTGAACTTAGCCGACGCGGTTTCGAAATCATTCCCGCCACGGACCCGATCGGCGGTGCGCAGGCCATTCGCATCGATTGGGCAAACGGGACCCTGCTGGGCGGTTCTGAACCGCGCAAGGACGGCTGCGCCCTCGGTCTGTAGAGCGGTTATGGCCAGAGCGGGATGCAAGATGCCGAAGATGCTCTCCATTGACATTTGGCCGAGCAGGAGCCGCTGGCGCCATGGTCCCGATAATTCTTGCACGCCATCGACAATCCGATCGGCGCGAGGTTGTCACCCATGTCTTAGGTACAAACTGTTACCCATGTCTCCGAGCCGTACAGGGAAAAAATGGTGCCCAGAGGCGGATTCGAACCACCGACACGCGGATTTTCAGTCCGCTGCTCTACCAACTGAGCTATCTGGGCCTGCTCCGGTAGGCGGCAATCTGCACACCGGGTTCATGAAAGCGCCGTCGGCACCCCTTGAAAGCGCGTGGGTTATAGCACGGGAATCCGGCCTGTCCAGCGCTTAGAGCATGATCCCGAAAAGTGGAATCCGGTTTTCGGAAAAGATCATGCTCAGACAAAACGCCAGAACCTGTTCCGTCCGACAGTGCCCGGATGGAACAGGTTCTGGACATTGATCGCAGGCGGGAAACGACAGGCAGTCCGCAAGGCCGATCATCGGTCACGATCGCGGCTGCGAAACCGTCCCAAGCCTGTGGAAAACCGCAGGTGGACGGTGCTATTTCTGGTCGTCGTTCTGATCCTCGTCGTCGCGGCCCGGGATGACGTAGACCCCCTTCAGCCAGCGGTTGAGGTCGATGTCCTTGCAGCGCGTCGAGCAGAACGGGTAGGTTTCGCGCGCCGATGGCTTGCCGCATTCGGGGCAGGGCCGCTTGGGCCGCAACGGCGTGACCTTGTCGTCCGGGCTCATATCCGCGCACCCGACAGCCAGTTGGCGTGCACCTTAAACCCTTCGCCGCTCAAAAGCGCTACCGTCTCGTAGAGTGGCAGGCCGACGACGTTGGTGTAGGAGCCGACAAGCTTGACGACGAAGGCGCCGGCAAGCCCCTGGACGCCATAGCCGCCGGCCTTGCCGCGCCATTCTCCGGATGCGATGTAGGCCTCGATCTCCTCGCGCGGCAGCCGCTTGAAGCGCACCCTGGTCTCGACCAGCCGCAAGCGCTGCTTGCCGCCAGGTGTGATCAGGCAGATGCCGGAATAGACGCGGTGCGAACGGCCGGACAAAAGCCCAAGGCAGTTGGCGGCGTCGTCGAGCGTCTCGGCCTTGGGCAGGATGCGTCGCCCGACGGCAACCACCGTGTCGGCCGCCAGCACGAAGCTCGGCGCGTAGTCCGTCTCGGTTTTCAGCGAGGCCAGCGCTTTCTCGGCCTTCTGCGTCGCCAGGCGCTTGGCCAGCGAGCGCGGGTGTTCGGCGCGCAGCGGCCTCTCGTCGACATCAGCCGGCAGCACACGGTCCGGCTCGATGCCGGCCTGCTGCAGCAGCTCGATCCGGCGTGGCGAACCCGAGGCAAGCACGAGCTTCTGCAAAATGCCCATCGCGATCCCGGCCTGGGTCCTTGAACTTACTTGAAGCGGTAGGTGATGCGGCCCTTGGTCAGGTCGTAGGGCGTCATCTCGACCAGGACCTTGTCGCCGGTCAAAACGCGGATGCGGTTCTTGCGCATGCGGCCGGCCGTATGGGCGATGATTTCATGTTCGTTTTCGAGCTTGACCCTGAACATCGCGTTGGGCAGCAGTTCCGTCACGACACCCGGAAACTCGAGGACTTCTTCCTTCGGCATTCGATACCTTTGCTTGGATGGGTACTTCCAGCGCCCGGCCGGAAAGTTGCGCGGAACCTATATGATAAACGCCCGCTTGTGAACATGCTTAATCCGCGGCGTTTTCAGCCCCGTTGCCGAGGAAACGGCGGCCGATCCGCCCCTTCAGCCGCTCGCGCACGTCGCGGTAGGCGGCCATGATTTGATCGCGCGTGCCGCTGACGCCGGTCGGGTCGGGCATCGGCCAATATTCGACCTCGACGGCCAGCGAGCGGGTGAGTTCGAGCGCGATGTGGTGGGCTTCCGGCGCCAGCGTGACGATCAGGTCGAAATAATCGTCCTCGAGGTCATCCATCGTTCTCGGGTGCCGTTCGCCGAGCGACAGCCCTTCTTCGGCCAGCACGGCATCGACGAACGGATCGCGTTCGCCGCCGCGCACTCCCGCCGAGGCGACGAAGGTGGTAGGCGGGAGCACCTTGCGCGCCAGCAATTCGGCCATCGGCGAGCGCACGACGTTCATGCCGCAGACAAACAGGATCGAGCGGGGCAGGATCTGGCGGGGCAGCGGGGCGGCCAGTTTCAGCCTCGCCAGTGCAGCACGCAAACCAGCGTGAACAGCCGGCGCGCCGTGTCGAAGTCAATCTCGATCTTGCCGGCAAGCCGGTCCATCAGCCTCTGCGAGCCTTCATTGTGCAGGCCGCGCCGGCCCATGTCTATCGCCTCGATATGGCTTGGCGTCGCGGTGCGGATGGCATCGTAATAGCTTTCGCAGATCATGTAGTAGTCCTTGACGATGCGCCGAAGCGGCGTCAGCGACAGGATGTGGGTGACCACGGCTGCGCCGTCCTCGCGCGTCACCGCGAACACCAGCCGGGACTCGGCCAGCGACAGTTTCAGCCGGTATGGCCCGGCGCCGTCGTCATTGACCGGCTGGAAGCGGTTCTCCTCGATCAGGTCGAAGATCGCCACCGCCCGCTCATGCTCGACATCGGGCGTCGAGCGGCCGATCGTCTCGTCGAGCTCGACATCGATCAGCCTGGCGCGGGTTTGGTCGTAGTCGGACATTTCTACATGTTCAGCCGGATGGCGACGGAGCGTCCATGCGCATCGAGGCCTTCCGCCTTGGCGAGCGTGATCGCCGCCGGCGCCAGTGCCCGCAACTGCTCCGGCCCGAGCTTCAGGATCGAAGTGCGCTTGACGAAATCGAGCACCGAAAGCCCGGACGAAAAGCGCGCCGAGCGCGCCGTCGGCAGCACGTGATTGGAGCCGGCGACATAGTCGCCGATGGCTTCCGGCGTGTGGCGGCCGAGAAACACCGCACCGGCATTGCGCATCCGCGCCAGGAACGCCTCTGGGTCGTCGATGGCAAGCTCGACATGCTCGGCCGCGATGCGGTCGACCAGCGGCAGTGCTGCCTCGATCGTCGGCACCAGGATGACGGCGCCGAAATCGCGCCAGCTCGCCGCCGCCGTTTCTCCGCGCGGCAGGTTCTGCAACTGCCGCTCCACCGCCTGTTCGACCGCTGCGCCAAAGGCACGGTCGTCGGTGATCAAGATCGACTGCGCCGACACATCGTGTTCGGCCTGGGCGAGGAGGTCGGCGGCGATCCAGTCCGGATCGTTGCTGCCGTCGGCGACAACCAGCACTTCCGACGGCCCGGCGATCATGTCGATGCCGACCGTGCCGAACACGTGGCGCTTGGCCGCCGCGACATAGGCATTGCCAGGGCCGACGATCTTGGCGACGGGCTTTATCGTTTCGGTACCATAGGCAAGGGCCGCGATCGCCTGGGCGCCACCAACGCGGTAGATTTCGGAGACACCGGCAAGATCGGCTGCCACCAGCACCAGCGGCGGCACCTCGCCGCCGGAGGCCGGCACCACCATGGCGATGCGCTCGACGCCGGCGACCTTGGCCGGCACCGCGTTCATCAGCACCGAACTCGGATAGCTCGCCGTGCCGCCCGGCACGTAGAGCCCGACGGCCTCGATTGCCGTCCAGCGCGAGCCGAGCTCGACGCCGGCGGCATCGGTGTAGCGGTCGTCCTGCGGCAGCTGCCGCTGGTGGTGGGAGCGGATGCGCTCGCGCGCGAATTTCAGCGCCTCGACCGTCTGCGGATCGGCGGCCTCGTAAGCCTTGGCAATGTCGTCCCTGGAGACGGCGATGCCGAGCCTGGCCAGGTCGCCGCCGCCGAATTTCTGCGTGTACCCGACCAGCGCCGCGTCGCCCTCGGCGCGCACCTTGGCGATGATCTCGCGCACCACGGCGTCGACATCGGCCGAGACTTCCCGCTTGGTCAGCAGGAACGCGGCAAAGCGCTGCTCGAAATCGGCGTCGGACTGGCGAAGCGTGATGGCCATCGGCTCAAACCCTGTGGACCGGGCGCGACGTCGCTTCCCAGGCGCCGCCGACATCGGCAAGCCGCGCCTCGATGCATTCGACATCGAGCATGATCGCGCCGCCGCCCGAAAAGATCAGCTCGACGATGCCGGCCGGTTTGTCGAGCGCGAGAAAGCTGATCGCCAGCAGTGACAGCACCTCGTCCGGCTTGTCGCGGGCAATGCCGCTGGTCTTGGCGCCGAGCACCCGGTCGAAATGCAGCACGGCCTGCCGCCGCTCATTGTGCTGGCGGAAGAAGCCGGATTTCGCCTCCCAGACGAAGCGGTTCATGGTCAGCACGAAGCGCTTTACCGAAGGCAGGTATTCGAGATCGCTGACCTTCATGACGGCATCCTGGACATGCGCCGAGATGATGCTCAGATCCTGATCGTCGAGCGCGACAAGCTTGAGGCCATTCATGCGGAATTCGCACCTGCGATTTGATTATTCGACCTTCTGTTAGGCGGTCTTTCCTGCTCGTGCAACCGCGCCGGAGGTCTTGTCCAGGCAATCGCCCCGGTCAGCGCTGCCCCTCATCCCCCTGCCGGGACCTTCTCCCCGTATAGGGACGGGGAGAAGGGGCTGGCCGCAACCTCGGCACCCTCCCGCAACGCTGGAGATTGGCGAAATCCTTCGCGAGGCGTCCCTTCTCCCCGTCCCTATACGGGGAGAAGATGCCGGCAGGCAGATGAGGGGCAGCGCCGACCTGAGCCTGCTATGGTCACCCCGAAATGCGCTCGATCTCCGCGCCGCAGCCGGACAGCTTTTCCTCCAGCCGCTCGAAGCCGCGGTCGAGATGGTAGACGCGGTTGACCGTGGTTTCGCCTTCGGCTGCAAGGCCGGCAATGACCAGCGACACCGAGGCGCGAAGATCGGTCGCCATGACCGGCGCGCCCTTCAGCTTCGCTACGCCGTCGACGATCGCCGTCTGGCCGGACAGCGTGATGTGGGCGCCGAGCCGGGCGAGTTCCTGGACGTGCATGAAGCGGTTTTCGAAGATCGTCTCGGTGATGCGCGACTTGCCCTTGGCCATCGTCATCAGGCCCATGAACTGCGCCTGCAGATCGGTCGGGAAAGCCGGGAAGGGCGCCGTCGTCACATCGACCGGCGAAATGCCGGCGCCGTTGCGCCTGACGCGGATGCCGGAATTAGTCTGCGTGATCTCGGCGCCGGTCTGCGAAATGATGTCGAGCGCCGTCTGCAACAGGTCGGGCCGCGCGCCTTCCAGCACGACGTCGCCGCCGGTCATCGCCACCGCCATCGCATAGGTGCCGGTCTCGATGCGGTCGGGGATCACCCTGACGCGAGCACCCGACAGCGCCTCGACGCCGTCGATGGTGATGGTCGCCGTGCCGGCGCCCGAGATCTTCGCGCCCATGGCGTTGAGGCATTCGGCGAGATTGACAATCTCCGGCTCGCGCGCGGCGTTTTCGAGCACCGTCTCGCCCTTGGCCAGCGAGGCCGCCATCATCAGCACATGGGTGGCGCCGACCGAAACTTTCGGGAACACATAACGGTTGCCGACAAGCCGGCCGTTCCTGGTCTTGGCGATGACGTAGCCGGTGTCGACGTCGATATCGGCGCCCAGCGCCTGCAGGCCTTCGAGGAAGAGGTCAACCGGCCGTGTGCCGATTGCGCAGCCGCCGGGCAGCGACACCTTGGCCTCGCCCATGCGGGCCAGCAGCGGTCCGATCACCCAGAACGACGCCCGCATCTTCGACACCAGCTCGTAAGGCGCCGTCGTGTCGACGATGTTGCGGGCCGAGAAAGTGATGGTGCGCGAATAGCCTTCCTGCTGCTTTTCGCGGCGGCCATTGACCGAATAGTCGACGCCGTGATTGCCGAGGATGCGGATCAGCTGCTCGACATCGGCCAGATGCGGCACGTTTTCCAGCGTCAGCGTGTCATCGGTCAAAAGCGCGGCGATCATCAGCGGCAGCGCAGCGTTTTTCGCGCCCGAGATCGGAATGCTTCCGGCAAGCTTGTTGCCGCCGACAATTCTGATGCGATCCATGAAGAGCGTCCCCTCGGCGCCAAGGCCGGTTTAAATCGGTTGAGTCTGTTGCGGCCATCTAGACCATTGGCCGGCTTGGTTCAAGAAACAGGCTACTCCCCACTTTGGCCCACGCCGACTTGGCCAAAGTACCGGCGACCAACATAGCCGATTCGCGTTAATCTTTTTTCATCACCGCTTGCAGCCCCTCCGGCCGCTTGTCGGCGTCGCCGGCTCTTCGTGAGCGCGATTGCGCCTTGCGCTTCTGCAGGTTGGCGCGCAACTGCTCGGCCAGCCGGTCCTTGCGGCCCGTTCCGGCCTTTTTCGCTGAACCATCCTTCTTCGGTGATCCATCCTTGTTCGGAGAAACTGTCTTGCCGTTCATCGTTCTGCCCCCGGCCGGCGACCCGCCGGTGCATATAAAGGGATAGCCAACATTGTGGCACGGCCATGTCCGCAACGATCGCCCGGTGCGGCCTTTCAACCCGTCTTTGTCTTGGCCTTGCGCTTGCCGGTTCGATATGGCAGAAGCCCCGCCATCGGCGGCTGCGGTAGCTCAGTGGTAGAGCACTCCCTTGGTAAGGGAGAGGTCGAGAGTTCAATCCTCTCTCGCAGCACCAGTCTATCCGCACCATGCAGAGCTATGGCCATCGCCGCGCATGACCGACTGAGCAAATAGAGGCTATCAGGGCAGATCGCGACGCATACCGGCTGAATGATACGGAGCCGAGCTGCCTTGTGCCCGGCTCCTCCGGCTTTGACGGGAACCTATGCAGCGTCGCCTGTTAGTTGCCGACGTCGCCGCCCCGGAGCCGCTTCACGCACAAAGCGCGAAGGACCAGAGCGGCATCGGCGTAAGTGATCGCCTTTTCGCCGCCGAAAACCAGTGCATTGCCGACAACCTCTAGGACATCGCCCTCGATGCGCCAAGGAAGAATATCGGTGCAGGTCCGCATGCGGCCGAAGACCGAACTGATCGGCACCATCTGGTCCTCAAATTCCACGTGCGGCTCGTCCGTTCCCGGAATCCAGGTTTGGTAAGCTTCCAAGGCATCGTCGAAGGCTCCGTGCAAATGAATCGGAGCATGGCCCTCATGCAGTGCGGGTAAAAGGCGTGTGGTCATCGGTCTCCTCCTGGATCGCGGCAGCCAGCCAATGCTGCCAGGTAACCCCCGCATTTCGATGATTGGTCTATGGCCGGATGCGACGGGCGCCTACCCAATAGCCGCAAGTGCCGATGCCCCAATAGAAGGCTTCATCCCGTCCTGAGCGGCGAAATTTCGCCTCGGAGTCAGAAGCGTCGTCCGCCTGCGCCTGATCCGGCGCATAACGTGAACGCTCCATGGGCGGGAAAAGGGCGCCGATCACGATCCTGATACAGCCCGGAACGGGTTCCAGAAATGTCTGCGTCATCGTCATCTCCTGATCCTGCGAACATGGACGGCGAAAAGTCAGGCACTTGAAGCGGGCAGTATGACCGGCTTCTTAGCAAATGTCTATCAAACTTGTAGACATTGGCTTGTAAGGAGCGAGCCTCAGACGAAATACCATGCGAGCTTGCCTGTGACTACGGTGGATGCTTGATCGCCAAGCTTCCTGCTATCCGCGCCTCGAACGGCCGCAGCTCCCGGTCTCTTGGCACTTTGCGACGGGGATCAGCTCCATCGCGCCTTCCTCGCGAGCGCGACGGATCTTCAGAATGATGATCCGTCCTTCATGAACCTTGGTCGAGCCGCCAACATGCGATCAGGTGCTCGTCGCCAGCTTGGCTGAGGGGCGGTTCGGCTTTCCAGCAATCGGCAACAGCGAGCGAGCAACGGCCGGCGAAGGCGCATCCCTGGCTCGGGCCCGCCGCGATGTCGGCCTGAGAGATGATCTTCGGCGCTGCATCGTCTGAAGACGCCGCCAGCAGCAGTTTCGTATAGGGATGATTGGGTCCGTGAAAAATCTGGTCGGATGAGCCGGTTTCGACCAGGCGGCCGCGGTACAGCACGCCGATCCTGTCGGCCATGTAGCGCACGACCCTGAGATCGTGGCTGATGAACAGATAGGTCGTGTCCTTGTCGCGCTGCAGGTCGTTGAGCAGGTTGAGAACAGTTGCCTGGACGGAAACGTCGAGCGCCGAAGTGGGTTCGTCGAGCACGACGACCTTCGGCACGCCGGCGAAGGCCCGTGCGATGGCCGCCCGTTGCCGCTGGCCGCCGGATAGTGATCGCGACTTCTGCTCGGCTGTGGCGCCGGCAAGGCGAACCGATTGCAGCAAATCGCTGACGCGGGCCTTTATCTCACTGCTGCGCAGGCCGGCGAGCCGGCGCAGCGGGCGGCCGAGGATCCTGCCGATCCGCTTACGCGGGTTTAGCGTGCGATCCGGCGACTGGAAAACCATCTGCACATCGCGGCGTTCGCCAAGACTTCTCTTCTCGACGCGCGGTGCGACCGTCCTGCCGAACAGTTCGACCGATCCGGCGTCTGGCATCTGTAGGCCGGTGACGATCCTTGCCAGGGTCGACTTGCCGGAACCGGACTCGCCGATCAGCCCGAAGGTCTCGCCGTGGCCGATATCGAGATCGACATTGCTGAGCACCGGTTGGCTGCCGAAGGCATGGCTGATACCTTTACAGGCGATCGCGATTCGGCGTTCTTTGCGCTCGCCGGCATCTTCATTCTGGACCGCTGAGTGCGATGGCAGGCCGTCCGTCTCCGCCAGTCTTCCATTCCGCTTCGTGTAGTTGAGCGCCGGGATCGAGGCGATCAGCGCCTTCGTATAGGCGTGAGAGGGGTTGTCGAAGATATCGCCGGCGGCGCCGCTTTCGACCACGGTTCCCGACTGCATCACCGCCACCCGGTCGCAGGAGCGGCGGATCATGTTGATGTCGTGGCTGATCAGCAGAATGCTGGTCTTGTGGTCCCTGCGCAGGCCGGAGAGGATGGCGATGATCTCGGACTGGACGCTGGCGTCGAGCGCCGTCGTCGGCTCGTCCAGCACCAGCAGCGACGGGTCGAGCGCAATCGCGATGGCGATGTTGGCGCGCTGCTGCATGCCGCCGGAGAGTTCGTGTGGATAGAGCCCCAGCACCCGTTCCGGATGGCTCACCCGAACGCGCCCGAGCAGTTCGCAAGCCCGCTCGCGCGCCTCGTCACGGCGCACCGGGCGATGCCGCATGATCGTCTCGGTGATCTGGCGACCGATCGTCATGCTTGGGTTGAGGGCCGCGCCCGGGTGCTGGTAGACGGCGGCGATGTGATTTCCCCTGAGTTGGCGCAACTGCTCGGCGGAGAGGTCGCGGATTTCGCGGCCCTGGAACTCCAGCGCTGACGCCGCGATGCGGGCATTCTTCGGCAGATAGCGCAGGATGGCGAGCGCCACCGAGCTTTTCCCCGATCCAGACTCGCCGACAAGGCCGAGTGCTTCGCCTTCGCCTATGCGCAGGGAGACGCCACTGACGGCGGGATGCGATCCATTGCGCCCGTCATAGGCGATGGAAAGCTGGTCGACGTTCAGAACCGAGGAGGACATTGGGAGCTTGAAACCACTTTCTTCCAGCGTCGCGATCGAGGGCAATCGCTTCCACTTTCGCAACGCATTATATCTATAAAGTTACTCGAATTAGGACGGAGCGCAATCTAACTTTCATGGCTCAAGAGCGATTGTCGCCGCTTGCCGAAGCAGTGCGACAATCTCCGGAGCAGATCTGGAAGGAGACCGGCATGGCTCGAGACCACATGATCCTCAGCGCATTTTTCTTCAACCCGCAGGGCGATCATCGGATGTCGTGGCGCCATCCGCGGGCGCCGGGCCGGGAGGTGCTGGACTTCGAGTTCTACCGTGATCTCGTGCAGGCGGCCGAGCGGGCCAGGATCGACACCATCTTCGTCGCCGACCACGTTTCGATCTGGGATTCGGTCAAGAGCGGTGTCGCCCACTACGCCAATGCCCGCCTTGAGCCATTGACGCTGCTGTCGGCACTGGCCGGCGTGACCAAACACATCGGCCTGATCACCACGGCGTCGAGCTCGTACAGCGAGCCCTACAATGTTGCGCGCATGTTCGCCTCGCTCGACCATATCAGCAAGGGCAGGGCGTCGTGGAACGTCGTCACATCGGCCATGGACGAGGAGGCGCGCAATTTCGGCCGCGACGGCAACATCGAACATGCGTTCCGCTATGAGCGCGGGGCCGAATTCCTCGATATCGTCAAGGCGCTTTGGGACAGCTGGGAAGACGAGGCGCTGCTGATCGACAAGGAGACGGGCTATTTCGCCGATCCCGACAAGGTCCACCCCATCGATCACAAGGGCAAGCACTTCAAGGTGCGCGGACCCCTCAACGTCTCGCGGCCGCCGCAGGGCCACCCGCTGATCGTCCAGGCAGGCTCGTCCGAGGACGGCAAGAACTTCGCCGCCGCCCAGGCCGATGCGCACTTCGCCATCTACAGCACCAAGGAGGATGGAATCAAATATCGCCAGGATATCAACGAGCGGCTTGCCCGCCACGGCAGGCGGCCGGAGAGCTTTAAGATCCTGCCGGGGATCCTGCCGATCGTCGCCGCCTCCGAGGCGGAGGGCCGGGAACGGCAGGAATACCTGCAGACGCTGCTTCCCGATCAGGTCGGCATCGACCTTCTGTCAAGCTGGAGCGGGTTGGATCTCTCAGTCTATCCGCCAGACGGGCCGCTGCCGCCGCTACCGGACGAGAGCACGTTCAATGGCGGACGGACATCGCTCAACCGGGTCAAGGAATGGTCGAAGCAGAATCTCAGCCTACGCGACATCGCCCGCAAGCTCGCCAACAGCGGTTCGGTCCCGACTGTCGTGGGCACGCCCAAACAGATCGCCGACCAGTTGCAGGACTGGTTCGTTTCAGGCGCCGCCGACGGCTTCAACCTGATGTTCCCGCTGCTGCCCGAGGACTGGGTGAATTTCGCCGAGCAGGTGGTGCCGGAGCTGCAGCGCCGCGGCGTGTTCCCGACCGAATACGCGCCAGGAACGCTGCGCGACCGCTTCGGTCTGGCGCGGCCGGCAAACCGCTTCGCCGAGCAGCGCGACAACGCACGCGCCGTGTCCTGACATCCGCTTCGGAGCAACGATCATGACAGCAGCACCCAGACTTCAGCCGCGCGAAGCCACGGCCCCGCATCTCGTCAATGTCCTGCACAGTCCCAAGCGCGTCCGCGTCAAATTCGGCGGCCGCACGATCGCCGACAGCCGCAACGTGCTCGTGCTGCGCTCCAACCATTTCCTGCCGATCTATTTCTTCCCGCCGTCAGCGGTAGACCCGTCGGTGCTGAAGCCCTCGCTGCATCGCGAACCGCATCCAGTCGGTGGCGAGACGGCCTATTGGGATATCGACACCGGCGACAGGCGCAGTGCCAACGCGGCGTGGGCGTTCATCTCGCCGCCGGACGAATCGCTGGCGTCCCTGGCTGGCCGCATCGCCTTCACCTGGAAGGCCGTCGACCAATGGTTCGAGGAGGACGAAGAGGTCTTCGTCCATGCGCGAGACCCTTATGCGCGCATTGATGTGCTGCAAAGCACGAGCCATGTGCAGGTCTGGTTCGACGGCGAGCCGATCGCCGACAGTCACCGCCCGGTGCTTTTGTTCGAGACCCATCTGCCGACGCGTTTCTATCTGCCGGCGGAAGACATCCGGCTGGAGCGGCTGACGGCGTCCGTTACAACGACGCGATGTCCCTACAAGGGCATTGCCTCCTACTGGTCGGGGCTGCTGAGCGACGGAACGGTGCGCCCGGACATCGCCTGGAGCTACCGGGATCCAATCGTCGAAATGCCGAAGATCAAAGGCCTCATCGCCTTCTATCCGCAGGCCGTTGACCGCATCCATCTCGACGGCGAACCCGTCGCATAGGTTTTTAATTTTCATTTCAAAGCAGGGTTTAACATGACCAAACGCAGGGATATCGACGCACTTCGCAGCCTGTCGGGGGACATCTGGAATGTCGCCGTCGACGAATATCAGGGCGGCTTTCTCAAGCGCCGCGATCTCCTGAAATACGCCGCACTGCTCGGCCTGACAGGCTTTGCCACCTCGCAGGGGTTCGGAGCCGCGCGCGCCGCGGCCGCCGGCGGTACGGTCCGTGTCGGGCTCGGTCAGCCGACCAAGGCGATCGATCCGGTTTCGGTGACCGATCCGGCCAGCATCGGGGTGATCAGCCAGGTCGGCGAATATCTGATCCTCGACGATCCGAAGGACGGTCTCCAGCCGAAGCTCGCTTTGTCCTGGGAGGCCGACGAGACAGCCAGCCGCTGGACCTTCAAATTGCGGCAAGGAGTGAAATTCCACGATGGCCGCGCCGTCACCGCCAAGGACGTGGTGGCGAGCTTCGAGCGGCTGGTCGATCCCGCCAGCGGCTCGTCGGCGCTCTCAGCCTACAAGGGCATCCTGTCCAAGGGTGGCGCCAAACTGGTCGACGATCAGACAATCGCCTTCGATCTCGACGGTCCCAACAGCAACTTTCCCTTCTATGTCTCCTCCGACGTCTACAATGCCGTCATCCTGCCGGCCGACTATACCGGCGATTTCGAGAAGACTTTCAACGGCACCGGCCCGTTCAAGCTCGAATCCTTCCGTCCCAAGCAAGGCGCGAGCTTCGTGCGCAATGACGATTACTGGGGCGACAAGGCGCTGCCCGACCGCATCGAGATCAAGTTCTTCGACGACGAGCAGGCGCAGGTGCTGGCGCTGCAGGCCGGCCAGCTCGACGTCATCCCCAGCACGACGCGCCTGGAACTGGCGATCGAGGGCAACCCCAACTTCAAGCTGCTCAGCGTGCAGGCAAGCTCGCATGACCAGGTGCATCTCAGAACCGACCAGGCGCCGTTCACCGACAAGCGCATCCGCCGCGCGCTGGCACTCACCATCGACCGCGAGGCGGTGGTCAAGGGGCTGCTGAAGGGCCGCGCCATCGTCGGCAACGACACCCCGTTCGCGCCGATCTTCCCTTCGGCCGATCCGTCGGTGCCGCAGCGCAAGCAGGATATCACGGAGGCCAAGCGGCTGCTTGGCGAGGCCGGCGTGCCGAACGGCTTCGAGGTGACGCTGACCACCGAACGCGCCTATGACATTCCCGACTATGCGGTGATCATCCAGAACTTCGCCAAAAAGGTCGGCATCGATGTCAAGCTCAATGTCCTGCCGCAGGACGCCTATTACGGCTCGGCGACCTTCGGCAGCTCGCCTTGGCTGGATTCGGTTCTCGGCATCACCGACTACGGCCATCGCGGCACGCCCGACATCTTCCTCAACGCCACGCTGAAGAGTACGGGAGCCTGGAACGCGGCGCATTTCAACAACCCCGGCTATGATGCGCTGCTGCTCGACTACTCGAAGGCGCGTGACCTCAATGCCCAGCGCCTTGCTGCCGGCAAGATCCAGACGCTTTTGCTTGACGAGACGCCGGCGATCATCAGCTACTTCTCGCAATACAGCCGGATTGTCAGCTCGAAGGTCGAGGGCGTGCGCTTCACCGCAATCTCGCATCTGCTGCTCGATCGCGTTTCCTTCGTCCAGGCATGATCGCGACATGCTGACCGGCCGCATTCTGTCAGCGCGTGTGGGCACTCTTGTCCTCACGCTGTGGCTTGTCAGTGTCCTGGTTTTCTTCGCCGGGCAGGTTTTGCCCGGCGATGTCGGCCGCGTGATGCTCGGGCCGTTTGCCGACGCGCAGGCGGTGGCGGAGCTGAACAAGCGGCTGGGCGCCGACCAGCCAGTTCTCGTCCAGTATTGGCTCTGGTTCAGCAAGGCGGTGTCAGGCGATTTCGGCACCTCGCTTTCGATGCACGCGCCGGTGGCCCCGTTCGTGCTGGGGAGCCTGAAGCGCTCCGCATCCCTTGCCGGCATTATTTTGGTCTTTCTCATTCCGCTCGGGGTTGGCGGCGGTGTCATCGCCGGTCTCAACGCCGGCCGCCTCATCGACCGGCTGATCGTGATGGCGGGCGTCTCCTTAGGCATCGTGCCGGATTTTGTGTCCGGCCTGATGCTGCTCATCGTTTTCGGCCTGTGGCTGAACTGGTTCCCGATCTCAGGCGTTGCGCCGGATGGCGCGGGCTTCTGGACGCAAGGCTATTATCTGATCCTGCCGGCGCTGCCGCTGGTGCTCAATCTTGCCGGCTACATCGCCCGGATGACGCGGGCCGGCGTGATCGAGGCGATGGCCGCCAACTACACACGCACCGCCGTCCTGAAAGGGCTTGAGCGGCGCGAGATCATCCTTCGGCACGTGCTGCGCAATGCGCTGACCCCGACCATCGCGGTGCTGGCGACGCAGACCGGATACATGCTTGGCGGGCTGGTTGTGATCGAAGCGCTGTTCGGCATCCAGGGACTTGGCAATCTGGTTCTGAACGCGGCCAAGGCGCGAGATTTCCCGATGCTTGAAGCGGGGGTGCTGGTGATGGCGGCAATCTTTGTTCTTTCGGCGGCGGCGGGCGACTTCGTGCTGGCCTTGCTCGATCCGCGGCAACGCCGTCGGACCTCGCCATGACGGATCTGACGGAGTTTCCCGCATCACGGCGCGCCGTGGCCGGTTTTCCGGCGGTGCGCAGGATCGGCAGTGCCTTCTCCGGACTGCCCCCATCGGTCGTGATCGGAACGCTGCTGCTACTGTTCTGGGTCGTATGCGCGGTAGCAGGCAATCTTTTCGTTCCGTATAATCCCTATGCCGAGGATTTTCTGGCGATGCTGACGCCGCCCGATGCCTCGCATTGGTTCGGGACCGATCAGCTCGGCCGCGACGTGCTGTCCCGCATTATCGTCGGATCGCGCGATATCCTGCTGGTCGCGCCGCTGGCGACGCTGGTCGGCGTTGCCGCCGGCAGCATCATCGGTCTGGTGCTCGGCTATTTCGATGGCCTCACCGATGCCATCGGCGCGCGGCTGCTCGATACACTGATGGCGTTTCCATTCATCGTTCTCGTCACCATGACGCTGGTGGCGATCGGGCCGTCGAACCTGACGGTCGTCCTGGTGATCGGCATCGCCTATGCGCCGCTGGTGGCGCGCACCGTCCGCGCCGCCGTGCGCGAGCAGAAGGAGCGCGACTATGTCAGCGCCGCCCGGCTTGGCGGCGAAGGCGCGCTCCCCATCATGTTCCTGGAGATTTTGCCCAACATCAGGGAGACGATCCTCATCGAGCTCGTCACTCGGCTGGGCTACGCGTTCTTTTCGATCGCGACGCTGAGTTTTCTCGGCCTCGGCATCCAGCCGCCTTCCGCCGATTGGGGACTGGCCGTCGCCGACGGCTACGGCTTCCTGACCGGCGGTAAATGGTGGGTCGTCGTTTTCAATTCCGGCGCGATCGTTTCACTGGTCATGGCAACGAACCTAATTGCCCAAGGCTTAGGCGCGTTTGAAAATGATGATGGATGAATGCGAAGCCGTATTGATGGCCTGAGCTTCGGTCTGCTCGCTATACGGACATTGCTACGTCCATTAGCAGAACGGCATTTTTCTCTGCGAGGCCGAAAAATCGGAACGTAGTTCCTTACCTCTATAGATTTTATCGAATATCGTCTGCGCCGGTTTGGAAATGACCCGATGCGCATGCAGGGTCCGGGAGATTGACGAGTTGGGAAGGCTATCGGTTCTCGGAATATCCGGCGGCGTAAGCACACCATCGCGCACTACCGCGGTGGTCAACGCGCTGGTCAAGGCAGTCGCCTTGCGCGTCCCGGCAGACACCGGCGTGATCGAAATCACCGAGGCGGCGCCTTCGATTTTCGCCGGGCTGTCTCGTCGTGCGCTCGGCGCGTCTGGCGAAGCGATCATCCAGCGTGTCGAGAAGGCCGACCTGCTCGTGGTCGGAACGCCGGTCTATCGGGCGTCCTACACCGGCGCTCTCAAGCACCTGTTCGACCTCGTCGATCATCGTGCACTGACGGGCAAGACCGTGCTTCTCGCGGCAACCGGCGGAAGTCCATACCATGGCCTGGTTCTCGAACATCAGCTCCGGCCATTGTTCGGTTTTTTCGGGGCCGTCACCGTCCCGACCGGCGTCTACGGCGCGCCCGACGATTTCGTCGATGCCAAGATCGTCGGCGCGGCGATTATCGAGCGCATCTCACGGGCCGCTACCGAAGCGATTTCCTTGCTTAATTCCAGTCATGCAAATGCTGCCGTCGCCACGCGCGTCGGTTGAAGCCAATCAAAAAGGGGAAACGAAACGAAATGACCTCGAATTCCGACAACGTGAAGTTCGCCTACTGGGTCCCGAACGTCTCGGGCGGCCTGGTCATCTCCAACATCGAGCAGCGGACCGGCTGGGACATCGACTATAACCGCAAGCTCGCCCAGATCGCCGAGGCCAACGGCTTCGACTACGCGCTGAGCCAAATACGCTTCACGGCCGGCTATGGCGCCGACAACCAGCACGAATCGGTATCGTTCAGCCATGCCTTGCTTGCGGCGACCACAACGCTGAAAGTCATCGCGGCGATCCTGCCCGGCCCATGGAATCCAGCGCTGGCGGCCAAGCAGATAGCCACCATCAACCACCTGACCAATGGCCGTGTCGCCGTCAATGTCGTCAGCGGCTGGTTCCGCGGTGAGTTCGCCGCCATCGGCGAGCTGTGGCTCGACCATGACGAGCGCTATCGCCGTTCGGAGGAATTCATCCGTGCGCTGCGCGGCATCTGGACCGAGGACAATTTCACTCTGAAGGGCGACTTCTATCGCTTTACCAACTACTCGATGAAGCCGAAGCCGATCGATCCGCAGCCGGAGATCTTCCAGGGCGGCTCATCACGCGCGGCGCGCGACATGGCTGCGCGGGTTTCCGACTGGTATTTCACCAACGGCAACACGCCGGAAGAGATCAAGAAGCAGGTTGACGACATCAAGACCAAGGCGAAGGCCAATGGCCACAAGGTCAAGATCGGCGTCAACGCCTTTGCCATCGCTCGCGAAACCGAGGCAGAAGCGCGCACCGTGCTCGACGAGATCATCGCCAAGGCCAATCCGGAGGCGGTGCAGGGTTTCGCCGATCAGGTCAAGAATGCCGGCAAGGCGTCGCCGGAAGGCGAGGGTAACTGGGCGAAATCCTCGTTCGAGGATCTTGTCCAATACAATGACGGCTTCCGCAGCAATCTCATCGGCACGCCGGAACAGATTGCCGAACGCATCCTCAAGCTGAAGGATGCCGGCGCGGATCTGATACTGCTCGGCTTCCTGCATTTCCAGGAAGAGGTGGAGTTCTTCGGCAAGCGCGTCATCCCTCTGGTGCGCGAACTGGAAGCGGCGCGCGACAGGGAGCTCGTCGCCGCGGAATAGGACACGCGCGGCCTCCAGGCCGCCGCCCGCACGCCTTTAAAATCAGGGACGTTTCATGATTGGTGCTTCGCTGGGAGCCGCCGCATACGAGCGCGCGCCCGAAATTTCCGGCATTCTTGCTGGTGCTGGTCCCGTCGAGGACACGCGCCCGGCGCGCCTGTCGGCAAAGGCTGATGCGATCCTGGCGCTGGGCGGGATCAGCATTTCCTTTGGTGGCGTCACGGCACTGCGGGATGTCGACCTCGAGGTCAAAAGCCGCGAGATTCGCGCTGTGATCGGTCCCAATGGCGCCGGCAAATCCTCGCTGATCAACATCATCAGCGGCCTCTATCACGCCGATCAGGGCAAGATCGCGATCGATAGCCAGTCCTTCTCCCGGGTGTCGGCAAGCCGTCTGGCACGGCTCGGCGTCGCGCGCACCTTCCAGAACCTGGCACTGTTCGGTGGGCTTTCAGTGCGCGACAACATCGCGTCGGGCCGCGTCCACACCCGGCGCGCCAGCTTCGTCGAACATATCGCCGGTCTACCGCGCGCCCGGCGCGAAGATGCCGCGATCGCTGAAAAGGTCGACCAGACAATCGCCTTCCTGCATCTCGAGGCCGTCGCCGATCGCCTGGTCGCAACGCTGCCCTACGGCCTGCAGAAGCGGGTCGAACTGGCGCGCGCGCTTGTCGCCGAGCCGAAGATCCTGCTGCTCGACGAGCCGATGGCCGGCATGACGGCGACCGAGAAGGCCGAGATGGCCGGTTTCGTGCGCGCAGCGCGCGACCGGCACGACGTCACCATCATCCTCATCGAACACGACATCGGCGTGGTCATGGGGCTCTCCGACCGCGTCGCCGTGCTCGACTACGGCCGCAAGATCGCCGACGGGACACCGGCCGAGGTCAGGGCCAATCCGGCGGTGATCCGGGCCTATATCGGCACCGCCGAAGGCGAAGATGGCGAGGGCATCTGATGAGCTACTATGATTTCCTCTTCGTCATCGAGGTGCTGGTCGGTGGCTTGCTCTCAGGCGTCATGTATTCGCTCGTCGCCATCGGTTTCGTGCTGATCTACAAGACGTCGGGCGTGCTGAACTTCGCGCAAGGGTCGATGGTGCTGTTCGCCGCACTCACCTTTGTCAGCCTTGTCGAACGCGGCATCCCGTTTGCGCTTTCAATGCTCATTACCCTCGCGGTCATGGTTGCGCTGGGCTTCACCATCGAGCGAACTGTGCTGAGGCCGCTGGTCAATCGCTCGCCGATGACGCTGTTCATGGCCACGCTTGGCCTGTCTTACATCATTGAAGGCGCTGCCCAGTTGGTGTGGGGCACGCAGGTGCACGGGCTCGATCTCGGCATCGACGACACGCCGTTCGAGGTCGGCGGTATCCTGATATCGTCGTTCGATCTTCTTGCTGCAGGCATTGCCGCGGCGATGGTCGCCGGCTTGAGCGCATTCTTCTATTGGACCCGCGTCGGCCTAGCGTTTCGCGCCGTCGCAGACGACCAGTTCGCGGCGCTCGCCGTCGGGCTGCGGCTGCCCCGGATCTGGGGAACGGTGTGGACGGCCGCGGGGTTCGTGGCACTGGTCGCGGGGCTTTTGTGGGGCGCGCGCCTCGGCGTCCAGTTCTCGCTGTCGCTGATCGTGCTGAAGGCGCTGCCGGTGCTGGTGCTTGGCGGCTTCGATTCTATCCTCGGCGCCATCGTCGGCGGCCTCATCATCGGCGCCAGCGAGAAGCTCGCCGAGGTCTACCTCGGACCCTTTGTCGGTGGCGGCATCGAAGGCTGGTTCGCCTATGCGCTGGCGCTGGTCGTCCTGCTGGTGCGCCCCTCCGGCCTGTTTGGCCAGAAGACTGTCGAAAGGGTCTGACCGATGGCCGTGCAAGCGCTCGATGCCGCAAGGCTTCCCATCGACTGGCAGAGGTTAGCTCTGCCCGTCGCCCTGATTGCCGTGGCCTACGGCCTGATCCCCGCCTATGCGTCGAGCTATCTCGTCGAGGCGATCCTGCTGCCGTTCCTTGCGCTCAGCCTGGCGGCGGTCGGCCTCAACCTTTTGACCGGCTATTGCGGCCAGCTTTCGCTGGGCTCCTCCGCCTTCATGGCGGTCGGCGCTTTCGCCGCCTACAATTTCAACCTTCGGGTCGAAGGACTGCCGCTGGCTGCGACCATGATCCTGGCCGGGATTTCAGCCGCCGGCATCGGCGTCGTGTTCGGATTGCCGAGCCTGCGCCTGCGCGGCTTCTATCTCGCCGTCTCGACGCTCGCCGCCCAGTTCTTCGTGCAGTGGGCGCTGACCAAGTTCGGGTGGTTCTCCAACGACAACCCTTCCGGGGTGATCTCGGCGCCGCACCTTGCCGTTGCGGGCTTCTCGCTCGACAAGGCGACGGGCCGCTACCTGCTCTCGGTGACCACGGTCATCGTGCTCACGGCGCTCGTCTGGCGCCTGGTCAACAGCGCGACCGGCCGCAATTTCATCGCCGTGCGCGACAACGAAACCGCCGCGCGGGTGATCGGCGTCCCTGTGCTGAAGACCAAGCTGCTCGCGTTCGCCATCTCGTCCTTCATCATCGGCGTCGCCGGGGTGCTGTGGGCCTTCACCTATCTGCGCACCGTCGAGCCGGCCGGCTTCAATCTCGACCGCTCGTTCCAGATCCTGTTCATCATCATCATCGGCGGGCTGGCCTCGATACGCGGCGCCTTTCTGGGAGCGGCGTTCATCGTCGTCTTTCCGCTCATCCTGTCGCGGCTTGGCGCCTTCCTGTTTGGCGGACTGTTCGATTCGGGTGTTCTCGACATGAGCCAGCGCATCGTGCTCGGCGCGCTCATCATCATCTTCCTCATCGCGGAACCGAACGGGCTGTCGGCCCTCTTCGACCGCCTGAAACGACGGATCGGCTCAAGGTCCAGCTGAGCGCCGCTCGACATCCTCTCACGGACCACAACCTCAGGAGACGCAATCCATGACCTTCTTCAGTCACCTCAAGAAAGCGGCGATCGCCACGGCTTTCGTCCTCGGCGCGACGGCGGTCCACGCCGACGAGCAGTATTTTCCCCTGTAGAGCTACCGCGTCGGCCCTTATGCCGCCGGCGGCACCGGCTTCTTCGGCGGCTTCATCGACTATCTCAACCTGATCAACATCCGCGACGGCGGCGTCAACGGCGTCAAACTGACCTGGAGCGAGGGCGAGACGCAGTATGAGGTCGAGAAGGGCGTCGAGGTCTATGAACGATTGAAGAGCAATCCCGGCATCGCCGCCTGGAACCCGCTTTCGGTCGGCATCGCCTATGCCATGATCGACCGCATCACCGATGACAAGGTGCCGCTGATTACCATCAACCACGGCCGCACCGACACCACGGACGGACGCGTGTTCCCTTACGTCTTCCCGCTGCTGCTCAATCCCTACAGCGAGACCTCGGGCATCGTGAACTATATCGCCTCCAAGGAAGGTGGCCTCGACAAGCTCAAGGGCAAGAAGATCGTCGTGCTCTATCACGGCTCGCCCTATGGCAAGGAGACGATTCCGATCTATGAGCTGCTGTCGCAGAAATACGGCTTCGAGCTGTCGCAGATCGAGGTTCCGCATCCAGGCAACGAGCAGCAGGCGCAGTGGCTGATGATCCGTCGCGAGCATCCGGACTATGTGGTGCTGCGCGGCTGGGGCGTGATGAACCCGGTTGCGCTCAAGACCGCGCAGAAGACCGGCTTCCCGGCCGATCACATCGTCGGCAATGTCTGGTCGAATTCGGAAGAGGATGTGATCCCCGCCGGCGATGCCGCCAAGGGCTATACGGCCATCACCACCCAGGCGTCAGGCGAGCAGTATCCGGTAGTCCAGGAGATCGTCAAAACGGTCTACGGCGCCGGCAAAGGCAATCTCGAGGAAAAGAGCCGTATCGGCTCGGTCTACCACAATCTCGGCATCGTCAACGGCATCCTCAATGTCGAGGCGGTCCGCATCGCGCAGGCCAAGTTCGGCAACCGCACGCTCACCGGCGACGAAGTCCGCTGGGGCTTCGAGCATCTCAAGCTCGATCCGGCACGCGTCGAGGCGCTCGGCGCCAAGGACCTGTTCCACTCGATCAACGTCTCCTGGGACAATCACGAAGGTGACGGCTACGTGACCTTCCAGCAGTGGGACGGCAAGAAGTGGAACGTCGTCTCCGACTGGATTGCGCCCGACTGGAAGCTGCTGCGTCCGATCATCGAGAAGTCGTCCGAGGCCTATGCCAAGGAAAAGGGCATCAAGATCCGCACGGCCGAAGACGCCGAAGCAGTGGTCAGCAACTGAAGTCCAACAACTCGCGGCCGGCCCACGGGCCGGCCGCGATTTCCTGCCTATTGCGGAGTCATCGATGTCCAGCCCGGAAAATCCGATCCTGTCGGTCAGTCGCGTGGAGGCCGTCTACAACGGCGCCATCGCCGCCCTGCACGGTGTCGACCTGTCGGTCGGCAAAGGCGAGATCGTCGCACTGCTCGGCTCCAACGGCGCCGGCAAGACGACGCTGCTACGCGCCGTATCCAATCTCCTCCCGGCCGAGCGCGGCACTGTTACCGCTGGTCGGATCACTTTCGACGGCGAGGATGTCTCCAGGGCAAGCCCCTCTCACCTCGTCCGCAAGGGTCTGGTCCAGGTCCTCGAGGGCCGACACTGCTTCCGCTCGCTGACGGTCGAGGAGAACCTTCTGACCGGCGCGCTCGGGCGTTCGTCCTCCCGCACCGGCGTCAAGGCCGACCTCGACCGCGTCTATGCGCTTTTCCCCAGGCTCACCGAGAAGCGGCGAACCCGGTCCGGCCTCACCTCCGGCGGCGAGCAGCAGATGACGGCGATCGGCCGCGGTCTGATGTCGCGGCCGAAACTCTTCGTGCTGGACGAGCCTTCGATGGGGCTGGCGCCGCTGATCGTCGACGAGATTTTCAGCGCTTTGAAGCGGCTCAATCGGGACGAAGATCTTTCGATCCTTGTCGCCGAGCAGAATTCGGCAGTGGCGCTGAAATATGCCGACCGCGCCACCGTGCTCGAAAACGGAAAGAGCGTGCTGGAAGGGTCGGCCGCCGACCTGCGCCAGCGCGACGACATCAAGACCTACTATCTCGGCGGCACGCCGCTTCCATCGCAACATTTTCCCCAGGAGACCGCAGCATGACCATCCAATCGAAGCAGCCGTCCGATATCCGCAGCGCCGTCCCCCCGGTTGAGCGTCCGTCGGCCAGAGCGCATGTCATCAAGACCGACGCCGAGGCGATCGCTGTGGCGGAAAAACTGGCCGCAGACTTCGCCAAGGACGCCGCCAGGCGGGACCGCGAGCGCATCTGGCCGAAGGAAGAGCTCGATGCGTTTTCGCAGAGCGGCCTGTGGTCGATCAACGTGCCGAAGGCCTATGGCGGACCGGAACTCTCCTATGTGACGCTGTCGAAGGTGATCACCATCATCTCGGCGGCCGATCCGTCGCTCGGCCAGATTCCGCAGAACCATCTCGGCGTCGTCGCCGCCATCCGCACCGTCTCTGATGAGGCCCAGAAGCAGTTGCTCTTCGCCGAAGTTCTGTCCGGCACGCGGTTCGGCAACGCGTTCTCGGAATTCGGCTCCAAGCGGGCGGCCGACTTCGAGACCAAATTCGTCGACGCTGGCGACCACGTCGTGGTCAATGGCCAGAAATTCTATTCCAGCGGCGCGCTGCTCGCCCATCTGGTGCCGATCGTGGCGCTCGATGACGAGGGCCGGGCCTGGTATGCCATCGCCGATCGCGGCGCGCCCGGACTGACGGTCATCGACGACTGGTCGAGCTTCGGCCAGAAGACGACGCTGTCCGGCACAGTCCTGCTGGACAATGTGAAAGTGCCGAAGACGCATCTCGTCCCCGGCTACAAGGGCTATGACCGGCCGACGGCCGACGGCGCCATCTTCCAGATCATCCAGGCTGCTGTCGATCTCGGCATCGCCAACGCGGCGATCGACGAAACCGTCAGCTTCGTGCGCACCAAGTCGCGCGCGTGGATCGACAGCGGCGTCGATCATGCCTGGCAGGATCCCTACACGATCCAGGCGGTCGGCGACCTCCGCCTGCGGGCCAATGCGGCCGAGGCGGTTCTGGACAAGGCCGGCCTTGCGGTCGACCGCGCCGTGGCCGATCCGAACGATAGGACCGTCGCGAAAGCGCAGATCGCCGTTGCCGAATCCAAGATCCTCACCACCGAGATCGCCATCAACGCCACCAACAAACTGTTCGAACTCGCCGGCACGCGATCCACACTGGCCGAGCGCAATCTCGACCGGCACTGGCGCAACGCCCGAACCCACACGCTGCACGATCCGGTGCGCTGAAAATACGCGATCCTCGGCAACTATTACCTGAACGACGTCAATCCGCCGCTACACGCCTGGAGCTGAGCGAGAACGCCGTAAAGTCATAGAGGACTGTTCATGAGCACTGCCATCCCCGACAGGATCAAGGTCCTGTGGTTTCTTCCGACCCATGGCGACAGCCGCTATCTCGGCACCTCCGAGGGGGGCAGGGCGGTCGACCTGCCCTATCTGACCCAGGTCGCCAAGGCCGCCGACGCCATCGGCTATTACGGCGCGCTGCTGCCGACCGGCCGAAGTTGCGAGGACAGCTGGGTCGTGGCGTCGGCGCTGGCGCCGTTGACGCAGCGGCTCCGCTTCCTCGTTGCCGTCCGTCCCGGGCTGCAGTCGCCGACGCTCGCGGCGCGGATGACCTCGACGCTCGACCGCATTTCGGGCGGGCGCCTGCTCATCAACGTCGTCACCGGCGGCGACCCGGTCGAGAACAAGGGCGACGGCATCTTCCTCAGCCATGACGAGCGCTATGAGGTGACGCGGGAATTCCTCGATATCTACAAGGCCGTGCTGCGCGGCGAGACCGTTGCCTACGAAGGCAGACATTTCCGCATCGAGGACGGAAGGCTGCTGTTCCCGCCTGTGCAGACGCCGCATCCGCCGCTATATTTCGGCGGCTCGTCGGAGGCGGCCAATGCGGTCGCCGCCGAGCAGATCGATAAATATCTGACCTGGGGCGAACCGCCGGCTGACGTCGCCGCAAAGGTCGACCATGTGCGCGGCCTTGCCGAGAAGGCCGGACGCCAGGTGAGTTTCGGCATCAGGCTGCATGTCATCGTTCGCGAAACCAATGACGAAGCCTGGGCCGATGCCGACCGCCTGATCAGCCGCCTGGACGACAAGACGATCGCCGAGGCGCAGAAGGTTTTCGCGCGCATGGATTCCGTCGGCCAGTCGCGCATGAGCCGGTTGCATGGCGGCCGTCGCGACAAACTCGAAATCAGTCCGAATCTGTGGGCCGGTGTCGGCCTGGTGCGTGGCGGCGCCGGCACCGCACTGGTCGGCGATGCGGCTACCGTGGCGGCACGGATCGATGAATACCGGCGCATAGGCATCGATACATTCATCCTGTCCGGTTACCCGCATCTGGAGGAAGCCTATCGCTTCGGCGAACTTGTGTTGCCGCAGTTGCCACTCGATCACGAGATCTCAACGCGGCAGACGGCCGTCAACATGGGCCCCTTCGGCGAAACCGTGGCCGGCGACCATCGCCCGTCGGCGCTGCGCGCGAGCCAGTCTTGAGCGCCAGCGCACCGATCATAGCGATTGTCGGCGGCGGCTTTTCAGGTGCGGCGACTGCGTTTCATCTGGCGCGACTGCTCCCGGCCGGTGCATCCGATATCGTGGTCGTCGAGCCCCGCGAGGGGCTCGGCTATGGTCTGGCTTACTCCACGGCCGATCCGGCGCATCGTATCAATGTGCCGGCGTCGAGAATGACGCTGATCTCCGGCCAGGACAGCCACTTTGCCGACTGGCTGGAGCAGACCAGAGCCATTGTAGACGATGCCGAGGCTATTGCCGCCTACGGAGCACTCTACCCGCAGCGTCGCGTTTTCGGGCGCTATGTGGAATCTCATCTCCGGCCCTTCCTTCTCAGCAAAACGATCCGCCATGTCAGGTCCGCCGTCGCATCGGTCGAGCGCACCGGCGAGGGCTACCGTCTGATCCTCGCTGATGGCGGGGCGCTCGCTGCCGACGCCGTGGTGATTGCGACGACGCATCCGCCGCCGGCCTTGCCGATGCCCCTGAAGTCCGTGGCTGGCACAGCCGGGCTGGTGGCCAATCCCTATGATCTCGAGAGGCTGGAAGCGATCGGCCGCGACGACCGTGTCCTGGTCGTGGGCACCGGACTGACGTCGGCGGACGTGATTGCAACGCTCGACCGCAAGGGGCATCGTGGCCACATCGTCGCGCTGTCACGCCACGGCTATCGCTCGCGCGGCCAAGCCGCGATGCTGGCCGATCCAATTGGCGATTTCACGACCCTGCCTTCACGCAGCGCAACGGCACTATTCAGGCGCATCCGGGTAACGATCCTTGATGCCAAGCGCCGGGGCGAAGACTGGCATCCGGTGCTCGATGCTGTCCGACGTCA
Organism: Mesorhizobium sp. M0664; assembly: GCF_040320565.1. Lineage (NCBI taxonomy): Bacteria > Pseudomonadati > Pseudomonadota > Alphaproteobacteria > Hyphomicrobiales > Phyllobacteriaceae > Mesorhizobium > Mesorhizobium sp. M0664. The sequence goes on from NZ_JAMYPW010000001.1 coordinate 524,332, forward strand.
GGGACAAACCATCTGGCAGGCCTTGCCGCTGGCCGAGCAGCGACGTGTGGCACGCCATCTTCGTGCGCTCTGGGACGTGCATCGCTTCCGCCTCGCGCCGCAAGTTGCGGACGTGCTCGATCGATGCGTCGCCGAGGGCAAGCTTGCCTATCGCGCCGCAACGATTGTCGGCGCCGAACAGGTCGACGGACGCATTTGCGTCAGGCAGCGACTGCGTGGCCAACGCAGCCTCGTTGTCGATGCTTTCGACAGTGTGATCGTGACGACCGGACCGGCGCACGCCGATATCTTGCGGACCAACACGGCGATTGCGGCGCTCGCGCGGATGGGATTGGTCCGGCTCGATCCGATTGGTCTTGGTTTGGATACCGACAGCCAAGGCCGTGCGGTCGGCACATCCGGGCGCCCGACCGATAGCATTTTCGTCAGCGGGCCACTGGCGCGAGGCAGCGTCGGCGAACTGATGGGAATTCCCGAAGTCACCGCGCATGCCGAGCGCATCGCCGCCGAAATTCACCAATGGTTGGGATACCAAACGGCGTTGCGTCGCAAGGCGTCGTGAAGCTGCAAACACGATGAGGCTATCCAGATGACACTGACCGAACGCGTTCCCCTATTGGAAACCTTAGTGGAAACCCGGGTTCCCCTGAAATTTGCGATGCGACACCTGGCCGGAGCTGTCTCCGTGGTCACCGCCGGTGTTGGCGACGAACGGACGGGCGCAACCGTTACCACCGCCCATTCCCTATCGGTCGAACCAGAGGTGATGGTTGTCAGCATCAATCTGAACTCGTCTACCTGGGCAGCCATCAGCCGGCATCGGCATTTCTGCGTGAATGTGCTGCGTGCCGACCAGATCGCGATTGCCGACCGCTTTGCCGGGCGCGGTGGCCTGAAGGGGTCGGCGCGCTACGAGGGCGCTCGCTGGTCCAGCCTTGCAAGCGGCGCACTGGCACTCGACGAGGCGCTTGCCGCGGTCGACTGCGCGGTTGAGGATACTATTATTCGCCACAGCCACGCGCTGATCCTCGGCAGCGTCCGGCATGTGGTGAGCGGAGAGCCGGGCCCGGCGCTGATCTATCATCACGGCGCATACGGATCGTCGTAAACGTATTTCGGTTCCTGGTGCTTGGCGGCGCGGTGAAGGTCCAGGCATTCAAATGAAGGCTTGATCTAGAATGCCTTGGAGAGAAAACAGTAAAGGGGAGGCGGGTCTTTTGGCGTCCAGCCAGAACCGCAGGCTAGAAGTGATTCCCAGCCATTTTGTCGCCCGTCACAATGTTACAAAACTCATCGTAAGTAGTTGATTTTATTATAGATACCTAGAGTTCAATCCTCTCTCGCAGCACCATCGAATTCAGCATGCACCTGTTAGCGTCAACTGGTCGCCGACTGTCTGCAACAGGTGGAGAGCGGAAGTATCATCCCGGGAAATGTCGCCTCAATCGAGGCTGGCCGGCGACGAGAACGGCTGATTGGCGTCGACCACGAAGATGGCCAGCTCATCGAGATCGGTTGTGCCGGCGCTGAACACCTCCATCGGCGTGTTGGCCCCGTGTCCGATCATTGCCGTGCCAGCTTCAGCATAGGTCACTCCGTGGGGCGTTCTCTGGCCGAGCTTGCCGGCCAGCACATAGAAGGCCTCCGGTCCCGGATGCGTATGGATCTTCGTCTTGACGCCGGGCGCTCCACCGGCGCGGTTGACACGCAGCAAATACTCGCTTGCGCTGATCGGAGGGATCGGTCCGATCTCGACGACCTTGGTTCCGCCGGTCGTAGAGCCATCCTTCGGTCCAAGCGTGAACAGCCAGACCTTGCCTGCGACCTCGGCCGCAAGCGAGGTCGGGCCCGCAACGCTTTGGGCTTGCGCCAGCGTTGGCAGATTATCCAGCCGCCAGTACAACGGTCCGGAGGGCAGTTCCTTCACCTTTTTCTCAACCACCGGCTCGACGGCGAATTTGCTGTCTGCGGGCATTGAGGCTGACGTCATCAGCCCGAAAGCACACACCGAGAATATAAGCAGGCCAATACGACGGGCGCTGAGGGAATGCGGCTTCATGGTTGGTCCTCCCTTTCATGGTCGTCCCCTCGACCCAATATTAGCTATAGCATATGTACCGACTTACGGCACGGACCAAGTTTCGAGCGAGCTAAAGCGCCTGCCGCCAAAGAAGACTGTTCATGATGCCAAACCCTCTAGGGAGAGTTTTCAAGCGTTGGAACTAGGTGTCGCGGTGGCATTGGCTGCGATGACGAGTGCCAGCAGCGCAAGGCGTGGCTCCTCCGCGTCGTCAAATGGGTAGCTGACGGCCCCCGTTTAGAGTTCGAAGCAGTCTTGCCCCCAGGCTACTGTGTCTGACGTGAGTCCAACGGTCCAGCCGTCCAAGATCGGCCCGCGCATGGCGGCCAGCCCCGTTCGGGCGGGCGCCCGAAAATGCCTGAGGTGCCAAGCATCTCGCCATGCTAGGAAAATGCCAAGGTCGAGGCACAGCTCCGCTCGCACGCGCCATGATGCGCGCGGGGAAGGCGTTCCAGTCTGCCCTGCTGCAGGCGGCTTAACAAAGCTTGCAGCCGGGAACAACCACTCAACGACTCGCGTTTCTTGCCAAGGCCCGCTTCTTTTGCAACGGGGCGGCGGGCGTCGAAGGCTCGCAAATGTCGCGCCGGCGTTTCAATCGCACTCGCCTCAGCCCTCACGATTTGGCTATTTGTGAACGCGTGTTTGATCAGGTTTGCGCAGATGAGCACATTGACCCTCTAAGCCTGGATGCCGAAGCCTTGGCGGTGATGATTGTCGCAATCTTCCGAAACGTGACTACCAATGAGCGCGAACTGCTGGAGGAAGTTAGGTCTCTTCGTCGCTCAAAAGGCGCAGAGAAGGCGCACTAGCTAGGCGGCGTTCCGAGGCGAATTGTTCTAGTCCCGCATTGGCACAATCGGATTGGCATCTGAATTGCTCATTGAGAATCGCCAGAGTGTAGCCACCGAGCTTGCGAAGGGGACGGAAATGGGCTTAGCCGAAGACTTATCGGATGTCGCGCTCACATTCGAATGTCCGGATTGCTTGCATCCGGCGGTAAGAAAGGGCTCTGCACTAAGAACAATCGCGCACTTCAGATGCGACGGGTGCAACGCCAAGGTGCGGATGACCTATCCGCAGAAGCTCGCGATCTTCGAAAAGCACAGGCTATTGGCCGCAAGCAGCCGGCAAAGCCGCGGGAAGCGATTGTACGCCCCCTACCGGGGCTGATTGCCGCCGACAACACGACACAGAAGGAAAATGCCCAAGGTCAGGGGCACAGATGCGGCCGAAGTGGCTTCGCGACCTCTGCCGCGTGCAGCGACGCGTGCTTAACACTTCCTCATCCGCGCGGCCTTCGCCCCTTTTGACGCATGTTGACCACGGCAATGCCGCCCAATCGGAATAATTCGGGCGAAGGGCTCGTTAGTTCTTTAGGCGATGCTAAAATACGGCAAAGTGTCCGAATGTCATTTCATGAAGCCCGCCAGACAGGCTGCGGCTCGCTCTGGCCTAACCTCGAAGGGAACCAGGGATGAAAATTTCGACTTCTCTCACAAGACGAAGTGTTGTCGCCGCGCTGGCGCTGGCCGCCGCATCGACGTCGGTATTGCCTGCCGACAAGGCGCTCGCGCAGACGAAGAAAACCGCATCTGAGAAAAGTCTGTATGAGCGGCTGGGGGGTGTTTTCGCCATCGCAGCGGTGATCGATCATTTCAGCGACGCCGTCGTGAGGAACCCGATCGTCGGCCAAAAGTCCAAGAATCCGCAGCTGCGCAAATGGCACACCAAGAACCTTGAAAGGTTGCCCGGCCTCAAGTTCATGCGCACGCTGTGGGTCTGCGACGTTTCTGGCGGGCCCTTCAAGTTCGTTGCCACCAAGCCCGGCACGACGCCGCTCGGCCTCGAGGAGGCGCATCGCGACCTGCGGATTTCCCCCGCGGAATTCGATGAGGTCGCAGCCGAACTCGGGCGGACCTTGGATCATTTCAAGATTCCGAAGCCTGAGAAAACCGAAGTCCTGGAAGCTTTCGCCGCCCACAAGGACGAGGTCACCGCCGGCTACGTCAAGCGGGGCTGAAGCGCTTATATCGCGCGGGCATTCGTTCTGAGCATGGTGCGCGTCGCCGTGACTATACGGCGCGGCCGCAGCTCAGCGGGCAATTATCCGATGGTTCCTACTCCGAACCTGCCCGAGCTGTTTCCACATTGAGCGATCCCTCCGGCAGCGGCCGCAGGAGTTCAGCCTCTGACCTCGTGAGATGGATCCAGGCCGCCCAGTCCGATGGCCCGCAGCACAACCACTTGTCGGTTGTGATATGGCGCCACGTCCGGCCCTGGCTCGCTCGTCAGCATCGTGAACGTCGGCGGCTTGTTGCCGACACCCTCGCGCCACAGCCCGGCAATCGCCATGAACGAATGGCCATTCAGCGTGAACCTGTGCTTGGTTTTTGGATATTTCGTTCCCGTGAATTCGAAGAATGCCGACGCCGGAACGAGACAGCGCTTGCTGTTGCTGAACTGCCGGCCCTCCGAGCGAAAGTTGAATACAGGTCCGCCTTTTGGCCCGGCCGGGGGAAAGCCGAATGTCATCGACGCCAGTCCGATTGCGTCGCCGGCGGCGCGCATTACAGGTGCGGGGTCGTTGATGTGGATGTCATCCGCCTGCGGCAGATCCAGTTCGGTTTGATGGCTGGGGATTTTGAGCGCCAGCGATTCCATCATCCGGCAGTATTCGGCCCAGGCGATGTGCTGCTCGTAGTCATTGCACATGGAATGGCTCCGCACGCTCGATCGAGTTCAGTTCAATATAGCGTTTATCGGTGGACGCCGATTGCTGGCGGATTTGATATAAGCCTATTTGGGCCGGCGTGCGGCAGCGATGGCCTGCAACAGATTGATGCTGTTCACGTCGGGTTCGCTGGATGCGGCAACGGCAAGTGCGGCGGCTTCGGCTATTTTCGCGACGTCGTCGCTGCTGATCGTTCCACGCTTTTCCAGGAGATTTACCAGTTCGACAACGAGTAGAAAGGCGTTCACACCATATCGTTCGGCTCTGAGCTCGAACTCGCCTCGAGCCAATTTCTCCGCGTCTCCTTCAGCCCGTTTGTCCACGTTGGCGTCCTCTCCTATGGCTACACGCTATCAACGCTTAGCACGAATGGTTTAATCCTTCGAACTGGCCACAACCTTCGCCAATTGCCCGGCATAGTGTCGCCGGTGGCAGGGGCATGGGTTCAGCCAAGGATGAGACCAACCAACAGAACGGTAATAATAAAGGACAACACGACGGCAAGTAGCCCGCATGCTTCCAAAGTGTTGGTTTGCCAAGCTTTCGTCGGGCGCCTCCGGTTTGAATTGCCGTTTCGCGAAACAAACTTCATCGGGCACCAGATCGGACGCGGAGCCGGCTTGAACTTGGCAAAGCGCTCCTCTTCATCGGCCCGGAAGGCATCTCCGCGAAACTCCGGAGCACCGTATGCGCGGCGCCGGCCTGCCTTTCATCGACGCGGGCCATCACCAGTACGACACCTTCTGCGATCTTCGGCTTGCGCGGCTTCTGGGCGAAATTGGCGAAAGTTCCGAGAAGCACGCCGGCAAAGCCGCCCCACGCCGCACCGACCAGGGCCATGCCGGTCATCCCCGCGGGATCAACGTCTTGAGCTCCAAAAGCGCTGAAGCCGGCCAACAGACCAGCCGTGGCGCCAAGTGCGGCACCAGCAATCGCACCCCGCCAGAGAGCGCTCATCTCATCGTCGTAATATCCAGCAACGCTGATCGGTTCATCATTGTCGTTGTAAGATCCGACCACGCTGATTTGCCGGCGGCGAATCCCGGCAGCCTGAAGCCTGGCCACGGCACGTGCTGCCTGGGCATGGGAATTGAACAGTCTGCTGATTGTTTGCATTTACGCCCAGGCCCGACGCCCGTTCGGAGCGTCGGGCCTCTCCTCCCTGGCTTGAACTCTTCCGCCCGGACGCATCTTCGTCGCGCCAAAGCTCACCACAACGTGAGCCAGCCGGCTACGTTCCTCAGCCGGGGCTTCGGTCCAATCCTGGAGTATCTTGCTTGGGACCTAAGTCTGACCAGCTTGGGCGCGCTGAGGCCATGCCGAGCGGGGACGGTCGCCGGCTCGAAGAGAGGGTTCAGGATGCTATCGCAGACCCAAAAAGCTCAAAATGGCGATTACGATCACGATCGCGCCGACCAGCCAGATAATGTTGTTCATCATTGCACTCCTTCGCCTCCGGGCGGGGCGCACGCCGGGGCGAAGCCCGCCACGCAAGTAGAATATTAGATACGGCTAAAGGTTCCTCGCGGGGCCTCGCTGTCGAAGAGCCCACCGCACCAGTCGGCACGGCGGGCGACGCAGCGTTTCACCCCGGTGGGGGCAGAAGACGGCGTTGCGTCCAAGGCTCAGCTGATGCTTCTGGACCAGTTATCAACCTGGCGCTCTGCCTCTTCCTTGGCGATGCCATATCGCTCCTGGATACGCCCCAAGAGCTGGTCCCGGTTGCCCTCGATCCGATCAAGATCATCGTCGGTGAGGTCACCCCACTGCTCTTTCGCCTTGCCTTTGAACTGCGTCCATTTTCCCTTGATTTGATCCCAGTTCATATGTTCCTCCTTGCTTCCTGGGCCCGCACTGAAGCGGAGCGCGGACCGATCGGCATTGCAATGTCGGTGACGAATGAAGATTAGCAGCCGCTAAAAGTTCCGGTGCCGGCGCAAAAAGCCCGCCGTGCCCGTGCCTGACTGTGAGCTGATGTTGATGATGCCCGAAGCTTGATGCTCTTTCGCGGCACTATCTTATGCCGTTAAAGGCGCTGAGCTTCTTGCTGGTTGGCCTTGGCTGGCAAGCCTCGACAGGCTGCCCAGCAGCATTGTTCTGTCCTTGCCGATCATCAGCACGCCGCTGTCGGGCGCCAACAGTGCCGAGAACGGCAGCATCGCCGCGCCGATCGGCGAAGCCTCGGGGCCGAATTGTCCCGAGACGATTTCCGGCGCCACGATGCCGATGGCGCTGATCCTGTTGAACTGGGTCTGCACCTTTGCCAGCAGCTCGAGATGAATCGGCCGCGGCAGGATGCTGTCGAGGACGATCGCCTCGATGTCGATGACGGAGGTGATGGCGATGATCGCCTCGACCAGCGCATTGGCACAATCGTCGATCCATTCGGACAGCGGCTCGCGCGCCCCCGGCGGCAAGGGATCGAGTTCGCGCACACGGTTGATCTCGATGCCGCGCGATTTGAGATGATTGACCAGCACATAGATCGAAGCGCGATGCAGCAGGCTCTGGTAGCGCGCCGGCTTGGCCGCCACCGAATCGAGGCTTGAAGGCGAGACCGGCAAAGGACCGAGCGCGGCGCTGTTGCCGTGCGGCCCGGTGTGGACCTTGCCGCCTTGCACCAGTCCGCCGCCGACAAAGGTGTCGATCGAGATATGCATGAAGTCGCGGAACCGCGCGCCGGTTCCCTGGATGAGCTCGGCGAGTGCGGCCGATGACGCGTCGTTTTCCACGAAGACCGGGGTCTTCGGCTTTGTGGCGAAAAATGTCGTCAGATCGATTGCTTCCCAGCGGCTGCCGAGGTCGTCGGGAAAGCCGAGTTCCTCGCTCCAGCCGCCGAGGAAATATGGCGAGGCGATGCCGACGCCGACGATGCTGGCATCGCCAAGCCCCTCGACCAGCTTGTCGAAATTGGCCAGCGACATGTTGCCGGCCTTGAGCACCATGTCGGGATCCGGAAAGCGATATTCGTGCGACTCGCGCGAGCGGACCTCGCCGGCAAAGTCGACGAGCACGGCTTCCAGCGCGCGCCGGCCGATCTTGATGCCGACGCTGTAGATACGCTCAGGTGCAAGTCGGTAGAGAGTGGACGGCGATCCGCGTTGCCCGAACCTTTTTCCCACTTGCTTTACGAATCCGGAAGATTCCAGCCCGTCGACAATGGTGGCGACCGCGGCCGGCGTCAGATTTGCGGCGCGCGCCAGATCGGACTTGGATGCCTCCTTCAGGCGGCGAATGGCATCAAGCACGAAGCGCTCGTTATAATGCCGAACCTTGACCGAATTGCTGCCTTTTCCGGACAAAACCGGCGCCTCCCCATTCATTCCCGCAGAGCCACTCCAGCCGCTTGCAGCTTTGAGGCTGCCGCGGGGTCGAGCACTCCAATCGCACCCGTGCGCGACGCGACAGTGCCCTTCGCCGCCATGGAAGTCAATTTTCCAGTTGCGGCATTCGGCCATTTAATATAGCAAATTGAAAAAACAGGACCAGGGAGGAAAGGTGCTGCACTTGGGCGCATTAGGCGAAGCCGACGCCATGGTGAAGAGCGACGCGGCTGTCCCCGTTGCCCTGGTTCAGGCGACAAAAGCCTTCGGCGGCACGATTGCCCTCAAGGACGCGTCCTTCGAATTGCGCTCAGGCGAGGTGCTGGCTCTGCTTGGCGAAAACGGCGCCGGCAAGAGCACCTGCGTGAAGCTGCTGGCCGGCGTGTATCTCCCGACCGGCGGCCATGTCGAAGTCGATGGCAAGCCTGTGGTCTTCCATTCGCCGCACGACGCCCAGGCTGCCGGCATCTCGGTCATGCACCAGCACCCCGGTCTTTTCCCTGATCTTTCGGTGGCGGAGAACATCTATCTCGGCCATATGCCGCGCGACCGCTTCGGCGGCATCGACAACGCCGCCATGCTTGCCGGCGCGCGCAGGGTGCTGGCGACAGTCGGCCTCGACGTGCCGGCCGAAACCCGGCTCGGAATGTTGCGCACCTCCGAACAGCAACTGGTCGAGATCGCCCGCGCCCTGTCGCTCGACGCGCGGGTGCTGATCATGGACGAGCCGACGGCCGCCCTGTCGCAGCGCGAGGTCGAGCGGCTGTTCACTGTCGTCGCCGACCTGCGGCTGCACGGCGTGGCGATGATGTTCGTCGGCCACCGCATGGACGAGATCTTCCGCATCGCCGACCGCATCGCGGTGCTGCGCGACGGGCGTCTCATTGGCGTCAAGCCGAAGGCCGAGCTTGGCCGCGCCGCTGCCATCGGCATGATGGTCGGCCGTGAGGTCACCGACCTCTATCCGCAACGAAGCCACGCCACCGGCGCACTGGTGCTGGAGGCGAGGGGGCTTTCGCACGCCGGTGGCTTTTCCAATATCGACCTCAAGCTCCATGCCGGCGAGGTGCTCGGGCTCGGCGGCCTGGTCGGCAGCGGGCGGACCGAGATCGCGCGCGTGCTGTTCGGAATCGACCAGCCCGATGCCGGCGAAATCCTGATCGACGGCGAAGCAGTGCGCTTCGCGTCGGCACGCGACGCCATGGATGCGCGTATCGCCTATGTCTCTGAAGACCGCATGGGCCAGAGCCTGGTGATGGATTTTTCCATCCTCGACAACGCGGTGCTGCCAGTCCTCGACAAGGCAGCCCGCTCCGGTTTCTACGGCACGAACCGCGCGATCAATCTGGTTTCGGACTGGCTGAAGCGCATGAAGCTTCGCTTTTCCGGCTACGCGCAGCCGGTAAAGGAACTGTCCGGCGGCAACCAGCAGAAGGTGGTGTTGGCCAAATGGCTGCGCACCGAACCGCGCGTCCTCATCCTCGACGAGCCGACGCAAGGCATCGACGTCGGCACCAAGGCGGAAGTGCATGCGATGGTCGCCGACCTTGCCGCCCAGGGCATGGCAATCATCCTGATCTCCTCCGAAATGCCCGAGCTCATCGGCATGTGCGACCGCATCATCGTCCTGCGCGAAGGCCATCGGACGGCCGAATTTGCCAGGGGCGAAGCCACTCAGGAAAAGGTGCTGGAAGCAGCGACCAAGGCCGGCGAAAGCGCCGATGCGGCACAGGCCACCGGCGAGGAGAAGAGAAAAGGACCGCTCGACATACTGAAGTGGCGGGAGTTCGGTCTGCTCGCCGCGATGCTGGCGGTCGCCATCCCGGTCACCATCATCAACCCGCGCATGGTGAGCGCTGCAAACCTGACCGCCGTGTCGATGGATGCCGCCCTGCTCGTCGTTGCGGCACTCGCGCAGATGCTGGTGCTGATCACCCGCAACATCGACCTTTCGATCGCTGCGGTGATCGGCCTGTCGGCTTACATGGCGGCCAGCATGGTCCAGGCCTATCCAGGGCTCGACATCGGCATTGGCCTGATAACCGCATGCGCCGTCGGTGGCGTCGCCGGCCTGATCAACGGCCTCGTCGTCACCAGGGGAAAGATCCCGGCGATCGTCGTCACGCTGGCCTCGATGTCGATCTTCCGCGGCTTCAACTCGATCTGGGCAGCCGGTGACCAGATCAGCGCCGACGAAGTAACGCAAGCCTGGCTCGACATGACCGGCCTGAAGATCGCCGGCGTGCCGCTGATCGTCATCATCGCGATCGTTATCCTGTGCCTGGGCTACGTGCTGCTCTATCGTACGGCGATCGGGCGCGAACTGTTCGCCGCCGGCTCCAATCCCGACGGCGCGCGTCTTATCGGCATCCCCGTCGACCGCCGCATTCTGTTGGCCTTTGGCATGGCCGGCCTGCTCGGCGGCCTGTGCGGCGCGCTGTGGGCATCGCGCTACGCGACCATTGATGCACGCGTCGCGCTCGGCTTCGAACTCACCGTGATCGCGTCGGCGGTGGTCGGCGGCGTCGCCATCCGCGGTGGTTCGGGCACACTGCTCGGTATCATCCTCGGCGCGCTCACGCTGCTCGTCATCAAGAACGGGCTGACGCTGGTGCGCGTCGACCCGCTGTGGCTGCAGGGCGTCTACGGCCTCGTGATCCTGGTCGCCATCGGCATCGACACCTTCATCGTGCGGCGGGCCGAGCAGGCAAGACAGGCGAGGGCGCGGTGAAAAAGTTCCTCCGTTCGATCGACTTCTGGGATCTGCTGCTGGCGACCTCTTGCTTGGCCATCTTCCTCTATGCCGCGATCTTCGTGCCGAATTTCGTTTCCGGCTTCAATCTCTCGCAACTGGCCGCCAGCGCCTCGGAAAAGGCATTGCTGATCCTGCCGATGACGCTGCTCATCATCACCCGCGAGATCGACCTGTCGATCGCCTCGGTGCTGGCGCTGACGTCCGTCGTCTTTGGCTTGCTGGTCCAGGCCGGTGTGCCGACACTTGCCGCAATCCCGTTGACGCTCGTCATCGGCGGCCTGCTCGGCGCCTTCAACGGCTATCTGGTCTCGGGCCTCGGACTGCAGTCGTTGGTTGTGACGCTCGGCACCATGGCGCTCTATCGAGGCATTGGCTACATCCTGCTCGGCACCGGCTCGGTCAACATCCTGCCGCCCGCGGTCGTCGATTTCGGCATCAACAACCTGCCTGGCACCGAGATACCGTGGACCATCGTGCCCTTCCTGGTGCTGGCGCCGGTGTTTGCGGTCGTGCTGCAGAAGACGCCGACCGGCAAGCGCATCTACGCGCTCGGCGGCAGCCCCGAGGTGGCGCGCTATTCCGGCATAAACACGCGCCGGATGGTGCTGAACCTGTTCGTCGTCTCGGGCGTCGTCGCGGCGATGGCCGGCATCGTCTATACCGCGCGCCTTTCCAACGCCCGCGCCAACAATGCGCTCGGCATGGAGCTCGACGTCATCACCATCGTGCTGCTCGGCGGCATCAGCGTCTTTGGCGGCAAGGGCCGCCTGACCGGCGTCATGCTGGCACTGGTCCTGATCGCCATCATCCGCAACGTGCTGGCGCTGAACCAGATCGGTGGCGACGCGCAGGGCATGATCATCGGCCTGCTTCTGATCGGCTCGCTGCTGATCGGCAATTACTGGCGCTCCACACAGGAGATGCTCAGCAGATCCCGCGCAATGCGCGAGACAAAGGGGTGATCTCGGGCCCCTTCCTTCAAGCCCGAATTTTGACGGAGGAGTCACAATGAAAGCGTTTAGATTAGCCCTGCTCGCATCCGCGGTTCTGCTTGCGCAAAGCTCGCTGGCCTTCAGCCAGGAGTGCGCCAAGGAACCCGTAACGGTCGGTTTCCTGCCCAAGCTCGACACGGATCCCTACTTCAAAGTGGCCTTTGGAGGCGCACAAGAGGCAGCCAAGGAAATTGGCGGCACCGCTACCCAGGTCGCCCCATCGCAGGCGACCGCCGAGGCGCAGATCGAATTCATCAACAGCCTTGTCTCGCAGAAGGTCGGAGTCATCGCAATTGCCGGCAACGACGCCAACGCCGTCGCGCCTGCGCTGAAGCGCGCCGTTCAGCAGGGCGTCAGGGTGATTTCGTATGACTCCGATGTGGCCGCCGATGCGCGTGCGGTGTTCGTCAATCAGGTGAAGGGCGACAGCCTCGCCGAGATGATGCTCGAAAGTGCATTCGCCCTCAGCGGCGGTGAAGGCGAATTCGCGATCCTGTCGTCGACGCCGACGGCGACCAACCAGAATGCCTGGATCGACTTCATGAAGGCGAAAATGGCGGCCGAGCCGAAGTTCTCCAAAATGAAGCTGGTGCAGGTGGCCTATGGCGAAGAAAGCGAACAGATCAACCAGCAGCAGGCATTGGCGCTGGTGCAGGCGTTTCCCGATCTCAAGGTGATCATCGTCCCGGCAGGCATCGGCCTTCCGGCGGCCGCGCGTGCACTCGAGGAAGCGGGCATGATCGGCAAGGTCAAGCTGACCGGCCTCGCGCCGGCCACTCTGATCTCGAAATACATCAAGGACGAAGCGGCTCAGGATATCTGGTGGAACGTCACCGATCTTGGCTATCTTACCTATCAGACGGCCCAGGCGTTTGCGCAATGCAAGATCACCGGCAAGGAGGGTGAGAAGTTCACGGCAGGCAGGCTCGGCGAATACACGATTGGCGCCGGCGGCGAACTGATCCTTGGTCCGGCCAAGATCGTAACTCCCGAAAATCTGGCCGAATTCAAATTCTGATCCTGTAGGGCTTGAGTTCTAGGGGGCGCCGGTCCATCCGGCGCCCTTCCTAAAAACCTCTCGAATGAAACAGTGCGGGGCGGCAATGAAGATATTGCTTGCAGGCGAAACCTTTGCAGCGACGACCTCGGTTGCCATCGGCAGCGACGTGCTTACAAGTGCGACCTCGACAAATGGCGCGACGGCCTTCAATGCCGCGCTGACCACTGAAGGCATCGCGGTCACGCAGATCGGCGGCGAGCGTTGCAGCGCGGAGTTTCCCTATGACCTCGATGGGCTCGCCCAATATCAGGCGGTGGTGATCTCCGATGTCGGCGCCCTGACATTGCTGGTGACGCCGGATGCCCGCACCGGGCGTGTCGGCGTCAACCGCCTCGATGTGCTCAAGGCCTATGTCGAAGGTGGCGGCGGGCTGATGCTGGCCGGCGGTTACATGGGCTTTCAGGGCATGTTCGGGACGGCGCGTTTCCACGACACCCCGGTCGAGGACGTTCTGCCGGTCCGTTGCCTACCCTACTGCGACGGCATGGAGGTGCCGCAAGGCCTGCAGGCCTCCATCCTGCAGTCGTCACATCCGATTTTTTCCGGGGTGGAGGGGCCTTTGCCGCCGATTCTCGGCATGAACAAGCTGGAATTCAGGCGCGACGGTTCGTCCCGGCTTCTGGCGACCTGCCACCATCGCGGCACCGACTGGCCGCTCCTTGCCGTCGATAGCCATGGCCGCGGCCGCACGATTGCCTGGGCAACCGATATCGGCCCGCATTGGCTCTCGCAGGATTTCCTCGCGTGGCCGTTCTACGGAAGACTGATGGCGAATATGGTCCGTTGGCTTGCCGGCAATGAATGAGGAAGCCGGACACTAGGTTTGACCCAGTGCGGTTGTCCTGGCGCGGCCGATGCCGCGCGAGGCGCCGGTGACCACCACCACCTCGTCGGCTAGGTCGAATTTCGGCGTGAACTCATTTGCCATGCAATTCCACCTTGTTCTTCAAATCGGACCGGCTGCCATGTCGAACCGAATAGGCTCGCGTGAATTCGGCGCCCAGCAGAAATATCTCCGCTGAATAATAGACCCATAACAGCACGACGAGCAGGGCGCCGGCCGCGCCGTATGATGATGAGATGGCGCTGGTTCCGATATACCAGCCAATCAGCGACTTGCCGATGGTGAACAGAAACCCGGTGACCGCGGCGCCGATGCCGACATCGCGCCATTGCAGGCTGCGGTCCGGCAGCACCTTGTAGATTGCGGCAAACAGCAGTGTGATCAGGGCAAACGAGACGATCCCGTTGATGGCGCTCAGGATGATGGTGCCGAACGGCAGGTCGGCGTTGATGACCTCTCCGAGCGCCGAAATTGCAGCGCTTACGACCAGCGACACCAGCAGCAGGAAACCAAGCGCGGCGACCAGGCCCAGGCTTGCAATGCGTGCCCGCACCATTCGTGAAATCGTTGCCCCGCTCGGTTTGACTTTCCAGATTTCGTTCAGCGCCAGCTGCATTTCGCCGAACACGCCGGATGCGGCGACGAACAGCGTGACCAGCCCCAGAATGCTGGCAAGGGTTCCCGCTTCCTTCTGCGAGGCGTTCTCGATCGTCGCCTGCAGCAGCTCGGCACTTTGCGGCCCCATCAGGCCAGCGATCTGTGCCGAAAGGGCGAGTTGCGCCGCCTCGTGCCCGAAGGCCATGCCGGCAATTGCGACAACGATGAGCAGGATCGGCGCAAGCGAGGTCGTGGCATAAAACGCTATCGCCGCCCCATGGCTCAGCGCATTGTCGTCGATGAAGCCGGTGACGCTCTGCTTGAGGAGCCTCCAGCCCTCTGCTGCCAAATTCCACATGTAGGCCTCGCATGCCTGTCAACAAACAAGTAGCGGCCGCGCAGCGCTGGGCGAGGGGCGAGAGGCCGGCGGGACAGGAGGGGGCGCGGAGCAGCATGACATTCCTGCCTCCCTTCCCCACGACAAGAACACCTCTTGCCCGAACACTTGCCACGCGCCGGCCATCATGATGCCATGCCGTTGCGGAAGATGGCGCGCTGGGTTTGGGGTGGGACGACGATGCTGTTTTCAGGGGCAACAGGGCGCATAGGCGTGGCGTTTGCCGCGCTGCTTGCACTTTTGTGCGCGCTGGTTCCTGCGCGGGCTGAAGAGCCGAAGGCGCTTAAGGGCGTCGCGCTCGTCATCGGGCAGTCCGATTATGAGCATGTCGGCAAGCTGCCCAATCCGGAAAACGACGCCCGCGCCATCGAGGATATGTTCGACAGGCTCGGCTTCGAAACCGATGTCGCGACCAATCGCGACGCGCGCAAATTGCGACGCGACCTCGAAGGCTTCGTCGACGATGCCGAGGGTGCCGACGTCGCCATTATCTACTATTCCGGCCACGGCATCGAAGCCGGCGGCGAGAATTTCCTGGTGCCGGTCGATACCGACATTACAGCGCTCGACGATGCCGGCGAGAAGCTGGTGCCGCTGTCATCGATCGTGGCCGAGCTGAAGGCCAAGGTGCCGGTCACCATCGTGCTGCTCGATGCCTGCCGCAACGATCCGTTTCCACCGGGCACGCTGCTCAAACTGACGCCGGGCGAAGCGGGCAAGCCGATCGGCGCCGGCGGCCTTGGCGAAACCCGCAGCGTCGTGGCGCTGAACGGCAGAGCGCCGGCCAAGGGTGCGGCGGATGACAGCCTGGGCCAGGTCATCGGCTTTGCCGCCGAGCCCGGCAAGGTGGCGCTCGACGGTCCCGCAGACGGCAACAGCCCCTATGCGGCAGCCATATTACGTCACATCGACATGATGGGCGGCGAGGAATTCGGCACCGTGCTGCGCATGATCGGCGAGGAGGTCTATCTCAAGACCGGCGGCCGGCAGCGGCCGTGGGTCAATGAGAGCCTGCGCCGGCTGCTCTATTTCGGTACGCCCGCCGAGGTGCCGAAAGGCGAAGAGGGCGAGATACTCAGCGAGCGTCGCCGGCTGCTGGTGACGATCTCGACGCTGCCCGACCCGCAACGCCGCCAGATCGAGACGATCGCCCGCGACGGCGGCGTACCGATGGATGCGCTCTACGCCATGCTGAAGACGCTGGGCACCGAGAAA
This sequence comes from Mesorhizobium sp. M0664, assembly GCF_040320565.1. Classification (NCBI taxonomy): domain Bacteria; kingdom Pseudomonadati; phylum Pseudomonadota; class Alphaproteobacteria; order Hyphomicrobiales; family Phyllobacteriaceae; genus Mesorhizobium; species Mesorhizobium sp. M0664. The sequence goes on from NZ_JAMYPW010000001.1 coordinate 540,326, forward strand.
CCCAGGGATGCGGCCGAGCTCGATAAATTGCTGCGCGGCCAGACCGAGCGGCTGAAACAGGTACTAGCCGAGCAGGCGACGCTGAAGAGCCAGGATCCGGAAATCGTGCGGCTTTCAAGACTGGCCGAGCAGGCGGTGCAAGAAGGCGCACTCGAAGCAGCGCAGAAAATCCATGAACAGGCCAAGGCCCGCGTTGGCGAACTGTCGAAGACCGTCGACCAGGCCGAAGCCGACCTCAAGGCGCGTCGGTTCGAGTTTGCCGAGGTTTTCGGCGACAGCGCCAAAACCTACGAAATTTCCTTCCGTTATCAGGCGGCAGCACAGGACTATGCCAAGGCCTATGAGCAGGTCGAGAAATGGGACGACCATGAAGCCTGGTTCTACAAGGCAGCCGAGGCCCAGGCGCTCTCCGCGCATGGTTCTTTCTCTGGCGACAATGCCTTTCTGGTGCAGGCGGTCGCTGCCTATGAAAAGGCGCTGACCTATGTGTCGCGCGAAAACAGCCCGCGGCAATGGGCTGCCACGCAAAACAATCTCGCCACCACACTGTCGACGCTGGGCGAACGCGAGGCCGGTCGCGAAAACCTCGACAAGGCGGCTGCCGCCTTCGACCAGGCGCTGACCGTCTACACACGCGACGCCGATCCGGACGACTGGGCCTCGACGCTTGGCAATCTCGGCACCGTCTATTGGCGGCTCGGCCAGCGCGAGAATGGTATCGCACTGCTCGACAAGGCCGTCGCCTCCTTCCGCGCGGCGCTCGCGGTGCAAGCGGCGAAAAAAATGCCGCTCGAATGGGCGGCGACTGAGAATAATCTCGGCATCGTGCTGTCCGAGATCGGCGAGCGCCAGGCCACGATCGACAGTTTCCGCGCTTCGATCGAAGCGCATCGCGCCGCGCTGACCGAATACCGCAGAGAGCGCGTCCCGCTCGACTGGGCGTTGAGCCAGGTCAATCTCGGCGCGGCCTTGTTTCGCCTTGGCGAGCGTGAAAAAGACGTGCCGACGCTTGAGCAGGCAGTGGCCGCGTATCAGGCTGCGACCGAGGAGATGACGCGCGAGCGCGCCCCGGCGCAATGGGCGACGATCCAGAATAATTTGAGCTCGGCGCTGGAATCGATCGGCCAGATCAATGGCGACATCGCCACGCTTCAGCATGCTCGGGAGGCCGCAGAGGCCGCACTGACGGTCTGGACGCGCGAGCATGCGCCGGCGAGCTGGGCGAACGGCCAGTTGACGCTTGGCAATGCCTTGCAGCGCCTTGGAGCCAGGCAGGAAGGCAACGACGCGCTGCTCGAGGCGATCGCTGCCTATGAGGCCGCACTTTCTGAATATCCGCGCGAAAAGCTGCCGCTCGACTGGGCTTCGTTGAAGCAGAATCTAGGCTCGGTCTATGCGACGCTTGGCGATCGAGACACCGGCATCGACTATCTCCGGGAGTCGGCGTCCGCCTATCGCGAGGCCTCGCAGATCTATACCGCCGCCGCTGCTCCAATCGAGTTTGCTTCGATCGAGCACAGTCTCGGCAACGCTTTGTCGACCTGGGGCGACCGCGCCAACGACAAAGCGGTGCTGGAACAAGCGGTCGCCGCCTATGGTGCAGCGCTCACCGTGCGAAGCAAGGACAGCGCCCCGAAGGACTGGGCGAAGACGCAGTTCCGGCTGGGTGCAGCACTTTCCATGCTCGGCAAGGCCAATGGCGGTCCGGACGAGGCGCTCCAGCGCTCGGCGGCGGCCTATCGTGCGGCGCTCGAAGTGCAGAGCCGTGACAGCGATCCTGAGGCCTGGGCGGCAACGCAATGGGGCCTGGGCCACGTGCTCCTGGTGTTGGGCGACCGCACGCAGGACGGCGAAGCGTTCCGCCAGTCGGCGACGGCGCTAGAAGCGGCGCTGCCCTTCTACGACCTCGCCACGGTGCCGGAAGATCACGCCCAGCTGCAGAACGAACTAGGCACTGCCTATTACTACCTTGCCGGCAGCGCCAATGACCCATCGCTCTACCAGAAGGCGGCGGCCGCGCATGAAAAGGCACTGGCCGTCTATGCCACGTTGCCCGACCGCTCGCTCTGGGCCTCGGTCGAAGGCGACCTCGGCAATGCCCGCATGATGCAGGCAAACGCCAGCTCCGATCCGGACGCCATGGCCAAGTCTGTCCAGGCCTATGAGGCGGCACTGACGGTGATGAGCCGCGACAGGGATGCCGACGAATGGCTGCGCAACCAGGCAAACCTGGCCAGCGCGCTGTCGACGCTGGGCTACTGGCGCGACGACGTCGCCCTGCTGAAGCGCTCGGCCGGCATCTATCGCTCGATCCAGAGCGTGCGCACGCGCGACCGCGCCCCCGAACCCTGGGCCAGCACGCAGGCAAGCCTGGCCAATGTGCTTGGCATGATCGGCGCGAAAGAGCCTTCGCCGGCTTTGTTCGCCGAAGCGGTCGCCGTCAACCGGGCGCTCGCAGACGAGGTCGGCCGCGACCGCGACCCCGACCGCTGGGCGAGCCTGCAAAACGAGATCGGCTATCAGCTGACGCTCGCCGGCCGCGCCGAAGACAACGTCGCCAAATTCGAGGAGGCAGTGCCGATCCTGCGCGAGGCGATCGCTGTGCAGAAGAAGATCGGTTCGGTGCCGGGCGTCGCCTTCACCGAGGACAGCCTGTGCGATGTGCTTACCGATCTGGGTGCTGCCCGCAAGCAGAGGGCAATGGTCGAGGAAGCGATAGGCGCCTGCGAGCATGCGCTCGTCATCTTCAGTGAGCGCAAGATGGACGACCTTGCCGCCGGCTCCGCCAAGAACCTTGCCGAGGCAAAAGCCTTGCTGGCCGAATTGCAATAGCGCACAGGAAAAGGTGGCCGCGGCCGGTTTCGATTGGCAATGGGTTGCCGTTCCCTGCTATTCCCGCTTCATAATGCATGTCGCCCAAAAGTGTGCCGCGGTTTTGGGACAACGACATGCATAAAAACAAAGACTTAAAGCAGTGGACGTTCCAGTATGACCAATGTCGCCTTGACCGGGCTTGCCCGCGATCTTGCCAAGCGCGCCGCGGAAGGCCGCCCGGTGCGCATCGGCGTTATCGGTTCGGGCGAGATGGGCACCGACCTGGTGACTCAAGGCATGCTGATGCCGGGCATTTCGGTTTGCGCGATCTCGACGCGCCGCCCGCATACGGCGCGTGACGCCATCCGCATTGCTTATGGCGACCAGGCGATGGCAGCCGAAGCGGACAGCGCTTCGAAGGTCAGCCAGGCGATCGAAAGCGGCAAGATTGCCGTCACCTCGAACGAAATGCTGGTCACCAATCCGCTTATCGATGTCGTCATCGATGCCACCGGCAAGCCCGGGGTCGCCGCCGATTTCGACCTGATGGCGATGCAGCACGGCAAGCACCTAGTGATGATGAATGTCGAGGCCGACGTTACCATCGGCTGCTATCTGAAGCAGCAGGCCGACCGGCTCGGCGTCGTCTATTCGGTCGGCGCCGGCGACGAGCCGTCGAGCTGCATGGAGCTGATCGAGTTCGCCTCGGCGCTCGGCTACACCATCGTCTCCGCCGGCAAGGGCAAAAACAACCCTCTCAACCACGACGCCGTTCCCGACGACTACCGCGAGGAGGCGCTGCGCCGCAACATGAATCCGCGCATGCTGGTCGAGTTCGTCGACGGCTCGAAAACCATGGTCGAGATGTGCGCCATTGCCAACGCCACCGGGCTGGTGCCCGACGTTCCCGGCATGCACGGCCCCAAGGCCGATCGCGACGAGCTGGTCAAGGTGCTGATCCCGCGCGAGCAGGGCGGCATTCTGTCGAAGAAGGGCGTCGTCGACTACACCGTCGGCAAGGGCGTGGCGCCCGGTGTCTTCGTCATCGTCGAGGCGACGCATCCGCGCATCATCGAGCGCATGGACGATCTGCATATCGGCCACGGTCCCTATTACAGCTTCTTCAGGCCCTACCATCTGACCTCGCTGGAAGTGCCGCTGACGGCCGCTCGCATCGCGCTTTACGGCAAGCCCGACATGGTGCCGCTGCCGCGGCCGGTGGCCGAGGTCTGCGCGGTGGCCAAGCGGGATCTGGCGGCAGGCGAGGTTTTCGATGCGATCGGCGAGACCTGCTACCGCTCCTGGACCATGACCGTCGAACAGGCCCGCGCCCATCGCGCCGTGCCGGTCGGTCTGCTCGAAGGCGGCAAGGTGCTGAAACCGGTGAGGAAAGGCGAATTGCTCACCGCCGACAATGCCGCGCCCGACCCGACGACCGGGCTGTTCGCCTTGCGCCGGCTGCAGGACGAGATGCTGTATGGGAATCTTGGTGATGGCTGAGGTCCGTGAATCCGAGTTGAAGCGGGAAAATGGACGCCCTTCTCTGGCAGAGCGGCTCGCGTCCATTGCCGATGATCTCAAAGCCAAAGCCGGCAAAGACGGGCGGCGCGTGAACAAGGACGAGATCGACGACTTGTGGGGACATCGCTGATATCTGTCGACATTCTAGGCTATCGCGATTTTGATGTCGGCAGGACAGTGGAGGGGGCGAAGGAACGCCGCGTAACGGCTTTTCTACCGGTAGCTATTGCCGACAGGAACGGTCGACCATCACCGCCGACCGGCTCCCCCAGAAGCCCTACTTCCCCAGCTCTATCGACCGCAGCCGCGCCGCTTCCACCGCCTCGGTGAGCAGGCGCGTCAGCCGGTCCTCGCCCATCAGTACTGCAAGGGCCGCAGCCGTGGTGCCGGTGGGGCTGGTCACCTGCTGCCTGAGCACGCCCGGCTCCTCGCCGCTTTCGGCGGCCAGCGATGCGGCGCCGTAGACCGTCTGCATGGCCAAGAGCTTGGCAGTCCCGGTCGGCAGGCCGGCTTTCTCGGCGGCCACGGTCAGCCCTTCGATGAAATGGAAGATATAGGCCGGCCCCGACCCGGAGACTGCCGTCACCGCATCCATCAGGGCCTCGTCGTCGATATCGGCCACTTGCCCGCTTGCCGAAAGCAGGTCGGCGACGAAGCGTTTGGTTTCGTCGGAAACCAGCCTGTTGGAAAACACCACCATCATGCCCTTGCCGATCGCCGCCGGCGTGTTGGGCATGCAGCGCACGATCGGCGCGCGGTCGCCGAGAATACCTTCAAACGTGGCGACCGGTGTCCCGGCGGCGATGCTGAGGAAGGTGGTCCGGCCATCGTTGAAGCGGATGTAACCAGCCGTCACGTCGCGGATCACCTGCGGCTTCACCGCAATGACGACGAGAGCCGGCACGGCGTCAGCCGGGATGGCGCCGGCATCGGCGCCAACACCGCAGCCCAGTGCTTCGGCTCGCTTGCGCAAGTCGGCATTGGGCTCGACCACGAACACCGCAGTCGGAGCGAGCTCGCCGGCTTTCAGCCAGCCCGAGAGCATGGCGTAGCCCATATTGCCGCAACCGGCGAGAACAAGCCTGATCGTCATCGAAAGCCTCCCATAGAGATGGCTTCCCCATAGACGTTCGCGGCAGGGCGGGGAAGCCCTGTTGGGACCGTGATCGGGCGGAAACCCCGACCTTGCGGTTGGGATGCGCATGTAGTCGCGCAGTCGCGCGGCGACCAAATTAACCTTTTATTTCCTATGCCTGTTTAGCATCGCTTAAGCAGTGGCGGTCGCTACGCCCCAGCCCGAGGGGAAGGCTCCAGAAACCATGGCTTATAGGAAAAATCGTGAACACTGGAGGAACCAGCAGTCCTTGCTGTCGCTCGTCGAGGCGGTGCGCGGCGAGGACGAAGCATCGCTGGTTTCGCTAGAGGACCGCGCAGGCCCGTCATGGCGCGAGGATGCCGCCACACGCCATCGTCTTGCCCGCTCGCGCCGCGAAGCGTGTGCCAGTCCGATCCTGTTGGCAGCCGCCGGCATAAGCCAGCCCGATCCTGATGAGCCAAAGGCCGGCACCATACTGATGGAAGAGGCTGCAGCGGCCGATGGGTTTTTCGACCCCGCTGGCCCCCTTGGCGGCCCCGATGCCGGTTCCGCCGATCACGCAGCATACCGGGCAGCGCCGCCTCCCGCTTCGCCGGTCGAGGTCGCGCGCCCAGGGCCGATCGGTGCCGTGTTGTCGGCGCTGCGCAGGCTCATGCCCGGCAGCGCGCCGGAGGAGGTGGCGTCCGGCGAGACTTCTGCCGCCACAAATTCCGGTGCAGCCATGCCGCCCGCCTTCCCTCCACAGCCGCTCTATGCCGGACAGGCACCTTATCCGCAGCAACCCGCGCCGCTGCATCCGACCTATACTCAGGCCCGGTCGAGGAAGGCAAATCAGGCCTCGGAAGCCGCCGATCAGCAAAGCCAGATCGAGGAAATCCGCGCCAGCCTGCGCGAATTCCGCGAGGCGGTTCGCGAGCTCACCGAAAACCGCACGCATCGCCGCTATTTCTGAGCGTCGAATAAAACATGCCGGTTTCGAGTTAACGGCATGGGACGGCGCATTGACGGGATTGCCCGGCTCGATTTTCGTGAAAATGCCGCGCTGCATGTCCGCCCGCAGCACATGGTTCTGGGCAACGGCCTGCATAAAAGATATCTGGAGCGCGCCGCATGGATGTTTTAACGCGGCAGGCTTACGCGATAGGCGTCGAGGGTGGTTCATGGCTGAGTTGATTGACGGAAAAAGCGTCGCCGAAGACGTGGTGCGGCGGGTCAAGGCCCTGACCGCCGAACTGGCGGAAAAGGGCGGACGGCAGCCCGGTCTCGCCGTGGTCATCGTCGGCGAGGATCCGGCGAGCCAGGTCTATGTCGCCTCCAAATCCCGCACCGCCAAGGAATGCGGCTTCCATTCGGTTCAGCACACGCTGCCGGCCGAAACCTCCGAGCCGGACCTGTTGAAGATCATCGGCCAGCTCAACGCCGATCCGGCCATCAACGGCATCCTCGTGCAGCTTCCGCTTCCCGGCCATATCGATTCCGGCAAGATCATCCAGACCATCGCGCCTGAGAAGGATGTCGACGGCTTCCACTTCATCAATGTCGGCAAGCTCGGCACCGGCGAGCTCGAGACCGCCTTCGTGCCTTGCACGCCGGCCGGCTCGATGCTGCTGATCGAACGGGTGCGCGGCAAGGACCTGTCCGGTCTCAATGCGGTCGTCGTCGGGCGTTCGAACATCGTCGGCAAACCGATGGCCAATCTTCTGCTTGCCGCCAACTGCACCGTCACCATCGCACACAGCCGGACCAGGGACCTGCCGGCGCTTGCCCGCACCGCCGATATTCTGGTCGCCGCCGTCGGCCGGTCTGAAATGGTCCGCGGCGACTGGGTCAAGCCTGGCGCCACCGTCATCGATGTCGGCATCAACCGCGTCGTCGCATCTGAAAAGGGCGAAGGCAAGACGCGCCTCGTCGGCGACGTCGCCTTTGCCGAAGCAGCGAAAGCGGCCGGCGCCATCACGCCGGTGCCTGGCGGCGTCGGACCGATGACCATTGCCATGCTGATGGCCAACACGCTAGCTTCCGCCTATCTCGCAGCCGGATTGAAACGGCCTTCCTTCTGACCAGAAAGCAGCGTCCTTGCCGAACCTCACTGTTCCCTTAGAACGGCCGGTCACCAATGATCCCGTTCAGGGCGGGCGGCAGTTCGGGTTTCTGTTGGTCGACAAGTTCTCCATGTTCTCGCTGGCCGCGGCAATCGACACGTTCCGGTCGGCGAACCGGCTGCTCGGCCGCGATTTCTATGGCTGGACTACGGTGTCGGCCGACGGCGACGCCGTCATGGCGTCCAACGGCCTGCCGCTCAAGATCGACTACGCCGTTGCCGATCTGCCGGCGGTCGATATCCTGTTCGTCTCGGTCGGGCTGACGACGGAATTTCCCGGCAAGAGCAAGGTGCTGGCGGCGCTGCGCAGCTGGGGCCGGCGCGGCAATGCGCTCGGCGCGCTTTCGGTTGGCTCTTACCTGCTTGCCGAAGCAGGCCAGCTCGATGGCTATCGCTGCACCATTCATTGGGAAAACCGCGCCGGCTTCCTCGAACGCTTTCCGGACATCAACTGCACCGGCAACGTCTTCGAGATCGACCGAAAGCGCTACACCTGCGCCGGCGGCACCACATCGATCGACCTGATGCTGGAGATCGTGCGCGGTGATTTCGGCTCGAGCCTCGCCAATGGCGTCGCCAACCAGTTCCAGCATGAGCGCATCCGCTCGGCCGGGGACCGCCAGCGCGTCGGCCCGGAACGCGACCTGACCGGCAAGTCGGAGAAGCTGCGCCGCATCGTCGAGCTGATGGCCGACCATCTCGACGAGCCGCTGTCGGCGGTGCAGCTCGCCAAGTCGGCGGGCCTGTCGGTGCGCCAGGTCGAGCGCCTGTTCCTGCGCCATCTCAGCGTGACGCCCGGGCGCTATTATATGCGGCTTAGACTCGAGCGGGCGCGCGAATTGCTGCGCCAGACCAACATGCCGATCCTCGACGTGGCGATCGCCACCGGCTTCACCTCGCATTCCTATTTTGCCCAGAGCTATCGGCTCCAATTCGGCCGGCCGCCTTCCGAGGAACGCCGCACGACCTATTGAGGGTTGCACAGAGGTGGCGCAGCTTCGTACTCCACCCGGGCTTGTGTCGCGACGCAGCGTCAAATAGCTTTCCGGCGCCGAGCGGCGGCGACTGACGGGGGGATTTTTGATGACGGGATTTGTGCAGAGCGTCGCTGCGGCGGCCCTGTTGCTGTGGACGACAGGGTTCGGCTTCGCCGCCGATCGCGTCATCGTCATTCTCGATGCCTCCGGCTCGATGTGGGCGCAGATCGACGGCAAGCCCAAGCTCGAAATCGCCCGTCAATCGCTGCGGAACGTGCTGCAATCGGTCCCGGCCGAGGAGGAAATAGGCTTCATGGCCTATGGCCATCGCGAGAAGGCCAGTTGCGACGACATCGAACTCATCGTGCCACCGCAGGCAGGCTCGGCAAGTGCGATCTCAGCCGCGGCCGACAGCTTGAAATTTCAGGGCAAGACGCCGTTGACCGCCGCGGTCAAGCAAGCGGCGGAAGCATTGAAATACACCGAGGACAAGGCGACGGTCGTGCTCATCACCGATGGCATCGAGACATGCAACGGCGATCCCTGTGCGCTCGGCAAGGAACTGGAGGCTGCTGGCGTCGACTTCACCGTCAATGTCGTCGGCTTCGGCCTGACGGCGGCCGAAGGCAAGCAGATCGGTTGCCTCGCCGACAATACCGGCGGCAAATATATCGAAGCGTCGGATGAAAAGGCATTGCAGGACGCCCTCGTCGAGACCGTCGCGCCTCCGCCACCCGCCCCTGAACCGACTCCCGCCCCGCAGCCTGCTCCCCAGCCGGCGCCCGCTCAGCCGGCGGAGTCCAATTTCGTGCCCACCGTCGTGCTTGCCGAGGGTGGCGATCCCGTCACCGACGGCAATGCCTGGGAGATCTACAAGGCGAATTCCGACGGCACGCGCGGCGATCCCGTCACCACCGAATATGGCACCTACAAAGGCAACCTGGAGCCGGGCGACTATATCGTCGTCGCGCGTGCCGACGAGGCCAGGGCCGAACAGAAGATCACAATAGAGCCTGGCCAGGTCGCCAAACCGCACTTCAACTTGAATGCCGGCACGCTGGTCATCCACCCCAGGCCGAGCGAAGGAGCGGACGTTGATGACGGCGCGGCTGTCGTAATCGGCTATCCCGGCGTCGACACCCCGCCAACCTATTACGGTGACACGAAAGTCGTGCTGCCGGCCGGTGACCAGAAGGTGACGGTCACGATCGCCAGGGCATGGTTATCGAGACGATCCCGCTTGCCGCCGGCAGGGTCATCGACAAGGACATCATCGTCGGCGTCGGGCGTGTCGTCGCCAACGCCTATTATGCTGCCGGCGGCGACAAGGCCGAGGGTCCGGGCATCGGCTTCAAAGTGCTCCAGGCGAAAAAGAACGTCGACGGAACCAGGCAGGAGGTGACTTATGCCTACGGTCCGGACAGCAAGTTCGATCTGCCGCCCGACGATTATGTAATGGTCGCGACGGTCGACCTTGCGGTGGCCGAGCAGCCGTTCAGCGTCAAGGTTGGCGACCATCAGGATCTGAAGATCGCGATGAACGCCGGCATGCTGACGATAACCGCGCCAGGAGCCTCGAAGATCGAGATATTCGAGGCCAGGAAGGCCATCGACGGAACCCGCAAGTCGGTCGGCTACGCCTATGATCAGAAGTATGAAGCCACCCTGTCGGCCGGTGACTACGCGGTGGTTTCGGAGAAATCGGACAACAGCTCGAAGGAAGGCACGGTAACGGTCAGGGCCGGCGCGCGAGCCGAACTGACGGTTCAATAGATCCAGTGGAGAGCAGCCATTAGCCGCTCTTCCTTATTGCCGAAAAAATCACGCCGTACCGAAGGCGCTGGCGCCATGGTCGGCGCGTCCCACCAACTGCCGGAACCCGGCGAAAAGCTCGCGGCCGAAGCCGAATTCATTGCCTATGAGGTCGCTGTCCGCGGGCCGGCGCAGGGCGAAATCGCCGGCTGGCACCAGTACCTCCAGCGTCCCGGCCTCGGCGTCGAGCCTGATGATATCGCCGTCATGGATCCTGGCGATAGGCCCGTCCTCCGCCGCCTCCGGCGTTACGTGGATCGCCGCCGGCACCTTGCCTGAAGCGCCCGACATGCGGCCGTCGGTAACCAACGCCACATGCTGGCCGCGGTCCTGCAGGATGCCAAGCACGGTGGTCAGCCTGTGCAATTCCGGCATGCCGTTGGCCTTCGGTCCCTGGAACCGAATGACGGCGATGAAGTCGCCGGTCAGCGCCCCCGCCTTGAACGCCTCGTTCAGGCCTTGCTGGCTGTCGAACACTTTGGCCGGCGCCTCGATGACGCGCCGCTCCGGCTTGACCGCCGATGTCTTGATGACGGCGTGGCCGAGATTGCCCGAAAGCACTTTCAGACCGCCGCTCGGCTGGAACGCCTTCTTGAACGGTGCCAGCACCTTCTCGTCCCCGCTCTCGCGCGGCGAAGCCTCGCGCACGACGCCGCCGTCGGCGCCGAGCCTGGCCTCGACCGCGTAGGGGCGCAGCCCTTCGCCCCACACCGTCTGCACATCCTCGTGCAGGATGCCTGCGTCGAGCAGTTCGCGGATCAGGAAGCCGAGCCCGCCGGCGGCGTGGAAGTGGTTCACATCGGCAAGGCCGTTCGGATAGACTCGCGCCAGCAGCGGCACGGCTTCCGAGATGTCGGAAATATCCTGCCAGGTAATGGCGATGCCGCCCGCCGCTGCCATGGCGATCAGGTGGATGGTGTGGTTGGTCGAACCGCCGGTGGCGTGCAGGCCGACGATACCGTTGACGATCGAGCGCTCGTCGATCATCCGCCCGACCGGCGTGTAGGCGTTGCCGAGCGCGGTGATCGCCAGCGCCCGCTTCGTCGCCTCCCTGGTCAGTGCGTCGCGCAACGGCGTGCCGGGATTGACGAAGGAAGCGCCAGGCGTGTGCAGGCCCATGATCTCCATCAGCATCTGGTTGGAATTGGCGGTACCGTAGAAAGTGCAGGTTCCCGGCCCGTGATAGGATTTTGATTCCGCTTCGAGCAGTTCGGCCCGTCCCGCCTTGCCCTCGGCATAGAGCTGGCGGATCTTGGCTTTTTCGTCGTTCGGAATGCCGGTCGTCATCGGCCCGGCCGGGATGAAGACCGCCGGCAGATGGCCGAAGGTCAGCGCCGCGATCACCAGTCCCGGCACGATCTTGTCGCAGACGCCGAGATAGACGGCGGCATCGAACATGTTGTGCGACAGGCCGATTGCCGCGGCCATGGCGATCACGTCGCGCGAGAACAGCGACAGCTCCATTCCGGGCTGGCCCTGGGTGACGCCGTCGCACATCGCCGGCACGCCGCCGGCCACCTGGGCGATGCCGCCGGCCTCGCGCGCCGCATCCTTGATCAGCCTCGGAAACGTCTCGAAAGGCTGATGCGCCGACAGCATGTCGTTATAGGAGGTGATAATGCCGAGATTCGGCACCCGGTCGCCGCCAAGCGCCACCTTTTCGGAAGGGCTGCAGACGGCAAAGCCATGGGCCAGGTTGCCGCAGGACAGCACGGCCCGGTTGGCGGTGCGGTTCGAGGCTTCGGCGATGCGGCCGAGATAGGCCTCGCGACCGGGCTTGGAGCGCTCACGGATGCGCTGGGTGATGGCTTCGATATCGCGTCTTGCGGTCATGGCGGTCGGTCCTTTCAGGCGAGGTCCCGCAAACACCTTCCGGCTGTTGCCGGGACCTGCAGCCAAGTTGAGATCAGGGTGCCCAGAAAACCTCTACGGGCTTTTGAGTGGCATCGAGCACGGCGCGAATGGGCTTTCGTGTTCCAGTTCCAAGCGCGGCCTCGAATGCGCTGCGTTTTTCCGCGCCCTCGATATGCAGCGCGATGAAGGCGGCTTTGATGATCCGCGCCAGTGACAGCGTCAGCCGTGGCTCGCCGGCGCTTGCCGCATAAACCGGAAGCACGACCCTTTGCGACGACGGATCGAGCAATCTTGCCAGGTTCTCGGCATCCGGAAAGAACGAGGCGGTGTGGCCATCAGTTCCCATGCCGAGCACAACGACGTCGAGTGGCCAGGGCAGCACTTGCAGCGCCTCGCTGTCGGAGACCGCTGCACCCTCGATACTTGCCGCGGCGTGGTAGAGCGGCACGAAATTCGCGGCGGCGGCCGCGTTCTGCAGCAGGTTGGCGGCAACCAGGCCGGCATTGGAGCGCGGCGATGAGGGCGGCACGAAGCGCTCGTCGACCAATGTTATCGTCACCTTTTCCCAGGCGATCGGAACGGTCGAAAGCGCCGCGAAGAATTTCGCCGGCGTCGTGCCGCCCGAGACCGCAAGCAGCGCCGTGCCGCGCTCGGCGATCGCCTTTGACAGACGGCCGGCGACGTGGCCGGCAAGCGCTGTGGCCAACTCCTGGCGTCCGGCAAATTCGTGCCAGTTGTAGGCGCCGCCTAATTGCTCTCGTGCCATGTCCGCCCGTCGCGTTCGATCAGCGCAATCGAGGCCGAGGGGCCCCATGTGCCGGCGGTGTAGCCTTGCGCCTCTTGCCTGCCGCTTTCCCAGGCGTCCTGGATCGGGTCGATCCATTTCCACGCCGCCTCGACCTCGTCGCGGCGCATGAACAGCGTCTGGTTGCCACGGATGACGTCCATGATCAGCCGCTCATAGGCATCGGGGGCGCGGCCGTCGAAGGATTGCGCAAAACTCATGTCGAGCGGAATCTGGCGCAGCCGCATGCCGCCCGGCCCCGGATCCTTGATCATGATGAACTGCTTTACGCCCTCGTCGGGCTGCAGCCTGATGACCAGCTGGTTGGCGGAGATCGGCCCGGCGCTCTCGCCGAAGATCGAATGCGGGATCGGCTTGAATTCGATGACGATCTCCGAAACGCGCGTCGCCAGCCGCTTGCCGGTTCGGAGGTAGAACGGCACGCCCGCCCAGCGCCAGTTGCCGATCTCGGCCTTGAGCGCAACGAAAGTCTCGGTGTTGCTGTTCTTGCCGAGTTCCTCGACATAGCCTTTCACCGGCCCGCCGGCCGAGGCGCCGGCACGATACTGCCCGCGCACCGTGTGCTTCGGCGCTTCGTTGCCGTTGATGCGCTTCAGCGCCCGCAGCACCTTCAGCTTTTCGTCACGGACGGCATCGGCGTCCATCGACGACGGCGCCTCCATCGCGACCAGGCAGAGCAGCTGCAGCATGTGGTTCTGCACCATGTCGCGCAATGCGCCGGCCTTGTCGTAATAGGTGACGCGGTCTTCCAGGCCGACAGTCTCGGCCACGGTGATCTGCACATGATCGACATTGGCGGAATTCCAAAGCGGCTCGTAGAGCGCGTTGGCAAAACGCAGCGCCATCAAATTCTGGACCGTCTCCTTGCCGAGATAGTGGTCGATGCGGAAAATCTGGCTTTCATGGAAGTCGTCGCCGACCAGGTCGTTGAGCGCGCGCGCCGAAGCGAGATCGCGGCCGATCGGCTTTTCCAGCACGATGCGCGAATTCGGCGTGATCAGCCCGTGCTCCTTCAGCTTGTGCGAGATGTCGCCGAACAGCGCCGGCGCCACAGCCAGATAGAAAGCGCGGATGTGTTCGCTGTCGCCGATCGCCTTCTTCAGCCTGTCGAAGCCGGCACCTGTGGTTGCATCTGCCGGGATATAGGAGAGCCGCGCGAGGAACGTCTTCAGTTCCGTGGCGTCGATATCCTCCGGTTTCACATGATCGGCAATCGCCTGCCTGGCGAACGACTGGAATTCCTCGTCGGTCATCTTCGAACGCGATGTGCCGATGATGCGCGTCGGCTCGGAAAACTGGTGGTCGCGCTGCCGGTGGTACAGCGACGGCAGAAGCTTACGTTCCGAGAGGTCGCCGGTGCCGCCGAAAATGATGAAGTCGAAAGGGTCGACGGGAATGATCTGGCTGGTCATGGTCTGTCCGCTGTGACGCCGGTCGCGATAACGCGGCTGATATAATCTAATCGATTTAAACTTGCCAGTGCCATTGCGTCACATCCGCGTGTGCTCTTGACACCGGCGCTGGCCGGAGGCTTGTCGGCAAGCGATGCTTCCGGAGCCTTCGCAGTTGCAGCATAGAGCCGGATGGCAGCGAAAGCCAAAGGAGAAATCGTCGATGGACGCACATCTTTCGATGGCCTGGCCAAACGCGTCATCGATCGCTTTCAACGATGAGTGAGAAAAGCATGCGCCTCAAAAATAAGGTCGCAATCATCACTGGCGCTGCCTCGGGCTTTGGCGAGGGCATGGCCAGGCGCTTTGCCGAGGAGGGCGCGCGGGTAGTCGTCGCCGATCTGAACGCCAAGGGCGCAGAGCGCGTTGCCGGCGAGATCGGCGAAAAGGCGATCTGGACCCAGACCGACGTCTCGCTGCGGTCCGAATTCGACGACATGGTCAATGCCGCAATGAGCGCCTTCGGCCGCATCGACATCATGGTCAACAACGCGGGTTACACCCATCGCAACGGTGACATGCTGGAAGTCGACGAAGCGACCTTCGACCTGATCACATCAGTCAACATGAAGGCGATCTACCACGCAGCGCTTGCAGTGGTGCCGGTCATGGAACGGCAAGGCGGTGGCGTCATCCTGACGACGGCCTCCACGGCCGGTATCAGGCCGCGGCCTGGCCTCACCTGGTACAATGCATCGAAGGGCTGGGCGATCACCGCGACCAAATCGATGGCGGTGGAACTCGCGCCGAAGAACATCCGCGTCAACTGCCTCTGCCCAGTTGCCGGCGAGACCGGCATGCTCGCGAAATTCATGGGCGCCGACACACTCGAGATCCGCGAGAAGTTCCGCGCGTCGATCCCGCTCGGCCGGCTTTCGACGCCGCTCGACATAGCCAATGCCGCGCTTTGGCTTGCTTCGGACGAAGCGGCTTTCATCACTGGCGTGGCGCTGGAAGTCGACGGCGGACGTTGTATTTGAACGGCCGGGGCCTCCGGCGAAGGACTGGCTGATGGCGAGCGACCCGCAATCGCTCTGCCGGCCCTACGCCCCGGTTTTGACGTAGCTCTTGTAAATCCAGCCGCGCTTGCCGTTGTAGACGATCTGGCACCATTGCTTGCAGCTCATCACCTGCACCGAGGTCTTGGCCGGCACGGTGAGAATGGCGGCTGCATTCTTTTTTGGGGCGGTGCGCATGGTGACGGATCTCAGGATGCGTCCGGTACCGGCAGTATTGGCTCTTCCGGAATTTGCCTTGGTGCTATTGTCGTCTTCGCTCGAAGTCTGCGTCGGCAGTTGCGGCTTGGGCGTGGGGATGGCGGCGGTCTGCGCGCCATCGGGCCCGCTGTTTTTCGTTGAGCTGCCGGGAGCCGCGACTTTGGCAAACAATGCCGCAGCGTCGGGTTTTGCTGCCGGGTCGGCGAATGCCACCGAAGCAGACGATTTATCGGTCGCCTGCTCGGTCTGGCTTGCCAGCTGGTCGGATGCTGCCGTGGCGGCGGCCGATGCCGTCTTTGGCCCTGTCCAGCGCGGATCGTTGGGAGCCAGCGCTGGTATCTCGGCTTCCGCTGCGGCCACCGCTGGGGAAACCGCATCTGCCTTGCCCGTCGTCCGCGGCGCCGCAGCAACCTTGGCAGGCATGATCTTCGTCGTCTTGACCGGGATGGTCGGAACGATCTGCTCAGGACTTGCGGCCGCTTGTCGCTCATTTGCCGGCAATGCCAGCCACAGTGCCACCGCGGCAACGCCGAGCAGTGCGACCGTGCCAAGCGCGGCTATCACCAGATGCGCGTTCGACCGGACCCCGTGCCAGAACGTCGGCCGCATATCGTAACCGAATTGCATCGCAAGGCGCCGTCGTTCCGGCGCGCCGAAACTGAAGGGCTCTCTCACACTTGCCACCTCCATTTGCGGGCCGATGTTCTTACGACCCATGCCGGAGAGCCGGCATTTCGATCGGCATCGGTCCCAAACCAAAAGCGGGCAGGCCCGCAAAAATTCCCCATTCAGCTGCCCACGAGCATCATCTTTCGCCCGCGATTGTGGCATCACTGCGCCCTTGGCGGGAATTCTGCGCCCTGGTTAAGGATTCTGCAACGTCTGGTTAGATCCTGTCCCGCAACGCGTACCAGTTGAGCGCAAGGAAGAGCAGTGGCGCGCGCAAACGCCGGCCGCCGGGGAAGGGTGGAATTTTCAGGTCCTCGATCAGCTTCAGCCGGTCGCGGTTGCCGGCGACCGTCTCGGCATAAAGCTTGCCGAAAAAGTTCGACAGCATGACGCCGTGGCCGGAATAGCCGCCGATCGAGGTCACATTGGGCATCACTTCGCGCACGAACGGCTTTCTCGGCACGGTGATGCCGACATAGCCGCCCCAGCCATGAGTGATCTCGACGTCCTTCAGTGCCGGATAGATCTCGGCAATCTGCCGGCGGATGTGGATGTGGATGTCCTTGGGATCGTTGACCGCATAGATCTCGCGCCCGCCAAACAGCAGCCGCCCATCCTTCGATTTGCGGAAATAGCGCACGACGAAGCGCGAATCGTCGACCGCCTCGCCACCCGGCAACACTTTGGAATCGGCTCCCAGCGGCACCGTCGCGCCGATGAAGGAGCCGATCGGCATAATATGCGCGGCACTCACCGGTTCGAGCGTGCCGCCATAGGCGTTGACCCCGATCAGGCATTTAGCGGCGGTGATCGTGCCCTTCGGCGTCACAACCCTGACCTTGCCGCCGCCGGAGGTGATGCCGGTCGACGGCGTCTGCTCGAAAAGCTTTGCGCCGGCCTCTGCCGCGACTTTCGCGGTGCCGATCACCAGCTTCAGCGGATGGACATGGCCGGTGCCGGTGTCGCGGGTGCCGCCGAAATAATGCGTCGAGCCCAGCCGCTCGGCTGTCTCCGCGGCATCCATGAATGAGATGTGCGGATAGCCGAAACGGCTCGCCATGATCTCGGCATGCGCCTTGTAGTCGTCGACATAGCGCTTCTTGTGCGCCACCGACATCTGGCCGGGCATATAGTCGATCTCGATCTGGTGCATCGCGGCAAAGTCGAGCAGATGCGCCTTGGCCTCTTCGGCCAGGTCGAACAGTGCCTTGGCGCGGGAAAAGCCGTATTCCGCTTCCAGTTCCTCTGCCCAGGCCCGTTGTCCGGTGCCGAGCTGGCCACCATTGCGGCCCGATGCGCCGTCACCGAAACGATGCGTTTCGATAAGCACGACATCCGCGCCTGTCGTGGCGAGATGAGCCGCCGCCGACAGGCCGGTAAAGCCGCCGCCGACAATCACCACATCGCATGTCCGGTCGCCGTCGAGCGCCGGATATTCGGGCCTTGGCCCGGCCGTGTCTTCGTACCAGGAGCGGCCGGGGGAGATTGGGGATTGGTAAGTCATGATGCTCGGCTAGGGCAGTAGGGCAGTAGGTGTCTATTCAGCCGACAGCTTGCGGATCAGAAGCCGCAAGAGCTTTCCTACGCTCTCGCTGTGGGGCATCAATGACTCGACCGCCTCGCGAGAGGTAATTCCAACCCTTTGCGCGATTAAAAGGTGTGTCTCCAGTTCCTTGAGTGATCCCTGGGCGATCCTGAGAAACTGCTGGTAGGAAGCTCGGCTTTCTCGGCCGTAACCCTCGGCGATGTTGGCGGGCACCGACGTTGCTGCCCGACGCACCTGACCCGTCAGCCCGTAGATCTCGTCTTTCGGCCAAGTCCTTGTCACCTGGTAGATTGCAACTGTTAGGTCCATGGCTTGCTGCCAAACGATCAGATCCCTGTACGATGCGATCTTGTCCGTCATCCTTGCCCTACTGCCATATTGCCCTACTCCCCTACTCCCCTACTACACATTCAGCAGCAAATACTCCCTCTCCCACGGGCTGATCACTTCCATGAAGGTTTCGAATTCCGCTCGCTTGATCGCCGCATAGGTGGCGGCAAATGACTTGCCGAGCAGCGCGCCGAGTTCTTCGTCTGCCTCGAACAGGTCGACGGCTTCGAGCAGGCTGCGCGGCAGGTCGATCTGGTCCTCGTTGGCGGTCGTCAGAACCGGCGGCTCGGCCTTGATCTTGTTGGTCATGCCGATCAGTCCGCAGGCAAGCGATGCCGCCAGCGCCAGATAGGGGTTGGCATCGGAGGAGGGAATGCGGTTTTCGACGCGCCGCGCCGCCGGGTCGGAGCGGGGCACGCGGAAGGCGGTGGTGCGGTTGTCGTAGCCCCATTTGTTGTTGACCGGCGCCGAGGCCGACTGCGTCAGCCGCCGGTAGGAATTGACGTAAGGCGCAAACATCACCAGCGCGTTCGGCACATGTTTCTGCATGCCGCCGATGAAATGGAAGAAGGCCTCGGTCTCCGAGCCGTCCTCCGCCGAAAAGACGTTCTTGCCGGTCTTCTTGTCGATGATCGACTGATGGATATGCATGGCCGAACCGGGCTGCCCTTGGATCGGCTTGGCCATAAACGTGGCGTAGATCTCGTGCTTGAGCGCCGCCTCGCGGATGGTTCGCTTGAACATGAACACCTGGTCGGCGAGCTCGATCGGATCGCCGTGACGCAGATTGATTTCGAGCTGGCCGGCGCCCTCCTCGTGGATCAGCGTGTCGATCTCCAGGCCCTGGCTTTCGGAGAAATGGTAGATGTCGTCGATCAATTCGTCGAATTCGTTAACCCCGGCGATCGAATAGCCGGCGCCGCCGCCGATCGGCCGCCCCGATCGACCTACCGGCGGGGTCAGCGGATAGTCCGGATCGGGGTTCTTGCGCACCAGGTAGAACTCGATCTCGGGTGCCACGACCGGCCTCAGTCCACGCTTGTCATAGGCGGCAAGCACGCGCTTCAGCACGTTGCGCGGCGTGAACTCGACCGAGCGGCCGTCCTGATGGACGAGGTCGCAGATAACCGCCGCAGTAGGGTCCTCCTCCCACGGCACCACCGTCAGCGTCGAGAGGTCAGGCATCAGCTTGAGGTCGCCGTCGTCCTCCGGATAGTGGAAGCCGTTGCCGTCCTCCGGATAGCCGCCGGAAATCGTTGTCATGAACACCGCCGAAGGCAGCGCCAGCGAGGTGTTGGAGGTGAACTTCTTCGATGGCATCATCTTGCCGCGCGCAACCCCGGCCTGGTCGGGTGTGATGCATTCGATATCTTCGATGCCGCGCCATTCCAGCCAGGCGCTGACTTCCTTCCAGTTCTTGACGCCACGTTGGTTTTTCACGAAGGCAGGCGTGCGGGCGCGTCCTCCGCGGCTCGACGGACGGACTTCCTTTTTTGCAGGCGGCATCAATCACCAGATTTGTTGCAGATTGTGGAGTATAGCCGTTGCCGGCGACGAAAGGGAAGGGGAGCCGGCTGGCGTCCGCCTCGACTAGCCGGGGAAACACAACGACTTCCGGATAAAAACATCCTGGTCTAGGGTCGGCGTCCCGCAACGCCGCAATTGAAGACGTCGAATGCAACACAGCCGCAAACTGACAACGATCGGCTTCGATGCCGACGACACGCTGTGGCAGAACGAACAGTTCTTCCGCGTGACCGAGAAGCGCTTTGCCGCACTGCTCGCCGATCACGCCGAGGAGGACCGGATTTCAGCAAGATTGCTGGAGGCCGAGAAGCGCAACCTCGCGGTCTACGGCTTCGGCATCAAGGGGTTCACGCTGTCGATGATCGAGACGGCGATCGAGGTCACCGAAGGCCAGGTGCCTGCCTCAACCATTGCTGAAATTCTCGCCGCGGGCCGCGAGATGCTCAGCCATCCGATCGAGCCGCTTCCCCATGCGCGCGAGACCGTGGAAAAGCTGGCCGGCGCTTACCGCCTGGTGCTGATCACCAAGGGTGACCTGTTCGACCAGGAACGCAAGCTCGCGCAATCCGGCCTTGGCGAGCTGTTTGATGCCGTCGAGATCGTCAGCGACAAGAGCGCGGCCACCTATACCCGCATCTTCAGCCGCCACGGCGACGGCCCGGAAAAGGGCATGATGGTCGGCAACTCGCTCAAGTCGGACGTCGTGCCGGCCATCGAAGCCGGCAGTTGGGGCATCCACGTTCCGCATGAGCTCACCTGGGTGCTGGAACATGTCGAGCCGCCGGTCTCGGCACCGCGCTTTCGCCAGATAGCCAATCTCGGTGAACTGCCGGGCTTGATCGAGCATATTGGCGAGATTGATTGATCAGGTCTGCAGCCGAGGCATCGCGGTAGGCGTCAGGTGCGGCCGACCCCGACCAGCCGGTCGATCACCGGCTGCAGCCGTTCGGTGGTGATCGGCTTGACGACCACTGCATCGATGACGCTGGACAGGCCCAGGCTCTCCGGCGTGCCGGTCTTGACGGAAAGCAGGATCACCGACGGAAGCGATCTGCCTGACGCCCTTCGCAGTGCATCGATACCCGACAGCAAGGCGTCGCAGTCCCCATTCTCCGCACCGCCGTCGAGAACGACAGTGCCGGGAATCAGCGCATGCAAGGCTTTTGCCGCGGTTTCGGGAGTTTCCGAGATCGGTTTGAGGCCGGACCGCTCGACGATCTTTGAAACCACGACGCGGTTGATCGGTGATTTTCCGACCACCAGCACCCGCGAGAAATCCGGGAGCATCCGCGTCTCCATGTCCCGGCTGACGAAAGGCAGCTGTTTTGCAGTCTCGATGTCGCGATTCGCAGGGCACATGGCGGGGCAGGCCGTTGTTCAATGTTTCAATGCAGGGTTGAAACTCGAGAGGTAATTGGCGTGAGATCACTGCTCATGTCAAGCTCAAATGGCGTATCAGGAGAATATCGCAAGAAACATTAAAATTAAAATTAAATGCTTTTCTTTGCCGCCGCTCGAAAGGAGAAGTCGCCACCACAACCGGGCAGGCTCAGCTAAGTTTGGCTGTGCAGCGCGAACGCGTCAACTAGCAGCTATAGCCAGATTGACGAAAGGTTGGATGAAGTCGAGGCAAGTCTGTCGCGAGCTTGTCGCATCGCCTCGCCGGACTACCCTTCCTCGTTGGCTACACACGTCTCTTTGATCGACGGGAGATGACAATGGAACTCGTGACTCACAAGAAATTCAAAAATGGCCGGTTGATGCCATGGGGAAAGGGTACGGTCGTTACCGGCGCAAAGGGGTTTGTCTACCTTTCCGGAAACACCGCGACGGCCGAGGACTACGATCCGATCGGCAAAAGCGGCGGCGGCGCGGTCGGCGGTGCGGCCGCGCAGTGGCGCGCAATTCTCACCAACATCAAATCAGATCTGGAAGAGCTTGGCACTGCGCTCGAGCATCTCATCCGGCTGACCTTCTTTGTTAAGGGGCCATTTCCCGATGGCGGCGTTCTGAGCTCTCCCAATTTTCGCCTGGACGTCTTGGACGAATTCTTTGCCGAGCACTGCCCGAAGCACTGCAGCTACAACAACCCGCCGCCCTCGGAAGTTATCGGCGTTGCAGCACTTGCGCAGCCTGATCTTGTCATTGAAATCGTTGCACTAGCGGCTCTGCCGGACTAGGCAGAGCCGCGGCGTGCGGGGTGCGATAACATGCGCTCAAAAAAGGCGCGGTGCGGTAGAATTCATCAGTCGTGGCTCCGTTGCGTGACGATGACCGGGATCAGCAGATCGCCCCAGTTGCCATCGCCGCCATGGTGCCGTGCCGAGCGCACCAGTTCGACCGAGACGCCGGCCTCGACCGCCTTCATTACCGACTGATTGAGCCTGTGCAGATCGTTCGCCAGCATGCGGATGGTCGCCTGCTGGTCGACATTCATGCTGGTGGCCTGCTCTTCGGCCCGTTCCTTGACGCGGCTTATCGATGCCATTGGTCTTCTCCCTGTGTTGCCTTGCCTGTTGTGTTGCCATGCCCGCTTGGGCGTTCCCTCTGTTTGTCTGCTGTTCCGCTATTCCGCCGCCGGCCTGAATTGGGCGTGCTCGGTCGATCCATGCATGGCCGTGGTCGAAGACTGGCCACCGGTGATCGCCATTGAGACGGCGTCGAAATAGCCGGTGCCGACCTCGCGCTGGTGCTTGGTGGCGGTGTAGCCATTGGCTTCCGCGGCGAATTCCGCCTCCTGCAGTTCCGAATAGGCTGCCATCTGCCGCTCCCTGTAGCCGCGGGCGAGCTCGAACATGCCGAAATTGAGCTGGTGGAAACCGGCCAGCGTAATGAACTGGAACTTGTAACCCATGGCGCCGAGTTCCTTCTGGAACTTCGCTATCGTCGCATCGTCGAGATTCTTCTTCCAGTTGAAAGACGGCGAGCAATTATAGGCAAGCAGCTTGCCTGGATGATGCTTGCGCACACCCTCGGCAAACGTCCTGGCCTGCGCCAGATCTGGCTTGGAAGTCTCACACCAGATCAGGTCCGCATAGGGCGCATAGGCGACGGCGCGGGCGATGCAGGGCTCGATGCCGTTGCTGACATGGTAGAAGCCCTCCGCAGTGCGGCCGGCGCCATAATCGACGAAAGGCCGGTCGCGTTCGTCGATGTCGGAGGTCAAGAGCTTCGCCGCTTCAGCGTCGGTGCGCGCCACGACCAGCGTCGGCGTGCCCATGACGTCGGCGGCAAGGCGCGCCGCGTTGAGGTTGCGGATGTGTGCGGCGGTCGGGATCAGTACCTTGCCGCCGAGATGGCCGCATTTCTTCTCCGAAGCCAGCTGGTCCTCGTAATGGACGCCGGCCGCACCCGCCTCGATGAACGCCTTCATGATCTCGAAGGCGTTGAGCGGCCCGCCGAAGCCGGCTTCCGCGTCGGCGACGATCGGCGCGAACCAGGTGTCGACCGACAGCCCGTTGCCTTCCGAAGTCTCGATCTGGTCGGCGCGCTGTAAGGTGCGGTTTATGCGCTTGACCAGTTCGGGCGCGGCATTTGCGGGATAAAGCGACTGGTCCGGGTACATGGCGGAAGCGGTGTTGGCATCGGCGGCGACCTGCCATCCTGACAGATAGATCGCTTTCAGCCCGGCCCGCACCTGCTGCATCGCCTGGTTGCCCGACATGGCACCCAGCGCGTTGACGAAATCCTCTTCATGGATGAGCTGCCACAGCCGGTTTGCCCCCATTTCGGCGAGGCTCTGCCGGATCTGCACCGAGCCGCGCAGCCGCTTCACGTCGTCCGGCGAATAGGGCCTTTCGATGCCATCAAAGCGGCCTTGCGGCGCCGACGGGACGAGGTTGTAAAAGTCGGTCATTGATCACTCCAGGCGGTTTTGATGCCGGTTTAGGAAGGCGTCGCAGAGGGAAAATATGTGCGCCATATGTGTGACACCATTTACACGTCGGCACGACGCAAGCGAGGCAAACCTCCTGATCAGTCATAAAATAAGGGAAAACCTGTGTTGTGTTTGACTGATGAGAGCTGTAAATCTGTCATGATTGTAAAGACAGCCATGCCATCGGCGGATGTAAATTTCTGTCAAGGAAACTCGATTGGCCGACCACAAAATCTTTGCCGGGCCGCGCATTCGTCGCATCCGCAACGCCAAGGGGCTGACCCAGACGGCGATGGCCGAAGGGCTCGGCATCTCGCCGTCCTATCTCAATCTCATCGAGCGCAACCAGCGGCCGCTGACGGTGCAACTGATCCTGAGGCTGGCAACCGTCTACAAGGTCGACCCACATGAATTGCAGGGCGAGGCGAGGGGGTCGGTCGCCGATTTGAAGGAAGTGTTTTCAGATCCGTTGCTGGCCGGCGAACTGCCGGGCGACCAGGAACTCATCGAGCTTGCCGAGGCGGCGCCCAACGCTTCCACCGCTGTCATAAAGCTGTTTCGCGCCTATCGCGAGCAGGCCGAGCGATTGTCGGATATCAACGAGCTGCTCGCGCGTGAGGGCAAGGCCACCGCCCTCTCCGGTGCCAGGCTGCCGATCGACGAGGTGCATGAGATTTTCGAACGCCGGCCGAACCATTTTGCCGCGCTCGAAGAGGAAGCCGAGGCATTCACGTCGGTGCTCGATCCCGGCGACGATCTGTTCAGTGCGTTGAAGGCTTGGCTGCGGCGTGAATTCGGCATCGTCGTCAAGGTACTGCCGGTCGCCACGATGCCCAACTGGCGGCGTCGCTATGACCGTCACTCGCAGCGCCTGTTCCTGTCCGAGCGGCTGTCGCCATTCGATCAACTGCGCGAGGTGGCGATGGAGGCCTGCCTGATCCGCATGAGCGTCGCTGTAGCTGCCGAGATCCAGGTGCTGAAGCTGACCACGGACGAAGCCCGCCGGCTGGCGCGTTTCGAGCTCGGCCGCTATGCCGCGCACGCGCTGATGATGCCCTATCAGCCTTTTCGCGCCGCTGCGGTCCGTGCCCGCTATGACATCGACATGTTGCGGTCGCGCTTCGGCGTCTCTTTCGAGCAGGCGGCGAACCGGCTGACCACGCTGCAGCGGCCGGGTGCGTCGGGTGTGCCGTTCTTCATGCTCGAGGTCGACAGTGCCGGCAATCGGTTCCGCAAGGCGGGCAGCCACGGCTTTCCGCAAAGCCGCTTCGGCGGCGGCTGTCCGAAGCTGCCGGTCCATGCCGCCTTCGCCCAGCCCGGCCAGATCCTGGTCGAGGCAGTGGAAATGCCCGACGGTGCGGCGTTCCTCTGCATGGCCCGCACGCTCGAAGGGCCGCAGGGCTCGTTTGCCGAGCGCCCGCGGCTCACGGCGCTGTTGCTCGGCTGCGACATCGGTTTTCGCGACGAGGTCGTCTATGGAGCGGCATTGCCGGGGCCGGCCGCCATCGGCAAGACCGGACAGAGCGCCGCTGCGCTGGCGACGCCGGTCGGCCCTGCCTGCCGGCTGTGCGAACGCATCGGCTGCCTCGCCCGCGCCGAGCCACCCGTTACACGTCCGCTCGGCCTCGACGAGATGGTCACGGGACTGTCGGCGTTCGATTTCCAGTGATTCGGCTCCAGCAATATTGCGGCTGAATCTTCGACCAAAGGACCTCATCTGTTCCTGCGGCGGCAACCAGTAAGCTGGTTCGCGGTTGCCGGCCAAAATATTGGTTCAGCCAAAATATTGATTCAGCCGAATATTGATTCAGCATTGACGGTACGGTATCAAAAAAAAGAACTGCGCAACGGTCGGGGGATCAATCATGGGCAGGACAGTTTTTTGGCTTGGCTTGGCGCTCGCGTTTTCGGCCGATCCCGCATTGGCTGAAAAGGCCTCGGATTTCTTCAATTCCTATCAACACTACAATGATGCCGGCAAGGCGTTCCTGGACAAGATCGATCCGAAGACCGGCGCGATAAATCTTGCCGAAGGCATCCATCTCGACCTCAAGGACAAGTTCTATTTTCTGGACAAGAAGGACACGCTCTCCGTCCTCACCGAAGCCTGGGGCAATCCGCCCGACTCTGGTTCCGATGCCCTCGGCATGATCTTTCCAGTCTCCCATGATCCCATTGCCGACAACAATTGGGGGATAGAGCTGCGCTGGGAAAAGATCGGTTACGTCGACGACAGCGACGCCGCGTCCATCGATTACAATGAACTGCTGCGCAACATGCAGTCAGACACTCTGTCCGGCAACGATCAGAGGGTAAAGGATGGCTATGCGCCCATTACGCTGATCGGCTGGGCGTCGCCGCCGGTTTATGACGCGGCCCACAAGCGCCTGCACTGGGCCAAGGAGCTGCAATTTGGCAACGATGCCGCCCATACGCTCAACTACGACGTCCGTTTCCTTGGCAGGGAGGGCGTCTTCGTGATGAGCTATATCGCGACGGTGGAACAATTGCCGGAGATAAGGCA
Organism: Mesorhizobium sp. M0664; assembly: GCF_040320565.1. Classification (NCBI taxonomy): domain Bacteria; kingdom Pseudomonadati; phylum Pseudomonadota; class Alphaproteobacteria; order Hyphomicrobiales; family Phyllobacteriaceae; genus Mesorhizobium; species Mesorhizobium sp. M0664. The sequence continues at coordinate 566,447 of NZ_JAMYPW010000001.1, forward strand.
AAGCCTGGATGAGGTGCTTGGCCTCGCGGACTTCAATACCGGCAAGACATACGCCGATTTCGTGCCGGGCGTCGATACGGTTGCGGCGATTGGCGTCGGTGGCCTGATTGCCGGCAAGCTGGCGGCGAAAGCAGGTTTTCTGGTCGTGGCGCTGATCGCGCTGAAAAAGTTTGGCCTGCTCCTGCTGGTTCCGCTGGCCGGTCTCTGGCGTTTTATCCGCGGCAACAAGAGCACCTCGTAACGCATCATCGACAAGTCGCCTCGGATCATCGCCGGGCGAGGGGCGAGGCGCCCTCATCAGTGCGCCAAACGGAACATCGAACTGGATCACGCCCGGCCTTCTGCTTTGCGTTACGCGAATGAGGCACGTCTCTGTCGTCCATTGCACATCGTGCTGCTCCGAATTCGCCGACAGTCATACCCATGACCGATACCGCATCATCTCCGGTTGCCGCTTCGCCGATCGTGTCGCCGCAAGGCGAACGCGTCGGCTTCCTGCTGGTATTCCTGTCGGCGTTGATGTGGAGCTTCGGCGGCAGCATTGCGCGCTTCATCGACAACGCCGACAGCTGGACGGTGGTGTTCTGGCGCTCGGTCTGGGCCGCCGCCTTCCTGCTCTGCTTCATGGTCTGGCGCGATGGCTGGCGTGGCACGCTGAAGCTGTTTCGCGGCATGGGCCTGGCCGGCCTTGCGGTGGCGTTCTGCTTCGCCACGGCGTCGACCTCTTTCGTCGTGGCGCTTGCCTATACCACCGTCGCCAACATCCTGTTGATGCAGGCCGGCGTGCCGCTTCTGGCGGCGCTGTTTGCCTGGGCGCTGTTTCGCGAACGGGTGGCGGTGGCGACCTGGGTGGCGATCGCCGCCGTTATTGTCGGCGTCGCCATCATGGTGTCGGAATCGCTCGATGGCGCGGTGTCGCCAATCGGCGACGGGCTGGCGCTGCTCATCGCTGTCATGTTCTCGATCGCCACCGTCATCACGCGCCGCTTTGCCCATGTGCGCATGACGCCGGCGACCTGCCTCGGCACGATGCTGGCGGCCGCCTTTGCGGCATCGCAGGCGTCGGCGCTGGGCGTCTCCAGCCACGATATGGGCTTCCTCTTTGCCTTTGGCGTGATCAATCTGGGACTCGGTCTCGCCTTCTTCGCCACCGGAGCCCGGCTTGTTCCGGCCGCCGTCGCGGCGCTGCTCGGCACGTTCGAACCGATCCTTGGCCCGATCTGGGTCTGGCTCATTCATTCCGAGGTGCCGTCGGCGCGTACCATCGTCGGCGGTGCCGTCGTCGTCACCGCGCTCCTCGTCCATATCGGGCTCGAGTTCAAGCGCCAGACGCGGCCCGCGCGAGCGGGCGTCACCGGTGTGCCGTCACCTAATTGATGCAGTGCGCGCGTCAAAGCGAGATGAACCATTGACAACGTCGCAGCCGCGCGGGCAGGCTGCGATCACGGCAACAACAAGACAGGCGTATCTTGCCAAGTCTCCATGCCGGCCGCATCGAGGCCGGACAATATCGTCGTCTCCCTGCCCGCGCCGTAGCGAAAGCTTCCGACGGCGTCGGAACACCACCAACGCCACGCCAGGTCTTCGCTGTCGGCTCGCCGCCGAACGATAATGGCGCCGGCAATTCGCGCTTGTCGCCTGCCTGCAAGCCCAATACCTTGAAGCAAATGCCCAGCCGCGCGGACGCCGCGACGAGCTGGCGACGGAACACTCATCAAAGGAGAATAGCATGACCCGCAAAGCGCTCTGGCTTTCGGCGACTTCGGCGTTTCTGGCAGTTTTTACCTTTGGCGCGCATGCCGAGGATCGCGTCGTCAACGTCTTCAACTGGTCGGACTATATCGACAGTTCGATCATCGACGACTTCACCAAGGAAACCGGCATCAAGGTCGTCTACGACACTTTCGATTCCAACGAGATCCTGGAAACGAAACTGCTCGCCGGCGGCAGCGGCTACGATGTCGTCGTGCCCAGCGGCAATTTCCTTGCACGCCAGATCCAGGCGGGTGTGTTCCAGAAGCTCGACAAGTCGAAACTGCCGAACATTTCAAATATGTGGGACACGGTCATGGAACGGACCGCCAAATATGATCCCGGCAACGAATATTCGATCAACTACATGTGGGGTACGGTCGGCATCGGCTACAACATCAAGAAGGTGCAGGCAGCGCTCGGCACCGACAAGATCGACAGCTGGGACGTGTTCTTCAATCCCGAAAGCCTGGCCAAATTGAAGGACTGCGGCGTCTATGTACTGGATTCGCCGGCCGACATCATACCGGCGGCACTGAAATATCTGGGCCTCGATCCGAACAGCACGTCGCCCGATGAGATTGCCAAGGCCGAAGAAACCTTGCTGAAGGTCCGGCCCTATATCCGCAAGTTCCACTCCTCCGAATACATCAACGCCCTGGCCAATGGCGACATCTGCCTGGCGGTCGGCTGGTCGGGTGACGTCTTCCAGGCCCGCAACCGCGCGGACGAAGCCAAGCAGGGTGTCGAGATCGGCTACTCGGTGCCGAAGGAAGGTGCCCAGATGTGGTTCGACCAGATGGCGATCCCGGCCGGTGCAGCGCATGTCGCCGAAGCGCATGAGTTCCTGAACTACATGATGAAGCCCGAAGTGATCGCCAAATCGTCGAACTATGTGCTCTATGCCAACGGCAACAAGGCTTCGCAGCAGTTCATTGACAAGGCGATCCTGGAAGATCCGGCGATCTATCCGGATGCAGCCACCTTGCAGAAGCTCTACACCGTATCGCCTTACGATCCCAAGACCCAGCGCATCATCACCCGCACCTGGACCAAGATCGTCACCGGCCAATAGCAATCTGACCAGGCTCCGGCAGCCGTTGCCGGAGCCGCTTTCTCATGGGGCAAGCAGCAGGACGGAGTGGGACATGAAATCGCTTGGCAGCATCCGCAGGGATTTTGCGCCATGGAACGATCCGAACGCCAAGCCATACATCCAGTTCGACAACGTCACCAAGAAATTCGGTGAGTTCACAGCGGTCAACAACCTGTCGCTGACCATTTTCGAACGCGAATTCTTTGCCTTGCTGGGGGCCTCAGGCTGCGGGAAATCGACACTGCTCAGGATGCTTGCGGGCTTCGAGGAGCCGACCGCCGGCCGCATCCTGCTCGACGGCCAGGATCTGCGCGGCATTCCGCCCTACCGGCGGCCGGTCAACATGATGTTCCAGTCCTACGCCTTGTTTCCGCACATGACGGTCGAGAACAATATCGCCTTCGGCCTCAAGCAGGAAGGCATGGCCAAGGCCGACATCGACAAGCGCGTCGCCGAGATGCTGAAGCTGGTCAAGCTCGAGCAGTTCGCCAAGCGCAAACCGCACCAATTGTCGGGCGGCCAGCGCCAGCGCGTCGCACTCGCGCGCTCGGTGGCAAAGCGGCCGAAAGTCCTGCTGCTCGACGAGCCGCTTGGCGCGCTGGACAAGAAGCTGCGCGAGGAGACCCAGTTCGAGCTGATGGACCTGCAGCAGAACCTCGGCCTCACCTTCGTCGTCGTCACCCATGATCAGGAAGAGGCGATGACGATGGCCGACCGCATCGCCATCATCGACAAGGGCGAGGTGATGCAGGTGGCGACGCCGGCCGAGGTCTACGAAGCGCCGGGTTCCCGCTTCGTCGCCGGCTTCGTCGGCAATGTGAATATGTTCGACGGCAAGATCGCGGCTGGCGAGGCCGGCAGCGCGAGCATCGATGCCGGCAACGGCATCACCATCCGGACCGAAAATGCCGGCAGTGCCGCCGCCGGAACATCCGTCACCTTCGCCATCAGGCCGGAGAAGATCAAGGTGTCCTCCACGAAGCCGGCCGGTGCCGTCAACGCCATCGAAGGCGAGGTCTACGACATAGCCTATCTCGGCGACATGACCGTCTATCACGTCAGGCTGGACGACGGTCAGGTGGTGCGGGCGAGCACCATGAACGCGGCACGCCTCACCGAGGACCCATTGACCTGGAACGACCGCGCCTGGGTTTCTTTCCGCCCCGACGCCGGCGTCGTCCTGACACGGTAGGGACTGATCATGTCCGCTGTCACCGCCGCAACAAGCTCTCCGGCAAGCGCTGCCGGCAAATCCGCCTTGGTCAGGCTGGGAGCCGCCTTCGTTAGCCAGCTCGTCATCATCATCCCCTACCTCTGGCTGCTGTTCTTCTTTCTCGTGCCTTTCATCATCGTCTTCAAGATTTCGCTGTCGCAGACTGCGATCGCCATGCCGCCCTACACGCCGGTGCTCGATTTCCGCAGCGGCATTTCCGGGTTTATCTCGGAATTCGGCGCGCTCAATTTCGACAACTATACCTGGCTGACGCAGGATGCGCTTTACTTCAATGCCTATGTGACGAGCGTCATCGTCGCCGCCATCTCGACGGTCCTGACATTGCTGGTCGGCTATCCCATAGCCTATGGCATGGCGCGCGCCCCAGCGACGATTCGCCCGACCTTGCTGATGCTGGTGATCCTGCCGTTCTGGACCTCGTTCCTGATCCGTGTCTACGCCTGGATCGGCATCCTTAAGCCCGAGGGCCTGCTCAACCAGCTGCTGCTCGCCACCGGCATCATCAGCCAACCGCTGATCATCCTCAACACCTATACGGCGATCTTCATCGGCATCGTCTACTCCTATCTGCCGTTCATGGTGCTGCCGCTCTATTCGTCCTTGGAGAAGATGGACCATTCTCTGATCGAGGCCGCCAAGGATCTCGGCTGTCCGCCGACCAGCGCCTTTTGGAAGATCACCTTCCCCCTGTCGCTGCCCGGCGTCATCGCTGGCTGCCTGCTGGTGTTCATTCCCGCCGTCGGCGAGTTCGTCATTCCCGACCTGCTCGGCGGCTCGCAGACGCTGATGATCGGCAGAACGCTGTGGAACGAGTTCTTCGCCAACCGTGACTGGCCGGTGTCGTCCGCGGTTGCCGTCATCTTGCTGCTGCTGCTGATCGTGCCGATCATGCTCTTCCAGCGAGCCCAGGCGCGCGCCCAGGAGCAGGACCAATGAACGCGACCTGGAGCCGCTTTAATATTACCTCGATCGTGCTCGGCTTTGCCTTTCTTTACCTGCCGATCGTCCTGCTCGTCGTGTTCTCGTTCAACGAATCGAAGCTGGTCACCGTCTGGGGTGGCTTCTCGACGAAATGGTACGTGTCGCTGTTCCACAACCGGGGTCTGATGGACGCCACCTGGGTGACGGCCCGCGTCGGCGTCATCTCGGCAAGCGTGGCGACCGTGCTCGGCACGCTGGCGGCGCTCACCTTGACACGCTACACGCGCTTTCGCGGCCGGCTTCTGTTTTCCGGCATGGTGTTTGCGCCGCTGGTCATGCCGGAAGTCATCACCGGCCTGTCGCTGCTGCTGCTCTTCGTCGCCGTCGGCCTCGACCGCGGCTTTCTGACGGTGACGCTTGCCCACACCACGCTGACCATGTGCTTCGTCGCGGTGGTGGTTCAGTCGCGCCTGATCACTTTCGATCGTTCGCTGGAAGAGGCCGCGATGGACCTCGGTGCGCCACCGGTGAAGACCTTCTTCCAGATCACGCTGCCGGTCATCATGCCGGCTATCGTCTCCGGCTGGATGCTGGCCTTCACGCTGTCGCTCGACGATTTGGTTATTGCCAGCTTCACCTCGGGACCCGGCGCCACGACGCTGCCGATGAAGATCTACAGCCAGGTCCGCCTTGGCGTGACGCCGGAAATCAACGCAGCCTGCACCATCTTGATCGCGGTCGTCGCAGTTGGCGTGATCATCGCTTCGCTCGCAAACAAACGCCGCGAGGTGCAGCGCCAGCGCGACGAGCAGGCCGCGCAGCGCGGTTGAAGCTGCTGCTGCTGCTTACTCTCCCGAAACGCCGCGGCTTATCGGCGAGATGAACGGCGTGCTCCACGTTCCGCCGACGAAGAAGGACGACTGATTGGGTCCCTGGCCGTTCGTCTGCGTGGCAGCCTGGCTCGGCTGGACGATGCCGCCGGACAGCGCCAGCCCGCGTCCGGCATAGGATGCGATGCCGGAAAGCCAGATCTTGTATTGCGCGGAATTCACCTCGGCCTTGTCGATGCGCGCCACGCCGTTCGAAATGCTCGCCTTGAGCTCGGCCCCGTCGATCGGCAGCGTTCCGTCCGAGACGTCGTCCAGCGCGAAGAATCCGCCCTGTTCGGTGTGCTTGAGGAACGCCGGCAGGTTAAGCCGGCTCAGCGCACCCGCGCCGAACGTCGCCGACAGCGAGCCATTGGCGTTTTCAAAAATCGAGTCCCAGGTTCTGCCAGGCCCCTTGAGGATGACCGAAACGGTTCCAGTGCCGATCGGCACCAGCCGTGTCATCCCGGCCGCGGTGCCGAAAGCGCCGCCGTCGATATCGGAAGCAAGCAGCCGGATCTCGACTTCCGTGCCGGCGGGCTTGCGGTCGAAACGGACGCTGCTCTGGACGTTGCCGCCAAAGGCGGATGCATCCGAGATGTCGAAGACGGCAAGGCCGTTCTTGACCTGGGCAGTGGCAGCGACGTCGGCAAGCTGGATGGCGCCGGCGGTGGCATGCGCCGCCGACAGCCTGAGATCGAGATTGATCCGGTCGGCGAAGCTCGTATCGATTTCGCCCGGGCCGGTGCCGCCGGCGGATGGTACCGGCGTAAAGGCGGAGAGAAATGATCTGAGGTCGAGCGTATCGAAGGCAAGTGTGCCGGAGATCACCGGCAGTGCCTCACCATAGGTGAAGTCCAGCGCACCCATTCCCGGGTTGTTGTCGAGGGTCAGGGCCGTGTTTTCAAATTTGACGCGCCCGGCCGTTGCCGTGATCTTGCTTGAAACCGAGATCGAGCCGATTGCGGCACCGGGCGCGATGCCGGCCTGCGACCATTCGAGCACGCGTCGGAGCGAAGGTGCGGCGAATTTCGCCTGGCCGTCGAAATAGCCGTTCTCCGACATGCTGGCGCGGCCGTCGAACGAAAAACTGGCCGGTGCCGCCTTGAAGGAAAATGTGGCCGGTGCTGTGCCGCCACCAAACAGCACGAGCGGGTTCGGCGATGCGGCGTCGATGGCAACGCTTTCGCCGCGCCATATCCCGGTCGCCGACAGCGTCGCATTGCTGTTCATCGCGGCCCAGTTCGCCTGGCCGCTCAGGCTGCTCAATATCTCCTGGTCCTTGCCGCCGATGGCAGCCACTACGCGGCCGTCCCTGAACTCGACTGTGCCGAACGGATCTGTCGGCAGCTTGCCGAGATCCGGCTTGGCGGGATTTGTGTTGATCACCGCGCGGGCAGCATCGATCGAACGCGTAATGCGCCCGCCGCTAGGAATCGCAGGTAGGAAAAACCCGCTCGCGGTACGCTGAACCCGGATCGTCGGTCGTACCAGCCGCGCCGTCGAAAACACCACATCGCCACGCAGCGCCGCCATCGCTGAGAGGTCGACCTCGACCCGTTCGGCCTCGACCACGGGCGGCGCATCCGTCTCTGTCCATTGCGACAGCGTCACGTCGCTCAGGATCGCCCGGAAATTCGGCCAGACCTCGATGCGCGGCGCGCCGTCGATGGTGACCCGGAAACCGCTCCAGGCGCTCATTTCCCACGCGATACGGTCGCGTACGATGCGGGTCGAGGCGATCAACGGCAAGGCTGCGACAACCAGCGCGATGACGATGACGGCTGCGCCGATCGCCCATATTCCGCGTCGGATCAAAGGTGATGGCATATCGCCCCGTATGCTTCCATTCCGACAAAATCGCCCGACGGGTGTAACCGACGGCTGACGCATTTCAAGTCTTTATGGCCCGGCGATGGCATTTGCGCACACCCTGACCGGCGCGGTCCAACAAAATCTTGCTCTGCTGCATCGCGATATGCATAAGCGATGCAGCCTACGGAGAAACAATGATGGCTGACGACGCACCGCTCTGGATCCCGACGCAAGAGCAGATCGACGCGGCGCCGATGACCGCCTTCATGAACGCCGCGGCGAACATGGCCGGCAAGGTTTTCTCCTCCTATGCCGACCTGCATCGCTGGTCGATCGATGATCGCGAGACCTTCTGGAGCCTGGTCTGGGACTTTTGTGGCATCGTCGGCGACAAGGGCGAACGCGTGCTGGTCGATGGCGACAAGATGCCCGGCGCGACCTTCTTCCCTGATGCGAAGCTGAACTTCGCCGAGAATCTCCTGAAGAAAACCGGGCTTGGCGACGCAATCGTCTTTCGCGGCGAGGACAAGGTCGAGCGGCGGCTGTCCTGGAACGAGCTGCATGCGCTGACCTCGCGCCTGCAGCAGCTTTTCCTGTCGCTCAAGGTGAAGAAGGGCGACCGCATCGCCGCGATGATGCCCAACATGCCGGAGACGGTTGCTGCAATGCTGGCGGCCGCCTCGATCGGCGCGGTCTGGTCGTCCTGCTCCCCAGATTTCGGCGAGCAGGGGGTTCTCGACCGGTTCGGCCAGATCGAGCCTGTCGTGTTCATCGCGCCGGACGGCTACTGGTACAATGGCAAGGCGATCGAAGTCGCCGACAAGATCGCGGCCGTGGCGGGCAAGCTCGCCACCGTCCGCAAAGTCCTCATTGTCGACTATCTCGGTACCTCGCTCGACGTCGCCGCGACCATCGGCAAGGCGGCTGCGCTGGAAGAGGCGCTGTCACCCTTTGGCGCAAGGCCTGTCGCCTACGAAAGGCTGCCGTTTTCGCATCCGCTGTACATCCTGTTTTCATCGGGCACGACCGGCATTCCCAAATGCATTGTCCATTCGGCCGGCGGAACGCTGATCCAGCACGTCAAGGAAGAACGGCTGCATGCCGGCCTGCTCGACGGCGACCGCTTCTTCTACTTCACCACCTGCGGCTGGATGATGTGGAACTGGCTGGTGTCGGGCCTGGCATCGGGCGCCACCTTGCTGCTCTACGACGGCTCGCCGTTCTACCCGGACGGCAATGCGCTGTTCGACTTCGCCGATGCCGAAAAGATGACCTATTTCGGCACCTCGGCCAAATTCATCGATTCCGTGCGCAAGGCCGGCCTGAAGCCGATCGGCACGCATGATCTTTCCAGCGTGCGCACCATCTCATCGACCGGCTCGCCGTTGTCGCCGGAAGATTTCCGCTTCGTCTATGAAGGCATCAAGAAGGACGTGCATCTGGCTTCGATTTCCGGCGGCACCGATATCGTCTCCTGCTTCGTGCTCGGCGTGCCGATCGAACCGGTATGGACCGGCGAGATCCAAGGGCCCGGGCTCGGCCTTGCCGTCGATGTCTGGGACGATGACGGCCGCCCGCTCCGTCAGGAGAAGGGCGAGCTCGTCTGCACCAAGGCGTTTCCGGCGATGCCGATCGGCTTCTGGAACGACCCTGACGGCAGGAAATACAAAGCCGCCTATTTCGAACGTTTCGACGATGTCTGGTGCCACGGCGATTTCGCCGAATGGACCGTCCATGGCGGCCTGATCATCCATGGCCGTTCCGACGCCACGCTCAATCCGGGCGGTGTCAGGATCGGCACGGCGGAGATCTACAATCAGGTCGAGCAGATGCCGGAAATCCTCGAAGCGCTGTGCATCGGCCAGGATTTCGACAATGACGTGCGTGTCGTGCTGTTCGTGCGGCTGGCGGCCGGCGTTGAGCTCGATGCCGAGCTGGAAAAACGCATCCGCGCGAAAATCCGCAGCGGGGCGAGCCCGCGCCACGTGCCGGCCAAGATCGTCGCCGTCAGCGATATTCCGCGCACCAAATCGGGCAAGATCACCGAGCTCGCGGTACGCGACATGGTGCATGGCCGCGCCATCAAGAACAAGGAAGCGCTCGCCAATCCCGAAGCGCTCGAGCTGTTCCGCAACCTGCCGCAGCTTGCCGACTGACCCCGGGATCCAAGGTAGGAGCTGTTTTGAGGTCTCCGGTATCGTTAACAAATTATCTCTTCGGAATTTACCTAGATTTCATGAGTGGTACACATTGGTAAATTTTCCGGCGTGCCGGTAAGGATTTGTTAAGGCCCGGCATCAATAGTCGTGCGTAACTTGAGGGAGAAATCCCGTTCCTCTTAGCCCCGAGAGGATCTGATTCGCTCAAGCCCCGTTGTGACAGCAATCCTATCATTCAAGGCGTCCTGTTGGACGCCTTTTTTCTTTGCGCAACCATAGCTAACCGGCGAGCACGCGGGTCGAGGGAAAGGCGACTTCGACCAAGGTTCCCTCGCCGGGCGTCGAGTTGATGGTGAACCGGGCCCGGTTCGCTTCGACCATCGCCTTGGTCAGCGGCAGCCCAAGACCCGTGCCGTCGCCACGGCCGCGCTTCAGCGCATTGATCTGCTTGAACGGCTTCAGCGCCTGCTCGATCTCGGACTGGCTCATGCCGATGCCGGTATCGCGCACGCGCATGACGACATCGCCGGAGATCTCGTAAGCCGTCGACACGATCACCTGGCCGCCAGCCTGCGTGTAGCGGACGGCGTTCGACAGGATGTTGAGCGCGATCTGCCGCACGCTGCGCAGATCGGCCACCACTTCCGGCAGCCGCGAGGCGAAGCTGGAGCGGATGATGACGCGTTCCCGGTTGGCCTGCGGCTGCATCATCGCCACGGTTTCGGCCAGCGTGTCGTTAAGCGACACCGCCTCATAGGCCATCTCCTGCTGGCCGGCCTCGATTTTCGAAATGTCGAGCAGGTCGTTGACCAGATCGAGCACGTGGTTGCCCGAACGGTTGATGTCGCGCAGATAGTCGCGATAGCGGTCATTGGCCACCGGCCCGAATTTCTCGTCGACCATCAGCTCGGAAAAGCCGATTATGGCGTTGAGCGGCGTGCGGATCTCGTGGCTGATGCGGGCCAGAAAATCGGTCTTCTGCGACGAGGCGCGTTCGGCGACCGCGCGCGCCTGGGTCAAGTCCTCTTCGGCCCGCTTCCACTGGGTGATATCGCGCACCACCGCACAGAAGCCGCTGTCGTTGGGCAGCCTGCCGATGGTCATGAACAGCGGAATGAAACGCCCCTGCGCCTCGCGCCCGATCACCTCGCGGCCATCGTTCATCACGCTTGCAACGCCGGGCTCCGACAACCCCTCGAGATAGTCACGCGCCGCGCGCTGGCTTTCGATCGCAAACAGCGAGACGAACGGTTTGCCGGTCACCTCGTCGCTGTCGAAGCCGAACAGCGCTTCCGCCGGACGGCTAATTGAACGGATCGTTCCGTTACGGCCGATCAGCACGACGCCGTCGGTGGCGGTGTCGATGATAGTGCGCATTTCGGCAATGCGTGCCTTGAGCTCGGAAACATCCGGCTGCGTTTGGTCTTCGGCGGCGCCATGTGGAATGGCTGCTGCCTCGTCGTCGCCGGAACGACGTACGACCAGCATCAGCGCCTTGCCGTTTCCCCAGGGCACGGAGCGTAAAATCGCATCGATCGGAAACTCCTGACCTTCGCGCGTTTTCAGCCGCAGAGCGCGGTCGCCGCCATCCGAACTGCCGTCGTCGGCATAAGGGTCGGCAAACAGCGCGCCGAGCCCGCCAGCCTCGTCCAGGGCATTGAGCGTCGCATAGCCGGTCAATCCGAGGAATTCGTCGTTCGCGTAATGCAGCTGGTCGCCGGAATGGATAAGCACCGGCACTGGCAGCTTGCCGAGGATCGAGGTATCCGGCCCCGTGTTGTCCTCTCCGGCAAACGCCGACGGCACGAAGCCGTCGAGTTTGAGCGGTGGTGCCTGCGGCCGCTCGACGGGCGGCACATGGCCGGCAGCGTCGGCTGCGGCTGCGCTGTCCTCGGACCAATCCTCGCTGTCCTCGGCGTCACGGAAGTCTTCGGCCGTCATGCTGTCGTCGTCGCCATCCCGCGGCGCTTCGGCGACGATCGTTCGACGGTTCGTGCTGGGCTCAACGCCTTCCTGCGCCTCATCTCTGGGTTCGCGGTCGGCATAGTCGAGCAGCGATCCGGAAACAGGGCGTGTGACGGGTTCGCCGGCTTGCGCCTCTGCTACCGCCTCATCCGGCTGCTCGCCGTCAAGTCGGGCGAGGTCCTTCTGGTCCTCGGCATCGGCCTCGGGCGGTTCGGCGGCAGCCGCCTCGCTTTCCGGACCTTGCGCCGGCATCTCACCCTTGTCCGTCGGGCCGGCTTCTTTCAGCTTTGGCTCGTCGGCCTTGCCGGCTGCCTCGACTTTCTCAACCGGCTTCTGCTTTCCGGCGCTGGGCTGTTCTTCGGCCGGGGTGCTGTCCTTCTTGAGACGCTCGCCAATCTCGCGAAACGCGCTGCGTTCCAGCGTCGACAGGCCCTTGTCGTTGGCCGGCTGCCGGTGCTCGGCCAGCCGGATCACCTTGTCGGCAAAGCGCCGCTCGGGTTTTGGCACGATGGTCAATGCCGGCACTTCGCCCCTGAACGGATCGGCGGGTTTAGGTATCTCGGAGAGAGGTTCGACGGCTTTCGGCCCGATGGTCGCGGCAGGTTTCTCCTCGGCGACAAGGGCCATGCCGACGGCATCCGGATCGACCACCGCATCGCCGCTCCTGGCCACGCCGAAACCGCGAAAACCTTCGAAAACGCGGCTGCGGCTGTAAACCGGGAGCGCCGCCAGATCGACGGGTATCTTCAGATCGGTGCCGGCGACCGGCCACAGCACGGAGCGGCCGGACCAGGTGTCGCGCCGTTCGAGCAGGCCGGCGATCTCGCCAGAAGCATCGAGGCCATAGGCGGCCGAAACATCCTCGAAGCGGCGGCCGATCACGTCGGCGGCAGGCTTGCCGACGAGTTCGGCAAATTCCGGCGACAGGGCGCTGAAATGGCCCTCCGCGTCGGTACGCCAGACGAAACGCATGGGCGCGGCGGTGCGATCGATCGCCGAAGCGCGGTGTTCGGCCGGCGAGGCGGCTTTGGTGGCTTTTGCGGCGCTTTCCGGCGAAGTATCCGGGCTGGCCTGCGAAGCGTCCGGGCTGGTCTCGACTTCGCTGGACGCAGCTGCGCCGGGCGGGACCTGCGCGTCGTCGCCGGCATTGAAGTACCAATGGTCATGCTGCGTCGGCGCGTTGCCAACCGTGCGGTGATCGTCGGCCGCGTCGGCAGGTTCGTGCTCCGCCGATGCCGAGGTGCCTTCCATCGCTGCAAGGTCGATCTCCGCCGCGCCGCTGCTGGCGATCGGCTGCTCGTTGTCCTGGTCCGTTGGTTGGGGAAGATCGCCACCGCTCGGTGCCGCTGCCGCCTCGGTTTCCCCGCCGGCGCGTTCGCCATCGGGAGCCTCGCCGTCAAGCCGGTCCTCGTCGATCACCACCAGCAGGTGCCGCTCTTCCGTCAGCCGGGCAAGGCCCGCGGGATAGGAGCTGGACCCACCCGGAACCAGGCGCTTGACGATGCGGTCGCTCTCGTTCGCCACGTCGGCGACAAGCGCGGCCAGCGTCTCAGGCCGGATGCCGAGCGCCGAAAAGCCGTCCGATGCGGCGTCGATATTGCCCTTGGCATCGACAAAGGCGATGTAGTGGCCGTCTTCCGTAAAGCCACCGATGGCGCGGTCGGCGATCTCGGCGGCGCTGCGCGAGCCGGTCTGCGCCGCCGGCAGCGCCAGCATGATTGCTTCCTCGCCATCGGGCATGGTCACCGCGCTGGCCAGGAAACCGACGGCGCGGCTGGTCAGGCCGGTCGCCAGCCGGACCGTGATGGCACGGTCGCGGCCGATCTGCGGAAAACCGCTGGTTGCCATGATCTGGCGCCGGGCGATCAGCGGCAACCCTGCCGAGGCGCCGATGATAGCGCCGATGTCCGGATAGCCGAATACCGCCGCGCCGGGCCCGTTGGCCCAGATCACCTGCTCGAGATCTGCCGACAGAATGGCGATCGCGTCGCCTGCGGCGAAGCGCAGGCGGACGGCGTCGAGCACGGCGACGTCAAGGAAGGAGTAGTTTTCAGCCGGCATGCGCTTGACGACCCTCACAGAGCGGGCAATTTGCGGTTAACGCTTTGTTAATAAAAGCCGACGGCGCGAAGGTCCACAAGTCATAGCGTGCAACCAGCGGAATCTCTAGGCGCGTGGTTAACGCCGCGAACCAAATATTTTATGGTGCGATGCAACAAACATGTTGCAATGCACAAAATTTGCCTTTATATTGCCATGATAGATGAACGAGACGGCATTTTGTCAAAGCCGCTGCCGCTGAAAAGGATGGAAAATGTCCAGGACCAAGACCGCTGAAACGATCGAAAACGTTGAATTCCCGAGCTTCGACGCTTCGAAGGCCACCGACCAGATCCGTGCCTTCGCCGAAAAGGGCGTTGAGCAGTCGAAAGAGGCCTACGCCAAGCTGAAGACCGGCGCCGAGGAGACCCAGAAGGCTCTGGAGTCGACCTACGAGACCGCCAAGTCCGTTTCCAGCGACCTGTCGCTCAAGACCATCGCCGCCCTGCGCGCCAATGCCGAAGCCGGCTTCTCGCATTTCGAAGCGCTGATCGGCGCCAAGTCGCTGTCGGAAGTCGTCGAGTTGCAGACCGCTTTCCTGCGCAAGCGCGTCGAAATGACCGTCGAGCAGGCTAAGGACTTCCAGGCGGTTGCTGCCAAGGCGGCCGAGGACGTCTCCAAGCCGATCAAGACCGCCTTCGAGAAGGCCGTGAAAGAAATCAAGATCGCCTAATATTTGCGCACAGTTTGACGATGCATCAAAAGGTCGCATTTCGTCAGACAAATAGATGTGCGATATAGTGGTTTAAGTGAATACCCGGCGGGTGGAACCTCCTCCCTCTGCCCACCGGGGTGACCAGCCAGCACCTCCTCCCGCTGGCTCGTAACAGGAAAAGGCCGGCACCTCCTCCCGCCGGCCTTTTCTTTTGTCCGGCGGAAAATGACTCGATGCCGGAGCGAGCTTTTGCCTTGCCAAAAGCCTTGAATTAAACTCCGATAGCCCGTATGGACGCATCGCCGAACGACAGAGCGGGTCCCGAACGTTTCATCTCGATCCCGCTCAGGCAAACGTGCCGTTGTAGCTCAGATGGTTAGAGCGCCGGATTGTGGATCCGGAGGTCGCTGGTTCGATCCCAGCCAACGGTACCATTCAGCTTTCAGCCAGGCTTCTGACCAATAGCGCAAGCGATCTCTACGATCCGGTTGCGGTTACCTGCGATCCCGCGCCTGGCGCGTGGCGCGCAGGTGGTCCACGAGGGCTCTCAGCTTCGGCGCGATATTTCGTCGGCTTGGGAAATAGAGATAGAAACCCGCAAACGGCGGAAGATAGCTGTCGAGGATTGGCACGAGCTCGCCGCGGTCGAGCCAGGGGCGGAATGTATCGGCCATGCCGAACGTGATTCCGGCGCCTGCAACGGCCAGCCGGATCATCAGCCACATGTCGTTGGTAGTGATCTCGGGCGCAACCGCCACGTCGAACTCGCGCCCGTCCTCGCCGAACTCCCAGCGATAGGGCGAAACTCCCGGCGCCGGCCGCCAGCCGATGCATCGATGTGCCACAAGCTCGCGCGGATGGGCGGGTGCTCCGAACTTTTCGAGATAGCGCGGAGCGCAGACGGCCATCTGTCGCTGATCGCCCGATACCGGCACGGCAATCATGTCCTGCTCGATCACTTCGCCGAGCCTCACTCCCGCATCATAGCCTTCGGCAACGATGTCGAATTCCTCGTCGGTGACCACAATATCCAGATGCACCTCGGGAAACTTTTCTGCAAAGGACGCCAGCAACGGTCCTGACAGAAAGGCCTCTGCGATAGACGAAACCGCGATCCGCAGGCGGCCGCGCGGGCGGTCCAGCAACTCCGTGGTGGCTTCGATTGCCGCGTTCACGTCGGCGATCGCCGGTGCGACGCTCGCCAGCAGGCGCTCGCCCGCTTCGGTCAGGTTGACGCTGCGTGTCGTGCGCTGCAGCAATGCGATGCCAAGGCGCTGTTCAAGCCTGAGGATGCTCTGGCTGACCGCTGAGCGCGTCACGCCTAGCCGGCCTGCCGCAGCACGAAAATTGCGTTCCTCGGCCACCGCGACGAAGACGGCAATTGCATTGAGATCGATATCCATTGGTTAGTCAAACTTACCATCGAGGTTAACGGCAGGCGGGTTATCGCGACAATGCCATGGCTCTATCTCTGTCGCAACGGCAAGAAGGCTTGATCCTCCCGATCCAAGCCGAAGCCGACCGACAAGGAGATATCCCATGACATCACTCCCTTCCTCCTGGGACCTGGATGGAAAAGTCGCCCTCGTGACCGGCGCGGCACGCGGAATCGGTCGTTGCACGGCGGAGCTGCTGCGTGCCCGCGGGGCCCGGATCGTGGCAAGCGATCTCAGCGACAGCGTACGCGAATTGGAAACCGAGGATGTGGCAACGCTGGTCGGCGATGTCGCCGACGAGGACCTGGCCAGACGCTCGGTCGAACTCGCCGCGAAGCGCTTCGGACGACTGGACATCGTCGTGAACAATGCCGGTCGCACGCTCAACAAACGACTGACTGAGACCTCGGTCGACGACTATGACCGCATCCTGCAGATCAACGCGCGCGGCAGCTTCGTCACTGCCCGTGCCGCTGTGGAACTGATGGCCGCCGGCGGTGGCGGCGCGATCGTCAATGTCTCATCGATCTCGGCGGTTGCGGCCTTCGAGACGCAGGCGGCCTATGCCTCGTCCAAGGCGGCTGTCGCACAGCTGACCAAGGTGATCGCGATCGAATACGGGCGCATGGGCATTCGCTGCAACGCCGTTGCCCCTGGCGTGATCGAAACCGACATCATGGAAGGCGTGGTGGAGAATGGCCGGGAGATGCTGCGCAGCTTCGGCGGCGCGCATCCAATCGGCCGGATCGGCCAGCCGCAAGAAGTTGCCGAGGCCATCGCCTTTCTTGCCTCGCCGGCATCCAGTTTCATCACCGGGGCCTTGTTTCTGGTCGATGGCGGCTACACCGCCCAGTGAGCCCCCAATAGGGCCGGCGCGCAGCGGGAGCTCACCCGCACCAAATCCCTTCACATCGTGAAAATAATCACAGACCAAAAGGATCGATGACCATGAACAGAGTTGTTCTGATCACCGGTGCCTCCAGCGGCATCGGCGCTGGCATTGCCCGCGAGCTTGGCGCGGCAGGTGCGAAGCTGATGCTCGGCGCACGCCGCACCGACCCCCTTGAAGCGCTTGCGGCCGAAATCGAGGCATCTGGTGGAACGGTTCGCGTGCGAGCGCTCGACGTCACCAGGAGGGCGGATGTCGCAGCATTCGCCGAGGCAGCCCGGGCCGAATGGGGCCAGGTCGATGTCATCGTCAACAATGCGGGCGTCATGCCGCTGTCGGCCATGGCAGCCATGAAGGTCGACGAGTGGGAGCTGATGGTGGACGTCAACATCAAGGGTGTTCTGTACGGCGTCGCGGCGGTTCTGCCCGAGATGACGGCACGCGGCTCCGGTCACATCATCAATATCGGTTCCATTGGCGCACTGGCCGTCTCGCCCACGGCTGCCGTCTATTGCGCAACGAAATACGCTGTCCGCGCGATTTCCGATGGGCTCCGCCAGGAGAGTGACGATATCCGCGTAACCTGCATTCATCCTGGCGTGGTGGAAAGCGAGCTGGCGAACACGATCTCCGACGAAGCCGCTGCCGCCGCCATGAAAAGCTGGCGTGCTATTGCACTGAAACCCGATGCCGTCGCCAGGGCAGTGCGCTATGCAATCGAACAGCCCGACGATGTCGACGTCAACGAGATAGTCGTGCGTCCGACGAAGGCGGCGCATTGATGCGATCCACTTTGGCCGCAGTGCTTACGGGTATTGCCGTTGCTGTAGCTCCAACCGGCCTGACCCTTCCTGCAACTCCAATCCTTGCGGAGGAACCAATGACGCACCAAGATCATCCCTATGTCGGAATGTGGGTCACCGAGGATCGCCATATCAGGCACGAACTCCTGCCGAACGGCCGTTATGACGAAGCGCGCGGTGACCGCGAAAGCGCCTACCGGGGACGCTATGACGTGCACGGCAACCACATAGAATACTGGGACGATGCGGGCTTCACCGCGGATGGTGAGTTCGTCGAAGGCGTCCTCTATCATGCCGGCATGATCCTTTACCGCCAGCGGTAGAGAGCCACCCTAGGCAAGCACTTCAGGGTTCCACAAGACGCTATTGCACGCCTTGCATGAGGCGCTCGGCAGCTTGCACGGCAAGGCCCGTCACACCACATATCTCCCAGCAAGCGCGGCGGAAAGAAGCAGGACCGCAAGCAGAGTCGACATTGCAAATGGTTATCACTATATAGCGGCGGCTTTGACGGCTCGCCTCTTACATGGTGCCGGCGAGAGCGCGGTAAATGTGCTAGTCATTGCGACATCTATTGTGATCTAAAACGGCTTGAAAACCGACAAAAAGCAAATAGAAACAATAGCGCGGGTCGAACGAGTTTCCTCGAGAGAATCAGTCCTCAAGAACTAGAACGTGCTCCTTGAACCCTCCATTCCCTTCGGCTCTGTGGACCTCGGACAAGTTCGGCTTGCCGGGCGAAGCCGACTCGGCTCGAATGGCAGCACGCATCTTTTCGAAGATGCCGACGTTTATGATTACCAACCGGCATAGCCGCTAGGGAAACAGCAGTATGAGTGAACACGCAATCGAGTTCTTGCGCGGGTGGATTGGCGAAAAAGTCCACTGCCAGCCCTCGCCAGCCAGGATCGAGAAGCAGGCCGAGACCCTCGCCAGGGAATGTGCGGCCAAGGCGGCCGAAGCCGGCATACCCCTGGAGGATATCCAGGAAGAGGTCGGCGACATTCAGGAGCTCATTGCTTCGAGGCTCGAAGAGGCGGCCGAGGCCGATCAGGACGAGCGGAATTCCAACAAGCCTGCCGGCTGACGGGACCGCCCCCCGGCAAAACCTGCCGGGCGAACATTGCCTGTCTGATGCAGTTGCGCGGTCTTATCGCCGCGCAGCTTTGCCAAATCTCTCCTCGAGCCATGCTTCCGGCAACGCCGGCACGAAATTGTCGTCGCGCCCGGTCATGTCTTCATTGGCGACCAGAGCATTGAGGATTGCCTCTTCCACGCTCTGAACGACGGCGTCGAAGAACGGGTTGATGTCGGCATCCGGTATATAGCCGGCGCTGACCAGCTTGCCGGCCGCGCCGCGCGCCGCGTCGGGATTGGCCGTGCTGAAGGCCAGAAAGATATCGCCGGACGAATTGTATCCATAGCCGCCGGTTAGCGCCACGCCGAGCGGCACGCGTTTCGCCAGCCGTTTCAACTGGTGCGGCATGAATGGCGCATCGGTGGCGACGATCGCGATGATGGAGCTCTTTTCCGCTCGCGGCGTGTTGTCCCGGGTCGCCGGTTCGGCGAGTTCCGCTCCGGCTCTGATGCCACGGATCACGAGGTTCCGCCGTGCACCGAAATTCGACTGGACGAAGCAGCCGATCGTGAAACGCTCTCCATTCCAGTCGACGCGGCGCGAGGATGTGCCGGACCCTGCCTTGAAGCCGAAGGTGATCATGCCTGCGCCGCCGCCGACGCTGCCCTCTTCGATCGGCCCGCTTTCAGCCGTTTCGAGCGCGGAAAACACGTGCTCGAAGCTGACATGGTGGCCGTTGATATCGTTCAGGAAGCCGTCGTAAGTCTCGCCCGCCACCGGCAGCGCCCAGGCGCTGTCGAGCGATTGCGGCAGCACCGCCTGCATCCAGCGCAACGTTGCGTCGCGGCTGACGCCGCAGGAATGCGTGTTGGTGATGGTGATGGGAAGATTGAACGCTCCAAGTTCCTCTATCAGATGCGAGCCGGTCAGTTCGCCATTGCCATTGGCGCTGAACATCCCGGCGAACGCCGGGACGGCCAACTCGCCTCTGGGCCGTGGCAGGATCGCGGTCACGCCGGTGCGTACCGGACCCTTGCCGACGAGGAGCGGCCCATCCCCTGAGATCAGCGTCGTATAGCCCACCGTCACGCCAGGCACATCGGTGATGGCGTTGAAGCGGCCCGGCGTTCCATCGAATGGGATCGCGAAGGCGCGGGCGCGCAGTTTGCCCGAGGGCGTCGCAAGGTGCGGGTCGGTCATTTCACCCTCAAAGAAGTCTTGGTCACCCTCAGAAAAGCGAACCTTGGCCGCCCGGCGCCTTGAGCTTGGCCGCGGGCTTGGCAACCGTCTTCGGCCGCGCCGTGCCACTGATGGCGACTGCATCGGCGGTGCCGTCGGCGAACTCCAGCGAAAGCGCCATCCCCGACACAACTTCTGCCGCGTGCTTGACCACGGCGCCGTCCACATCCTTGATCAGCGCAAAGCCTCGCGCCAGCACGGCCTTGTGCGAGAGCGTCGCCAGCAGCCGGTCGGCCTGCGTCAGTTTTCCACGCAGGCGGTCCAGCCGTCTTGAAATCGCCTGGTCCTGCCGCCGTGTCAGTGCCAGCAGTGCATCGCCTTGCAGTTTCTGCCGTCTGGCGATCGGCGCCGGTGACAGTCTGGTCGCCGTGCGTGAAAACCGCGCCCGACGCTCGCGCACGATGGCGAAGAACGCCGCTTGCGCTCGGGCGAGGTCGCGGCGGGTCAGAGTGCGGGCTTCGTTCATGCGCCGCGACAAGGTCGCTGGCGTCAGCCGCTGCCCCAGAAGCCTGGCTCGCTTGCGCTCGACGCTGACCGACAGCGCCCGGCCGAGCCGGCTCGTCGCCTCGTCGAAGCGCCGCCGCGGCAGCGCCAGCAACTGGTCGGGCGAGGGCAGCGCCCGGGCGGCCGCGCGTGCCGCCTGCCGCTTGCGTTCGAAATTGCGCGACAGTGCGGTCTTCAACCGCGCGCCAAGGCCGGCAAGCGTCGCTTCGAGGTCGACCTTGACCGGCACGGCGATCTCGGCGGCGCCTGTCGGCGTCGGCGCCCGCACATCCGCAGCCAGATCGATCAATGTCCAGTCGGTCTCGTGGCCGACCGCGGAAATCACCGGAATACCCGAAGCGGCGACGGCCCGGGCGAGCGCTTCGTCGTTGAAGCCCCACAGATCCTCCAGGCTGCCGCCGCCGCGTGCCACGATCAACAGATCGGGCCGCGCGATGGCGCCGTCCCATGGCAGTGCGTTGAAGCCGTTGACGGCAGCCGTCACTTCCGCACCCGCCGTCTCGCCCTGCACCCGCACCGGCCAGACGAGCACGTGCAGTGGAAACCGATCCTTGATGCGGTGGATGATGTCGCGGATGACGGCGCCTGTCGGCGAGGTGACGACGCCGATGACGCAGGGCATGAACGGCAGACGCCGCTTGCGCGACGCCTCGAACAGGCCTTCGGCCTGCAGCCGGCGCTTGCGCTCGTCCAGCAGCGCCATCAGCGCACCGGCACCGGCCGGCTCGAGATTGTCGATAACGATCTGGTAGTTCGACTTTCCGGGATAGGTGGTGAGCCGGCCGGTGGCGATCACCTCCATGCCTTCCTCCGGACGGAATTTCAGCCGGCTCATTGTGGTCTTCCACACCACGGCGTCGAGCCGCGCGCGATCGTCCTTCAGGCAGAAATAGGCATGGCCGGAGGAATGCGGTCCGCGATAGCCGGAAATCTCGCCGCGCACCCGTACATTGCCGAAGACGTCCTCGACCGTACGCTTCAGCGCGCCGGAAATCTCGCTCACCGTATATTCGGTAGCGTTGGTGCGTGATTCGGATGCTGCGTCGCTCATCGGCCGATTGGGGGACGGTTGCTGGCCGGCGTCAAGGCGGCCGTGTTCGATGTCCGCCCCAATCGCGCGATCACCAGCCCGGCAGGATTTGGTTCGGCTTGGTCCGCTTCATCTTGGCGAAGGCGAGGGCGGCGAAGTCGAACGTGCCGGTCTCCTCGCCGAGTGGCACGGAAATATTGTCGAGGCTCTCCGAAATGTGGCGCGCAAGCGCGTCGACGATCTCCGGCCGCGAGGTCTGACCGCGCATGATGCCGATGCGGCAATCGGGCAGGGCGCCGAAACCATCGGCCTCGCCCAGCACCCGCATGCCGGGCCGCAGGGCGCATTCCGGCAGCACCGAGATCGCCAGGCCGGAGAGCACCGCGGCGGCGATGACGGTGGCAGAGAAGCTGGTGAACAGGATGCGATAGTCGCGGCTCTGCTGATCGAGCACGTCGGCGGCGGCCCGCCGCCAGATGCAGTTCGGCCGGCCGAAGGCCATCGGCAGGATCGGCTGCTCATGCGTCGCATGGTTGGCCGAGGTAACCCACAGCAGCGGTTCGCGCCGCACCACTTCCGACTGGCCGCGCGCGTCGTTGTGCGTCACCAGCGCCAGGTCGAGATTGCCGCGCTTGATGTGTTCGACCAGTCCCGGCGTCGGTTCGCAGATAACGGTCAGTTCGACATGCGGGTTGGAACGGGCAAACCGCGCCATGATCTCTGGCAAGAAGCGATCGGCATAATCGTCCGGCGTGCCGATGCGGATGGTGCCTTCGAGCCGGCGGTCGTCGAAGGCGGCCAGTGTTTCCTTGTTGAGATAGAGCAGCCGCCTTGCGTAGGAGAGCAGTCTGTCGCCTTCCTCGGTCAGCCTGTTGGTGCGGCCGTCTTTTTCGAACAGCGGCTTGCCGATCCGTTCCTCCAGCCGCCGCATCTGCATCGACACCGCAGACTGGGTCCGATGCACCGCTTCCGCCGCGCGGGTAAAGCTGCCGGTGTCGACAATCGAGATGAAGGTCTGCAACTGATCGAGATCGAGCGGCGCTTTCATTGGCCTAATCCATCATTGATGCTGATGCTAAAGATTAGAAACATTCGTTGGATTAATCAATCGGGCCATGGCAAATTCCGATTGTCCACATGAAGCGAATGCATGTCGCCCAAAAGTGGGCACCGGTTTTGGGGCGACGACATGCATCATCTTAGATGAATCGAAGCCGGAACGGCCGCTGTCGCCAGCGCCCGATCGACCGGTTTTGTCCGTTCGAGTCTAAAGGAGACCGACATGGCTACGTTTGATTTCGCCACCGAGACCTCGCGCATCACCTCGCGTCCGGCCGTTGCGACGCGCGTGGCCAATGCGGCTGCCAGTATTTACCGCGCCTGGAAAAACCGCCGCGCCTTTTATCGCCTCGGCGAGATGTCGGATGCCGAGCTCGCCGACATCGGTCTGACGCGCGCCGACCTGCACGTCGCTGTCGGTGTACCCTTTGGCCGCGATCCGACAGAGAGGCTTCGCGTCATCGCCGTCGAGCGCGCCGAAACGATCGAGGATATTGCCCGCAAGGTCGTGTGATCGCGTGGTTTCGCCGTTCGGGCGCGTTGAACCTTTTTGAGGTACGACGCCACCAAGTTACGCAGGCTCCCCACTCCCTGCCGGATCCCCCCGGCCAGCCTGCGCGCTGCCCGGTCCTCCCAGGACCGGGCTTTCTTTTTTGGGCGGCACTGATGATTGGTTGCCGGTGTCTGGTCTAGCGCCGGCCCATGCCCTGCTTGAACTGGTCGAAGATCGACTCCATGCCTTTCTGGTAGTCGTCGCGCTGCTGGGCGCCTGTCTCGAACATCTTGCCGAACAGGTCGTCGAACGGATTTCTCGGCCTGCCGCTCGGATTGGCCTGCGGCTGCGGCGCCTGGGGCTGCTGCGGCGCCTGACGCGGCTGAGACTGCGGTGCGCCACCGCCGAACATGTCCTGCAGCACCTTGCCGAGCGGATTGTCAGCATAAGGGTTCTGTGTTTGCTGGGGTTGGTTCTGCGGCTGCTGCGGCTGTGGTGCACCGCCGCCGAACATGTCCTGCAGTACTTTGCCGAGCGGATTGTCACCATAAGGGTTCTGTGTCTGCTGCGGCTGGCTTTGCGGCTGCTGTCCGCCGCCGAACATGTCCTGCAGCACCTTGCCCAGCGGGTTGTCGCCGTAAGGGCTCTGCGTCTGTTGCGGCTGCTGTGCGCCGCCGAACATGTCCTGCAACACCTTGCCGAGCGGGTTATCCGTGGGGGCTGCAGGCTGAGGGGCCGGCGCCTGGCCGCCGCCGCCCGCCTGCCGCATCATCTGCTCGATGAGCTCGCCAAGCGGATTGCCGCCGCCTGCCGCATGCATCTGCCCGCCTAGCTGGTTGTTGGTCTGCTTGAACAGCCCGCCCATCATCATCGAGGCGATTGCCGGCAGCATCTGCTGCAACACCTGCTGGCTGACGCCGCTCGCCTGCGCGGCCTGGTTGGCGACGGCCCGCGACAGGTCCTTCGAGCCGAACAAATGGCCGAGAATGCCGTTGCCTTCATCGAGGCCCTGCGGCGAGAAGGCCCGGCTTGCATCCTCGAAATATTTGGCGTGCTGGCCGCTGGCCATCGCCGTCATGAAGGAGCCGAGCCCGTAAGGGTCCGCCGTGTTGCGCTTCAGCCCCTGCGAAAAGGCCGGCAGCAGCGCCGCGACCGCCGCCTGCGTCTGTTGCTGCGAAAGCCCGAACTGCTGGGCCAGCGCCTGCATGCCGTTGCCGTTCTGGGCCTGTGCCAGAATATCGAACAATGAAGGCATTGTTTTCTTCTCCGGGAAAATCCTCGTTGGAGAAGCCTAGTTCGTTTCCATCACCGATTGAAGCGAATTTGCCGGACCATCGGCCAAGCGGATAGCGAAGCGTTAATACGCGTATTCCATGAACACCGGCTCGATCGAGCCGCCCCAGCGTGTGTGGTAGGCCGACAGCATCTCTTCGGCGCTGGTGGTGCCGCGCGCGACGACCTCGTCCAGCGTGTTGAGGAACGACGTCTCGTCGTAGCCGTCGCGGTTCTTGCGGCCGCGGTTCTTCAGTCCCATGCGCGAGATGACGAGCACGTCTCGGGCGATCTCGCGCAATATCGTGTTGCGGAACGGCGCCGAAATGCCCTGTTCCGGCACCGCGTTGCGCATTGCCAGCACTTCGTGATAGCTCCAGCTCGAGGTCAGCGCCTCGGCGGCGTCGAGCGCAGCCGCATCATAGAGCAGCCCGACCCAGAAGGCCGGCAGCGCGCAGATGCGCCGCCACGGCCCGCCATCGGCGCCGCGCATTTCGAGAAAGCGCTTCAACCGCACGTCCGGGAACAGCGTCGACAGATGGTTCGCCCAGTCGCCCATCGTCGGCAGCCCGTCCGGCAGGTCGTTACGGGCAGCGCCCGCCATGAACTGGCGGAAGGTGATGTGCGTCATGTCGTGATACTGGCCGTCGCGGATGACGAAATACATCGGCACGTCGAGCGCCCATTCGACATAGTCGGCAAAGCCGAAATCGGGCGAGAAGCAGAACTCGAGCAGGCCGGAGCGCTGATTGTCGGTGTCGCGCCAGATCTCGCCGCGCCAGCTCTGCAAGCCGTTCGGCCGGCTTTCGGTGAAGGGCGAGTTGGCAAACAGCGCCGTCGACAGCGGCTGCAATTTCAGCGACACCTGCATCTTGCGGCGCATGTCGGCTTCGCTTTCGAAGTCGAGATTCACCTGGATCGTGCAGGTCCGGTACATCATGTCGAGGCCCTTGGTGCCGACCTTGGGCATGTAGCGGGTCATGATCTCGTAGCGCGATTTCGGCATCTTCGGCGTCTCGGCCAGTGACCATTTCGGGCTGCCGCCAAGGCCGAGAAAACGAATGCCCATCGGTTCGGCGATCTCGCGCACCTGCGCCAGATGCGCATTGCCTTCGCGGCAGGTCTGGTGGATCGTCTCCAGCGGCGCGCCGGACAGCTCGAATTGGCCGCCTGGCTCCAGCGAGATCGCGCCTTGGCCGGTCGGCTCGACCAGGCCGATGATGCGGCCGGCATCCATGATCGGGTCCCAGCCGAGTTTGTCCTGCATGCCTTCGAGGATGGCGCGGATGCCGCGCTCGCCGCCATAGGGCACCGGCGCATTGCCGTCGACATAGAACGGGAATTTCTCGTGCTCGGTGCCGATGCGCCATTTGTCGCGCGGCTTGTTGCCTTCGGCCAGATGCTCGACGAGTTCGTCGACGCTTTCTATCGGCCGGAAGTCGGTTGTATCGCGCGCCATAGGAGCCCTCCGCACATGACCCTGAAAATCGGCTTCGATTTTCGGAAGGGATCAGGTGCCCAATCAAATGCTACAG
Source organism: Mesorhizobium sp. M0664 (assembly GCF_040320565.1). NCBI lineage: Bacteria > Pseudomonadati > Pseudomonadota > Alphaproteobacteria > Hyphomicrobiales > Phyllobacteriaceae > Mesorhizobium > Mesorhizobium sp. M0664. The sequence continues at coordinate 592,348 of NZ_JAMYPW010000001.1, forward strand.
CGTCCTTTACGCGCCCGAAAGGACACGCGGCCACTGCCGGCGCTAGATGGACGAAATGTCAGTAGCCGATCAAGCGAAAAATCCTGAGCCAGCGGGTAATTGGAATTGATCACCAATCGCCGATTGTCGCCTGGATCAGCGCCAGTGCCGCCACCGCCGCCGTATCCGCTCGCAGGATGCGCGGCCCGAGCGGAATGGCGGTAACGAAGGGCAGCGCTCTCAGCATCTTGCGTTCCTCGTCGGAAAAGCCGCCCTCCGGTCCGACCAGCAGCCCGAGCTTTCTCTCCCGCACCGCCTGCAATGCCGGCAGGGGATTGTTGGTCGATGCATCCTCGTCGCAGAAGATCAGCCGCCGCTCGCGGTCCCAGCCCGCAAGCAGGCGCTCGAATTTTTCCGCTTCGCGCAGCTCTGGCACCGCCAATATGCCGCATTGCTCGGCCGCCTCGACGACATTGGCGCGCAGGCGCTCGATGCCGGGCTTTGCCACCTGCGTATGCTGGGTGATGACCGGCTGCAGGATGCCGGCGCCCATCTCCACCGCCTTTTGCACGAGGTAGTCGAGCCGCCCTTGCTTCAGCGGCGCGAAGCAATAGACGAGATCGGGCAACGGCGGCTGCGGCCGCTGCAATGCCAGCAACTTCAGGCGCAACGCCTTCTTCGACTTCGTGGCGATCGCCGCCGACCATTCGCCGTCGCGGCCGTTGAAGACCAGAATCTCGGCGCCTTCGCCGAGCCGCAGCACGTGCGAGAGATAATGGCTCTGCTGCGGGCCGATGTCGAACTCGATGTCCGGTCCAAGCCCGTCCGGCACGAACAGCCGCTGCATCTTGTAATTGGCGCGCATCGCCGAGGAATGCGGCAACGTCACCCTCGGCGTCAAGCCTCGGCGGAAGGATGCCAGACAGGCTCGTAGCCTTTCTGCAGCACCGAAACAGTTGTCGCCGGCGTGAGCATGCCGATTGGACTGTCGGTAAAACCGCCGAACCCCACCGGCTCGCCATAACCGCCGAAACTCCAGGGCAGCGCGGCGCCATCAAACAGGGCGTACGCCCTGTTTCCTGACGAGATCATCGTGCCGTCCGGCAAGTCCGCAAGCGCTTCCGATTCCAGTCTCGTCGCCCGCCCGCCCGATGCCAGCCGCTCCTTGTGCAGGCGCTTGTCGAGCTGCGGCGCGCGTGGCTCGGCAATGCCGAAGGCGTCGCCGAAACGCCGGACAAAATCCCTGGCCCGCTCGCGCCGGCAGAAGAAGCAGGGACGGTGGCCGGCGGCAAGCGCCGTCACCTCGTCGAGGAAAAACAGCTCGGTCCAGCCGGCCTTGCCGCCAGCCCGGTTGCGCCCCATCGGCTCGCGCCGCACGTTGCCGAATTCGCAGACGCAGATGATCCAGGCTTGCAGCGCCCAGCGCTTCTTCAACAGCGTTCTCGTCTCGGGATCGTGAATGATGCCGCGATTGCCCATGAACAGGCCGCGCTCCGGCACGGCATGGATGGCGCCGAACGGGTCGACCCGGTTTTGCAGTGGCATAGGCGTTCCCTGTTGGCTGCAATGCTGGCGCCATGATATCGCTCGTTGCATCAATTTCATGTCAGCAGGTTTCGATGCGGGTCTTGGTTGTCCAGAACTTCGACAATGAGGGCCTTGGCCAGATCGGCGCGGCCCTTGTCGAGGCGGGCGCCGATATCGACCTGCGCAGGCCCTATCGCGGCGACGCGCTGCCGCAAGACAGCGGCGGGCATGACGCCATGGTGGTGCTCGGCGGCGCCCAGAATGCGCTGGACGACGAGCTCTGTCCTTACTTTCCGGGCCTGCTCGACCTGACGCGCGACTTTGCCGAGAGGGATCGCGCGGTGCTCGGCATCTGTCTTGGCGGCCAATTGGTCGCGCGCGCCTTTGGCGGCGAGAACCAGATCGGCGCCGCATCGGAGTTCGGCTGGCACGAGGTCGCGCTCACCGCGGCGGCGCAGGCCGATCCGGTGCTCGCCGCCTTGCCCGAAAAATTCCCGATCTTCCAGTGGCACGACGACACCTTTGCCTTGCCCGAGACTGCCGTGCGGCTGGCCGGCAACGCCGTCGCCGAGAACCAGGCGTTCCGCATCGGCCGCGCCGTCTATGGCTTCCAGTTTCATTTCGAGGCCGACCGGCCGATGGTTCGCGACTGGAGCACGTCCTTTGCACCGTTGATCGCCGAACGCCATCCGGATTGGGCCGTCCGGCTCGACGACGAAATGGCCCGCAACGGACCCCCAGCCGATGCCGCCGGCCTGGCCATCGCCCGCGCCTGGGTGGCGACGATCTGACGGCCCATATAGTCAACGTATTTGGCGACGTTGCATATTTGGCACGCGGCGGCAAATCCGCCGGGGATAACGCGTTTCATCCTTGGCCTGTGTCTGTCCGCCAGCCTAAAAGGCGCGCGCTCTGCATCTTGCGTGCAACCGCGATGAACCTTTCCTGTGACCCGCGCGACACACCGCCGATACAGAACATGCCTAGAAGCGCGAAACCGTCCGACATTTGCGACGTATTTTGCGTTTCAACGCATTGGTAACCCGCTCGTGCATAGATGCAGGAAGCTCAACAAGAGATGACGTCCGTGAAAGCAGCCTTTTTGTCCTTTGTCATGTTGTCGGCTATCGTCTTGTGCGGCCTCGGCATTTATTCCGCCGACGCGGCCAACGACCACAATGCCGTTGACGGCTACGGCGTCACCGCCGCGCTTCGCTAGCCTCTCTGCTCATAATCCCACGCGTTTCCTACGCCCGCTCACCCGTCACTGTCAGGATATGCTTGTCCGCGCCGTCCACCACGAGCGCGGTGAGGTGTCCCGACTGCCAGGCGAGGGTGTCGACATTGACGCGGTTGCCGGTGATTTCGGCCTTGGGCACCGGCGTATGACCGTGCACCACGATCTTCGGATGAAGGCCGGTGTGGTCGTGGAAGACCTCGCGGATCCAGATCAGGTCCTGCCGGCTCTGGCTTTCCAGCGCAACGCCGGGCCGGATGCCGGCATGGCAGAAGAAGAAGTCGCCGAACGTCACTGAGAAGGGCAGCGAGCGCAGGAACTCGACATGGTTCTGCGGCACCGCCTCGACCAGTGCGGCGTGCCCTTGCCGCAGTGCCGCATCGGCGCGGCCAAACCAGGCGCTGCTCCCACCGAGCGACACGCCATAGGATAGCGCCGTCTGGATGCCGCCATAGCGCATGAACAGCCCGTCCGGATCGGGGACATCGAGAAAATCGAGAAAGCCGAGATCATGATTTCCGGCGAGCATCAGGTGACGCGGATCGCGTCTTTGCGCGTCGATCAGGAAATCGATGACGCCCCTGGAGTCCGGGCCGCGATCGACATAGTCGCCGAGATGGATCACGCGCCAATCGGCCGACGGCCTTTGACCGAGCTCCGCCTCGATCCGCCGGTGCATGGCGGTCAGCAAATCGAGCCGGCCGTGCACATCGCCGATCGCGTAAAGGCGCATGCCTTGCGGTCCGCGCGCCTCGTAGAAACTGATGCCGGGCTCCGTCAATGCCTGCGTCGCCTCCGTGGTCATGCCGTCACGGGACTTTAGCGCCGAAGCTGATCCTTGCCCATGTCGGTGACCAGGCGCTTTCCGCACAGAGCCAGCGTTATGTCCATCTCCTTGCGGATGATTTCCAGCGCCTTGGTAACCCCTTCCTTGCCGAGTGCGCCGAGGCCGTACAGGAAAGGCCGGCCGATATAGGTGCCCTTGGCGCCGAGGCACAGTGCCTTGAGCACGTCCTGGCCGGAACGGATGCCGCCGTCCATATGCACCTCGATCGCGTCGCCGACGGCGCCGGCGATCTCTTCGAGCGCCATGATCGACGACGAGGCGCCGTCGAGCTGGCGGCCGCCATGGTTGGAAACGATGATCGCGTCGGCGCCTGTCCTGGCCGCCATCAGCGCATCCTCCTTGTCGAGTATGCCTTTCAGGATCAGCTTGCCGCCCCAGCGCTCCTTGATCCAGGCGACGTCCTTCCACGACAGATGCGGATCGAACTGCTCCTTCGTCCACGACGACAGCGAGGCGAGGTCGCCGACGCCCTTGGCATGGCCGACGATGTTGCGGAAGCTCCGGCGCTTGGTCCCGGCCATGCCGACGCACCAGCGCGGCCTGGTCGCCATCTGCCACAGGTGCTTCGGCGTCATCCGCGGCGGCGCCGAAAGCCCGTTGCGGATATCCTTGTGGCGCTGACCGAGGATCTGCAGGTCGAGCGTCAGCACCAGCGCCGAACATTTCGCCGCCTTTGCGCGGTCGATCAAATCGAAGACGAAATCCTTGTCGCGCAGCACATAGAGCTGGAACCAGAACGGCTTCCTGGTCACCGACGCGACATCCTCGATCGAGCAGATGCTCATTGTCGACAGCGTGAACGGCACACCGAATTCTTCCGCCGCCTGGGCCGCCAGCATCTCGCCGTCCGGATGCTGCATGCCGGTCATGCCGGTCGGCGCCAGCGCCACCGGCATCGTCACCTTCTCGCCGATCATGGTCGACTCCAGCGAGCGGTTGTCCATGTCGACCAGCACGCGCTGGCGGAACTTGATCTTCTGGAAATCTTCCTCGTTGGCGCGGTAGGTGCTTTCGGTCCAGGCGCCGGAATCGGCATAGTCGAAGAACATCTTCGGCACGCGGCGGCGCGCCAGGTCCTTGAGGTCGGCGATGGTGAGAATGCTGCTCATGGATCTTTTTTCCGCTGGTTCTTCGCTGCTTCGTCGTTGAATTTTCTGGGCGGTGCCTACGGCTGTTTTCTTGCCGGCTCACCGCCACCGGGCTCGGAGCGCTGCCTGAGCCTCAGCCGCGATACGCGCTGCCAGTCGCCGCTGCGCTCGGCCTCGGCCATCGACCGTTCGACGTACGAGATGTGGTCCATCGCCGCCTGCCGCGCCGCAGCCGGATCGCCGGCCTTGACCGCGGTGTAGATCGCCCGGTGCTGCGAAAGCAGCGCCTCGCGCGCGCCCGGCACGTTGAACACCAGCCGCCGGTTCTGGAACACGCCTTCCGACAGCAGCCGATAACAGGAGCGCAGCGTGTGCAGCAGGATGATGTTGTGCGCGCATTCGCAGATCGCGTGATGGAACTCGACATCGATTTCCGCCTCGTCGTCGAAATTGCCGGTCCGGTGCGCCTCGTCCATACGTGCCATGATGCGGTCGAGCAGCGCCAGATCGTCCGATGTGGCACGCCGCGCCGCATATTCCGCCGCCACCGCCTCGATCTCGCGGCGGTACTCCAGATAGTCGGTCACCGCCTTGCGATGCATCGAGATCAGGTCGGTCACCGGCTTGGTGAACAGCTGGCCGATGACATCGGCGACATGGGTGCCGCCGCCTGGCCGTGTCGTCAACAGCCCGCGCCCTTCCAAGGCTTTCAAGGCATCGCGCAGGATCGGCCGCGACACCTCGAACTGGCGCGCCAGTTCGCGCTCGCCCGGCAGCCGGTCGCCGGTGCGCAGGACGCCTTCGAGGATCAGGCTCTCGATCTGCTGCACCACCTCGTCGGCGGTGCGCGAATGCTCGATCCGGGAGAAAATGTCGCTCAAACGGGATGCCTGGGGGTTGAACCGATGTCGCGCAAGATAAAGCCGGCGTCGCCAACTGGTCAAATTATTTATCCAATTCGCCGGAGCCGGGTCCGTTTCACAGCCGCGGCGTCATATCATCTTCAGCTAAATTGGGCGTTTGCGTCCCCTGGCGATTGCCTCTAGAGGGACATCATTGCCAAAGGGCTCACAGAAGCCCGGGGGACCAGCCGTGCCAGACGCCGACCCTTCCAACCTCGAATTCCAGCTGCGCGCCAAAGCCGTGGGCGGCACCGTCATGGGCTTTCCGGCGCATGAAGGTCGGCCGGGCGCGCTCGGCGAGGTCCACGCCCGGCCGCAGCCGCTGGTCGAAAAGCCGCGCGTGCTGGTGCAGCTTTCCTTCATGACCGAAGCTGGATCCGGGATCGATCAGGCCGTGCTTTCCGAATTGTCGCGACGCCTCGGCATCGCCGCGCCCGACCCTCACGCCCGCCACCACGCGATGAAATGGGGCAAGGGCTCGCTGCGCTGGGAACGCCATACGGAATTCTCGACCTATCTCTGGGAAGGCCCGCTCGGCGAAAACGGCAGGGGGCAAGAGGACACACCCTTCGGCAACGGGTTTTCGCCGCCGGGCACGGTGATTTCCGGCATCAGGCTGGAGATCCGCAAATGGACGCCGGCGAACGAAAAACTGATCGCCGGCTTCGACCCGACCAGCCTGTGCTATTCGCTGGTCGAGCGCGGCAACGCGGCCATCGTCACCGATTTCCGTCAGGATGGCGACGGCTTGACCCGCATGCTGGTGCTCGACCGCGGCCTGACCCCGGCGCGCACCGGGGCGCTGTCGCAGCGGCTGATCGACATCGAGACCTACCGCACGCTGGCCATGCTTGGGCTGCCGCTGGCCCTGACGCTGTCCGGTCGCGCGCGCCGCATCGAAGACAGGCTGGCCCAGACCACGTTGGAAATGAAGGTCGCCGAGACCCGCGACAGCCAGACGCTACTTGCCGACTTGACCGAACTGGCCGCCGAGCTGGAGGCCGATGCCGCCTCCAGCCTCTACCGCTTCGGCGCCAGCCGCGCCTATGACGGCATCGTGCGCGAACGGCTGGAGGCGCTCGACGAAGAGGCGGTGCCCGGCTACGACACCTGGGGCGGTTTTCTGCAGCGCCGCGTGGCGCCGGCGATGCGTACCTGCCGTTCGGTCGAGGAGCGCCAGGCCAACCTGTCGACGAAGCTCACCCGTGCCACCACACTGCTGCGCACCTGGGTCGACGTCGAGGTCGAGAAGCAGAACCGCGATCTTTTGGCGTCGATGAACAATCGCGCCCGCCTGCAATTGCGGCTGCAGCAGACGGTGGAGGGGCTCTCGGTCGCCGCGGTTTCCTATTATGTCGTCGGCCTCATCGGCTACGTCGCCAAGGGCGCCTCGATCTTCGGCCATGCCTTCGCGCCGGAAATGGTCACCGCCGCCTCGGTGCCGCTCGCCGTCGTGCTCGTCTGGTGGGGCGTGCGCCGCGTCCGCCGCATGCACTCCGAACCAGGCAAGCAGCCGGGCGAGTAATGTGGGGCGCAGCGGCAGATTGCCGCTGCGGAAGGCTGTCTCGGCCATAGGCCTCTCATCCCGGCCAACGCGGCATTTGCAAGCGACCACTGTCGCTGGTAAATGATTTTTACCAGTCGATCGAAGGAGGCTGTCGATGTCCGGCCTTGCCATGCCGAAACCAGACGACGCCACGATGCGCCGGCGCGACGAGATCGTCGCCGATATGCGCATCATGGTGCCGGGCGAGGGCGTCGTCGACGCCGCCAATGCCATGCGCGCCTTCGAGAGCGACGGGCTCACCGCCTACCGGCAATTGCCGCTCGTCGTTGTACTGCCGCAAACCGTGGCCCAGGTGTCGCGGGTGCTGAAATATTGCAGCGACCGCAACATCCGCGTCGTGCCGCGCGGCTCCGGCACCTCGCTCTCCGGCGGTGCGCTGCCGCTCGAAGACGCGGTGCTGCTGGTGATGAGCCGCTTCAACCGCATCCTCGAGATCGATTTTCAGAACCGCGTCGTCGTCGCCCAGCCCGGCGTCACCAATCTCGGCATCACCACCGCCGTCGAGCAGGAGGGCTTCTATTACGCCCCCGATCCATCCTCCCAGATCGCCTGCTCGATCGGCGGCAATGTCGCGGAAAATTCCGGCGGTGTGCACTGCCTGAAATACGGTCTCACCGCCAACAATGTGCTCGGCATCGAGATGGTGCTGATGAATGGCGAGGTGGTGCGCCTCGGCGGCAGCCATCTCGACGCGGAAGGCTACGACCTGCTCGGCGTCATGACCGGCTCCGAAGGACTGCTCGGCGTCGTAACCGAGGTCACCGTACGCATCCTGAAGAAGCCGGAGACGGCGCGTGCCCTGCTGATCGGTTTCCCGACCAGCGAGCAGGCCGGCCAATGCGTTGCCGACATCATCGGCGCCGGCATCATTCCGGGCGGCATGGAGATGATGGACCGCCCGGCCATCCACGCCGCCGAGGATTTCGTCCAGGCCGGCTATCCGCTCGATGTCGAGGCGCTGCTGATCGTCGAGCTGGACGGGCCGGGTGTCGAGGTCGATCACCTGATCGGCCTGGTCGAAGTCATCGCTTTTAGGAGCGGCTCGACCACATGCCGCATTTCGCAGTCGGAACAGGAGCGGCTGAGCTTCTGGGCCGGCCGCAAGGCGGCCTTCCCGGCGGTTGGCCGCATCTCGCCCGACTACTACTGCATGGACGGCACCATCCCGCGCAAGGAACTGCCGCGCGTGCTCGCCGGCATGCGCGAGCTGTCGCAGAAATACGGGCTCGGCGTCGCCAATGTCTTCCACGCCGGCGACGGCAATCTGCACCCGCTCATCCTCTATGACGCCAACGTGCCGGGCGAACTCGACAAGGCGGAGAGTTTCGGCGCCGACATATTGCGGCTCTGCGTCAAGGTCGGTGGCGTGCTGACCGGAGAGCACGGGGTCGGCATCGAGAAGCGCGACCTGATGCCGGAAATGTTCAACCAGATCGACCTCGACCAGCAGATGCGCGTCAAATGCGCCTTCGACCCCAACCATCTTTTGAATCCCGGCAAGGTCTTCCCGCAATTGAGGCGATGCGCCGAGCTCGGGCGGATGCACGTGCATCGCGGGAAAGTGGCGTTTCCGGACATTCCGAGGTTTTGAGCGCGTATGTTAGCGCTTGAACACCCCCCTCTGTCCTGCCGGACTTCTCCCCCTCAAGGGGGGAGATTGGCAGCTTCGGCGCCTCGCCCTCCTGTTAACGCTGGAGATTGGCGAAGCCCGACGCAGCATCCGATCTCCCCCCTTGAGGGGGAGATGTCCGGCAGGACAGAGGGGGGCGCGAAGGAACGCGACGTTCCCGCATTTGCAAATGCCGCGTCCGTCCCATGACCACCTTCACCCCGTCAACCGCCGCGGAAACTCTCTCCACAATCGCCTGGGCAGCCGCAGAGGAATCCCCGCTCGAAATCCTCGGCCACGGCTCCAAGCGCGGTATCGGCCGGCCGCAGCAGAGCGAGCATACGCTCGACCTTTCCAGACTCTCCGGCGTCATGCTTTACGAGCCGGCCGAACTGGTGCTGTCGGCAAAAGCCGGCACGCCGTTGGCCGAAATCGAAAGCCTGCTTGACGAAAACGGCCAGCAACTTGCCTTCGAACCGATGGATTACGGCCCGCTGCTCGGCGGTGAGCCAGCGCGAGGCACGATCGGCGGCGCACTCGCCGCGAACCTTTCCGGCCCGCGCCGGCTGAAGGTGGGTGCTGCGCGCGACCATATCCTCGGCATAGCGGCCGTTTCCGGGCGCGGCGAGGCCTTCAAGTCGGGCGGCCGCGTCGTCAAGAACGTCACCGGCTATGATCTGTCCAAGCTGATGGCCAACAGCTGGGGCACGCTGGCGGTGCTCACCGACGTCACCTTCAAGGTGCTGCCTGCCGCCGAGACCGAAGTCACGCTTGCCATCCGCGGCCTGCTCGACGATCACGCCGCCGCCGCCATGGCGCTGGCGCTGGGTTCCAGCGCCGAAGTGTCGAGTGCTGCCCATCTTCCCGAACGGGTCGCAGCTAGGGTCGCCGGCGGCAGTCTCGGCAGCGATGCCGCGACGCTGCTGCGCATCGAGGGCTTCGGCCCGTCGGTCGCTTACCGCATTGCCGCGCTGAGAGACCTGCTGAAAAACGCTGGGCCGCTGCAGGAGATTTCCGGTTCGGTCTCGTACTCGGTCTGGCGCGATGTCCGCGACTGCGCGCCGTTCGCCGATGGCAGCGAAAGGCCGGTGTGGCGCGTCTCGATGGCGCCGTCGCGGGGCCACCAGATGGTGCTGGCGCTGCGCATGCAGGCCCCGGTCGATGCCTTTTACGATTGGCAGGGCGGGCTGATCTGGCTGCGCATGCAGCAGGACGATCCCGAGGCTGGCCTGTTGCGCGGCTTGATCAGAAGACATGGCGGCGGCCATGCGACGCTGGTGCGCGCAACCCCTTCGCACCGCGCCGCCGTACCGGTGTTCGAACCGCAAGCGCCGCAACTGGCAGCACTGTCGGCGCGGCTGAAGGCCGAATTCGACCCGAAGAATATCCTCAATCCCGGCCGTATGGCGCCGGGCGCAAGCTCTGCTACTCTCGCGCCGGCAACCGAGGGAGGAGCACAATGAGCGATCCAGGCCAAAACGGTACGTCACGCCAGACCGACCGCTGGCTGGAGCCCGGCCCGACCAACGCGCTGGTCATCTACATCCTCTATCTCGCCGGTCTGGCCATCGGCGTCAGCGGCATTGTCGGCATCGTCCTGGCCTATATCAATCGCGGCAAGGCCGGCGGCTTCGTCGAAAGCCATTACACATTCCTGATCCGCACCTTCTGGATCGGCCTGCTCTATGCACTGATCTCGGCGCTGCTGATGATCGTGGTCATCGGTGTCGTGCTGATGGTTGCCGTTGCCGTCTGGTTCATCGCCCGCTGCATTCTCGGCCTGCAGGCGCTGCAGCGCGGCGAGGCGGTCAAGAACCCGGAAAGCTGGCTTCTGGGATTATGAGCATGATCCCCAAAACTGGGTACCGGTTTTGGGAAAGGATCATGCTCAAACGGTAGGGATTCGTTTACGTGCAGACCAATTTCTCAGCTGCCCAGCTCGCCGATCCGCATGTCGCGGAATCGGAGAAGATCCTGCGCAAATGCGTGCATTGCGGCTTCTGCACCGCCACCTGCCCGACCTATGTGACGCTCGGCAACGAACTGGATTCGCCGCGCGGCCGGATTTATCTGATCAAGGACATGCTGGAAAACGGACGGCCGGCCGACAAGCAGATCGTCACCCATATCGACCGCTGCCTGTCCTGCCTCGCCTGCATGACCACCTGCCCGTCGGGCGTCAACTACATGCATCTGGTCGACCACGCCCGCGTCCATATCGAGGAGACCTACAAGCGTCCGCTGGCCGATCGCCTGACACGCGCCATGCTGGCCTTCGTGCTGCCCTACCCCTCGCGTTTCCGCGCGGCGCTCAAGCTGGCGAAGCTCGGCCAGCCATTCGCCGGCCTGTTTGAGAAAATCCAGGCATTGAAGCCTTTGGGCGCGATGTTGAAGCTGGCCCCGGCGTCGGTCCCGGCAGTCTCGCCGATGGCCTCGCCGGGCGTCCATGCCGGGCAGGGCGCGAAGAAAAATGGCCGCGTCGCCATCCTCACCGGCTGCGCGCAATCCGTGCTCGATCCCGGCATCAACGACACGACGATTTCGCTGCTAACCCGGCTTGGCGTTGAGGTCGTGGTGGCCGAGGGCGAGGGCTGCTGCGGCGCGCTGGTGCATCATATGGGGCGCGAGGACGCTGCCTTGGCGTCGGCCCGACGGAACGTCGACGCCTGGACGCGCGCCATCGAGCAGGGCGGACTCGACGCCATCGTCATCACCGCATCCGGGTGCGGCACCACCATCAAGGATTACGGCTTCATGCTGCGCCTCGATCCGGCCTATGCCGACAAGGCTGCGCGGGTCTCGGCGCTGGCCAGGGACATCACCGAATATCTGGGAAGCCTCGACCTGCCCGAGCCGGTCCGCAAGCCGGGCACCATCGTCGCCTATCACTCAGCCTGCTCGATGCAGCACGGCCAGAAGATCACCCGCCAGCCGAAGGAGCTTCTGGCCAGAGCCGGCTTCGTCGTGCGCGAGCCGCGCGAAGGGCATTTGTGCTGCGGTTCGGCCGGCACCTACAACATCCTGCAGCCCGAGATTTCGGCGACGTTGCGCGACCGCAAGGTCAGGAATATCGAGGCGACCGGTGCTGAAATCGTCGCCACCGGCAATATCGGCTGCATCACCCAGATCGCTTCCGCCGCCAAGCTGCCGGTGGTGCATACGATAAAGCTGCTCGACTGGGCCTATGGCGGCGAGCCGCCAAAATTGGTTTGATTGCTGCGCACCTGCCGATGAGACTGCCGAGATGCCCAACCCAAAGTCCGAAGAGATTGGAACCGTCGTTCGGCTGCTGTCGGACAGATCGCCGGCGACGTTCCAGGCCAGCTATGGCGAATGCCAGACAATCATCGCTCGTCATCTCAAGGATGGGTCCGAATTCCTGTTTGCGCTCATAAAGGCAGCGGTAGAAGCCGACGTCCAGCAAGACAATCTGATTATCGACGCCGTTTCGTTTCTCGACGACGCGCATTTGGCTCGTCTGGCATTTTTCCTGCAAGAGGAAGTGAAACGCGGAATAGACGTGGAGGATCTGCTGGCTCACGTCGCCTTGCAGGCGCCGGAATTGTTTCCAGACAGTACCTTGGGCGACATTCCCGATTTCGCAGACTGGCTGACGCATGATGATCCTCGTTCGCCGCCGGCATGTCATCATTTCAGCTTTGAGGAAGGCGCTCCGAGCGACATGTCTTTTCCGACGCATCGCCATCATCCTACCTGGCATCTGCCGGCGACTGGCAGGCCACTTACGGTCGGCGGCGAAGGATCGGCAGTGTGCCCGACCTGTCGAGAGCGACTGATACATCTGATTACGCTGGACGATCTTGGGAATGAGCTGACGATGCCTCTTCCCAGACTCCGTATCGAGACCTGTACGAATTCTCTCGAACCGACCTATTATTCCCACGACGCTGCCGGTGTGCCGACGCCGATCGCGCCTCTGCATTCGCCCTACATTGAGAGGCCTGCAAAAGCCGCCGAGAAAAGAACTGTTCGGTTGGCACCGACGCCTAAACGGTGGCTCAGGCAGTCGTACGGGATAAGCAATTCAAGGCAAAACCTGTTTCGGCTTGGTGGGCTGCCGTCATGGATTCAGGGACCGCAGTTTCCAGTCGTTCCCGGAACGGACCGGGAAATGAAATTTCTTCTTCAGTTCGATTCACTCGCCGGTTTCTTCTGGGGCAGCGGCGGCGTGCTCTACGTCTTCTGGGATGACGAGTCCCGGATCACCTGCCATGTGCCGCAATGCACGTGACGAAGGCGCCTACTCCGCCGCCAGCCGGTCTGCCGTGCCGTAGGTTGCCTGATAGCGGGCACGCTGCCGGCTGAGGGCCACCATCGTGTTGCGCAGCAGGATCGCCACCGTGATCGGGCCGACGCCGCCCGGCACCGGCGTGATCCACGACGCGACATGCCTGACGCTCTCGGCATCGACGTCGCCGACGATGCGGCTCTCGCCGTCCGGCCCGATTTCCGAATTGATGCCGATATCGATGACGGCGGCGCCCGGCTTGACCATGTCGGCCTTGATCAGCCGCGGTTTGCCGACCGCGACGAACAGTGCGTCGGCGCGGCGTGCGTGTGCCGCCACCGAACGCGTCATGTGGTGACAGACGGTCACCGTCGCGCCTTCGCTCATCAAGAGGAACGCGATCGGCTTGCCGACGATCTCGGAATGGCCGACGACCACCACCTCGAGCCCCTTGAGGTCGAGGCCGGTTTCCCTGAGCAGTTCGACCGAAGCGGCGGCGGTGCAGGGCGCCAGGTCGAGCTGGTTGTAGACGATGTTGCCGATCGAGGCCGGATGCATGCCCTCGACATCCTTGAGCGGATGCACCGCCGCCTGCAGCGTCTTGATCGGAATGTGCACCGCCACCGGCCGCTGGATGATGATGCCGGTGACGCGCGGGTCGGCGTTAAGCCCGTGGATTGCCGCTTCCAGCTCGCCGGCGGTGATGTCGGCGCGAAAGCGCCTTTCCTCGAAGCCGATGCCGGCCAACCCGGCCTTGGCGCGCTGGTTGCGGACATAGACGTCGACCGCGGCGGTATCGCCGACGGTGACCGACACCAGCTTCGGCGGAAAGCCTTCGGCGGTGGCGATCGCCGCCTCCTCGCGCACGCCGGCGATGATGCGTTGGGCAACCGGGCCGCCTCTGAGATAGCGGCTGTCATCGGAAAGGGACATCGGGATGGGGCCTTTATCTGGATTTTAGCCGCCACATAGCAAAGCAACCGCGAAAGGGCAGCGCGAAAAGCGAACCGCCATGCCGGTCGCGCGACGTGCCGGCAAAATCTTCCCGCCAATTCCTGCTGGCGGAAACAAAAAGGGCAGCACGGCTTGCCGCGCTGCCCTTTCGTGACTGGCCGCATCCCCACACGGCCCGTCCCCCGTTATTCAATGCTCCCGAGGCTTCTGAGCAGAATCATCGATGAGGTCAACCGCAGATTACATGACTACAACCGTCGTGCCAACATTGACCCGCTCGTAAAGCTCGACCACGTCCTCGTTGCGCATGCGGATGCAGCCCGACGACACCGCGCCGCCGATCGTCCAGGGCTGATTGGTGCCGTGGATACGGTACTCGGTCGAGCCGAGATAGAGCGCGCGTGCGCCGAGCGGGTTTTCCATGCCGCCGGCGAGATAGGTCGGCAGATAACGGCCCTTGGCGGCTTCGCGGGCGATCATCACCGCCGGCGGCCGCCAATCCGGCCAGACGCGCTTGTTGGTGATCTTGTGGGTGCCGGACCATTCGAAGCCCGGCTTGCCGGTGCCGACGCCATAACGCCGCGCCTTACCGTTCTTCCCGACCAGATAGAGGAAATTCTCTCGCGTATCGATGACGATCGTGCCCGGCTTCTGCGGGCCGTCATAGGCGACTTCCTGCGGCAGATAGATCGGGTCGATCTGCGGCCGCATCACCATGCGCTTGGCCGGCGCCTGCACCGCTGCGGTGCGCAGCTGATCGGGTTCGGCCAGCCGCCGGTAGCGCCGTTGCGGCTGCGCCTCTTGCCGGCTCTGCCGCACGATGCCCGGGGCATGGCCGAGCTGCAGCACCCAGGGTGCCGAAAGATCCGGGCTGACCACCACCGGCGGCCTCTCCGCATAGCGGTCGTTGGCATTGGCGGCGCCGGCAGCAAGTACGGCCGCGGCGCCGAACAGTGGGAACAAGAATGTCTTCATCGCAACGCACCTTGATCGTCGAACATGCCGGGGTGCAAAGCCTCCCCGATTTCGCCGACATTGGGCGCGAAGCGGCAACCGAAACATGAATCGGAATGCGTAAAATGCCGATCTGTCAGTAAAGCTTTTGGTGTGGTTACCGCCCGGTTCAGGAATCTGGTAAAGCCGCGGTAAAGGCCGCGTCAAAACGCGTCAACGCCAAGACACGAACGGAATTCCGCCATGGATGAAAAGACAGGTCTGCTTGCCGGTCCCGACGGCATCGCCCGCTGCTTCTGGCACGGCAACCTGCCGGATTATCTGCACTACCACGACCACGAATGGGGCCGGCCGGTCGCCGACGACCGCCGCCTGTTCGAGAAGATCTGCCTCGAAGGTTTTCAGTCGGGCCTGTCCTGGCTGACCATATTGCGCAAGCGCGACAATTTCCGCGAGGCGTTTGCCGGCTTCGATGTCGACAAGATCGCGGCTTTCACCGACGCCGATGTCGATCGCCTGCTCGGCAATGCCGGCATCATCCGCCATCGCGGCAAGATCGTCTCGACCATCAACAACGCCAAGCGCGCCCGCGAACTCATCGACGAGGCCGGCTCGCTGGCCGCCTGGTTCTGGAAGTTCGAGCCCGGCCCGCACGAGCGGCCCGAGATCGTCGACCTCGCGCATTTGCGCGCCAATCCGACGACGGCCGTCTCGGTCCGCATTTCGAAAGAGCTGAAGAAGCGCGGCTGGAGCTTTGTCGGCCCGACCACCGTCTACGCCTTCATGCAGGCGATGGGGCTGGTCAACGACCATCTCGAGGGCTGCGTCTGCCGCGAACCGGTCGAGGCGGAACGGAAAGCGTTCAAGCGGCCGAAATAGCGGCTCAGGCGCCGCCGGCGCCGGCGAGGAAAAACCCGGCAAGGATGGCCGCCAGCGCGGCGAACACCGGATAGATCACCAGCAGTCCGGTCATCAGCACGTCGCGCATCGTCGGTCCGCTGCGCTGTTGCGCCGCGATCTCGAACGGTCCGGCGATTTGCTTCGTATTCGGCGCATAACCATCGGCCGGCCGCAGCCGGACCGAGGCGTCGCGTGCGCCGCTATCGATGATGTCGAACTTCTGTAGCGTGGCCATGGCCCCGAACCCCTTGTTTCGGCGCGCGTATCGGCCCGGATTGTGTCGGCACGATGCCGCGCGCATGGCGCAATTGTTTCAGCTTCTTTTTCGCCTTTCCTTCTCCCCTTGTGGGAGAAGGTGGCTCGGCGCGCAGCGCCGAGACGGTTGAGGGGTGTTGGAAGAAATGAGGCGTCGGCGTTCCCTGGAACACCCCTCATCCGACCGAGCTTCGCTCGGCCACCTTCTCCCACAAGGGGAGAAGGAGAGCCGCAAACCCTTGCCTTCTCCGGGCTGCATCGGTAGGACACGCCGACCCGAAATAAGTCACCGATTACTTAGCAAAGTACCCATCCCATGGCCGACAAATCCGAAAAGATGAAAGCGCGGCTGCCGCGCGGCTTTGTCGACCGCGGCGCCGACGATCTGCGCACCGTCGAGAAGATGATGGCGACGATCCGCTCGGTCTTTGAGCTCTACGGTTTCGAGCCGGTCGACCAGCCGCTGATCGAATACACCGATGCGCTCGGCAAATTCTTGCCCGACCAGGACCGGCCGAACGAGGGCGTGTTCTCGTTCCAGGACGATGACGACCAGTGGCTGTCGCTGCGCTACGACCTGACCGCGCCGATGGCGCGCTTTGTCGCCGAGAATTTCGAGCGCCTGCCGAAACCCTATCGCAGCTATCGCTCCGGCTGGGTGTTCCGCAACGAGAAGCCCGGTCCCGGCCGCTTCCGCCAGTTCATGCAGTTCGACGCCGACACGGTAGGCACGCCGGGTGTCGCGGCCGATGCCGAGATGGCGATGATGATGGCCGACGTGATGGAGGCGCTCGGCATCAAGCGCGGTGATTACGTCGTCCGCGTCAACAACCGCAAAGTGCTCGACGGTGTGCTCGAGGCGATCGGCCTCGGCGGCGACGAGAACGCTGGCCGCCGGCTGCAGGTGCTGCGGGCGATCGACAAGCTGGACAAGCTGGGCGTCGAGGGCGTGCGCCTGCTTTTGGGCGCCGGGCGCAAGGACGAGAGCGGTGATTTTACCAAGGGCGCCGGGCTGGGTAACGCTCAAATCGATGTTGTGATCAGCTATTTCACGGTCATGGCGCAGCATGATCCCGAACAAGTTGTCCAGACACTGGGATCTATCACCCCAGGGCTCAGCAATCTTGTCGAGGAAAGAAAACTCGAACATCTCGGCATCACGAACGCCTCGTTTGTCGAGGGTCTTGCAGAGTTGGAGCAGATAAGAAGCATGGTCGCGCAAAGCGGCTACGGTGAGGATCGCATTCGCATCGATCCCTCCGTTGTGCGTGGCCTCGAATATTACACCGGCCCGGTCTACGAGGCCGAGCTGCTGGCCGAAATCCCCAACGAGGACGGCCAGATCGTGCGCTTCGGCTCGGTTGGCGGCGGCGGACGTTATGACGGCCTCGTCTCGCGCTTTCGTGGCGAGCCGGTGCCGGCGACCGGTTTTTCCATCGGCGTCTCGCGCCTGATGACGGCGCTGAAGAACCTCGGCAAGCTCGATACTTCCGATGTCATCGCGCCGGTCGTCGTGCTGACCATGGACAAGGATACGGAAAGCCTCGGCCGCTACCAGAAGATGGTGGCCGAGCTGCGCGCCGCCGGCATCCGCTCGGAAATGTATCTCGGCGGCGCCGGCATGAAGGCGCAGCTGAAATATGCCGACCGCCGCGGCAGCCCGGTCGCCGTCATCCAGGGCGGCGACGAGCGCGCCAAGGGCGAGGTGCAGATCAAGGACCTGATCGAAGGCGCGAAAATGTCGGCCGAGATCGCCGACAACGCCGAATGGCGCGCCGCGCGACCGGCGCAGGTGACCGTGTCGCAAGGCGATCTGGTCGCCGAGGTGAAGAAGATACTGGCGGCGCAGGCGGCCGACCGAGCGAAGGGTGGCGCGTGAGCACCCCCCTCTGGCCTGCCGGCCATCTCCCCCTCAGGGGGGGAGATTGGATATCGCGCCTGCTTTCGCCAATCTCAAGCGTTGGAGAAGAGACACCGAGGCCGAAGCTGCCGATCTCCCCCCTTGAGGGGGAGATGGCCGGTAGGCCAGAGGGGGGTGCCTCGCGCTCCACATTCCCATGACCTCGCGCCCCGCCATCGCATCCGACATCACCAGCCTCTTCGCCGCGCGAAATACGCATGCGGTCGAAGTCGCTGTGCTGCAGCCGGCCGATCCGTTCCTCGACATGGCCGGCGAGGATTTGCGGCGCCGCATCTTTCTCACCGAAAGCGAGACCGGGCAGACGCTTTGCCTGCGGCCGGAATTCACCATTCCGGTCTGCCTCGACCACATCGCCAGCCAGGCCGGCACGCCGCGCCGCTATTCCTATCTCGGCGAGGTGTTTCGCCAGCGCCGCGAGGGCGGCAACGAGTTCTTCCAGGCCGGCATCGAGGATCTCGGCGACCGCGACACGGCGGCCGCCGACGCCCGTTCGCTGGCCGATGCGCATGCGCTGCTGTCGCTGGTGCTGCCCGGCCGGGAGCTGGCGGTGACGCTCGGCGACCAGACCATCTTCGAGGCGGTGCTGGCAGCACTTGGCCTGCCGCGCGGCTGGCGCATGCGGCTGGCCCGTGCCTTCGGCTCGGCGCCGATGCTGGAGGCAGCACTTGCCGACCTCGCCAATCCACCGCGCAACAGCCAGCTTGCCGGCCCGGTCGCCGCCCTTGTCCTCGACGGCGATCTCGACGGTCTTTCGGCGCATGTCGCCGGCGGCATGGAAGAGGCCGGGCTGTCGGCAACGGCCGGGCGTTCGCCGTCCGAGATTGCGCGGCGCCTGATCGAGAAGGCCGAACTGCGCAGCGTGCGGCTGTCGAACGAGGCGTTTGCGGCGCTGAAGAGCTTCCTGGCAATCGACGTGCCGCTCGACAGCGCCGCCGGAGCGCTCGAACGTTTTGCAGCCGATGCCGGGCTTTCACTGGGGGCTGCGCTGGAGAATTTCGCAGCCCGCGCCGCGGCCATCGCAAGCCTCGGCCTGCCGACGTCTGAAATCAGCTACGACGCCGCCTTCGGCCGGCCGCTCGATTACTACACCGGCCTGGTCTTCGAGATCGCGGCGCAGGATGGCGACCGGCCGCTCGCCGGTGGTGGCCGCTACGACCGGCTGCTGACGCTGCTCGGCGCCAAAACGCCGATCCCCGGCGTCGGTTTTTCCGTCTGGCTCGACCGCATCGAGGCGCTGCGGGAGACGGCGCCATGATCACGCTGGCGATCCCGTCGAAAGGCCGGCTCAAGGAGCAGGCGCTGGAGGTGCTGGCCAAGGCCGGGCTTGCCGTCAGCCTGCCCGGTGATGAACGCAAATATCGCGCCCGCATCGACGGCCTTGACGGCGTCGAGATAGCGTTCCTGTCGGCCTCGGAGATATCAGGCGAAATCGGCCAGGGGTCGGTCGATCTCGGCATCACCGGCGAGGACCTTTTGCGCGAAAACCTCGCCGATTGCGAGACGCGCGCCGAAATCATCGCCCGCCTCGGTTTCGGCAATGCCGATGTCGTCGTCGCCGTGCCCGACATCTGGCTCGATGTCGACACCATGGCCGACCTCGACGACGTCGCCGCCGACTTCCGCCAGCGCCACGGCCGCCGGCTCAGGATCGCCACCAAATACTGGCGCCTGACCCAGCAGTTCTTTTCGCAGAAGCACGGCATCCAGGTCTACCGCATCGTCGAAAGCCTTGGCGCCACCGAAGGCGCGCCGGCGGCCGGATTGGCCGATATCGTCGTCGACATCACCACGTCAGGCGCGACGCTGCGCGCCAACCATCTCAAGGTGCTGGCCGACGGCCTCATCCTGCGCTCGCAGGCCTGCCTCGTGGCGTCGAGGAAGATGCGTTCGGCGACGGACGAGGCCGTGTTGCGCGATATTGCGGGCAGGATGGCATCGGTGAACGCAGGCTGACGACCAGCCGATCTCCCCCCTTGAGGGGGAGATGTCGCCGAAGGCGACAGAGGGGGTCGGTACGTCTTGACGCGACTCTCCTAACGGCAGAGAGACGACCCCCTCTGGCCTGCCGGCCATCTCCCCCTCAAGAAGGGAGATTGGCAGCTTGGCCGCAGTGCCAACCTGAAGCGATTTTCTTGACGTACAGCAATTTTGTTCTTGCTTTGTGCCGGCAGCTATGCTACTAATCTCACTATGGTGCCAATTGGCCCCGAAGACCCGCCCGCCGAGGCGGGTTTTTTATTTTCGGCCCTGACAGGCGAGTTCCCACCCAGCCCCACCATGGACGGGATTTCCACCACCCCGCCGGGCTGATAGGCTCGGCTGGTCTGCGGAGGACACGGCGATGCCGATCAATCTCGACGAGTTGAAGAATGCCACCAGCCTGCGCGGCAAGCGCGATGGCGGCTCGTTCATTGCGCCGGTCGACGGCACGGCGCACGTCTCGGGCGAGCGCAGCGTGCCGCTGCTCAACCTGACCATCCCGGCGCTGTTTGCCGATACGGTCGGCAAATACGGCACGCTCGATGCCGCCGTCTTCGTCGAGCAGGACAAGCGCTTTACCTGGGACGAACTGTCGGAGACCGTCGATGCACTGGCCGCCGGTTTCCTGGCGCTCGGCCTCGAGAAAGGCGATCGCGTCGGCATCTGGTCGCCGAACCGCTGGGAATGGCTGGTGACGCAATTCGCCACCGCCCGCATCGGCCTGGTCCTGGTCAACATCAACCCGGCCTACCGGCTGGTCGAGCTGGAATATGCCTTGAACAAGGTCGGCTGCAAGGCGCTGGTCACCGCCGCCACATTCAAGAGTTCCGACTATCTCGGCATGATCGAAACGCTGGCGCCGGAGATCGCCAACGCTGCGCCGGGCAAGCTCGACGCCAACAAGCTGCCGGCACTGAAGATCGTCATCCGCATGGACGAGGAGAATTCTGCGGGCATGTTCAATTTCGCCGACGTCCTGGCGATGGCCGGGCGCGACGAGCATGACAAGCTCGACCGGATTTCAGCGGGGCTGAAACCGGACGACGCCATCAACATCCAGTTCACCAGCGGCACGACAGGTGCGCCCAAGGGCGCGACCCTGACCCACAACAACATCGTCAACAACGGCAATTTCGTCACTTCGGCGATCCGGCTCACCGTCGACGACCTGCTGTGCATCCCGGTGCCGCTCTACCACTGCTTCGGCATGTCGATGGGCACGATGGGCTGCGTCACCAAGGGCGCGACCATGGTTTTCCCCAGCGAGGGCTTCGATGCCGGCGCCACCCTGAAGGCGGTGGCAACGGAACGCTGCACCGCGCTCTACGGCGTGCCGACCATGTTCGTCGGCCTGCTTGATCATCCGGAGTTCGCCTCCTTCGATCTCACCAGCCTGCGCACCGGCATCATGGCCGGCTCGCCATGCCCGATCGAGGTGATGAAGAAGGTGGTGTCGCTGATGCATATGGCTGAGGTGACCATCGCCTACGGCATGACCGAGACCAGCCCGGTGTCGTTCCAGAGCAGCGTCGACGATCCCCTGGAAAAGCGCGTCTCGACCGTCGGCCGCGTCCATCCGCATGTCGAGGTCAAGGCCATCGACGCCGAAGGTGCCACCGTCGCGGTCGGCGCGCCGGGCGAGCTCTGCACGCGCGGTTATTCCGTGATGAAGGGCTATTGGGACGATGAGCAGAAGACCCGCGAAGCCATCGACGCCGACGGCTGGATGCACACCGGCGACCTCGCCACTATCGATGCCGAGGGCTATTGCAACATCGTCGGCCGGGTCAAGGACATGGTCATCCGCGGCGGCGAGAACGTCTATCCGCGCGAGGTCGAGGAGTTTCTCTATCGCCACCCCAAGGTCAAGGAGGTGCAGGTGTTCGGCATTCCCGACCCGAAATATGGCGAGGAGCTGTGCGCCTGGATCGTGCTGAAGCCCGGCCAGATCACCACGGAGCAGGAGATCAAGGCCTTCTGCGCCGGCCAGATCGCCCATTTCAAGATCCCGCGCTACATCCGCTTCCGCACCGAATTGCCGATGACGGTGACCGGCAAGCCGCAGAAATTCCTGATGCGCCAGGCGATGGTCGACGAGCTGGGATTGGTGACGCAGAAGACGGCGTGAAAAGGCTTCCGTTTGTGCCTACGCGTGACGGAGGCGTTGTTTGGGCAACATATTTGAGGGGTGTTCCATGCGGATTGGGTTAGGCGTGCTTTTCCTGGCAACTCAGCTGGCAGCCACCGCGGTGCTGGCGCAGACGGCGGCCGAGCGTGAGGCCTGCCAAGCAGATTACCAGAGATTGTGCAAGGGCGTGTTGCCGGGCGGTGGCCGCGTCGTAAAATGCCTGGCCGGTCACATGAGCGAGCTGACGCCCGAATGCAAGAAGGTCGTCAAGGCCAACACGCCCGGCTAGCGCGCGAGCTTCCTGCGGGTGACATGATGTTTCGAGGTGTGCGGGGGCAGGAGGCAGCGCAATCGCGGCGGATTCTTGCGAAGAGGACCCCCACCCCTAACCCCTCCCCCCAAGGGGGAGGGGGACTTTCGGTGGCGCCGACCTCGGCAAATTGCCTGCCTTTCGGCGCCAAAGGGAAAGCAAGGGCGCGCGGCAGCTTTCCCTCCCCCTTGTGGGGAGTCTTAGGGTGCGGGTCCTCTTCGCAAGAATGCGTACGCGATTGCGCTGCCCTTGTGGGGAGGGGCTAGGGCTGGGGTACGCTGCGATGGCGTCATGACCTGTCATATGCGATTTCTCTGGATGGTCGCGGTGCGCAACAGTGGTTGCAAATCGCCCTTCCACGGGATTTGCGGGAAGGCAAGAAGGTGACAATGAGTGGTCTCGCAAGATCGGCGATTTCCTACGGCATGCCGTTGGCCGCGCTGGCGATGGCTGTCGCGGTCAGGGCCAGCGGGGTGTCGGTCGACGAAGGGTCGCTGGGCACCAGGATATTTATCGGCGCGCTGTCGAGCGCGATCATGTTCACCACCATTTTCGTGGTGCTCGACCACGCCGAGGCGGTGGCCCGGCGGGTGGGCGAGCCGTACGGCACGTTGGTGCTGACCATCGCCGTGACGGCAATCGAAGTGTCGATCATCGTTTCCATCATGCTGCACGGCGCCAACAACCCGACGCTTGCGCGCGAATCCGTGTTCTCGACGGTGATGATCACCTCCACCGGCGTCGTCGGCATGTGCCTGACGTTTGGCGGCTGGCGCCATCGCAAGCAGGCAATCGTCCGCCAAGGGACCAGCGCCTATCTGGCGGTGCTGGTCGCGCTGAGCGTCATGACGCTCATTCTGCCGACCTACACGCGAACCACCGATCCCGGCACGTTCTCGGCGGCGCAACTTGGCTTCGTCAGCGTGCTTTCGGTGCTGCTTTATGCCGGTTTTCTGTTCGCGCAGACTGTCCGCCACCGCGACGATTTCATCGACGGGCAGGCACATGGCGCCACGGTGCGAGCCGACGCTCACGAAGGCGTCGCCGCCGGCGCTGTTCTCCTGCTGATCGGGCTGATCGGCATCGTCATGCTCGCCGAGCAGGTCGCTGCAAGCGTCGAGGACGCGCTCGTCGCCTATCAGGTGCCGCAGGCCGACGCCATTGTCGGCGCAATGATCGCCGGGTTGGTTCTGATGCCGGAGGCGATCTCGGCGGTTCGCGCCGCGCTCAGCAACGAGCTGCAGCGCGGCCTGAACGTCGCCATGGGCTCGGCCTGCGCGACAATCGGCCTGACAATACCCGGCATAGCCGCCGCCAGCCTGCTGACCGGAAGAGGCCTGACCCTGGGCCTGCCGGCGACCGACATGGTGCTTTTGGTCCTGGCGCTTTTCATCTGCAATGTGAGCTTCAGCACGGAGAGGACGACGTTCCTGACCGGCTTGGTGCACCTCGTGGTATTTTTTACCTGGGTGTTTTTGATATTTGTGCCGTGAGGGTTGGGGGGCGAGGTGGCGATCAGAGGCGGCCCGGCCATGAAACCACTATCGACCCGTTTTCGAACGAGCGGTTATCCGTTTCCGCACGAGTCGCGAAGTAAGCAAGCCGCAGAAGTTCCCGATGAGGCGATGGTCGAGAGGTGGTGACGACAAAGACGGCTTGAGGGGCGGGCGCTCCGATTTGTGTCCTTTGCGCCGTGGGCGGACGCTTAGCGTCAAGGCCTTGAACGTCTCGATCGGGTCACGATTGCGGACTGACGGCTTCTGGCGCTAGAAAGGTGAGAGCGGACGTTCAAGTCCCAAGGATCTGGCTATTTCGGTTCGAGGTCGAGCCATACGGCGTTCTTTGCGCCGAGCGCTTCGATCATCGTTTTCAGCTCGCCGCGATCGCCAAATTGACCGTTCGGCACTTCGGCGATCGCCCAACTCGCACTCGAATACTCGTTCGAATAGCTTGTCGACACCGAAGCTGGGCGAACTTTGCTTCGGCACATGCCAACGGTTAGCCAACATCGATGCATGGGGCCGAAGAACGAACATGAAGTAATCGCGGAAGCGGTGGCCACCTGAGATGTGGCGGCGATGTTCGAACATCTGGCCGGCTGGCTGTCCTC